>DHPY01000124.1:11772-50401 GCA_002411015.1 Armatimonadetes bacterium UBA5352 | reverse complement strand
TCGGAGAGGAAGAACACGATGTTGGGCGAACTCACGGCGACCATCCCTCGGGTCGGCGGACGTAGCGCGTCCGACTCGCTTCCCCGAGCGACGCGCGAAGTCCTTCCTGCACAGCTCAGTACACCCCCAGCCTCCGTCCCTCGTCGAGCATCGCGAGGTAGTTTGCGGCCGGGATGTAGTTCGCCACGGTGTTGCCTGAGCCCAGCGCCCAGCCGCCCCCCGGCTTGCACTCCTCGATCACCCGCGCCGTATACTCGCGCACCGTAGCCTCGGTGCCGCTCGCCAGCACGTGTACGTCCACGCCGCCGAGCGTGCCGACGCGGTCGCCATAGCGCCGCTTGAACTGCTCGACCGGCTCGATCACGTCCTCGAAGGAGTGGAAGGCGTCGAAGCCGATCGCGATCAGGTCCTCCATGATCGGCTCCCACATCCCGCAGGAGTGCAGCAGCGCGACCTTTCCGTGCGAGTGGATGCAGTCGACGATGCGCCCGAGCCACGGGAGGAAGATCTCCCGCAGCACCTCCGGCGCGACCATCGTGTGCGTCTTGAAGCCGAGGTCGTCGGCGATCATGCACGACCCCATCGCCTCATGGGCGCAGAGGGCATCGTAGAAGCGAAGCTGCGCCTCGCCCACCCCGTCCGCGACCGCGCGCACAAGCTCGGGGTCATCCGCCAGCAGGTAACACAGCGGCTCGTAGCCGAGCAGCAGTACGGTGTACTCCCACACGCCCGCGAAGGAGGTGTTGCACCTCATCCCTCCGGGCATCATCTCCCCGAGCCGCTCGATGTCGGCGAAGGCCCCCTCAGTGACCTCCGGCCACGGGTACGCCTCGAGGTCCACCCAGCCCGCGATCGGGCCGACGTGCTCGTCGCGCCAGGTGCGCTCGCCGCGGTTCTGCTCCGCCACGGCGGTATCCGCGGTCGAGAGCAGCCGCCTCGTCGGGAAGTAGAACCCCGGGTGCGCGCGCACGTAGTCATAGCCCATCCGGCGCTGGAACTCGATCCGGTAGCGGCGGCCATCGTCGCTGGTGATGCCCGCGGCCGGATACGGCGCGGCCATCACCGCCTCAATCACCTGCTGATCGATGCCCAGCTCAAGGAATGGCACGCGATCCGGCTGCCGACAGTGGATGGCGTCAAGCAGGCGCTCGAAATCCGGCTCCCACAGACGATCGGGCATGTGCGTGGCCTCCTGGCGGCTGTTCGGATTTTGCCTGATGTGGCCGCAAACGGGCGGTACGCCGTACTGGAGGGGCCGCTTCGAGCGCCGCTGTCGTTTGGCGGCGCGAGGAGTGAGGCGCGCCAGCGCCTCAGGTTCCACCCCGGCCAATGTCGTTTCCCAAGGACCCTACTCCCACGCCACCGCCGCAAGCTCTCCCGGCCCCAGTTCGATCACGAGTGCGTCTCCGTCGGCGGTGGGCGCGGGCCCAAGCAGCACCCTCGGGACAGGCATGCCCGGCGCGGACAGCCGCACCTCGTGGCTTCGCGCGCGATCGTAGTTGATCAGCGCGAGCATCCGCCCGCGTGGGCCGCTCCACTGCCAGTCGCGCACCGGGATGAGCGAGTTCTCCGAGCCAACCTCGATCCGGCGGTCTCCGACCGTCACCACGCGCAGATCGCGCACCTGCGGCTGGATCGTCACCCCCGCGCCCGCCTCCCCTCCCTCGATGAACGGGCGCAGCAGGCGGATCTGCTCCATGCTCTGCCGGAGCACGTTCATGATCTCGCCATCGAGCGACTCAATCCCCACCCACAGGATCGCGCCGTCCGCGCCCGAGAGCGCGGTCGCGAGCATGTTCGCCCACTGGTCCCACGCATCCGGGAAGGTCGCCGGGACCGCGATGTCCGAGCCCAGCATGAAGGGCATCACCAGTGCCGAGGTGGCCTCACATGTCGAGCGGATCAGCGGCTCGTAGTCCTGCGGCGGGCGGTAGATCATCGGAGCGTGCAGGCCCACCTCGGGCTCGAAGCGGCGGATGTCCTGGCCGCGATCCGCGGTCCATTGCGTCCAGGCCGGCCCGCAGACGCCGAAGAGGCAGTCGGGGTCGATCTCATGGATGATCGCTGCGTGGTTCTCGATGATCCGCTCGTTCTGCCACGCCCGGAAGCGCCCCCACGCGTTGTCCGGAAGCGCCTGTATCTCCTGCGGCGTCATCGCGAGCACTTCGTCCGCCGGGCGTCCTGTCTGCTCCGCAAACGCGCGCCTGCAGCGTTCGCAGAAGCACACGTTGAAGACCGGCGGCTCGTAGTTCAGGATCAGCCAGTCACGGTCAAGCGCGAGGGCGGTGGCGTAGAACTCGCGCAGGTAGGACGCATGCGGCTCCAGCATCTCCACCTGCACCTGTGGGCAGGTCGTGGCGCGTTGCGGCGTGGCGGCGTTGTCGTATACGATCCGCTGATCGTCCCCCGCGGGGCCGCCGTAGCCATACCAGCGCCACGTCCAGGTGAACCAGCCGTTCTCCGCAAGCTCATCGTCCACCGAGACCAGTTCAGGCTGGTAGTAGCTCAGCGCCAGCCCCCCGCGGATGCCGGCATAGTGCAGGTAGTCGAGCACACGCTCGCGGTCCTCGCGCTCAGGCAGGCGCAGGGCATCCGAGTGCTGGGCGTAGAGCGCGAAGCCCTCGACCGGCTCTATGTCCGCGCCGAGGTTCGGCTGCAGGCGCGCGTCGATCGTGTGCAGCGGCCCAAGCTCGCCCGCGCTCTCGAACCGCCAGTTCCACGCGAACTCGGTCGGGCAGTCGGGGCCAGGCTCTGCGTAGATGAAGTGATAGCGCGTCCAGTTCGGTCCATCCGGCTGAAGCCCCGCGCGCAGCGGCTCCTCCGGGATCGGTATTCGCCAGCGGAGACAGGCGACGCCATCGCGCTCGATCGGCTCTGGCGTGAGCGTGACCGGCTCAGGCAACGGCTCTCGCGCGCACACAGCCGGGCCACGGATCGTGAGGCTGGCCGGCGCCTCGATGATGAGGTGCGGGTCGCTGATCTCATCGGGCCGCCCGTAGATGAACATCGCCACCGGGTTCAGGCGGTCGGGGAGGAGGTGGAGCGTCTGGTCCGCGCGCCTGTGCGCCGGATACCAGATCGTCTGCAGCGCGAAGCCGTCATCCTCCGGAAGCACCAGCCGCCCGGTCTCAGCGGCCGCGACCACGGTCTCGGTCGCATCAAGCTCCTCGATGACCACGTCATCGAACCACGCGTAGCCCGTGGTTTCCCACAGCTTGAGCCGCAACGCGCCCCACTCGCAGTCATCGCGGGTCGTGAACACCACCTCGCGCTCATGCCAGTCCTGGCTGCCACGCATGTACTCGGACATGTGCCAGTGCGTGGGAGCGGGCTCGCCGTTCTCATAGAGGATCACGTACGCGCCCCTGGCGCCCTCGGTGATCCCGCCAAGCATCACGCGGAAGCTCAGCCGGTAGGTGGTCGCGGGCTTGAGGGCGATGCGCGGAGCAGCCCACGTAGCCCGCGCCGAGGCATCAGCAGGCAGATCACAGCGCAGCGAGCCCGCGCCGTCGCCGGGCGGCTCGGCGGCATCCCATTCGCCCGAGCACTCGCCGCGCTCATTGACGAAGCGCCAGCCGTCCCGGAGCCCGCCGGAGGACTCCTCGTGGAAGACGATCTCGCCTCCGCTGGCAGCGGCGGCGGAGGCGATGATGATCAGGCAGATGAACGCGCGTCGCATGACACTCACTCCTCAGGCTCCGACTGCGATGAACTGCGACCCTCCGGCGGGGCTACCCCGACCACTCACCGTGCCAGATCGGGTAGCGCTGCGAGGCGATGGCCAGCGTGGCGCTGACCTGCTCCAGCCACGCCGCGTAATGCTCGTCAGTGCGGTAGAAGTGTGAGCCCTCACCGCCCTCGATCATCCCGGCCTCGCGCATGTCGTGGTGAAGCTGGATGAGGTTCGCGCCGAACATCTCCAGGCGCTCGCGCTGGCTGTCGGTCTCGGCCTTCGCGAGCGCATCGAGGTAGAGCCGCTCGATCTCACCAAGGACCGGCCGGTAGACGCTGTCGATCACCGCGTAGTTGATCTCGTACTGCTCGCCGCGGTACTCGATCGACTCCTGCTCCTTCCACGCGGTGAGCCGCGCCTCGACGAGGCTATAGAGATCGCGCATGGACTCCCAGCCCGGCCCGTATGCCCGCTGCATCCAGTCATCGAGCGTCGTGTCCACATCGAGGTCGGCGTCCCACGTCTGCCGTGCGAGGACGTAGTTGGTCGGCGCGCCGGTGCCCCATGCGGCCAGGCCCACCATCGTCGCGCCACGATAGCCGGCCTCGTGCGAGATCGGCAGCTCCATCTTCAGGATCGCCCGCGGCGGTGGGATGATCGCCCCGTTGAAGGAGCGCATCCAGATCGTGTAGCTGCCGTAGACCATGTTGTCTGAGAAGCGCCGCCAGCCGCGGACGACATCCTCGAATTCGGCGGCGTAGGTCGGCTTCGCGAGCCCCCAGCCGTAGTACCGCAGGCCGTAGAAGACCAGCCAGACGTTCGGGTGCATCTCCACAACCTGCTCCGGCGGGTACATGTAGTTGTAGTAGACGTAGCCGGGAAGCTGCCGCTCGGGGAAGCGCTCGTTGACGAGACTCGCGATGTCATCGTAGAATCGGAGGATCAGCGGCGAGAACGAAGGTGAGCCGTGCGGATCCTGCACGATCGATGGCGCGCAGTCCTCGCAGGTGCAGAAGGCCCCTCCGTCGCTGGGTGAGATCGAGGCGGAGATCTGCCGCGGGTTCGCCTCAAGCCGCTTCATGACGCCATCGGCGAAGGCCTCGAGCATCTCGGGGTTCGTCGTGCAGTACTTCACCGCGGAGTGGCGGGCGGGGGTCCAGCGGCGGTCCGTGTTCGCGGGGATCGCCCGCCACTCAGGGTGCTCGGCAAGCTGCGCCTCGGTGATGTAGTCGTCCCACGAGTGCCCCCAGCCCATCGGCCAGCCGTCGAACTGCTTGCATGGCAGCCGCTGGGCGTGCATCCAGCGCCGCACGATCTCCGGGTCCCCCAGCGCCTCAGGCGGCTCGTCCTGGATGTCCTGCAGCACCCGTATCTCGAAGTCCGGCGCCTCCTCGACGTCGAGGTCGGGCAGCAGCAGCCGGTGGTGAGCGGGGATGTCCTCGCCGACCTCGCCGGGCATCAGCCAGCGCGCGCCAACGATGTCCTCGAGGAAGTCGTAGACGCCGTAGAGGGTGCCGCGGCTCGTCCAGCCGATCCACTGCACCTCGCCGTCGCGCAGGTCGGCGCCAGTAATATAGAGGCTCCCACCGACGGTGCGCGTCCGGAAGCCATCGCGCGGCAGGCCCTCCGCGGAGACGCTCGCATCCCGCGCCGCAGCGTTGTCTCCAAGGCAGATCATCGGCGACGCGGGCGCGTCCACGATCGGCAGCTCCGTGCCCGTGGACAGGCGCAGGACACGCTGCAGTTCAGTCGCTGCGAGCAACACTGATTCGGGCGCATCCACCTCACGGTAGATGACCCACGCGGAGCGACCGCCCTGCGCGAGTGGCGGAGTCTGCGCCCCTGCGTCCACGGCGATGAGCGCTGCTGCACAGACCACCATGAGGTGCAGCGACAGCGGTCGGGGCATGCTCGTCACCTCATTCGGCCGCGATCTCTCCCAGCGCCCGAATGATCGCGATCGTATGCTTTGCCACCAGGGCCCGGCTGGTCTCATAGTCCGCGTGCGACCAGCCGTTGTCGAGCTTCAGCGTGCCGCCGATCGTCGGCAGGCCCTCGGCGTCCTCGCCGGTCTCAGTCCAGCGTGCGGCGCTGCGGACGCGCGGCGAGTAGGTGATGCTGCCCGTGAGCTGCTCAAGCTCCGCGCGTGCCTGTTCGGCTGCCGCCTGCGCAGCAGCGTTGTCAGAGGCCTCCGCGCGGGCAATCGCCTCGCGCAGCGTGTGCACGTAGCGGTAGTCATCTACGCCCTCGCGCGCGCCGATCCAGCCCGTGGACGGCCCGCCGACCTCCTCGCCAAGCGGCGGGTAGACGTGCATCCACGTTCCGTAGGCGTGGTCGTTGTCGTTGTAGGGGCTGCCGCCCCACGACATGTAGGCCCAGTTGTAGCAGCCATTAACGCCGGCCGCGAGCTGGAACCAGCCGGCGGTGTAGCGATCAACCTCGGGCCGGTACGACTCCACGTCGCAGTTGTAGATCGTGACGATGCGGCCCTCGGCCTGCGCGGCCGCGACGGTCTCGGGGTCGCCGATCCCACCGTTGTAGTTCCACACATCAGACCATGGCCCCGCGATCGTTTCGAAGTAGGCATCGCGCGGCCCGTCCTGCTCGGTGCGCATGCCGGGGATCTCCTTGAGCAGCTTCAGGCAGCGCAGGTTGCGGTCCTTCGCCGCCTGGTCCTGCCAGCCCGGCTCGTCCACCGGCTGCACGATCACCTCCGGCCAGCCACGCCGCGCGTGCTCCGCCTGCATCGCCGTCCAGAAGGCCTTGTAGCGCTCCCCCCACTCCTCGCTGTCGAAGCTCATGCCCTCCATGCCGGGAGCATGCTGCCCGCTGTCGGAGAGCTGTATGATCGGCATCGGGAAGCCCAGCTCCACGTACATGTCCATGAAAGCCGCGTACTCAGTCCCGTCCAGCGCCAGCGCGTAGCCCTCGCCGGTCCACGTGACCGCCTCCGCCGGTACGCCCTGGGTCATACCGACCGAGGTCATGCCGTGGGCCCGCTGATCGGCAAGCGAGCTTCGGATCTCCTCCAGCCTGCCCTCAGGCGTGTCGGCCAGCTTCGGGCCGAGGTAGTACTCGCCCCAGAACATATCCGCCGGCTCCAGCAGCGTGTACGGCAGCACCCGCAGGCGCAGCGGCACCGTCACCGGCTCGCGCCCGGCGGCCGTGATGGTGATTGCGCCCTCATGCACGCCGGCAGGCGCGTCGGCGGCCACGTGCAGGTCGATCATCCAGCGCTTCGACTGGCCGGCCGCGACGTCCGCGGTCTCCCGCCGCTCGCAGAGCACCGGCATGTCCACGATGTACTGCTGCGAGGAGTATGTGACGCGCTTGTCGAGCGCCCGGATCGGCAGCACCTCACCGGTAGCCGGTATGCCCTCCACGCTCACCCGCACCTGCTGCAGGTCCTCCAGCGCGTGCAGGGAGAGCGTCACGGGCTCATACTCACCGGGCGTGGCGACCGCCTGAACGGCCTCCAGCCGCTCCTCCGCGCGCGGGACCGAGTTCGCGAAGACCACGTCCGTGAGGGGCCGCCCGAAGAGGATGAAGCCACGCTCGCGCTCGACCGGAGTAGCCTCGGGCGCCGCTGCGGTCTCCACATACCGGATCGGCTCGAAGCGCCCCTCGACGGTCTCCCAGCGGATGTTGTCGAGGTAGACGGTGGCGTCCGTGCGCGGCATTCGCCGGTAGATCAGCACGCGCGTGAGCGGCTTCATCCCTGACACCCAGATCTCGACGCGCTTGCCGCTGTTTGGCTCCAGCGCCGCGCCACCGAACTCCCCACCGTCCTCAGAATCCAGCCGCCAGCTCAGGCTCAGACGATCGTTCTGCGGGTTGAACGCGTCGAAAGCAAGCACGGTGAACTTCGCGGTGTCCAGATTCGTGGGGAACGACATCCCCGGCCAGGTATCGGCGTCGCTGCCTGGGATCTCCAGCCGCACCGACCACTCGCCATCGGTCACGTGCTCCTGCACCCGCGTCATCGTGACCGTGTCAGGCACCGATACGCGCTCCAGATCGGCCTCGGTCTCGAACGAGTTCACCATCTCCTGCGCCCATCCAGGAAGAGCGCACAGCATCATCGCAGCCAGCAGCGCGGCTCGTACCATTGCACTCACTCCTCTGCCGGAATGGTCAGGCGCCATACGTCATTGAGCAGCGGCCAGTTGTTGCCGCCCGCGACCCAGAGGCTGTCCTCGAAGATCCACGTGGTCGGCTCGTGGCGGGGCTGGAAGCCCTCCGGCGTCGGCATCTGCTGCCAGTTCACGCCGTCCTCTGTGTACCAGATCTCCGCGAAGTTCGCCTCATTCACGTTGTCGAAGCCGCCGATGATCCACAGCCGGTTGCGGTAGTTCTCTGCCACGAACCACACGCGCGGGATCCATGGGGCATGCTCCACGACGCGCTCCCAGGTGACCCCGTCCGCTGATGACCAGACGTCATTGCAGCTTGTCCAGTCCTTGTAGTGCGACTCCGGCGGGTCGTTCGGGACGGGGATGCGCCCGCCCATCAGCCAGAGCTTCCCGTCGAACGAGGCCACCGCCGAGCCCATGCGTTCCCCGTAGGGCAGATTGTCCGCGATGCACTCCCAGTTGACGCCATCAGTGCTGGTCCAGACATCATCGCCGGAGCCAAGCTGGTAGATCTTCCCGTCGTGCACGAGAGTCTCCCCGTAGCCCCGCACGCCGAAGGGCGTCTTCTCGAGGATGCGCTCCCAGTTCTTACCGTCATCGGAGACCCACACGTCGCCCTTCACCGCGTAGACCCGGCCCTTGTAGACCACCATCTCGGCATACGCCCAGTATGGCGTCTTCTCGATGTCCATGCGCCAGTGTCGCCCGTTCTTCGATGACCACAGGTCCGGGTAGAGCACGTTCCCGTTGTAGTAGCCGTTGCTCAGCCACAGTCGCCCGTCGAGCACGAAGGGCTCAGCGGTGTCGCGGATGCCCCACTGCGCCGAGTCCGTGATCAGCTCCCAGTCGCCCGTCAGTACGTCCTCTCCCTGCGCCATTGCTGTCACCGCCATGAGTACTGCCATTGTCACGATGATCACTCGCATCGAGGTTCGACCTCCCACAGGTGGCTCACTCGATCACAACTGCTCCGTGAATATGGACCTCCGGGACCGTCACCCGCAGTACCCCACCATCATACGCCCACTCCAGCCGCTGCCCGCCCGGCTCCCAGCTCACTTGCCCGCGGCTGAGCATCCATGCGCAGGCGCAGCTCAATCGGCCCGACCGCCGGGATGTCCTCGACCGCCAGGTAGTTGTCCGCGCGCTGCGCGTTCGTCAGGTTCAGCAGATGCACACACAGCCGCCCACCACCGCTGCGCCGCAGCGACAACTCGACCTGCGGCGGCGCATCGGCCTCCACCAGCGGTTCCGGCAGCAGGCGCACAGTCAGCGCCGCGATCAGGCACCTCGCTGCCGGGTGGTGCGCCCTGCGGTAATCCTCGCCCACCGGCCCCCAGGCCGCCCCGATCATCCCCTCGCCAAGCGCCGCCACCGTCGCGGCGGGCACACCGTGGCGCGGCTCGTAGGTCGGGTAGCGCATCGCGACCGCGTCCGCCTCAAGCTGCGTGATCGCCTGCCAGCGCCCGCTCGATGCGCCCATCCCGGTAGGGCAGTCGAGATGCGCCGTGGTCTGCTCGGCCGGCCCGTCGCAGCGCACCCCAAGCTCATGCTCGAACAGCTGCGCCACGTCCGGCCCGAGCAGCAGCAGGCTCCCTCCGCCACGCACGTACGCCACCAGTGCCTCGCGCAGGTCGTCATCGAGCACACTCGCGTTCGGCACCGCCACCATCTCGTACTCGTCCATGCACTCCAGCAGCCGCCAGCCCGCCACGACGTCCACTGAGTAGTGCAGCTCAAGCAGCGCGTGGAGGCACCCCTCCGTGTCATGACGCTCGGCGCCACCGGTGTGGAAGACGCGCTCGGAGGCGCGCATGAGGTGCTCGGTAGGCAGCAGCAGCGCGACCTGGGGCACGGTGGTGCTACGGTGGCAGATCGCCTGGCGCGCTCGGCAGAACTCGGCGACCTCCGCCGCGGTGTCTATGAAGTGCTTCGGCACATGCCCCGCGCGCGTGGGCTGATAGTAGTACTGGAACGCCCCGCCCTGCATCAGCACCACTCCCGCCTCCTGCTGAAGCTGGATGGCGGACTTGTGCAGGCGCGCGTCCCAGTGACGGTTGAAGCCCCAGGCCATCAGGTCCCAGGGGATGCCCACGCTTGCGAGGTAGCGCGCCTCCAGCCGCGCGCGCTCGCAGGAGCTGGTGGGCGAGAAGTCGCCGGAGAGGTAGTCCAGCGCCACCTCCGGCTCGACCGGCGCGTAAGTCGAGTACATCCAGTTGCTCGTGATGTCGAGGTCCGGCTTCGTCTCATGCACCGCGTCCACCCAGCGCTGGAGGTAGCGGAGGAACTGCGCGCGATGGAACTCCTTCCACTCCTGCCACGCCTCGTCCTCAGGCCCGCTCGGCGGCTCGGAGCCCGTCTCCTCCCGCCACGCCTCCACCGCCGCCGGCGACCAGTCCAGCTCCGCCCCCCAGCAGTCGCCGTCAATCCACATGCCATCCACGTCATACTTCTCGACGACCTCGCGAAGCTGCGGGATCATCAGCGCGTCCACGTAGTCGCCGAAGGTCGAGGTGGAGCGCTTGCTGGCCTCCCCGTCCGCGCCACGCGCCACCCACTCCGGGCATTCAGTGATCGCCTTGTCGTCGATCACTCCGGAGTAGTGCACCAGCAGCGCCACCCCCATCTCCGCAGTCACGTCGCGCAGGACCCGCAGCGAGTCGCGCACCACTCCCGGCGATGTCCAGCCGACCTCCGTGGGCCAGCAGGTGTAGCCCGGATGACCCTTGCAGTCCCACTGCAGCCAGTCCGGCCGCACCCGCTCGATCAACTCGCGGATGTTCTCCGCGGTCGTCTCGGCTCCGAGTTCAGTGTCGGTGGCGCCTGCGTGCAGGTCGAAGTGGATCCCGAAGAACGCATCTCTGCGGCGGAGTCTGTCGGCCATGGCGACGCTACCTCCTGGCTCGGCTTGCTCTCGGAAGTGGAACTTCCATCTGCGCATGCCGAATGCCTCCCTCCGCCCGGCTGCAGGTATCGCGAAACGAACGCTGGAAGTACCTGAGGCAATCAGCACGAATCGCGGAGGAACAGATGCAGCTCAGCGTGATCGTCAGCACATACAACGAGCCGGGGTGGCTGGAGAAGGCGCTGTGGGGGTGGGAGGCGCAGACCGAGCGCGACTTCGAGCTTCTGATCGCCGATGATGGCTCGGGCCCGGAGACCGCCGCCTGCATCGAGCGCCTGCGCGGCGAGACCGGCCTGTCGATCAATCACGTCTGGCAGGAGGACCGGGGCTTCCGCAAGAGCATGATCCTCAACAGAGCCATCGAGGCCGCGGGCGGCGACTACCTCGTCTTCTCCGATGGCGACTGCATCCCGCGCGCGGACTTCCTCGCCACGCACATGCGGTTCGCGCGACCGGGACATTACCTCTCGGGCGGCTACTTCAAGCTCCCGAAGCAGGCCAGCGACGCGGTCACGCACGAGGACGTGCAGTCCGGGCGGCTCTTCACCGGCGAGTGGCTTGACACCCATGACGTCCTGCGCACGCACAAGCGCCTGCTGCTCACCTCGAACCCGGCCTGGAGCGCCATCCTCAACCGCATCAGCCGCACGGTCCCGACCTGGAACGGCCACAGCGCCTCGGGCTGGAAGAGCGATCTCGTTGCGGTGAACGGCTTCAACGAGGCCATGGGTTACGGGGGCCAGGACCGTGAGCTCGGCTACCGACTGGTGAACCTCGGCGTGCGCCCCGTGCGCATCCGCTTCAGCACGATCTGCATGCACCTCGAGCACCCGCAGAGCTGGCGGACGGAGGAGGCGGTCGCTGCAAGCAAGGCGATCATCGCCGAGACAGTGCGCTCACGCCGGACGTGGATTGACGAGGGCATCCGGAAGCCCGGCGCCGCCCCTACGGCCTGAACTCCCACGAGTTCGCCTGCCACACGTGTCCGTCTGGCAGCGCGCACACAAGCTCTCCGGGCTCGCCGCCTGACGCGCTGGTGATCGTCCACCCGAGGACATCGGGCGGGCCATCCACCACCAGAACCTCGAGCAGCTTCCCGGCATCTGCATCCAGCCCGAAGAAAACGAAGCGCCCGTCCTCCGCGCGCACGATCAACTCATCCGCGTAGTCGCCGACCCAGTGCGCCGCCTCCAGCCTGTCCGCCGCCGGTGGCAGATCACCGCTCTCGCCCAGTCCCTCCAGCCCGAAACCCTCGAAGTGGTAGGCGGTGAGCGCGCGGCCGCCGTCGCGCGTCACCTCAAGCGCCGCGATCTCGCCCTCGCCACGGCCGCTGAAGTCGCCGAAGATCGCGTCGCGGAAAGGGCGTGAGAACGAGGTCCCGCGCCAGCGTGGGCGGAGGTGGGGGAGGCCGTCCTCGCCGATCTCGACGCGGAAGATCCAGGGCCGTCGCCGGGGCACGTCGTCGAAGGGCGCCCTGGTATAAACGCCGACCAGCAGGTTGCCCTCGCCCGCGAACACGCCCGCCCGGAGCATCCACGGGTTCGTGTCGGCCAGATACGCCTCGCCCACCACGAGGCTCTCGCCCTGCAGCCATGCAAGCTGCAGGCTCGCGCCGCTGACCCACGGCGGCGGCTCGCCCTGGCCGTCGCCAGCAGCGCTCGGTGCCTCGCCGCCTGTCACCAGCGCCACGACCTCGCCGGTATTACCGCCATGCGGCTGGGCCGGCACTGCCGCGCGGATGGTAGCCAGCGAGCCCTCGATGGCGAGTTCACTCCCGGAGATCACGGTCAGGTCTCGCCCGACTAAGCCGCCCAGGTAGCGGACGCCGTCTGCATGGAAGACCAGGAAGCCGAAGCGAAGCGGGGTGTCATCTGCGAGATGGTAGTCCAGCGCGGGAACGGCGCAGATCGCGCTGATGGGGCCAGCGACACGCACAGGCTCCTCGACGCCGAGGAGCAGCACCTCGTTCGGGTCCGAGGGCGAGCGCCACGCGACCTGGCTGGTCTTGCCCAGGGGGAACGCGTGAGATGCGACTACAGGCACCGTGGCACCGCCGGGTGGGGGAGAGGCCTCATCGGCGCATCCGGCAATACAGAGGAGTGCGATCCATGCAACGAGCGAGGAAGCCTGCCTACTCCGCCGCTTCATCCTCGCCCACCCGCGCATCCGCGCCCGCCTCGTCAGCAGGCTCCTCGCCGGTGGCTGCTTCCTCTGCGCTTGCCGCCTCCTCGGCGAGAGGCTCCTCCTCGATCACCGGCACCGCGACGCACTGGTCAACCGGGTTGACGCCGATCCAGTAGCCCAAGACCTCGCTGACCTGCCGGACCCTGTCTACAACCCGGCCACCCGCGTCACAGAGCCAGCCCTCAAACCGATCCGCGACCGACTGCGGGGCAGGCCGCTCCTGCGCAGGCGTAACGCCGTCCACGGTGATCCAGATCTCATCGTCCGGGCCCACGCCGAAGCGCCGCTTGGCCTCCACGTCGCCGCCTTCGTCCGTGCGCGCGTACGCGACTTCGCGCTGCATAGCCGCCATGCGCTCATCAGCGGCACGAATCTCGCGCTGCTGCTCGACGACCTGGCAGGAGGCGTACCAGCCGTCTGTAAGCACGACGGCAGCGCGCGATCCCCACAGGAGAATCGCCGCGGCGGCAACCAGAAGCCAGACTCTGCGCTGCTGTATCTGCCTCGACTGAAGTGGCTGCAAATGCTGATCCATAGGCGCCACCGCCCTTCCCCTCACCGGCTGTGGCATGGCTGCGATTGGGGCAAGTATACCACGCGATCACCGATGCGGCCAAGCGCTTCTTCATTTCGCGGACAGTCGTACATGAGGCGGCCGCGCACACGAGGTATACGCGGCCGCGGGAGCATCCGGTGCCGTGCGAGCTACTTCGCGAGGTTATACCACGCGCTCAGGCCGGGGTACTCAGCGATATCGCCAAGCATCTCCTCGATGCGCAGGAGCTGGTTGTACTTCGCGACGCGATCGGTGCGCGACGGCGCGCCGGTCTTGATCTGCCCGGCGTTCACGCCGACGACGATGTCCGCGATGGTGGTGTCCTCCGTCTCGCCGCTGCGGTGCGAGACTACGGCGGTCATCCGCGCGCGCTTCGCCATCTCGATCGCATCGAGCGTCTCGGTCAGCGAGCCGATCTGGTTGACCTTGATGAGGATCGAGTTGATCGCGTTCAGCTCGATCGCCTTGCTCAGGCGCCTGGTGTTCGTGACGGTGAGGTCGTCCCCGACGATCTGCAGGCGGTCACCGAGGCGCTCCACGAACTTCGGCCACGCCTCCCAGTCGTCCTCGGCGAGACCGTCCTCGATCGAGATGATCGGGTACTTGTCGCACAGGTCGGCGTAGAAGTCGATCATCTCATCGCTGGTGAGCTCGCGGCCCTCGCTGGCGAGGACATACTTCCCGTCCTTGTAGAACTCAGTGGAGGCCGGATCGAGCGCGATCCGGATCTGCTCGCCGGGCGTGTAGCCGGCGGCCTCGATGGCCTCGACGATGACCTGCAGCGCCTCCTCATTCGAGCCGAGGTCCGGCGCGAAGCCGCCCTCATCACCGACGGCGGTGTTGAGGCCCTTGCCGGAGAGGACCTTCTTGAGCGAATGGAAGACCTCAGCGCACCAGCGCAGCGCCTCATGGAAGCTCGTGGCACCGACCGGCATGACCATGAACTCCTGCAGGTCCACGTTGTTGTCGGCGTGCGAGCCACCGTTGAGGATGTTCATCATCGGCACGGGCAGCGTGCGGGCGTTGCAGCCGCCGATGTAGGCATACAGCGGCAGCTCCGAGGACGCCGCGGCGGCCTTGCAGATCGCGAGCGAGCAACCGAGGATGGCATTCGCGCCAAGGTTGCCCTTGTTCGGGGTGCCATCGAGGTCTATCATGAGCCGGTCAACCTCGCGCTGGCGGGTGGCGTCGAGGCCCACGATCTCGGGAGTGATCCTGGTGTTGATGTTCTCGACGGCCTTCAGGACGCCCTTACCGAGGTAGCGGGATTTGTCACCATCGCGCAACTCGACGGCCTCATGTTCGCCGGTCGAGGCGCCAGAGGGCACTGCGGCCCGACCCCATGCGCCGGAGGCGAGTTCGACCTCAACCTCAACGGTGGGATTGCCCCGAGAATCAAGGATCTCGCGGGCGTGGACGGATGTGATCATCGTCATTGGAGCGACCTCCCTGTTTTCCCTGCAGTGCAATATGAGAGAGGCGGGCGGCCGATGCCGCCCGCCTCTGTATGCGCCATCTCAGGCCTCATCGGCCCCGATGCAGCTTAGTCGCGCGGGCTGTTGACCTGCGCCTGGGCAGCCGAGAGCCGCGCAATCGGGACGCGCAACGGCGAACAGCTCACGTAGTCCAGGCCGGCGCGGTGGCAGAAGTCGATGGACTTCGGGTCGCCACCGTGCTCACCGCAGATACCGATCTGGATATCTGAGCGGGCTGCACGGCCCTTCTCCACGCCGATGCGCACGAGCGCGCCGACACCGTCCTCGTCGAGGACCGCGAACGGGCTCACCTCGAAGATCCGCTGCTCGATGTACGCGGGCAGGAACTTACCCTCGATATCGTCGCGGGAGAACCCGAACGCGGTCTGCGTCAGGTCGTTGGTGCCAAACGAGAAGAACTGCGCATGCTCGGCGATCTGATCGGCCACCATGCACGCGCGCGGCAACTCGATCATGGTGCCGACGAGGTAGTCAACCTCGACACCCTTCTCATCCATGACCTCCCTGGCCACGCGGTGGGCGAGCTTGGCGAGGATGCGGATCTCACCCTCGGTCCCCACCAGCGGGATCATGACCTCCGGCTTCGGGTCGAGGCCCTCCGCCTTGAGTGCGCAGGCAGCCTCGAAGATCGCCCGCACCTGCATCTCGGAGATCAGCGGGGCAGTGATGCCAAGGCGGCAGCCGCGATGACCGAGCATCGGGTTCATCTCGTGCAGCCGGGTGACTATCTCCTGGATCTCCTCAACCGTCTTCCCCGTCTCGCTCGCGATGACCTGTTGCTCCTCAACCGTCTTCGGGAGGAACTCGTGCAGCGGCGGATCGAGCAGGCGGATGATGACGGGGTAGCCGTCCATCGCCCGAAGAATGCCCTCGAAGTCCTCGCGCTGATACGGCAGCAGCGCCGCGAGGGCCTTCCGCTGCCTCGCCTCGTCGTCGGCAACGATCATCTTCTGGAAGTTGAGCAGCCGCTCCTCGCCGAAGAACATGTGCTCGGTGCGGGTTAGACCGATGCCCTTCGCGCCAAGCTTGCGGGCGGTGGTGGCGTCCTCCGGAGTGTCCGCATTTGTCAGCACACCGAGGGCGCGGATCTCATCGGCCCAGGTCATCAGGTTGTCGAACATCCCGAAGAGCTCCGACTCCTCGGGCGCGATGGCGCCGGTCAGCACGCGGATGACGTCGGACGGCATGGTCTCGACCTCGCCGAGCATGACCTCACCGGTCGAGCCGTCAATGCTGATCCAGTCGCCTTCCTTGACGACCGTGGCGCCCACACGGAACTGCTTCTTGCCGTAGTCGAGGTCGAGCGCGCCCGCGCCGACAACGCACGGGGTGCCCATCTGGCGGCCGACGATGGCGGCGTGGGAGGTCTTGCCACCGGTCGTCGTCAGAATGCCCTCGGAGGCGGCCATGCCGCGGATGTCCTCGGGTGAGGTCTCGTGGCGGACGAGGACGACCCTCTTGCCCGCCTTCGCCCACTCGTCAGCGTCCTTCGAAGAGAAGACGACCTGCCCGGATGCTGCGCCGGGGGAGGCGTCGACGCCCTTGGTGAACGCGGCGGGCTTGGTGGTCGGGTCGAACTGCGGGTGCAGGATCTGGTCGAGCTGCGCCGGATCCACCATCAGGACCGCCTCGCTCTTGGTCACGAGGCCCTCACCGACCATGTCCGAGGCGATCTTGATCGCCGCCTGTGCCGTGCGCTTGCCGTCGCGCGTCTGGAGCATCCAGAGCTTGCCCTGCTCGATCGTGAACTCGGTGTCCTGCATGTTGTGATAGAAGTCCTCGAGATTCGCGCAGATCCCGATGAACTGCTCATACAGGTGCGGCATCTCGCGCTCAAGTTCGGAGATGGGCAGCGGGGTGCGGATGCCGGCCACGACGTCCTCGCCCTGCGCGTTGAAGAGGAACTCGCCGTAGATCTCGCGCTCGCCGGTCGCGGGGTTGCGGGTGAACGCAACACCGGTGCCCGAATCCTGGCCGAGGTTGCCGAAGACCATCATCTGGACGTTGACGGCGGTGCCGAGGTCGTGGGAGATGTGGTGGATCTCACGGTAGGCGACGGCGCGGTCGTTGTCCCACGAGCTGAAGACGGCCTCGACGGCCTGGAGGAGCTGCTGCTTCGGATCGGTCGGGAAGGGCTCGCCGACCTCGCGCTCGTAGATCTTCTTCTCCATCTCGACGACCTTCTGCAGGCCGCCGGCGGAGACCTCCACGTCCTCCGTGACGCCCTCTTCGGCCTTGACCTCGGTGAGCGCCTCCTCGAAGAGCTCGCGGTCGCGGCCCTTGACCACGTTGGCGAACATCATGATGAAGCGACGGTAGGCGTCGTAGACGAAGCGCTCGTCGCCGGAGAGCTTGACCATGCCCTCGGCCACATCGTCATTCATGCCGAGGTTCAGGACGGTGTCCATCATGCCCGGCATGGAGAACTTCGACCCGGAGCGGACGGAGACGAGCAGGGGGTTCTCGATCGAGCCGAACTGCTTGCCGACTTCGTTCTCGAGGGCGGTCATGACCGCGTCGATCTCTTCCTCGAGGCCTGCGGGGAACCCCTTGTCGTTCGCGAGATACTCGATGCAGCTGTCGGTGTCGATGGTGAAGCCTGGCGGAACGGGGATGCCCGAGTTGGTCATGAGCATCAGGTTCGCGCCCTTGCCGCCGAGCAGATCCTTCAGGGCCCGCCCCTGCTTCTTGAGCTCCCCGATGATCGGCTTTGCGTCCTCAGAGTACAGAAACACGTGCTTGTCAAGAGCCATCTGGTGCCGTCCTCCCTGTCATTTTCACGCAAGTGATCGCGTCATCTCGGTCATCGTCGAGACTACGTATTCAAAACCCCCTGCAGCTACAGATCGTTGAGCGGTCTCGCACGCTCCGAGTGAACCATCCGAGCGTACCCCTCACGTTCGGACTTCGGGACCGCGCGCTCGGAGAGCTCCAGCACCTCATACTCCGCAGTCTGCATCCCAATCTGAAGGCGGATCCGGTCGCCGGGCTTCACGTCACTGCTCGGCTTGGCGATGCTCCCGTTCACCCTCACATTGCCCTCGTCGGAGAGCCTTTTCGCGAGGGTACGCCGCTTCACAATGCCGACATTCTTGAGGTACTTGTCCAGTCGCATCCGTGGGTGGGGCGGCGGGGGCGGTACATACCGCATCCCGAAGCCCTCGGGACCTTACGTCCCTACGCCTCCTCGGCCTTCGCTCTCTCCCAGAGGACGTCCATCTCCTCCAGGTCCATCCGACTCAGCCCGTCGCTTCCCCCGGCCTGCTCCTCCACCGACCGGAAGCGCCGCGCAAAACGCTCATTGGCCCGGCGCAGCGCCCCCTCAGGCTCAACGTCCAGGAACCGCGCAAGGTTCACGACGGCGAAAAGCAGGTCGCCCACCTCATGCTCGAGCGCGTCGCCCGTCGCCTCATCCACCTCGCGAAGCTCCTCATCCACCTTCGCCCGCGGTCCACTGACCTCAGGCCAGTCGAAGCCGACTCGCGAGGCACGCTTCTGCAGCTTGTACGCACGCTGCAGCGCGGGGAGGATCTCGGGAATGCCATCAACGGCGGACTCCCGCTCCTGATACCCGTCTTCCTCACGCTTGATCTTCTCCCAGCGGTCAATCACCTCATCGGGCGTCTCCGCGACAGAGTCGGCAAAGACGTGAGGGTGGCGCCGCTTGAGCTTCGTGACGATCCCCCTGCAGACCTCAGCGATGTCGAAGTCCCCGCGCTCGGAGGCAAGTTGTGCATGGAAGACCACCTGCAGCAGGACATCGCCGAGCTCATCAGAGAGCCTCGGCCAGTCCTCCGCGTCCACCGCCTCGAGCGCCTCGTACGTCTCCTCAAGCAGGTAGGGGCGCAGGGAGCGGTGCGTCTGCTCCCTGTCCCACGGGCAACCATCGGGTGCGCGCAGCCGCGCCATCACCCCGAGAAGTTCGTCGAACCAGTCCATCCATGCTCCTCAGTAACGGGCACGGTGCGCCTGTCACAGCGCCATCCGCGCTGCAGTCTTACTCGGTCGCGGGCGCTTCTGCAGGGGCCGCGTTGGTCGGTGCGGCCGGCGCCTGCCTGGCACCATCCTGCGGGAGAGGCTCCTGGCCCTCAGCGCCGAACTGCGGAACGTCCTCGGGGACTGTGGTGTAGGCTTCGTTCAGGCTGGAGAAGCGCGGGTCAACGATGGTGACGCGGGTCTTCTTCAGTTGCTCGTCGAGGATATCACGCAGCGAGTTCGCGTTCGCCATCTTGTACTGCTCTTCGATGGCCTCGCGATCGGTCTCGAACGAAGCCGGGCGGCCCTCGCTGCGGTCGCGAACCGTCAGGATCACGAAGCTGCCGTTCGCATCGATCGGGTCGCTGACCTGGCCGACCGGGAGGTTCTCCGCAACCTCACGCACCTGAGGCTGGGTGATGGACTGGATCGGCATCTCCGGCCGCTCGCCACCGGCCTCGCGCGTCGTTGCCATCGAGTACCGGCTGGCGAGATCCGCAAAGCTCGATTCGCCCTTCTTCAGCTCCGCAACAACCTCATCAGCCGTGGCCTTGCTGTCCACTACGATCTCGCTGAACGAGACCATCGCGGGCTTCGCGAACTGATCCTTGTTCTGCTCGAAGAACTCCTTTAGCTGCTGCTCGGTCGGCTCAACGCCATGAAGCGCCAGCTTCCTCGCCAGCACCATCATGCTGACCTCTTCCTCCCACTCCTCCTGGGTGAGGTCGTTGGCCGTGAGGAACTGCTGGAACTGCTCCTCCGTGCCATACTGCGCCTTAGCCTGCTCCATCTCCTTCGCGAGCTCTTCTTCGCTGACCTCGACCCCACGGTCGGCGGCCGCCTGGCGGATCAGCTCGCGGTCGATCATGCTGCGCAGCATATCCTCACCGAACGCCTTCACGAGGCGATCGCTAAACTCAGTCTCCGTGATCTTCACACCGCCCACTGTAGCGACCGGCGAGTTCCCGCAGCCTGCGATTGTCAGCGCAACGCCAAGCCCTAGTACAGCAAGCAGCAAGTGACGGAATGTCAAGAGAGTGCGCCCCTTTCATGTCCTGGGGGAAGACGGAACGGAACGAGTGTACACATGCACCAGTTGCGGGGAGAGTATAGCACATACGTCGTGCGGACACAAAGGCCCTCTCGAGGCAGTGAGCCACGCTCACACCTCCCGAGGGTCCCCCGCTCTGGCTCACCTGATTCAGCGCTTTTGTGGCTCCGAGGGTTCCCATCCGGGGTACCAGAAACTGATCACATGAGGATAGACCGCCCCCGTCACCGCCGCCAGCCGAGCGAAGGCGGTCTCCTCGTCCTCGACAAGTGGCGCGCTCGCCATCAGTGACAGCCCGCCGGCCCCCGACGGGCCCATCTGCACCGCCAGCGCGTGCTGCGTGTAGCTGCTCGAGGTCCCGCCCTTGTGCGCGAAGACGAAGAGCACAAGTTGCGCCGCTCCGTCACGCTCCACGCGCATCAGCCGCCCCTGCACCGGCCCGTCATGCGGCAGATCGCCCGGCACCGGCACGACCGTCTCCCGCTCCCAGACAACCTGCCAACCGGCGGAGGGGTAGCATTGATCCGGCGAGTGCACCGTCCGCCAGCTTGCGCCGTAGATCACGCTCACGTTGACGCTGCGCGGCGGCTCTCCGTAGCCGATCGTGCGCATCACGTCGGCCTCAAGGTACGCCTGCACGTCCGGATCTCCTGGCAGCACCCGGCCCTGCAGGTCGCCGATCTGCATCGGGATCACCGACAGGTCGAGGCGGTACTGCGGCCCCACGGGCCGCAGGCGGTGCATCACCGGCGTCAGCGCCATGGTGGCCAGCAGCAGCGCTATCGCGATCAGATATCCTGTCGCATCGCGTCGCACCGTAGCAGCCTCGCCATCAGGAAGAGCCCGATCAGCGCCAGGATGAAGACCATCAGTCCGGAGAGAGTATGGAAGAAGCCCTCAGCGGCCTCCGGACCGAAGGCGCGGCCCAGGATCAGAGTGAACGTAATGCGCAGGGCGTTGGCCGCCATCGCGATCGGCGCCCCCGCCACGAACAGCAGCAGCCGCTTCCACCACCGCCCCTCCACGAGGAACGCGAACAGCGCCGCGAGCGCCGACATGGCGATGATGGACTTCAGCCCGCTGCACGCCTGCGCGACCTCGAACGTGTAGTCGGGGATGGCGAGCGTAGTGCCATGCTGCTCAACCGGCACTCCGATGAAGCCGACGATGCGTGCAGCCACAGCGGCTCCGTAGATCTGCAGGGGGTTCGAGAGTTGCTGCACGAGCAGCCGGTCTACCGGAACCATGAGAGTCAGGAAAGCGACGGGAAAGAGCAGTAGCCTCGCGCGCACGGGCCCCCAGAGCAGGAGGACGAGGCCGCCGATGACGGTGACCATCGCGAAGCCCTGGACGAAGTTGACATCAGCGTAGACGGCCGCGAGGAAGAGCGCGAGCCCCGGGAGCAGCAGTGCCAGGCCGCGAAGATCGGTCTCCGGCGCGACCTGCAGCAACTGCCCGCGCCGCCTGTAGACCAGGTAGCCGCTGATGACGGGGATGACGAAGCCATGGCCGTAATACTCGCTGCGCATCCAGATCTGCCACATCCACTGCAGGTACGACGCGAAGCAGACGACCAGCAGTAGCACAACCGCCCAGCCGAGGGGCGTGTCAAGCGGCCTCACCGGCCCGCCCGCACGGCCCTCAGGTCGTGAGCCCGGCCTGTGTTGCTCAAACTGCTCCATTGGCGGATGGGGCGTCTCAGTCATCCGGCTCCCTATTCGCGCTTCCTCCGGCGAACACGGTGAGACGCGCGTCTGCTGTGGCGCAGTCGCCTTTCGGCTGCCGACTTGCGCAGGTAATACACCGCGCCAGCGCCTGCCCCGATCAGGAGCAGTGCGAGGAGCGTGAGCATTGCAGCACCGTACCGCATGAAGAAGCTGCCGATCTGCCCGAACAGCCTGCCGAGGCCTACGACCGCCAGATGCAGCCGCTGACCGAAGGCAGCGGGGAGGTCCGCCCCCCCCTCTACACGGGCACCGAGTTGAGCGAAAGCGGAGATGATCGCGAGTAGCAGGATTGCCGCCGCAGCCGCCATGCCGGCTCCGTAGAGTGCGTACTTCAGCAGCGCCCGTTTGTCCTCGCCGTGCGTCCGACGCTTCCGGGAGACGCGCTCGCTCCTGGATACCCGCGCCCCGCAGTTGGGGCAGGTCCGCACGTTCGCGAGCAGTTCCTCGCCGCAGTCACAGGTGCGGTAGACGCGGCGGTGGCATGTCGGGCAGGCCCGCGCTCCCTCCGGCACGACCGTCCCGCACGCGGAGCAGGTCACCGGCTCATTCCGCCCGTCGCCGGCTCCCTCCCGCGCCGCAGTGCCCTCAGTCGCCGTGTCTGAAGGTCCCGTGGCCATTATCGCGTCCCCTGCAGTCTCATTGGCCATCTGAGTTCACCCCCGCGATCTCTTCTCTACGCATGAGCACCCACCGTCCATCGCCCAGGCGCGCCGCCATCCGGAAGCCGAAGATCTCCGCGTCCCCCTGCTCGGCATTTACCCACGCGGCCGCCCATTCGTCAAGGCGCTCGGCGGTGGCCATCCGGGCGACGGTGGGGCTGAGCAGCAGCCAGTTGAAGCGCCCCACCCGCTGCTCCATCCGCTTGAGGTCCGCCTCAGTCTGCGGAATCCAGACGGCGTCGAGGTCGCCGATCCACGCGACACTCCACGGAATATCCGTGAGCACCGGACCATCCACGGCCTCAGCCAGTTGCGTCATCGCCTGCTCGAGCGGATCGTCGCCGGACTCCCGTGGCTCCTCCGGAGTGACCGACATCACGAACGGGTGCAGGTGCAGCACCAGCAGCACGGCGACCGCCACCCAGGTCCAGCGCGCCCTCAACCATGGCTCGAATGGCTGCGTTCGCGCATCCAGCAGGCGCCAGAAGAACGCGGCGGCCAGCACTGTCGCAAAGCCACCAAGAGGGGCGACGAGGCGCGGAGCAGCGCTAAAGAAGGTCAGCGCCAGCGAGACGAGGACCAGCAGTCCGTACATCAAGTAGCGGAGCCGCTCAGTCCGCTGATCGCCGAGGCGGACGAGCACTGCCGTGATGAAGAATGGCGTCACAAAGATGCCCGCCAGGCTGGGGAAGGCCGCGTAGAGTGCCGTCAGCCCGCCGCGCACCTTCTCAATGACCGCCCGCGGGTTATCTGCCGCAAACACCAGATAGCTCGGGATGTCCTCCCGGTGCAGGCGGTAGATGGTGTTCATCGGGTACGCCTTCGTCTGGCCCAACATCTCGTGCCATCGCAGCGAGAAGAACGGGCGACCGGTGAGGGCGTAGTTGCGGTAGAGCCACGGAGCCATCACCACCACCGTGATCGCGAGGAAGAGCCCGACCCGCTGCAGACGCTTCTCCGGCCTCACGTACGCCAGGTAGATGGCAGCCGGCACTGCGGCTACCGACCAGACATCCTTCGTCAGATAGAGCAGGCCCATGACCACGCCCGCGGCGGCCACCCAGAGCAACTCGCGCGACTCGCTGCCGGCGGCGCAATACAACAGCAGGAGTAGGCCGGTCACGAGCAGCGTGAGCAGCGATGCCTCCAGCCCGGAGATCGCGTGCCCGAGATTGGTAACATGCGTGCCATAAAGCACCGTGGCAAGGACCGCCGTCCGCCAGTCGAAGAGCCGTACGCCCAGTGTGAACACCACCGGGATGCTCAGCAGGAAGGCCAGTCCTGAGGCGTGTGAGACCGCGCGATCGTTGGCCCCGAGGACGCGCATCATTGCTGAGATGACCACGATGTGCAGCGGCTGGTAGGTCAGCTCCGGGTGGTTCTCAATGCTCGGCTCGTAGACGAGGCTCAGAGGCTTGATGAAGCTGGAGGCGAGGCCGTCGCCACGCATCAGATGCCTGGCGATCTGCGCGTAGTCCATGGCGTTGACGTCAGCCAGATTGCTGAACTGGCTGACCTGGAAGATGAGGTAGATGAGGGCTGTGAAGCCGAAGAGCAGGCCGACGATGAGCACCTTGCGTCGGAGCTCACGACGAGCTTCATCGAGGCGCATGGACGCGCAACTCCTTGAGCAGGTCCCCTGTGCGGATGAGGGGAGTGTAGCATACCTGCCAGCCACCCGCAAGCGGCAGGCGGCGCTCCCCTGATGCGCGATCCGCCTACCCCGGTTCACTTATATTCCGCGGAATCTTGCCTTCTGCGGCAGGGATACTATAATTGTACGCGAACCAAGAATGGGCTGAGCGCGGCACTCCACATACACCCTCCTCCGCAGCAGGGGGCCCGTCCACACCGGCCGCGTCACCCTCGCATACGTGCCGACGGAGGTTCCGCCATGCCGACCGGGACAGTCAAATGGTTCGACGACGCTAAGGGCTACGGTTTCATCGCTCAGGACAACGGTGACGACGTCTTCGTGCACTACAGCGCCATCAGCGGGGAGGGCTACCGCAGTCTTGCTGAGGGCTCGGAGGTGCAGTTCGAGATCGAGCCCAGCCCCAAAGGCCCGCGTGCCGTGAACGTCGTTGTCGTCAAAGCCGCCGGGCAGCAGGAAGGCGGCGCGGTCTGGTAGGACCCGCCACCGTCTGCGGCCAACAGGGGACTCCAGTCACGGCTGCTCGTGCAGCGTCTCCATCATCGCGTCGAAGTTCTCGAGCGGCGTGACCGGCACCACCTGATTCGAGATGCCCACCACGATCTGGCCGCGCCTGCGCGCGACGTCCAGCGCCGAGCGCGTCTCTGTAACCACGTCTTCGACCGTCCCCTGATGCACTGTCTCCGAGGAGATCCCGCCGCACAGCCGCAGATGCGGGAAGGTGTCCCGTAGAAGCTCAAGGTCCATCCCGCAGCGCCGGTCTATCTCGTAGAAGCCCTGCACGCCGGAGTTCCCGAAGAGATCCTCCGCCACCGGCCAGAGGTTGCCGTCGCTGGCGAAGAAGTGCCAGCTATCATGCTCATCGCAGCACTTCGAGACGATCTGCAGCGCGGGGAGCATGCAGTCGTGGAACGCCTTCGGGCTGTAGAGCGGCCCGTTCTTTCCGGCGAAGTCGCCGCCGCCAAAGAGGATCTTCAGGCCCATCTGCGCCATGACCGGGATCGTCCGGCAGTTGATCTTCGCGCGCGCCACGAGGTAGCGCCTCACCGTCTCCGGCTCCAGCGCCATCGCCTCAAGCCAGTGGCGCTCGCGGAGGATAGACACGCCGGTACCCCCGCCAGGGATCGCGCGGCGCTCGCCGTAGAACGTGATGGCGGCCTGCAAATCCGCGAATGACTCCGGTGAGGGGCCCGACCCGCTCTCAGCCGCCGCCTCGGAGGCTTCGGTTGCCCGCCGCACATCCTCGATCGTCGGCTCCGGTCGTGGCGCGCGATCTATCTCCTGAAAAAGCTCGGTCTCGGGGTAGAACCGGCAAACCCACCAGTAGCCGTCCTCATCGCCATACTTGAATGTGTGCTCGTCTATCCGCGCAATCGGGTCGTGCGGGTAGCGCCAGTAGGCCGGCCGCACGAGGTCAAGATCGAGGCGCTCGCTGACCTCGAGCACATCGTGAGTGGTGCGCGCCTCGAACTCCTCGAGCCAGCCCTCCCAACGCGCCACGCTCTCGCGGAAGCGCTGCATGCCATGGCCGACAAAGGCCTCCCGCCCCAGCACATGCGAGGCGATCCGGCAGGACAGCCCGGCGCAGTAGATCGGCACCTTATCGAACTCGCGACCCTCGAACGTCGCCATCACGCGCTCTTTGCCGGTCATGCTCTCACTCTCTTGGTAACGAGGTAGGATAGGCGTCCTCGCCCGTCAGAGGGATAGGCGTCCTCGCCTGTCAACAACTACGAACGACCTTCATGCAGCGTCTCGATCATCGTCTCCACGTTCTCCAGCGGGCTCATCGCCACGATCGTGTTGGAGACCCCCACCATGATTCGCCCCCGCCGCCGGGCGACCTCCAGCGCCGTCAGGCACTCGTGGCGCACGTCCTCCGGGCTGCCGAGATGCAGCGTCTCACTCGCCACGCCGCCCATCAGGCGAAGCTCCGGGAAGCGATTGCGCAGCCGCTCAAGGTCCATCCCCGCGCGGCGGTCTATCTCGTGGTAGCCGTGGACGCCGCAGTTGCCGTAGAGCTCATCCGCGACCGGCCAGAGGTCGCCGTCGCTGGCGAACATGTGCCAGACGCCGGCGGCGTCGCAGCCCTCCGAGATGCGCCGCACCGCCGGTGACATGCAGCGCTTGAAGCTCGCGGGGGAGTAGAGCGGGCCGTTCTTTCCAGCGAAGTCGCCCCCCCCGAAGATCACGCGGCAGCCCATCTCGCCCATGACCGCGGCGGCCTTGACCGCGCGTTCTGCGAGCGCCATCGTCCAGCGCAGGACAAGCTCGGGCCGCAGCAGCATCGCCTCCAGCCAGACGCGCTCGCGCGGCACGAAGACCATGATGCCCGCGCCGAAGACCGCGCGCTCCTCGCCGAAGTACGCGAGCGCGCGCTGCTGCAGCGGGAAGTCATCGGGAGTCGGGGAGTAAGCGGCCGCCTGCTCCTCGGCGCGCTCAACGATCCCGTCAAGCTCCTCGAGTTCGGGCTGATGGACCGGCGACCCATCCACGCGCTGGAAAAGCTCGGTGTCCGGATCGTAGCGCATGACGTGCCACTGCGCGTCAGGAGCCTCGTCGCCGAAGAGCAGTGTACGCTCATCAACGAGGCGCGTAGGCTTGATCGCGTAGCGGCCGCCGAAGGGGAAGATCAGGTCGAGGTCGAGTTGCTCGTTCCACGCGCACATGTCCGCGTAGCTGCGCTCGAGGAACTCGTAATGCGCCTCGGGCCCCTGCCAGAGCGCCATGGCCTCGCGGTAGCTCTGGCGGCCGTAGCCGACGTACGCGTCTCGGCCGAGGATATGGTCCGCGATCCGGCCATGCATCCCGGCGCAGTAGATGGGTAGGCGGTCGGTCGGCTCGCCGCCGAATGCCGCGTAAACGCGATCTCGTGGGGTCATTGCGGCACCTCAGTTCCCTTCGTCAGCACCCCCGACACCAGCACCACGCCGATCACGATCAGCAGCGCTCCGCCGACCTTCGGCCACGTCAGCGGCTCGCGGTAGACGGCGATGGCCGCAAGTGACGCGATCAGCGGGTACGTCGAGGTGATCGGCACCACCCGCGAGGCGTCCGCCATCGAGAGCGCGTGGTAGTGCGCCATCTGCCCGATCAGCCCGCCCAGCATCGCGCTGGCCATCGCCGCCCCGATGATTAGCCACGGCGAGATGCTCTTCTCCGGCAGCGCCCGCAGTTCCGCCACAGCGCCGCTCGCGATCGCGTAGATCGTGATGATGACCATCGCCGCGAAGGTCCGGATGAGCACGATCGTCCACGGCGACAACTCGCGCGCGAGGAACTTGTCGAACAGCGGCGCCAGCCCCCACCCGAGCACCGCCACCAGCGCGTACATCAGCGCGACCTTCGGCATAATCGTGTCTCCTCGCGATGGCGGTGCTCAGAGCCGGTGAGTGATCTCCCGCAGCGCCGGCCAGGTCTCGGCATAGACGCTGCGCAGCTCGTCGTAGGCCTGCCCGGCCGCCTTGCGCGGGCTGAAGACCTTTCCCTCCATGACCAGATCGCGCGTCGCCTGTCGGACATCGCGCCAGACGCCCAGCGCAACGCCCCCCAGGATCGCGCCCGCCTGGCAGCCCGATTCGCTCACATTCAGCCGCACCACCGGCTTGCCGGTGATATCCGCCTTCAGTTGCAGCCACGTATCCGAGCGCGAGCCGCCGCCGGTCGCGCGGAGGCGGTCAATCTTCACCCCCGCCTCCTCCAGCGCGCGGATGTTCAGGTCAAGCTCATAGCAGGTGCCCTCGATGAGCGCCTTGACGAGCCGCTTGCGGTCCGTGTCGAGGGTCAGGCCGAGGATCGCGCCCTTCGCGTGCGGGTCGAGCCACGGCGTGCCCGAGCCCGCGAAGTATGGCAGCCAGAGCAGCCCGCTCGGGCCCTCCGGCAGGTCCTCGAGGATTACGTCCCATACATCCATCTGCCGCATCCGCGCCTCGGCCAGCTCCTGCGCGCCGAAGTGATCGCGCCACCAGCGCAGCAGCGAACCGCAGGAGTAGTTGTAGGCGATGGTCGCGTACTGCCCCGCCACCACGTGCGGGTAGCAGCCGTAGTTGTGCGTGCGCATCGCATCCGTCAGCACCGGCTCATCGAAGGCCACCGTGATGCACTCGACGGTCCCCATCCCGTCCACGCACATGCCCGGCTTCACCACGCCCGCGCCAAGCGCGTTCATCGGCTGATCGTGCCCGCCCGCGACCACGATGCAGCCCGGCTCAAGACCCACTGCGGACGCCGCGTCCTCCGACAGCTCACCGACGACCTCGCCCGACGCGATCGGCTCCGCCAGCATCTCGGCCGGGATGCCGGCTGCCTCCAGCATCTCGCCGGACCACTCGCGCGTGCGCACGTTGAACGCCATCGTGCGCCCGGCGAGCGAGTGGTCTATGCGTGGCGTGAGACCGAGCTTGAGCTGGATAAGCTCGGGCCAGAGGAGGTACTTCCAGGTGCGCCTGTGGACCTTCGGGAGCTTCTCGCGCATCCAGATGAGCTTCGGAAGCGTGAAGCTCGCGCTCAGCGGCATGCCTGTCAGCGCGAAGATGCGCTCGGCGCCGAGGGCCTCGCCGAGGCGCTCAGTCTGCTCGGTCGCGCGCCCGTCGGGGGAGACGGTCGTGTTGTAGAGGAATGAGCCATCCTGCGCGACGGGCGTGAACGCCTCGCCGAGGGCGGAGATGGCGAGTGACCGCACGTCGCCGCCGGCCTGCGCTGCGGCCTCGCGGATGACCGCCTGCACCCCCGCCCAGACGTCATCGGGCCGCAGTTCAATCCAGCCGCTCTCCGGATAGACCTCCGGGTACTCGCGGTAGGCACTGCCGACGATATCGCCCTCCGGCGTGAAGACGACGGCCTTCACGCCGGTGCTGCCAACATCCAGTCCCATGAGGTGCATGAGGGTACCTCCTGCACTACTCCTTCGCTGCGCCCGCTGGCTCTACAGCCCCAGCCGCTCCTCCCACATGTCGCAGAGCAGCCGCGTCTTCCTCGCCGCGATGCCGGTGTACTGCGCCGGGTCGAGGATGATCTCGCGCTGGCGCTCGGTTATCTGCGCCCAGTACTCCGCAAGCTCCTCCGACTCCTGCAGCAGCTCACCTAGCGGCCGCCCGGTTTCCTGCGCCTGCAGGGTAAGCTTGCGCACCGCCTCGTGCGCGTCCGGGTGGCCGTGCGCCGCCAGCAGGATGTATGCGGGCTCCGCGCCTATCATACCCTCGGTCATGCGCAGGTTCTCCCGCATTCGCTCGGCGTCCGTCACGAGCCTGCCCATGATCTTCGTCAGGCGCATGACGGAGTTCGCGAGGCCCACGATCACCTCCGGCAGGAAGCGCTGCGAGGCGGAGTTGCTCAGATCGCGCTGGTGCTCGGAGATCTGATCGCTGTAGACCGTGATCATCCGCGGCATGAAGAGCTTCCACATGCTCTTCACGTTCTCAAAGTTCCACGGGTTGCGCTTGTGCGGCATCGTTGAGGAGCCGACCTGCTCGGCCTCGAAGGCCTCCGCGACCTCGCTGATCTCTGTCCGCTGCAGGTGCCGCATGTCGTCCGCCAGGTTCGCGAGCACCGAGAAGCACGAGGTCAGCGCGTGCATGAAGTCAGTGACGAACTCGGCCTCGACGACCTGCGTGGAGGCGGGGGAGGGCGTCAGCCCAAGCTCCGCCAGCACCTGCCCCTCGAACTCCAGCGGATCGTCGAGCATGATCGAGCTTGCGTTGTAGGCGCCGACCGCGCCGGAGATCTTCCCGCGCAGGTCCTCGGCGGTGGTGCGGATGGCCTCGATCCGCCCGCCGAGGCGCGAGACGTACTCGGCGATGGTGAGGCCGAAGGTGACAGGCGAGCCGTGCTGGCCATGCGTGCGGCCGACCTGCAGCGTCTCCGCCTCGCGCCGCGCGAGGGCGATCAGCAGGCTCTCAAGCTCCTCGAGCAGCGGCAGGAGGCCCTTGAGCGCGGCGTTCTTGAAGCGCCACGCGGTGGCGGTGTCTATCACATCGAAGCTCGTCAGCGTGAAGTGGATGTAGGGCTTGGCCTCGTCGGAGACGTGCTTCTTCATGGAGTTGACGAGCGCGCGGATGTTGTGGTGGATGCGCGCCTCCTCCTCCGCCACCTCCTCGGGCGAGACGACCTCGGCGGCATGCGCGACCTCATCGGCAACCGCCTCAGAGCAGACGCCCATGCGGGCGAGCACGCGGGTGGTGGCGGCCTCGACCATCGCCTCCGAGCGAACGCGCGCGCTCTCCGTCAGGTAGTCATCAAAGATCGCGCGCAGCTTATCGTCATAGTAGCGGAAATCCAGCGGTGATACGCAATCGAATCGGTCCATCGTAATGCCTCCCGTGCGTCCTGCACGTTGCTGTTCCTCCCCCTCGCCGGAACAGACCGGAACGGAGAGGGGGCCGGGGGGTGAGGTCAACGCACCGTTACCATCCGCGCTCCCGCCGGCCACGTCAGGCTCCCGTTGCACTCAACGCGTGTCTCCGAGCCATCGACGGCGAAGACCGTCGCGCTGGCGCCGAGGTCGGCGATAGTGAAGACCGCCCCCGGCGTATCACAGTAGATATGATAGCGCTGCCCGTCGCGCACGATCTCCCAGGTCCCGTTGGTCATCCCCACGCGGATCGGCGGATTGCCGTTGAACGAGACGCTGGTGCCCGTGGCGGAGGGTTCGCCGGAGGTGAGCACCGGCGCGGAGCCCGCCGCGTTCAGCGCAAAGATCGCGCGCTCACGTTCGCCGACATGCAGCGCCTTCTCCTCCCCGGTGTTCGTCGCGAGCGTCGTCATCTTCAGCACCCACCGGCGGGACTCGTCCGGCCCGCGCCCGTCGAGGCTCAGCCAGCAGATCGCCCCGATCGGGCTGTCCGTCCGCACGTTCATGCGCCCCGTCGCCAGGTTCGCCGCCCCGAGCGCTCCGGCAATCGCCTGGAAGGTCGAGCTGTTCACGACCAGCAGCTCGTTCGGCTCGTCCCGCACGATCTGGCGCGTGTCTGAGATGAAGCGGCCGCTCTTCACGAACTCGTGGCTGATGCGCTCATCGTAGATCTGCCCGAACGCGTCCAGCGTCGCGCGGAGCTTGTCCTCCGGCTGAAGCGCGTGGTAGACCCAGTTGTTCCGGCGCATGTCGCGCAGCCCGAATGCTCGGGTCCAGTCCGTGCCGCGGCCGATCGGCCGGTAGTCGGCGCTCGCGCTCACCTCACGCAGCGAGAAGCCCGGGTGCGTCGCCAGGGTGACCGTCTCGCCAGCGTCGTACAGTGTGCCGCCGAACTCGAAGGCAACTCTGCCCGCGGCGGTGGTGCCGACCTGGTAGCCGCTCTTCTCCGCCAGCGTCACCCCATGCCGGCGGTTCAGCAGGTCCTCGGAGCGCTGCTCGGCGCTGATGACCGTGCGCTCGCCGGGGTAGATGGCGCCGCTGGAGAGGCCGGAGGCGACCATCAGGTCCGCCTGCCCGTCGAAGGCCTCGCCGAAGTAGCGGCCCTGCATCCCGGTCACATGCGCCGCGCGGTGCAGTTGCGCCAGCGTCTTCTCGCCGTCGGTGAAATGGCTGTCCACGAGGGAGTAGCCGACCTCGATCGTTCGCGTGGCTTCGGATACCTCGCGCCTCAGGAACGCCTGCGCGCCCAGCGCCGCCAGCCCCCAGCGGGTCGGGTCGCGGCTCACATCGAAGAAGTCCAGCCTGCGCGCCTCGGGGCGGATGTCATAGGTGAACATGATCATCGCGTCCACGTCCTGCAGGCAGGCGTAGGCGATCGACTCGACCATCCCCGCGGCGCGGAACTTGTTCGGCCAGCAGACGCCCCACTCGCGCATCACGATCGGCTTGCCCACGAACGCCGCGCGCGCGAGTTTCGGCGCGAAGCTCTCCGTCGGGTCGCCGATGGGGGAGTGGTTGGCGAAGTACATCGGCAGCGTCCACTGCCCGTCCTTCAGCCGCGGGTGATCGTAGTAGAAGTTCGCGCCCATGAAGTCGAGCGACTCGTGGATTGAGCGCAGGTCGGGGATCGACTCGAAGTCGGTCACGGCGCTGATCGGCTGCTGCACACCGCGGTCGCGGAGGAAGCCGACCATCTCCGCGAAGTACTCCTCGTGCACCGAGGCCATGAAGAGCGAGAGGTCGTTGAGGCGGCCCGCCGTGCCCGCCATCCCTCCCACGGCCGCCAGTGTCCCCGCCTCAGACGGCCCGTGCAGCGTCACCGTGCCCTGCTCGAGCGACTCGTCGCTCTCCAGGAAGCACGCGCCCTGCCAGTCCGTCCACGCGCTCCGCAGGCCCTCCGTGTCCTCATACTTCGCGCGCAGCCAGAAGTTCCACCGCCGCTGCAACTCCTCAAGGTAGGGCGAGAGCAGCTTCGTCCGCCGCCGCTGCGCCGCGAAGAGCCCGTTCTCATCGCACAGCTCGATCATGCACACGGTCGGATCGTTCGCGTATGACAGCCCGGTCTCCGGGTTCACGCGGTCGATCAGGAACGCCTTCGCGTACTGCATCTGCAGCTCGATCAGGCGCTCGTTGAAGAGCGCGTAAGGCTTCGCGCCACGGTCGAGTTGCTCTCCCGATGGCACGCCCTCGCGTTCGTAGAAGGTGCGGAAGTCGAGCAGGTCGAGGTAGACGTAGATCCCGCGCTTCCCGCAGGCCGCGATCCAGTGATCCACCGCCGCGCGCTTCTGCGGATCAATGATCTCCTCGCTGCCAACGCGGTTCGTGGGCAGAAGACCGTTCACGTCATCAATGTGATGCAGCCGGACGAGGTTGAAGCCCGCGCGCGCGATGGCGTTGACCGCCTCGTCTATGCGCTCGGTGGGCTGGAAGACCGAGTCCTTCGCGACGTTGATGCCCCAGAACCGCCCGCGCGTGCCGTCCTCGAAGTAGAAGTTCCCGTCGCGCCCGGTGAAGAGCCGCCCACGCTTGCCGCAGGGGCCGTCGAGGAGGTTGCTGAAGTCCACAAGGCTGCTGTCGGGCAGGCCAGTGGCGTTGGGGTCGAGGTCGGGCAGTCGCCCGCCGAGCACGTCGGCGGAGTCCTGAGCCGCGGCCGATCCCACACAGAGCAGGGCGACCGCGACTGCGAAGAGGACGAGCAGTTGGCGATGGGTGATCTCACGCATATCAGCGTGCAATGATAGCGCGAAATGGCGTTCGCGGCAACCGCCGCTTACTCCCATCCGGGTCGCCGCACAACGTAGTCGGTCGCGCAGACGCGGTCGAACTCGCTGAATGCCTCCGCGGGCGGCTCCTCCGCCGTCTCGCGCACCTGCTCCACGTCCGCGCGGATCTGCTGCCGAAGCGCGTAGAGGCTGTCGAAGCGCTGCTCCTCGCGTAGCCAGCGCAGGAACTCTACCTTGAGCGCGGCGCCCCTCAGGTCGCACTGCTCGCCGACGAGGTGCACCTCGACGATCCGCTCACCCTCACGCACGGTCGGCGCCACGCCCACGTTGATCGCCGCCGCTCTCGGCTGCTCGATCGCGGAGAAGTCGCCCTCGCGCACCGCCCCGGCAAGCCCCGCGTAGACGCCATCGTGCGGCAGAATCTTCTCCGGCGCGATGCTGAGGTTCGCGGTCGGGAAGCCAAGCTCGCTGCCGACGCCGCGCCCTGAGACCACGGGCGCGTAGATCGCATAGGGCCTGCCCAGCAGCGCACCCGCCTCCGTGACCTCGCCCGCGTCGAGGAGGTTCCGGATGCGCGTGCTGCTCACCCGCTCGCCGCCGAGCAGCAGCGGCCTGAGGATCTCCACCCCGAAGCCAAGCTCGCTCCCGAAGCGACGCAGCATCTCCACGTCGCCGCGGCCCTTGTGTCCGAAGCGGTGGGTCTCGCTGGCCGTCACCTCGATCGCGTTGACCTGCCCGACCAGCACGTCGCGGATGAAGTCCTCCGGCTCGACCGTGTGGATTTCGCCCGGGAACTCGAAGACGATCACGAGGTCCACGCCGAGGCGGCGGAGATAGAAGAACTGCTCATCGCGCGTCGTCAGACGCCGCCCGGGCTGGCGGACACCGTTCTGGAACTCGCGCGGGCTCGGGTCGAAGGTGAGGATCGCTGCCTCCACGCGGTCCTGATGCGCGAGGCTGCGCATTGCCTGGATCGTCTGCGCGTGCCCGAGGTGAACGCCATCGAAGGCTCCCAGCGCAACCACGCGCGGGACCTTCGGAAGCTCCAGCTCCGGGCTCCACTGCAACTGCCTCATCTCACAGATCGTCCTCCGAAAGCAGCACCCGCCGGGGCTGGATCAGCCCGGCGCCATCGTCGCCGACAACCTCCGCCACGCACAGCAGCCGCCCCTCGCTGAGCACCAGCACCCGCCGCCCCACCGGCAGCGCCTCAGGCGCCTCAATCTGCATCCCGCGGCAGAGGGAGACCGCGCTCTCGCGGTCGGCCTCGATCCGTGGCCAGTCGGCCAGCACATCCTGCGGCGCGCGCAGCAGCTCTTGCACGCGCTCATCGCGCACCGCCTGGATCAGCTCGCGCCCCGTGACCGAGTCCTCGACACGCTGCGCGCCTACTCGCGTCCGGACGAGGAACGACAGGTAGGCCGGGCAGTCCAGCGCCTCGCCCAGCATCGCCGCGAGGCTGCGGACGTAGGTGCCGCTGGAGCACTCCACCTCCGCCAGCGCCCGCGCCTGCTCGCCGGCGGTGAACTCCAGCAGCCTGAAGCTATGCACGGTCACGCGGCGGCGCTCGACCTCAACCGTCTCGCCCTCGCGCGCAATCTCATACAGCCGCCGGCCTTCGTGCCAGACCGCTGAGTGCATCGGCGGCACCATCTCGATCTCGCCGGTCAGCTCCGCCAGCGCAGCCTCCACGCGCGCCACGGAAAGCTCGCTCGCATCGGCCTCCGCGATGATCGTGCCCTCGCCATCGAGGGTGTCCGTCGTGAGGCCGAAGGTGATCTCCGCGCGGTAGGTCTTGTCGCAGCCCATCAGGAACTCGCTCATCCGCGTGGCGCTGCCGAGCATCAGCACCATCACGCCGGCCGCTGCCGGGTCGAGGGTGCCCGTGTGCCCGACCTTGCGCATGCGCGTGATCTTCCGCACACTGTCCACCACGTCGTGCGAGGTCATGCCGGGCGGCTTGAGCATGTTCAGGATGCCGTCAGCCACTCGCGGCCTCCCGCACGGCCGTCCTCAGCGCAGCAACGAGCCGCTCCTGCACCGCCTCACGCGGGCCCTCGATCGTGCAGCCCGCCGCGAACATGTGGCCGCCGCCACCGAACTTGCGCGCAACGCTCGCCACGTCCACATCATTCCCGCGCATGCTGACCTGCCACGTGTCCGGCTCGCTCTCTTTCAGGAGCGCCGCCGCGTGCACACCGATCGCGTCGCGGAAGCTATCTATGATGCCCTCAGTCAGCTCCTGCGACGCGCCCGTCTGCGCGAAATCATCAAGCGACAGCGCCGCGACAGCCACTCCGCAGTCAAGCATCTCCAGCGATGAGAGCGCGCGACCCTCAAGCAGCACGGCCTCGATCGAGCGGATCGTGAAGACGCGCCGGGCCAGTTCGGACGGGTCGGCCCCCGCGGCAACAAGCTCCGCGCCCAGACGCAGCGCCTCAGGAGTGGTGTTCGTGAAGCGGAAGCAGCCGCTGTCCGCGATCAGGCCCGTATAGAGGGCGCTCGCCTGCGCCTGCGAGGGCCGCTCAATGCCCAGCGCCCGGGCGATCTCCATCACGAGCATCGTCGTGGATGTCGCGGTCGGGTCAACGAGCTGGATCCCGCCGAAGCGCTCCGGGCCGCCGTGGTGGTCCACGTCCACCACCACCTCGGCCGCCAGCAGCGCCTCCTCAAGCGCGCCGAGGCGATCGGAGCCATCGCAGTCCAGCGCGATGCCAAGTTGCGGCCGCTCGGCGGGCGGGTCGGTGGAGATCGCTTCGAGGCCTTCGAGGTAGTGGAAACGCGCGGGGGGCGGCGTCGGGGTCGCGGCATGAACACGTTTGCCGAGGCCAAGCAGTACCGACCGCAGCGCCAGCAGGCTGCCTACGGCGTCACCGTCGGGGTTCTCATGCGCCGCAATAAAGATGCTGTCCGCCGCGTGAATAGCCTCCGCAATGCGTGCCGCGTTCTCAGCTCGCATCGCTCTGCGACTCCTCGGCATCGCCGGTCGCGCCCTCGTAGCCTGCCTCCAGCTCCTCGTCGCTGATCTGCAGCTCCTCCGCGCCCTGGCGGAGAAGCTGCTCGATCCGCTGCGCCTTCTCAGCGGTCTCGTCGAGCATGAAGGTGAGCGTCGGGGTGTAGCGCAGATCCATCCGCTCGGCGATCAGCCCGCGGATGTACTTCGCCGCGCGGCGGACGCCCTTGGATGACTCGCGCTTCTGCTCCTCATCGCCCAGCACACTGAAGTAGGCGCGGGCGTGCTTGAGGTCGGGGGTGATCTCCACGTCGGTGATCGTCACGAAGCCGATCAGGGGATCGTCAATGTCGCGCTGAATGATGCGGGAGATCTCCTCCTGCAACTCCCGGGCGACGCTCTCCATACGATGTGTTGCCATGGCCCAAGTCCTCCGCTTCTTCCCGCCGCTCATCGCCACCAAAGCGCGCGCCCCGCGCGCTACAGGATCTCGATCTCCGCCCGCTCGCAGACCGCCCGGGGCTCACTTCGGATCATGTTGAGGGCGCCGTTGAGGACGCGGTGAACATGTGCCTCGTCATTGGCCACGGTGGTCACGGCGAGGGTCGCCTGGGTGGCGCGGTCCGGCCCGAGATCGGCCGCCGCAACATTGTGCCGGTCGGTCAGGCGATCCAGCAGGCTCTTGACCACCCGGCGCCTGTCCTTGAGGCCGGCGGCGTCGGAGATGAACAGATCCACACTCAGCAGGCCGACCACCACACGCACGGTGGTCCCTCCCGGCGAGCTACCTGCTCGCGCCAACCTCGTCAGCGCGCGCTCTTGAAGATTGTCTTGCGCGGAATCTCCACGTCGGCGCGGAATTCGATCTCGTCGCCCTCTTCCCAGCCGCGGAAGTCGTTCGTCGAGATACCGCACTCGTTCGGCGCCTCGACCCGCCGCGCCTCGTTCTCGAAGTGCTTGAGCGACTGCAGTGTGCCCTCGTAGACCGTCTCCCCGCGCCGCTTCACCGTCATCCTCGCGTTCCGCTGCGCATAGCCATCGGTGATCACCGAGCCGGCAATGACGCCGATGCGCGAGATGCGGAAGATCCGCAGCACGCGGGCGTGGCCGATCACGCGCTCCTCGAAGATCGGCTCGAGCATACCCACCATCGCCGCCTGGATGTCCTCGAGCGCCTCGTAGATGATCTCGTAGGTGCGGATCTCCACGTGCTCGGTCTCGGACATCCGCTCGGCCGCGTCGCTCACACCGACGTGGAAGCCGATGATGATCGCATCCGAGGCCACCGCGAGCATGACATCAGACTCGTTGACCTCGCCCACGCCCTTGCTGATGACGTTGATCTGCACCTCGTCAAGCTCGTCATTGAGCTCCATCAGGGAATCCTCAAGCGCCTGCACCGAGCCCCACACGTCGGCCTTCAGGCTCAGGTTCAGGTCCTTGACCGTCAGCTCACCAAGCTCGCGGTAGAGGTCCTTGAGCGAGGCGCGCGCGCTGCCCTCAAGCTGCTCGGTGCGCGACGTGTCCGCGCGAGCCTCGGCGATGGCACGAGCCTCCTTCACACCCTCCACCGTCGTCATGACCTGGCCGGACTCCGGGACCGAGGAGAGGCCGATGACCTCAACCGGGTAGCCCGCCCCCATGCTCTTGACGGACTTGCCGCGCCAGTTGTTGAGCCTGCGGATGCGCCCCCAGGCGGTGCCGCAGAGGACCACGTCGCCTACCTTCACCTCGCCGTTGCGCACGAGGACGGTTGCGATCGGGCCGCGGCTCTCGTCCATCCCGGCCTCGACCACGACGCCGGTGAAGGCCGCATCCGGGTCCGCCCACAGCTCCTGCACCTCCGCGACCAGCAGGATCATCTCCAGCAGGTCGTCGAGACCCTCCTTCTTCAGCGCGGAGACCGGCACCATGATCGTGTCGCCGCCGAAGTCCTCAGCGACCAGCTCATACTCGAGCAGCGCCTGCTTGACGCGCATCGGGTCGGCACCGTGCTTGTCAACCTTGTTGATCGCGACGATGATCGGAACCTCCGCGGCACGCGCGTGACCGATCGCCTCGATCGTCTGCGGCATGACCCCGTCATCGGCCGCGACGACGAGGATGACGATGTCGGCAACCTGCCCGCCGCGCGCGCGCATCTGCGTGAAGGCCGCGTGGCCGGGAGTGTCCACGAAGACGATCTTCTGGTCGCCCAGTTCGATCTCCGACGCGCCGATATGCTGCGTAATGCCACCATGCTCGCCGCTGACGATATTCGTCTCGCGCAGCGCGTCCAGCAGTGTCGTCTTGCCGTGGTCTACGTGGCCCAGCACGGAGACGACCGGCGGCACGTCGATCGCGTTCGCCGGCCGCTCGCCTTTAGGACGGCGCGCCGCCTCGGGCAGCGGGATGAAGGTAGGCGCCTCCTCCTCGAGCTCCTGCTCAAGCTCCGCGAGCTGCTCCTCGAGGCTCCGCAGGCTCTCAGGCGCCGCCCATGCCGGGGCCCAGCGCGCCGGCGCTTCAGGCTCCTCCGCCTCTTCCGCCTCCTCGGTCGTCTCCTCGACCTCGGCCGGCTCCTCCTCCGTCTCCTCGGCCTCTACCTCGGCCTC
>DHPY01000124.1:0-11644 GCA_002411015.1 Armatimonadetes bacterium UBA5352 | reverse complement strand
CTCGGCCTCAGCCTCGGCCTCAGCGGCAGTCTCCCGCGCCTCTACCGCTTCCTGAGCTGCCTTCGCAGCCACGGTCTCGGCCTCCGCGCGCACCGCCTCCGCGGCGGCCTCCTCCTCGGCACGCTTGCGGGCCTCCTTGGCCTGTTCCGCCAGGAGTTCCGCCGCTGCCTTCGCGGTCTCGAGGTCGATGCTTGAGGTAGCGCTGACATCGCTGAGCCCGAGATCTGCGAGAACCTTCAGCAGCGCCTCAGTGCGCAGCCCAAGCTTCTTCGCAAGCTGGAATATCCGAACCTGTGTCGCCAAAACCGACACCTCCGCACAACAATCCTGCCTCTTCAACCGGTGCGACCTAAAGCGCTATCTCGATCCCGCCCAGGTCAATGTCCTCGAGCGTGCCCTCGCCACCGAGCAGCAGGTCGCGGATGATGTCCGCCTCTTCCTGCGTGACGCTGGAGGTGTGGCTGGAGACATCCATGCCTTCCTCCTGCATGATCTCCACCAGCTCCGGGCTGGGCACGTCGAGCTCCTTCGCGAGCTCGTAGACCCGTATCCGCTTCGCCTCTTCCTCAGCGACAGCGGTCTCTTCCTTCTCTGCCTTCGCGGCCTCGTTCTGCCACTGCGTCTGGCTCTGGATGTCTATCCGCCAGCCGGTGAGCTGCGCCGCCAGCCGCACGTTCTGTCCGCGCCGGCCGATCGCCAGTGAGAGCTGATCGTCGGGCGCGACGACCACCGCAGCCTGCTCGTCCTCGCTGCGGATGACCTTCGACACCTTCGCCGGTGACAGCGCGCTCTTCAGGTACTCCTCAGGATCGTCCGAGTAACGCACGATGTCGATCTTCTCGCCCCGCAGCTCGTCCACGATCGCCTGCACCCGGGCTCCGCGGTGGCCGACGCAGGCGCCAACCGGGTCGATCTGCGCGTCATGCGACAGGACCGCGACCTTCGACCGCGCACCCGCCTCGCGCGCGACCGACTTGATCTCAACGATCCCGTCGAAGACCTCCGGCACTTCCTGCTCGAAGAGCCGCACGACCAGCCCCGGGTGCCTGCGCGAGAGCACGATCTGCGGGTTCCGCGTGGTCTTACGCACGTCGAGCACGTAGAGCTTCAGCCGGTCGCCGAAGCGGAAGGTCTCGCCCGGGATCTGCTCGTTGGCCGGCAGCAGCGCCTCAGTGCGCCCGATCGCGATGAACGCGTTGCGGGCGTCCTTGCGCTGCACCTCACCGGTAATCATCTCACCAACGCGGTGGCTGAACTCATCGAAGACGATCTCGCGCTCCGCCTCGCGAACGCGCTGCATGACGACCTGCTTGAACGTCTGGGCGGCGATGCGACCGAACTCGGCCGCGTCAACTTCCTTCTCCTCGGAATGCACACCCGCGGTGACTGTGTCCCCGGTGCCCGTCGTCGCCTGGTCCTCAACGAGTGCGCGCGCGAACATGCGCGCTGTGCGCTTGTCGAAGTCCACCTCAAGGCGAACATCGTCGCTCACACCGTAGTGCTTGCGGTATGCAGACGCCATCGCAGCCTCTACGGTTGCGATCAACGATGACATCGGGATGTCTTTCTCTCGCTGAAGCTGTTCCAGAGCTTCCAGGAACTCACCGTTCATGACTCGTCCTCCTGCGGGAGGTTGCCTCCGGCCCCGCCTTCTGCCTCCCAATCATACACGAGGTGCGCCTCCTCAATTCCCGCGAGCGGGATCCGGAGCATCTCACCGTCTACCTCAATCACGACCGCGTCTTCCTTCAGCCCGAGCAGCAGGCCCGTGTCGGTGCGGCGTGCCCCGTCTTCACTGCGGTGCCTGACAGCGGCCTTCTCGCCCGCGAAGCGATCGAAGTCGCTGTCACGGGTGAGCGGCCGGTCGAGTCCGGGCGATGACACCACCAGCGTGTATGAGCCAGGAATCGGGTCGAGAGTGTCCAGGACCATCGAAAGCCGGCGGCTCATCTGGCTGCAGTCCTCGGCGGAGACCTCGCCCTCGCGGTCTATCATGATCGTGAGGGTGCGTCCGCCCGCCTCGCCACCGTACTTGATCTGAACGAGCTCATAGCCGAAGTCCTCAACCGTCCGCTCGACCTCGGCCTCGATCTTCCGCACGACAGGGTGCTTTCGTATGTTCATCCCGCCAGCGCTCCGTGCGATTCAAAGCGGCCCCCGACATCGAGGGCGCGTTAAACAAAGGGAGTGGGCCAATCGGCCCACTCCCAGACAAATGTCCCTGGGGTCACTGCGCTACGTGTGCATTATAGCGAAAGCATGGCGCAAATGCAAGGGCTAACGGCAGCAACGGCAGCAACGGCAACGCCTCATTCGCGCTCCGTCCCATTAACATAGCCTCCGGAGGGCCGCTCCTTTGCTATGTTCTTTCGGAGCCGGGCGTGGTTCCACGCAATCGCCGCACGCGCGTCACTCGCAGAACAACCTGTCCGTCAACCGTCCACTCATGCGGGACGCGAACCGCAGCGGCAAACGTCTGATGGGCAGGATGCCCGTCGCTACGGACGAAACGGCGAACGGCGGCGAACGGCGATCAGTTACCGGCCGAGCGTCTCGTCACCGCCGGGTTGGATCGTGATGCAGCGGGCATTGCGCGCCTTCAGCTTCTCCAGCAGATACGGCAGCGCCACCTCGGTCTCATCATATCCATTATGCAGCAGCACGATTCCGCCGTTCGCGAGCTTCGTGTTCATCGCTTCGGCAATGGTCGGCCCGGCCATGCCCGGGTAGTTGCCGATGTTCTCCGTCCAGAAGACGCTCGTGAAGCCGGTGGCGGCCGCCGCCTGCCGCACGTCCGCGTTGTAGTTGCCGCCCGGCGGCCGGAAGAGCGTGACCGTGCGTCCGCAGGCCTGTCGAATCGCTGCCCGGCTGCGCACAAGCTCCTGCTCAATCCCCAGGCGGTCGAGCGCGCAGAGGTTGCAGTGAGTGTGCGAGTGCCCGCCGATCTGGTGCCCGCGTTTCACGATCTCACGCACAAGCTCCGGATACATCAGCGCCTGCTTCCCGACCAGAAAGAACGTCGCGCGGTAGTTGTAGCGGTCGAGCAGATCGAGGATCCACGGCGTCATCACCGGGTGCGGGCCATCGTCGAAGGTCAGCGAGATCGTCCCCGGCTGCCCGGGCACGTAGACCTCATGCGAAGTGCCCAGCGCCTGCAGGCCCATGCTCCGGTAGCCCAGCAGCAGATCGCTGCGCACCGCCGGCAGCAGCGGGTCGTGCGCGTAGACGTACTCATAGGCCGCGATCGCCTCGTCGTGCCTGCCATCCGCCTCGAGCGCGCGGCCGAGCAGCTGCCTGTTCGTTAGCGGCGTCGCGCGCAGCGACAGCAGCGAGCACAGCTCCTCCTGCGCGATCTTCCGGGCCGATCGCTCGCGCGGATCGAGGGTCCGCGCCGCGTTCAGCACGCGCAGCGTCATCGAGGCGCTGACCGAGGCCTGGCCGCCGTTGGTGTAGCCCTCCACCCGCAGCTCGCGCAGGCCATCCGCGACGCGGTTCGTGTCTATGGTGGTGCGGAACGGCTGCACATTGCTCAGCGCCATGAACTGGCTGTCGAGCAGGACTGCGATGTGCCTGATCGGCTCAGCCGTCTTGATCTCGACCTCAAGCGGCACGATGCCGCTCACCGTGCTGTTGGGCTCGGGGCTGAGGATCCGCAGGCCATCACTGGTGGCCGGCGGCGATGGCGGGAGGTCCATCGTGGTCTGTTCAGGCTCCACCACGCAGCCGGCGCCCGTGAGCAGGTGCTCCGGCGCGAGCGCGAGACGCTGCTCGTCAGCGAGGCCCTGCGCCGCCCAGTACGCCGCCTCCGGCGCAAGCAATGCCGAACCGGCCTCAAACACTCCCGGCTCGGCGGTGAAGCTGCTCGTGTCGGCCCGCCCCAGCGCCTCCACGGCCTCAGCGTGACGCCCCAGCGCCAGCAGCGCAGCCCCGTAGACGTGCTGCGCGAGGGGGTCACTCGGGCTCTCGCTGACCGCGGCAGCGGCCTCCTGCAGCCCGCTCTCATAGAGCCCGAGCCTGCACGCGAGCCACGCGACGCTCGCGCGAAGTGCTGCCCGGTGGGAGTTGGCGCGGCTGAGGGCCTCGCGATACTCGATCATCGCGGCGTAATCCTCGCCCTGGATGTGGCGGCAGGCGGCGGTGCCCGCGTAGGCGCAGGCCATCTCCGGAGAGAGCACGCGCGCTCGAGCGAAGCGCTCGTCGGCGGCGGTGACGTTGCCAAGCTGGAGGAGCGCCGCGCCCTGCCCCGCAAACGCCTCGGCACAGCTCTCATCGGTGGCGGCACCCTGCGCGAACGCGTCATGCGCAGCCTGCCAGTTGCCGCGGTACATCTCCTGGCAGCCCGTCAGCAGGTACTCGCCTGCACCGGCGAGCGCGATTGGCGAGGCAAGAAGCAGCGTCACAGCGCCTATGGTGAACGTGCGGCGGATGGCCATCAACTCAGCGTAACCTCTCCCGCATCCAGTACGACCCGATTGCCCGCGCGGTCAATGATAGCGAGCCGGCCGTCATCCGTCCAGCCCTCCGCGATACCCTCGATCGTATCACCGCCGCTCCTGACGCTCACTTCGCGGCCCGTGAGGCAGTCCCGCGCGCGCAGCGCCTCCACAACGGGACCCGGCCTGCCCGTGAGGAGCGCGTGATGATGGCGCTCGAAGCACTCCAGCAGGCCGTCGGCCAGCAGATCGAGGTCTACCTCGCGGCCGAGTTGCTCGGAGACAAACGTCGCGCGGCCCTGCAGTTCCTCCGGAAGGTCAGCGGCGCGCCCATTCGCGTTCACCCCGATGCCGACGGCGAACAGGCCCTCCGCCGGGCCTTCAGTGAGGACGCCCGCGATCTTCCGCCCCGCGAGGAGGAGGTCATTCGGCCACTTCACCGCGATCTGTGGCGCGCCCATGGTTTCCAGCGCCTCAGCGCACGCCATCGCCATCGCAGGCGCCAACAGCGCCTCAAGGCCGCGAGGACGGTCGACGAGCGCCGTCAGGAGCAGGGAGCCGCCGGGGGTGTCGCTCCAGGAGCGGCCGAGCCGGCCACGGCCGCCCGTCTGGGTGTCGGCGCGCACAGCCGTCCATGCCAGCGCCTCGCGCCGCGCCAGCCGCAGGGCCTCGAGGTTCGTGGAGTCGATGGTCTGGTAGCGGTATACCCGCCAGTTGCCGTGCAACTCGGGAGTGACAGACACGGTTGAGCCTCCGTGCGAGGGAACGCAGCGCGAACGATCGTCTCTGGTTTAGACGCCCGTTGTCGGATGGGGTTCCTGCGGCGTCAGTGGAAGCGCACGAACGTCTCGTCTACCCAGTAGGCGCCGTGTTCGTCCACGGCGATGCCCACGCCGATGTGTGTCGGGAGATTCCAGAGGATTGCCTGCCGGTGTCCCTCGCTGTTCATCAGGCTTGCGTGGCTCTCGCGCAGGTTCTCCGGGCAGAACGCCGGCAGCGGAGAACTGGACATGCGCGCGAGGTTCTCGCCGATACACGGTGCATCGCAGGAGTAGGCGAGCCGGAAGCGGTCGCTCGGGGTGCGCCGCGATTGGTCGGGGGAGTCGTGGCTGAAGTAATCCAGCCGCGCCATCTCCTGTGCGTGGCTCCGCGCAAGGGCGGAGAGGCCGCTGTCGGCCTGCAGGAGGGGCAGACCGCGGCTGGCTCTCTCCTGATTGGTCAGGTAGATCATCAGTGCCTCGCCGCGCGCGATCTCGGCGGTCAACTGATCGTCGGCCGCACCGGCTGTCACAAGGCTCAGACGCTGGTAGCGCGCGAGGTGCTCCATCGCCTGCGCCTCATCGCCCTGGCGCTGATAGAGCAGAGCGAGCGATGCATGCGGCGCGTCCCACTGGGGCGCGAGCTGCAGGGCCTGCTCAGCCCGCGTCAGTGCGGCGAGTTCATCTCCCCGGGCGAGCATCACGCGGCAGTCGGCGAGCATCTGCTCGGCCTTCTTCGGCACCACGGTCTGGGCGCCGGCAGGGCTGAGCAGAAGCGCGCAGAGCGCTACGAGCAGCAGACAGATCTGGAGAGCCTTCCTCACACTCATTCCTCCGGTGAGAAGTCTTTGGGCGCTACCTCGGCCCTCTCCGCCGCCACCACCGCCGCGCCGATGGCCACTACAAGCTGCGGCTCCTGCGGGACCACGAGCTTCGTCCTGAGCACCTCCCCGAGGTCCCTGGCAATCGCCGCGTTCATTGCAACTCCGCCGATCAGCATGACCGGCGGCTCAACACCTACCTGCATCACCAGGCTGGAGATGCGGAGTGCCACCGCCCGGCTCAGCCCCGCCGCCATCTCCCGGCGGTCGGTGCCGGCGGCCAACAGACCAACGACCTCCGACTCCGCGAAGACCGTGCAGGTGCGGGCGATCGGCGCGATCTCATCGGCCTCCAGCGCGAGCCCCTCGAGGCCATCTACATCAGTCTCGAGCGCCTGCGCCATCACCTCAAGGAAGCGCCCCGTGCCCGCCGCGCAGCGATCGTTGAGCGCGAAGTCAAGCGGAAAGCCCTCGGCATCCACGCTGATCGCTTTGCTGTCCTGCCCGCCGATGTCCACCACGGTGCGGACCTGCGGATCGAGCATGTGCGCCCCGCGCGCCGCGCAGGTGATCTCCGTCACGCTCGACTGGGCGAAGTCCAGCGTGTCCCGGCCGTAGCCGGTGGCGACGATCGCGTCGAGTCTGTCGAACTCAATATCGGCCTGCGCGAGTGCCTGCTGGAGGGCCTCACGGCCCGTCTCCCGCGGCGTGGCGCTGCTGCGCAGGCGCACGCCCGCGAGTACGCGGCCGCTCCCGGCGTCGAGGATGACCGCCTTCGTGGCGAGTGAACCGATGTCAACACCCGCGCTCAGCATGCTGCACCCCGCGTGGAAGTGGTGTGTCGCGCTGATCTAGAGCTTTATGAAACACTATTATCATATGTCGCGAAAGAAATCAATGCGCCTCAGCAGTCAATGTGCCTCCCGGACGTTATCAGGGTTTCTATTGTTCGGCAACAGGGGAATACCCTGACTCGCGCAGGCTCGTTGCCTTCGCTCTGCTGTCGGCCTATAATGCGCGAACCTCATGCTTTCCGATGATCCCCGGACGATCATGGCAATCGCAGCCGCGGTGGTGGCCGCCGTGGCGCTCTACCTGTCCTGGCTTCGCCTGCGCGCGACTGACGCGCGGCGGCGAACCCTCCTCCTCGCCCTGCGCGCGCTCCTGCTGGCGCTGGCGGTGCTCGCGATCGCCAATCCCGCGCACGAGCAGACGCGGCCCGTCCGCCGCCCGCCGCTGGTTCTCATCGCGCTCGACGGCTCCCGGAGCATGACCGATCTGCCGCTGGGTGGCCCGTCACGCTACGAGCAGGCCCGCGAGGCGCTGGCAGAGGCGCCGCTCACGCGCGTGCTCGATGCGGCGCGGGTCGAGCGCCTGCTGCTGGGCGCTGAGCCGACGACTGCCCGTGAGTTCCCGCCGGAGTCGCAGCCATCAGGCAGCAGCGACCTGCAGGCGCTGTTGAGCGCGATCCTGCGTGTGCCGCGCCCGCGGCCGCCTGCGGCCTGCCTGCTGATCTCAGATGGCGCGGATGGCACCGGCCGCCCCCCCGCCCGCGTCGCGGAGGCGCTCGGGGCCTACGCAGTGCCGGTCTACTGCCTCGGCGTGGGCAGCCCGGAGCCTGTGCCCGACCTCAGCATCCCGGGCCTCGTGGCGCCTGAGACCGTGGTTGAGGGCCAGCGCTTCGAGCTTCGCGCGCTGGTGAGCACCGCGGGTCTCGCGGATCGTCCGGCGCGACTGCTGCTGCGCGAGGGTGAGGCGGAGATCGCCTCACGATCGCTTGCTCCGGGGCGGGCCGAGCGCCCGGCCAGCTTCGAACTGACCGCGGGCACCCCCGGCGCGCACCGCTACGTGCTGGAGGCGCGCTCCGACGCAGCCGAAGCCACTGCCGCGAACAACCGCCGGAGCGTGGTCGTGCGCGTTGAGCCCGCTGAGGCGCGGCTGCTCTGGATCGAGGGCAGCCCGCGGCGCGAGTACACCTTCCTGCGCAGGCTCATCCTGAACGTGGAGGGCCTGGAGACGACCATCCTCCTGCGCAAGGTCGACCCGCGCGAGTTCTGGCGCGATGATGGACAGCCCCGGCGCGCCTCGGTCGCGTCGGTGGGCGACCTCGCGCGCTACCGGGCGGTCGTGCTCTCGAACGTAGACGCGGCGGCATTCGACAGCGGCTTCATCGCGCGCCTGAGCGACTACGTGACGACCGGCGGATCGCTGGCGATGCTCGGCGGCCCGCGGGCCTTCGGCGCAGGCGGTTGGGCGGGAACGCCGCTGGCGAGCGCGCTGCCGGTCTCGATCTCCGCGAGCGGCGGCATGATCGAGGCCCCTCTCTCCGTGCGAGTCGGCAGCGATGGTGACCTGGCGCGGGCGCTCCGCGAGAGCGGCATCGCAAGCTGGGAGCGGCTGCCGCTGCTCGAAGGCATGAACGCGGCCGGAGGCCCGGCGGCGGGCGCGGAGGTGGCGATGAGCGGACTGAGCGGGGGCGCGACGGTCGGGCCGGTGCTGGCTACGCGGCGCTTCGGAGCCGGGCGCACGCTTGCGGTCGCCGTCGCCGATACGTGGCGCTGGCGACAGTCACCCTCCGCGGACGCGCACTCCCGGGCGGCGTGGGAGGCGCTCTGGACGGCGGTGCTGGGCCACCTGATCGCCCCGCGCGCCGACCGGGCGGTCATCCTCGACCTGGGCCGCGACACCTTCGAGGTGGGGCAAAGGATCGCGGCCGACGTGCACGTGACTGACGAGGAGATGCGGCCGGTGGAGGATGCCTCCGTGCGGCTGGAGATTGAGCCGGGCGAGCTTGAGGTGATCGCGGAGGCGAGCGGCACACCCGGCGTCTACCGGGCGCTGATGCAGGCCGCTGAGCCGGGGGAGTTGCGGCTTCGCGCGATCGCAGAGCGCGGCGGTGAGCGCCTGGGCGACGACGCGGTCACGGTGGAGGTGATCGAGCCGGTAGGCGAGCTGACGCACGCGGCGCGGCCGGAGGTGCTGGAGGCGATCGCCGCCGAGACGGGCGGGCGCTACCTGCCGCTGGAGCGCGCCGATGAGCTTGCAGAGCTTCTCCCGCTCGCGCCGGAGGTCGAGCAGCGACCGGTGATGCTGCGCCCCGCGCGGGAGTGGTGGTTCTTCTCGCTGATCGTGCTCATCGCGGCGGCGGACTGGCTGCTCAGGAGGCGCTGGGGCGTGGGGTGAAGGGTGAAGGGTGAAGGGTGAAGGGTGAAGGGGGACGGCTCACGGCTACGGCTGGCTTCCAGAAATCGGAGCACGTCCATTCAGTCAGTGCGAGTTCTGACGGTCAAGTGGTGCGGGCGCCCTCGCCAGCACACCAATGAGACGTGCAGAGGTCCACGTTCGCCCGGATTGGGTGGGGCGAGGGCGCCCCACCTACTTAACGTCTCACGGGCGATAGGGCAACGGCTGGCGGGCTGGAAGCCCGTCACTACCAAACGGATACGGCGGCCGGGGTGGCGCGTACTGCCGCCATTGCGGGCTTCCGCGCAGGAGGGAACCTCCGTCCGTGGCGCGAAGTCAGAGGCGGAATGAGCCGGAGCGTGCAGTCATCGGGAACCGTCATGAACCGGGCAGCCATCATCGTGATCGTGTGCCTCATCGCCGCGGGCGCATCCTGCGGCGAGGAGGCCATCGGCAGGCTCAAGTACGGAGGCGGCGGGGATTGGTACGCCAACCCGACCTCGCTGCCGAACCTGCTCGCGTTCGCGCGCGAGCACACGAATCTCGATCTTCCGCTGCGCGAGGTCAACGTGGAACCGGGCTCGCCCGATCTGCACTCCTTCGCCTTCGTGCACGCCACCGGTCACGGGCGCATCCGCTTCACCGACGCGGAGGCGCGGAATCTGCGCGAGTACCTTCTCGGCGGCGGCTTCCTGCACGTTGATGACAACTACGGTATTGACGAGAGCTTCCGGGCGGAGATCCGCAAGGTCTTCCCGGATCGCGGCCTCGTGGAGCTTCCGTTCGCGCATCCGATCTACCACTGCTTCTTCGATTTCCCGGGCGGGCTGCCGAAGATCCACGAGCATGACGGCGGGCCGCCGCATGGCTACGGGATCATCCATGAGGGGCGGGTGGTGCTCTTCTACAGCCTCAACACCGACCTCGGTGACGGCTGGGAGAGTGCGGAGATGCACAATGACCCTGAGGCGGTCCGCACGCAGGCGCTGCGCATGGGAACCAACCTGCTCGTCTACGCGCTCAGTCACTAGTGCCGGGGCGTTCCAGCCTTGCGGCCCGGCGCGTTGGCTCGTATAATGAAGCGCGGGGTGGGCAGAGAAACCACGGCCGGGTGAATGTGTCCAAGAGGAGCGGGGGCCGTAACCCTGCCAGGCCTTTGAGGCAATAACCACTCGGTGAGGCGCATCACGCCAGGGGAGACTGAACTGATGAGGAACCGCTCGTACGTCTACGCAACGCTGTCACTGCTGCTGCTCGCGTCGATCACCATGGTCGGCTGCGGCGGCGACTCGCAATCCACCGTATTCCAGAACGTGTCCGAGCGCACGTCATGGAGCTCCACGGGCAACATCGCCTTCGCCTCTTTCGGCGGCAACGGCCTGCTCTACGTCTACAGCATCAACACGCAGGGGCGCGGCCTGACGCTGCTCACCCTCACGGATAACGATGATGACCTCAACGACGAGGGCGGCCGCCATCCCGCCTACAGCCCGGATGGCTCGCAGCTTGCGATCTCCGCGCGGCGCGGCGCCACCCCGGCGATCTACCTGATCAACGCCGAGCGCGGCGATCGCGACGGGGCAACGCGGGTGACATCCGACTCGGGGACCGGCGCGGACACGGAGCCGAGCTTCCACCCCAACGGCAACCGGATCATCTACACCTCCACCCGGGGGGCGGGAAACGGCGACATCCGCATGATCGCCACCGACGGCAGCGGGATGGTCTCGGTCGTAGAGACCGACGCTGAGGAGCACTGGGCGGTTGTGTCGCCGGATGGCACGAAGGTCGCCTACCAGTCAGACGCAGCGGGTACCAGCGACATATGGGTGAAGGACATCAGCAACCTGGGCGGCGCGGGCTACGACCCGACCGCCCCCGGCACGAACCTGACCGCGGACTCACCGTTCCGCAACGAGGCCCCTGCCTGGTCTCCGGATGGCACGAAGATCGCCTTCCACTCGAACCGCAACGGCGACTTCGATGTCTTCCTGATGAACGCCGATGGCAGCAACCAGGTGGCGGTAACGGCTGATCCGCGCTCCGACGGCTTCCCGGTCTTCAACCCGGAGGGCACGCGGGTTGTGATCACCCGCGACCGCGAGGTCTGGACCGTCCCCGCACTGCCCTGGACCGAATGGCAGGCGCGTGTGGATGATGAAGCTAAGCAGCTCACCCGCCGTTTCTGAGCACTGACCGCAGACAACACGAAAGGGCCCGGCTCTTCTGAGCCGGGCCCTTTCTGTTAAGAGCGATCAGTTCGCTGAAGAACCGGGCGAGCAAGGAAGCTCGCCCCTCCTGGACGGGTGCGGTACGTGCGGGCGGGGGCACCCGCACCACGGTTCGGGCGAGCAAGGAAGCCCGCCCCTCCTGGACGGGTGCGGTACGTGCGGGCGGGGGCACCCGCACCACGGTTCGGGCGAGCAAGGAAGCTCGCCCCTCCTGGACG
>DHPY01000072.1:54137-64756 GCA_002411015.1 Armatimonadetes bacterium UBA5352 | reverse complement strand
GACTGACGGCAACGACTGACGGCACCCCCGGCCCCAAAGAACCTCCCATGCCGTATCCTGTGCCGTTGCCTCCCCATCCTGCTCGGGCGAAGCCCGATCCTGTTGACGTCGTCGTCGTTGTCGTTGCGCCGGGCGGGAGGAGACGCCCCGCCCTCGCGCGAATATGCCCTCGCCGAACCCACCGAATCCCCCTGGAGACGATAGCCATGTCCGAGAACAAGGTCGCTCTTGCCGTCGGCGCGCATCCTGATGATGTGGAGTTCGTGATGGCGGGCACGCTCGCGCTGCTGGGCGATGCCGGCTACGAGTTGCACATCATGACCATCGGCAACGGGAACTGCGGCACCGCCGAGCATACCAACGAGGAGATCATCCGCATACGCGGTCGCGAGGCGCGCAATGCCGCCGCTCTCATCGGCGCGACCTACCACCACGGCCTCGTGAACGATATCGAGATCTTCTACGAGGAGGAGCTCCTCCGCCGCGTCACCGCACGCGTTCGGCAGATCAGGCCGAGCATCGTGCTGACGCAGTCGCCGCAGGACTACATGGAGGACCACACGAACACGAGCCGCCTGACGGTCAGCGCCTGCTTCACCCGCGGGATGCGCAACTGGCTCTCCCTCCCGCACGAGGACCGCACCTTCCAGGACGTCTACCTCTACCACGCCCAGCCGCTCGGAAACCTCGACCCGATGCGCATCCCGATCGTCCCCACGCTGCTCGTGGACGTCACGGAGAAGATGGACGTGAAGGCCGCGATGCTCCGCGAGCACAAGTCGCAGAAGAACTGGCTGGACGTCTCACAGGGCAAGGACGCCTACATCGACGCAATGCGCGGCATGGCCGAACAGGTGGCGGATATGAGCGACTCGACGGTGAAGTACGCCGAGGGGTGGCGGCAGCATCTGCACGTGGGCCTCTCTGCCCAGGACGGCGACCCGATCAGCGAGGCGCTCGGCGAGAAAATCGAGTGCATAGCGGCCGGAGAAGGGTGAAGGGGGGCCTGAGGAGGTAGATCACTGTGAACGTCCTTCTCGTACTCCTGCTCGTCGCGCTCGCGGGCTGCGTCTCACAGGCGCAGCCCATCACGCCCGGGCCGGTGGCGATCGAGCCCGCCGATCAGCCGATCCTCGACGCGTTCCTCCGGCATATCGACACCACGAAGAGCAACTGCACCCCCGAGCGTATGGCGCAGTATGCGGCGCAGCCGGAGGACATCACGTGGCAGGCCGCGCGCATCATCGAGATGCCGCTGATCGCCTTCCAGCTCACCGGCGAGCAGGCCTACCTCGATGAGTTCGTGGCGCGCACCGACACGCTGCTCGCGCTGCTAACCGAGGACGCCGACGGTCATCCGGGCTGGTACGGGCTTCCGCTGGAGTTGTTCAGGAATCCGGAGCATCCGGACGAGCCCGTGGATGTCATCATAACCTCGCTGACGATGGCCGGGCTGCTGGCGGACTTCGCGCTGGTGGTCCGCGAGGCAGGGCTTGAGGCGGAGTACGCGGCGCAGATCGAGCGGTACCTCCCGATCGCCCGCGCGCTTGTGGACAAGTGGGATGCGCGCGGGAACTACCGCGTGCTCCCCGGTGGCGGCGCGGTCTACATCACACACGAGCGCCTCGCGCCGCTGAAGGCGCACCTCACCCAGCCGCACAACAAGCACTCGATCGCGGTCTTCGCGCTTGCGAGCCTCTACGAGGCCACCGGCGATGAACGCTACATCGAGAGAAGGTGGCGCGGCTCGGAGCGCGCTTCAAGCGCTGCCTGACGCTCGCGGATGGACGCTACCGCTGGAACTACTGGGACCCGGCGGGCGAGTGGGACGTAAATCCCGATGACGCCACGAAGTGGAAGCACTGGATCGGCGCTGAGCACCGCGCGGGCTACTACTCGCACTCCTGCTCGCACGCGGTGCTGCTCTACGAGCTTGGGCTGATCTTCACGCGCGAGGACATGGAGCGCTTCGTGCGCACGCAGACGGAGGTCTGCTGGAATGGGAGCTTCGACGGGCCCGAGTGGTTCCGCGTGGATGGCCGCCCGGCGGACGAGGGGCACGAGTACCTCTGCAGCGCACTCGCGCCCTTCGATGAGAGCGTGCGCGAGATGGCATACGGAGCGCCCGCGCAGGCCGCGCGGATGGCCGCGCTCGAAAGCTCATGGCAGGGCGGCGTGGTCGCGGGCGGATGGCTGAAGGGCAAGTACATCACGCAGCCCCGCTGGCAGGGAGGCGACTCTGCCGAGGCGGCCGTCGCCGCTGAGTGGGCGGCGGGCGAAGGGGCGGAGTTGCTGCGGGAGCTGAAACACGAGGTGACGGAGCCGGGGTATCAGCCTCCGCTGGTGCCGGCCGCAATGGGCCTGTAGCGCCTGCGATCGGCCTTGACCACCCGCGCTAAGTCTCGAAGATGAGGTGGGCCGCCACGCGCACACCCTTCGCGGCAAGCTCGTCGGGCGTGAACTCGGCCCAGTAGCGGTAGCTCAGATCCGCCCAGACCGCGCCGATCCCCAGCAATGGGAGGAACCGGCGCAGATCCTCCTCGGCGAAGACGGACCGGGCCGCGAGGGCATGCTGTATCTCCGCCGCGTCCACGCCGGGCGCGAGGAGTGGCCGCAGGTGCTCGGCGTGTGGCACCATCTCGCTGCCGTCTGCCTCGCCCGCAACGTCGCCCGTCTCGCCCTGATCAGTGCCGGCGGCATCATGAAGCTGGCCGCCAGCCTGTCCGAGCCGCATGACGCTGCCGAGCCCGGGACTTATCTCCGCGATCGTCTTCTGCATCTCAGCCATCAGGTCAGGCATGCCGGTCTTCATCCACTCGCCGTAGCTCGCCATCTCCTCCTGCGTCGGCATCTGCCCGGCCTGCCAGCGAACCTGCATCTCCCGCAGCTCCGGCGTCATCGCCTCCTGCATCCGCTGCTGCAGTTCCTGAGTGCGTTGCGAGAGGCGCTGCTGGAGCTCAGCAACCTGGTCCACGCTCACCATCGCGGCCAGCCCGCCAGGCTCGAAATCCTCCAGGTCCCCCTCCTCATCGGAGTTGAACTCATCAACGAGGTCGCCGCGGTCGAAGAGAATGTAGTGCCAGGAGTCGCTGTCGTTGACGAGGACTGCGATGGCACAGGCGCCAAGTTCGTCCGAGAGGGCAGCGGCCAGCCCGGCGAGCTCAGCAACATCGTTGTCCACAATCCCGACCCAGCCCTCACGCGCTTCGGCAACGCGCACAGCACGCAGCCCAGCCTCTACCCCCCAGTCGTCCGGATCTGGGGCCTCATCCGTTGGCTGGTACCCTGAAGCCAACATGATGCCGCGTATCGAGTCCGCGACGGTCGCGTTGTCATCGTGACGGACATGGACCGAATTCGCCCACGAACCCACACCCGATCCCTCCGATCAAGCGTCTGCTCAGAACTCCCACGTCCCGAAGCTCCCCGGCTCGACGAAGCCGGTGACGACCTGTGACCAGCTGCTCAGCTCGCTCCCGGGGCGGCGCTGGCGGCAGATGTTCGCGCGCAGCGTATCGCCGGGCTTCGGGGCGCTCCAGCCCATCGCCGTCCACGGCAGCGCGATCTCCACGTTCCAGAAGCCGTCCTCGCCCTCGGAGATCAGTGTGGCGGCCTCGTAGTCCGGGTTCCATGAGGTGTCGCCATCCACGCCGGTATGCACCGCGTCCCAGCGAACGCACTCGGGGTTGATGATCAGGTGATAGAACGGCCCGCCGGTGGCTTTCTGCACGAAGATGTCCACGCTGTCGCCGAGCCAGACGTTGTCATCGCGCCCACCGCCGACCAGCTCCATGTTCTCCGTCCGCGGCTCCATGCACCGGATCGCGATGTAGAGCGCGGTATCGTCGTACGTCACGTGCGCGATAGTGGTCGCCTCAGGTGGGCCTGAGGCGGAGTAGGTGCCGACGAAGGGCTCCAGCTCAGTCGCGCGGCCCCATGCCTCGTCGTCCCGGCGCGCATCGATCTTCGGAGCCAGGGCGGCCGGGATCCTCGCGATCCGAGCTGTGCGCCGCTCAAGCTTCTCCTGTATCTCCGCCTGCATCCGCTCGCGAGCCTGCTGCCAGAGCGCATCGGCGTCGATGGTCATCGGCTGGCCCTCGGCGAGCTTCGTGCGCGCGTTGATGACGGCCTGCTCAAGGCCGGGGGGCACGGTAGTGTCGGTCCACCAGTTCATCTTCTCCGAGTAGAGCCAGACGTAGCGGTCGGAGGAGTAGAGCGCCCAATAAGTGTTGTGCTCAAACCACTGCGCGCGCTCCTCGGGAGTCATGAAGTTGCTCTCGTAGGTGCCCTGGCGGTAGCCGAAGAGGTGATCTACGTAGAGCGCCTGGGCGACCTCCACCTGTCCGCGATACTTGCGCTGGTTCTCCGGCGCGATGACCCCGAGCGCGCCCTGCTTGATGTAGTGGTAGATGTTCATGTACTGCTCAGGCGAGTGGTAGTAGTAGGCGGGCTCGTTGCCGTCCGTGAGCACCGTCTCCGGGTCCATCGCGTCGAGCATGCCGTTGACGAAGGCGGGGTAGAGGCCGTAGGAGTAGTCGCGCAAGATCGCGTCGCGTTCCTCGGCGGTCTCGGCCCGCGCAGCGTTGACGACGCCGCCAAGCGTGGTGAGGAAGAACGTGTGCACGACCGGCTCGCTCATCTCGGCCTCAACGGCGTCCATGAACTGCGCCCCGCGCTCGCGGACCTTCGCCTGGAACTCGCTGAACGAGTGCTGATCCGCGCCGGGCTGCATCGGGTAGTGCCACGGGTTCTCGCCATAGGGCTCGCAATCGAAGCAGACGCCCACGCAGCCACCGGCCTCCGCGCCCTCCGAGAGCAGGCGGATGTTGCTGACGATGGTGTCCCAGTGCTCGTCGGAGAACCAGTCCATCTTCGAGGCGGCGTACATCATCAGGAAGTTGTCGGTGAAGCGATCCCACTCGATCCGCTCGAGCGCCTCAAGCTCGGCGGCATACTGCTCGCGCGTGCGTGGAGTGGGGTCGAAGATGCTGCCGAGACCGCTGATGCGCATGAGCAGGCCGTCGAAGGGGCGCTGCTCCATCTCGCGGATGTGCTCGGCGACGTAGCTCGGCTGCGGGACGTCCCAGCCATACTCAAGGAGCTTCTTCTGCGGCGGACCGGCATGGTCGATCTGAGCGAACGCGAGCGTGCAGAACGATGCGGCGACGATCACGGTCAGTGTGCGGGTCATCGTGATGCCTCCCTGGCGGGCGTGATCTGGATGGCGTCGGCGGAAGCAGGGCAGGCCCGGCCCAGTCTGCAGGCTGGGCCGGACTCATGCGGCGCTACCGGGAATGCCCGACTACATGCGCTCCACCAGTGGCGAAGCGGCTATACGTCGTAGTCGAAGTAGGGGTGCGTAGTGCCCCCGTTGTAGAGCTCGCTATGCTTCATCGCCTTCGCGTGTCCATCGCAGAATGCGGCGTTGCCGGTGCCGTTGTGGCGCTCGATGAAGTTAAACCCAGGGCGATCATACCCACTTGCATGCGAGCCCAGTGGATAGGCGTACAGGGAGTTGTGCGTCCCGCCACAGACCTTGCAGTTGGAGCCGTCGGGATCGCACTGGAACGGGCCTGCTGTCGGCATGGACATCCCGCAGCCGTTGTTGTAGTCCATGCAGGTATCGCCCAGCATCACGATCTCGGCCGGGCGCTTGATCGTCGCTATCTTGCGACCACCGTTGGATACGATGACGCCCGTGTGATAGCCGTAGCTGCGGTTGCCACCGTAGCTTGAGAGACTTGACTGGAGGCTGGCACTCGGGCAGTCATGCACGTTGAGGTTCTTGACATACGGGTCCAGTTCCTGCGCGATACCGTACCATGTGCTTGAGGGGGTGGTCCGGTTCATGTAGAGCATCGGCATCTTCTCGTCGTAGTCCTGCGCGTACATCAGGACTCCAAGCGCGATCTGCTTGACATTGCTCAGACACGTCGTCTGCCGCGCCTTCTCGCGCGCGCGGGCGAAGACCGGGAACAGGATCGCCGCCAGGATGGCGATGATCGCTATCACTACCAGCAACTCGATGAGCGTAAAGCCATGTCTCATCTTCCTACCTCCGGACGACATGCATTGTCGCGTCACGCGGACCCGCTTTTGTGACTGCTCTCTTCCTGACGCCTTGAAGCAATCCTTCCTCCGGTAGCGCGCCATCTTCCTCGGCGGCGCGGCCTACGCTATACCTCCACCACGCCGCCTGTGTCGGATGCGTCGTAGATCGCCTCGCCGAGGCGCAGGGCGTGGTAGCTGTCCCACAGGTCCGGGCCACCATCCACCTGGCCGAGGCAGCGCAGCGCGAAGTGCCGGACCTCACCGAGGTAGCCGAAGTTCGCGTTGGTGTCGCGGATGCCGGTCCAGGCCGGGTCGTAGTTGTACGTGAAGCGCCCGGTGTGCTCGGGGAAGTCGATCCACTCCTCGCGCGACTGCCACTTGAGCGTCTGCATCCCATCGCACTCGATATGCGACTCGAAGCCGACGAGCTTCACCCACTCGCGGATGTCACGGACGCCGGTCCTCGTCTCAAGGCCGTTGAGGTCAAGCTGGCCGATGGCGCCGGACTTGAACGTGAGGTTCACGAGGTACGCAAACTGCGTCTCCGTGACCTCGCGGTAGAGCGCTGAGACGCTGGCGACATCGCCGCCGAGGAAGCGGGTGAGGTCGAAGAGGTGGCAGCACTGGCCGATGAGCATGCTGCGCCGCGCGGAGTCGATGCCCCAGATCTGCGGGTAGGGGCCCTGACCGAAGTGGATCGTGACCATGTTCAGGTCGCCGAACTCATCGCGCCCCATGATCTCCTTCGCCATGCGGTAGACGTAGGCGAAGCGCTTCATGAAGCCGCACTGGCCCCAGGCGCCGTTGGCCTCGGCGGTCTCGGCAAGCTCCTTCGCCTCGGGCGAGGTGTTGGCGGAGGGCTTCTCGACGTAGACGGGGATGCCGCGCCTCAGGACTGTCGGCGCGACGGCGTACTGCATCGGTGCCGGGCCGATCACGAAGACGCCATCGGGCTGCTGCTCGTCGAGCATCTTCTCGGCGTCGGTGTAGACCTCGCGGGCACCGAAGTTGCGGGCATTGCGGCGGGCCTTCTCCTCATCGAGATCGCAGACCGCGACGAGGTCTATCTGCGGGACCTTGTGGATATTGGGGTAGAGTGAGCCGGTGGCAAAGCCTCCGGCGCCAATGAACGCGAGTCGGGCCTTGCGGTCCTCGGACATCGATGTGGCCTCCCGGTAAGCGGCGGTGCGTGATGAGCGGGAGTTCGCCGGAGGGCGCGAGGGGTCCTGCTGAACGACAGCGAACGGCAAACGGCATGTGACAGGATTCCGGCTTCGCCGGACAGGATTGTGCGGCAACGACGCAGGATAAGGCCAGCGGCAGCGGTAGGGGAACGGCCAACGGCGGAGGTAGGCGAACGGCAAGCGGTGGCCCCTGCCCCCCGTGCTCGCTGCGCTCGCTGTCGGGAGCGGCGGCTCCCAGGGTCGCCCCCGGAGGAATCGGCCAAGTCGGTGCAGTCCGTGCGCCTCGTCCCCCTCGGGCACAGCCGTACGGCAGCACCCGGTGCGCGCTTACAGTCTTCTCCGCCCGCGGGTGAAGAGCAGCACACCGAGGCCGAGGATGATGCCGATGAAGATGAGGATGTTCGGGATGCGGTCACCAGGCAACCCGATACGGTCGGTGGGGCCGGCCGTCGCGTACCAGATGAGGCCCGCTCCGATCGCGCAGGCGGCTCCGAGCGCGCAGAGCCAGATGAAGATCCACTGGAACGCGGAGGCGGCCGCCTCCCAGTCGAAGAGGCCGGCACGGGCCGGCCGACGGGCATCGGGCGTGCCGCCAAGCCGCGTCTCGAAGTGATCGGCGAGGTCATCGAAGACGCGATCCATGTCACCCTCAAGCTCGCCCTCGCGGATCATCGTGATGAAGAACGGGCTGAAGGTGTTCGGGTAGCGGCTGAAGGAGGTGGCCAGCGTATGGCCCATCTCCACGTCCTGCTGAACCTGGTCGAGCACCTCGCGCAGCAGCGCGTTCGTGGTCTGCGCGCGGAGGGTCTCGAGGATCTCGAGGATGTTGATGTCGGCCTTCGTGAGCGTGGCGAACTGCCGGCACACGATCGCGAGGTCGGCGTTGGTTATCGGGCCCTGATTCTCTTCGGCCATCGTGGCATCACCCGCAAGGAGGTTCCGCGTGACTTCGCGCGGCACCTTCCGGAGACGGGCGAAGTGCGGTCAGTGACAGCTCAGTGCCCGCTACTCCGCCTCGAGGAACCTCCTCCGGTAGTACTCCCGCGCGACCGCGCAGGTGCGGGCGGTGAACTGCGCGTTCACACCACCGGCCACGACCGCGCCGATGCCCGGGATGATGCCCGCGAACTTGCGCTTGATGAGGTACCAGACCAGCTCGCGCGCGGCCTGCCGCAGCCAGCGGCCGGCCTTCTCATCGCGGATCTCCCGCCACGACGTGCCCTCCTGCAGCTCCCGGGCGATCTCGTTGAGGTAGCTCGCCGGGCTCGGCCGCCCCATGCGGTCGCGATGCTGCACGAAGAGCAGGGCGATCGCCCGCGCGTGCTCGTCCTCATCACTCACGTCGAAGCCGTAGATGCTCGCGATCTCTCCGACCGCCATCAGGTTGTTGGCCAGCAGCATCGGGATGTCAGCCACGAGGCCGACCGCGCCCGTTGCACTGGTGGCGATGCCGGTCGTCCCGGCGACGGCCATCCAGCGCCGGCAGGCCGTGCGGGCAATACGGTCCGGCACGCTCACGTCCAGCGTCCCGATCTCGCGCACGTCCTCGATGTTGTAGCCTGCGCGCTCGTAGCGGCCGAGGGCCGAGGTGCGGCTTATGCGCGTGAGCGTCGCATCCGCCACCAGCCCCAGCATCGTCACGAGCACCGCCTCGCTGATCTCGCCAAAGGCGCGCGCCGCGGGACCTGTCATCCTCATCGTCTCCACCTCTCCTCGGTGATCTGCCCCGCCCGCCTGCACTTCACCCGCTAACGCTGATAGTGCTCCGCCAGCGCCGGGCCGAGGCGGCGGTAGGCGGCGTAGAGGTCGTCGTACGCGGACGCGCCCTCGCCCGGCTCGGTCGTGCGCTCGCCAAGCGCGGCGGCCTGCTGGCCCTCCTCGACGCTGCCGAAGGTGCCTGCGCCGATGAACGCGAAGATGGCCGCTCCGGCCACCGTCGCCTCCTCATTGGAGATGGTGGTGACGGGCAGGCCGGTCACGTCCGCACGAAGCTGGTTCCAGAGCGGGTTGCGCGCGCCGCCGCCGACGAGGCGTATGCCCGCGGGCTCAAAGCCGGTCGAGCGCTGGAGGACCTCGGCGGCGTGGCGAAGCTGGAAGCACAGGCCCTCGAGGCCCGCGCGGTAGATCTGCCCGGGCGTGGTGCCGAGGCCGAGACCAAGCAGCGTACCCTTCGTGTGGTGGGGCGCGTTCGGTCCGGCGTCGGGCAGGAAGCTCGGGAGCATCATCACCCCGCAGGCGCCCGGCTCAACCTCCTCGGCGGCGGCGACCATGCGCTCGTATGCCATCGCGCGGGAGGTGATGTCACCGAAGAACCGCTCGCGAATCCACTCCAGCGGCCCCGAGCCCATCATGAGAAGCTGCGGGTTCCAGCGCCCCGGCTCGGCGTCCGCCTCGATGATCAGCCCGGCCTCGAAGCCCTGGCGCGTGGCCTCGTACTCCTGCTGGCGGAGCATCAGCACCTCCCAGGTGCCGGAGGAGAGGATGGCCTCATCCGGCCGCGCGCCCGAGCCGACCGCGGCGAACTGCGTATCGTGGCCCGCCGCCACCACCGGAACGCCCTCCGGGAGGCCGGTTCGCGCCGCGGCCTCGGCAGTCACCGCGCCGATCACCCCGCCGGGCTGCACCCAGCGCGGGAAGAAGCTCGGGTCGAGGCCGGCGAGGCTGAGGATCTCGGCGGACCAGTCGCGCGCGGCCATGTCCATCGCCATCATGGTGCCCGCGGCGGTCGGATCGATGGACTGCTCGCCGCACAGCAGCATGCTCAGCAGCCCGGGCATCATCAGCCAGCTATCCGCGCGCTCGAGGGCCGCCGGGGCGTTCCCGCGCAGCCAGATGAGCTTGAGGAGCGTGTCGAAGGGGATGACCTGGTAGCCGGTGATGCGGAACAGCTCCCACGGGTCCACGCGCTCGGCGATCGCCTCCGCAAGCTCCTCGGTGCGGGTGCACTGCCAGGAGATGACGGGGTAGGTCAGCTCATTGGCGGCGGTCACGGGGGCGCCGTCCGCGCCGAATGTGGTGACGGTGACGGCGGCGATGCGGCCGGGGTCGATGCTCGCGAGGGCCTCCCCGCAGGCGGTCGCGAGCCTGTCGAAGACCGCGTCCAGCGGCCAGATGCGCCAGTTCTCGGGCGAATCGGGCTGGTGGGCGGGCTGGTTGGGGAGGGAGGCGGAGGCGATGACCTGGCCTGCTGTGTCAACGGCGACCGCGCGGGCGTTGGTGGCGCCGCAGTCGAGGACGATGACGAGTTGGTCGGACATGGGAGCGACCCCCTGTCGCAGTGATGGGCGCAGGTGGCCGATTCGCGCAGGAGGCGGGGGATACCTTCAGGGGAAGGCGGCGAACGACTGCGGGCTACGGCGAACGGCAGCGAACGACGGCAGACGG
>DHPY01000072.1:0-53995 GCA_002411015.1 Armatimonadetes bacterium UBA5352 | reverse complement strand
CGACGGCAGACGGCAGCGAACGACAGTAGACCACGGTGGAGGTCCCCCGTCCCCATCGGCGAACATGCGCGCCGAGAGACGATGCCATGCCACGGGAGGGGCTGCGGGATGAACCTCTACATCCACACCGACATCGAGGGCGTCGCTGGGATGGTCCACTTCGAGCGGCGCGAGGATGACAGCCCGCGCAACTGGGACATCACCAAGCGCATGCACCGGCTGCTCACCGATGAGGTCAACGCAGCCATCGAGGGCGCGCTCGAGGCGGGCGTGGATGGCACGATCCTCGTCAACGATGCCCACGGCAGCGGCTACTCGATCATATTCGAGGACCTCAACCCGGCCGCGCGGATCATCCACGGCCCGCTCACGCGCCAGCCGTTCTGGATGCCGAAGCTCGACAGCAGCTTCGACGCCCTCTTCTGCGTCGCGCAGCACGCCATGGCTGGCAGCAACGGCGTCCTCGCGCATAGCTGCTGGTGCGTGAACGAGCGCTACTGGTTCGGCGAGGGCGGGATGGCGATGGCGCTTGCGGGCTACTTCGACATCCCTGCGGTGCTGATCACCGGCGACGATACCGTCTGCGCTCAGTGCCAGGACCTCGTGCCGAAGATGGAGGCGGCGGTCGTGAAGGAGGCGCTCTCTCCCTTCAACGCGGTGTCGATGACGCCGCCCGAGGCGCAGAGGACGATCTGCGAGGCGGCCTACCGGGCGATCGAGCGCATCGGCGATATCGAACCGTTCAAGATCGAGGGCCCGTACAGCATCGGCCTGGTAAATGGCCCGGGGCAGATTCCGGCCAATCCGACCGAGGGGGAGGACTTCTACGACACCGTCTACGAGATCCTCGTGCGCAACTACGACTACGAACTCCAGACGCTCACTTCGTGGCCGATCTTTCCCGGCAGGGACGGTCAGTTCCTCACAAAGGGCCAGCGGAAAGCGCTGGAGCAGGAATCGAAGCAGTGACGGGCGAATGACACCGCGGCTGCCGTGATAGCGGGGCGTTTTGACAGCGGCGGTCGGCTTGTGCTATTATCCACCGCAGAGAATCTGCAGGAATCGGTTGCACGCGGTCCAGCGGGGCCACATTGCCGAGAGGGGTGTTCGCCGTGCGCGCGCTCACGGTCATCGCAGCAATCCTTGCAGCAATGCTCTATACCGGCACACTGGCAGTCGCAGGCACGCTCGCCGTCGAGGGAGCCGGAGGCCTGTCGCTCAACATCATCTGTGACGTCCCCCCGTCGGAGTCGGCCTGCCCCGAGCTTGCGGGCTCCGTCTGCGTCGCGCCAGTCTCCGACGATCTCTGCGACAAGCCGCTGGTGCTCTTCGTGGACGGCAGGGTTGCCGGCCTGACCAGCAGCAGTCGTGGCCTGTTCGACCTGAACACGGCCTCCCTGGCCGAAGGTGAGCACACGCTGCGCATCGACGCCGTGGAGGGCGAGCAGCTTCTCGCCTCGACCGGCAGCGTGCCGTTCACCGTCCTGAGCACCACGCAGGCGGCGCAGCGGCAGGCTGCGGCCACCTCGGATCTTGGCGGCGGCGCGCCTCCGTTCATCAAGCTCTACAAGCCGCGCGTCTTCCACGAGATCGTCTACTTCAACAACCGCGAGGGCGATCTCGAGAAGCATGCGTTCGTACGCAACGGCCGCGTGTTCATCACTCTGACTGATCTCATGCGCCACATCGGCGGCTCCATCATCTGGGGCCCGGATGATGGTGACATGATGGTCTACCGCAACGGTGTTGAGGTGCAGGTCTTCCCGAACAGCTCCACCGTCATCGTCAACGGCGCCAGGATGAGCCTGGGGCGGGCGACGGTGCGTAAGGAGAACCGGACCTACGTCCCCGTGCGGCCCTTCAGCCAGCTCTTCGGGATCGAGACGGTCTGGGACTTCCAGGATGACCGCGCCTACGTGACCTACCAGGAGTAATGGCCCTCAGAGCAGGAACCTGGATGCTCCACGACGAGAGCGTCGAGAGGCTGATTGCGGCCGCTCGCGATGTACGCGAGCGAGCGTACGCTCCGTACTCGAACTTCCCCGTCGGCGCAGCCGTCCTGTGCGCCGATGGGCGTGTTTTTGCGGGCTGTAACATCGAGAACGCCTCCTTCGGGCTCACCATCTGTGCCGAGCGGGTGGCGCTCTTCACCGCCGTGGCCGCGGGGTGCCCACGGATCGAGGCCATTGCGATCGCCGGCCCCGGAGCGGGGCCCCTCAGCCCGTGCGGGGCCTGCCGACAGGTGATGGTGGAGCTATCACCTGACGCGGAGGTCCTGATGGTGGGCGAGACGGAGGTCTGCAGCCGCACCGTTCGTCAGCTTATGCCGGAAGCGTTCGCGGCCGAGGAGTTGGGGCGGACGTAACCTGGCTGAACGGAGGAGTGCGAGGTGCCTCACCGATCATCGCAGATCACACTGAAGTCACGATCGCTCGCCCGCCTCATCCCCGCGTTGATGCTCCTGGCGCTGTGCCTGGCGCCGCAGGAGGGCTCTGCCCGCCTGTTGCCGGGCCGCCCCGCGGAGCAGACCAGGCAGGCATCGGCCGCCGATCAGGTGACCACGGTAGAGCGCGCCGAGCTGCTCACCGCGTATGCCACCTGGCCCGGCCACGCCGACTTCCGCGTCCCAGGAGTCTACCACACCCGGCGGCTGACGGTGGACGCGCGCACCGGCGAGCCGCTCGGTCTGCAGCTCGCGATCGCCGAGCCGCGCATGGTCTACAGTCATACTGCAGGCGGGGAGCACGCCCCGCGTATAGCCCTTACCTTCGATGATGGCCCGAACGCGACGTACACGCCTCAGATGCTCGATGTCTTCGCCAAGTACAATGCGCGGGCGACGTTCATGGTCCTCGGCGGGCTGGTCGGCAAGCACAAGCAGATCCTCGCGTGCGCCGAGGCCGAGGGCCACGAGATCGGCATCCACTCGTGGTGGCACGCGAGCTACACCGGGATGTCCAGTGGCGGCGTGCAGAGCGACATCGCGCGCTGCCGCACGGCGCTGGAGGGGGCCATTGACGGCCCGGTGCGCTGGGTGCGGCCGCCGTACGGCTCGGTGAATGACCGCGTACGGGCCGCGATCAACGATGCCGGCTACCACGTCGCCATGTGGTCGATTGACCCGCGCGACTGGCAGAACCCGGGATCGAGCGTCGTGGCGGATCGCATTCTCACCATGGCGAAAGACGGGGCGGTGGTGGTGCTGCATGATGGCGGCGGGAATCGCTCCGGGACGGTCGCGGCCATGCGAACGGTCATCCCGGCCCTCCAGAAGCGCGGCTACCAGATCGTTACGCTGTCGGAACTGACTGGCCTGAGCGAGCTTCCGCCGAGTGAGCAGGGCATGCGCCTGAGTATCGGCGACAAGCAGTTCGAGGTCGAGGTCGGGCACGATGACGTGAAGGTGACGGTGGACGGGCGCCTGCTTGAGCTTGATGAGCCGCCGGTCATGATCAACGGGCAGTTCCTCGTGCAGGCGCGGCCGGTGCTGACCGCGCTCGGCTCACCCCCGCGGTGGGACGCCGGGAACCTGGCCGTCTCGTTCGATGGAGTTCGCGGTGAGTTCGTCGTCAAGCTCAACAGCCTCGATGTGACGCTCAACGGTGAGCCGCTGCTCGTGCAGCTTCCATCCATCTACTACCACGGGACAGCGATGCTCCCGGTGTCGCTGATGGCGAAGGCGTGTGGCGCGACGGTCGTGTGGAACGCCGCCGAGCGGACGCTGGAGCTTGCGAGCATGGTCCACGCGGGGATCCCTCACACTTCGAGGCACGATCCGCTGATGACGCTGCGCAGCTTCGACGGCCTGCCCATCTGCTGGTGGCCACGCGAGCTCACGCGCAGCCTCACGCTCGACCCGAAGCTCACGGGAGACGAGAGCGCTGCCTCCATCTGAGGGCCTCGCTGTCGCCGGCCTCTCCGGCGGCGTGGACAGCACGGTGGCGGCGCTGCTGGCGATGCGCGCGGGGATACGCGTCATCGGCGTGACGCTGGCGACGCCCGGCGCGAAGCCTGAGGAGGCCGCCGCGGCGTGCCGCGAACTTGGCCTTGAGCACCGCGTGATCGAAGCCGGAGAGCTGTTCGAGCGCTGCGTGGTGGGGGAGTTCGTTGCGAGCTGGGCGCGCGGCCTCACGCCAAACCCCTGCGTTGACTGTAATCCCCGGGTGAAGTTCGCGCTCCTGGCACGCGAGGCCGATGCCCTTGGTCGCGCGAGGATCATCACAGGGCACTATGCGCGGCTGATGCTCGTGGGCGATGGGATGCGCCTGCTGCGTGCGACAGAGGCCGCGCGCGATCAGTCCTACATGCTCCACCGGCTGTCGCAGGAGGTGCTTGCGCGGCTGATCCTGCCGCTGGGGGAGCTTGGCAAGCAGCAGGTCCGGCGGATTGCTGCTGAGGCAGGCCTGATGGCTGCCGAGCGCGAGGCCAGCCAGGATGTGTGCTTCACGCCGGACGTGGCTGAGCTTGTCCGCGAGAGACGGCCGGAGGCGCTGGAGCCGGGGCCGATCGTGGACACGAGCGGCCAGCGCCTTGGCACGCACAGGGGCCTCGCGCGTTACACGGTGGGGCAGAGGCGCGGGCTGGGCATCGGCGGGCCGGGCGGGCCGCTGTTTGTGCTGCGCGTTGAGCCGGAGCGGAACGCGGTGGTGGTGGGCCCTGAGGAGGAGTTGTGGGTCGAGGAGACGGAGGTCGAGCGTGTGCACGCGGTGGGGTTGCTGCCGGGGTCGGTCTTCGAGGCGAGTGTGATGACGCGCTACAGGGGGGCTGAGACGCCCGCGACGGTTGAGATGGAGGGTGAGCGGGGGCGCATTCACTTCCACCGGCCGCACAGGGCGCCCGCCCCCGGACAGTCGGCTGTCTTCTATGACGGAGAGCGCTGCCTCGGAGGCGGCGTCATCGTGCGAGCGGAAGCCGGTACCGGTAGCCAGCGAGGGTGAAGCCGTCGTGATTGATCTGCACAATCATCTGGTTCGCTACGTGGTAAAGCTGCCGGTGCATGCGACCGATCCCGATATGGAGGTCGCGGTGCAGATGGCGCGGATCGCGGAGGAGGATGGGATCCGCACGATCGTGTCCACCCCGCACTTCCGCCCGGAGAGAATGGGTGACGAGGCGGCGCGGATGTATGACCTGCTGCACTCGGCGGTGGACACGCTCAATGAGGAACTGCAGCGGCGAGGCATCCAGGTCGAGGTGCTGACCGGGGCGGAGGTGGCGATGTCGGAGATGCTCCCGGACCTCGCAAAGCGGAAGCTGCTCCCGACGATCGCCGGGACGAGGCATGTGCTCATCGAGCTGCCGCAGACGACCTACGCGCCGTGGGCGGAGGATATGCTGTTCAAGCTGCAACTGAAGGGCTACACGCCGGTCATCGCGCACTTTGAGCGACTCGCGGATGCACCGGTGAAGCACATCAGCCCACAGGTTCTGCACGAGCGCGGGATCAAGATGCAGGTCAACTGCGAGAGCCTGATGGGGCGAAGGGGGCGCTCGGTGCAGGACCTCGGGCAGTCACTCATCCGCGAGGGATTGGCAGCGGGGCTTGGCACGGACGCCCACGAGCCGGAGCACTCACCGCCGCTACTGACCACCTGCAGGCCAATCGTGGACCGCGTCGGCGGGCGCGGAACCTTCGATCACCTCACCACGCAATCGGCGGCGACGATCATCGGGCGTTGAGGACATGGCACCGGCACGGCGGGCGGGTGGCTTGACGCACAGACGCGCGGGGCGTAGTATTACCTGACTGGAGGCCACTTGAGTGCGCGGAAGCCCGCTCATGAGGGGCGCTGGCTACTGGATCCTCGCCTGGTCCGTGCCGATCTCAATTCTGATCGGGTACGGAGCGGGCTGGTGGCTTGATCAGCGGTTTGGGTCCGAGCCGTGGCTGCAGATCATCGGTTTCCTCATAGGGGCGGCGGCGGGCCTGGTACAGATCCTGCAGACGCTGAACGATGATGACGAGTAAGCCGACCACCGAACGGGACCAGGACGATCAGCCCGGAGGCCGCCGTTTGCATGCGGTGACGTGGGCGCTGCTGCTGTCAGTGATCGTGGCGGTGGCTCTGTTTGTGTGGAGACCGGCGGCCGCAGTCGGATTCGCAGGTGGAATACTCACCGGCACGGGGATGCTCGGAGCGCTGGTGGCGGCCATCAACCATGTGGTCGTCTCTCCACGGGAACGCAAGTCGCACCCGGCGCCGTGGGTGGCACTTCATATCACGAAGTTCATCCTGGCAGCGGCCTACGCCTGGCTGGTAATCGTGGTGCTCGGTGGCGATGTGTTCGCGTTCGCCGGAGGATACTCGGTTGCACTGATCACACTTATGTTTTCTCTCGGCCGCCGCGGCCATGAGCCGCACGCCGGCGGACCGACCTGGGATTGACGCGGGTGCACGAGGAACACGGAAGCTGGCTCAACGCGATCGTCCACCTGCTGCCTGAGAACTGGCAGCACCACTGGGTGGACGTCTTCGTCGTCAATAGCTGGCTGGTCATCGTGCTGCTGGTGCTCCTGGCATGGTTGGGCACGCGGAAGCGGAGCCTGAGACCGCGCGGCCTGCAGAATCTGTGGGAGATGTACGTTGAGTTCGTGCGCGGCTTCTGCGTGAAAGAGATCGGTCCACACGGTGAGCGCTATGCGCCCCTGCTCGGAACCCTCTTCCTGTACATCCTCTTCCTGAACCTCCTGGGCCTGGTTCCCGGCTTCCTCACGCCAACCATGTCGCTGAATATGACGGTGCCGCTTGCGCTCGTTGTCTTTGTCTCGGTGCAGTACTATGGTGTCAGGGAACTCGGCCTCGGCGGGTATCTCATGCACTTTGTGGGGGAGCCCCTGTGGCTGGCGCCGATCAATATCCTGGTGCATCTGGTGGGGGAGATCGCGAAGCCCCTGTCACTATCGATCCGTCTTTTCGGGAACATGTTCGGTGAGGAGACCGCGCTGGTGCAGATGGCGGCTCTGGGCGCCGCCGTGTTCACTGCGATCTACGTGCCGATCCCGCTGCAGTTCATCAACGTGGTGCTGCACCTGCTGGTCGGACCGATCCAGGCGTTCATCTTCTTCGCCCTCAGTGCGGCGTACATCAAGATGGCGACCGCTCACGAGGGCGATCACACCAGCGCTGATGCTGAGGAGCAACACAAGGCAGAGACCGCCGGACATGCCGCGTAGGCTTGCGGTGTCGGCGTGATGAAACAGGAGGTAGGACCTGATGGATTATGCGAGCATGTTGGCCCTGGCGGTGGGATTCGGATTGCCCCTCGCCGTTGCAGTCGCCGCCACTGCGCAGGGCAAGGCGGCTGCGACGGCCGCGGAAGCGATGGCGCGTCAGCCCGAAGCCGCCGGTGACATCCGGGGCGCCCTGATCATCTCACTGGCGCTCATCGAGTCGCTCGTCATCTACGTGCTGCTGGCGTTCTTCCTGCTCAACGGGAAGCTCCCGGCCGTGGCGGACTACGTGCAGAGCATGGTGCACTAAGACCGGCATGCCTTCCGGGGCAGCCGATGTGACGGACTGAGGTGCGATGGGAGTACTCGAACAGCTCGGCATAGAATGGCGCATGATGGTCGTCAACCTGGTGGGATTCCTCATCCTGCTGGCCCTGCTGAAGAGGTTCGCGTTCGGGCCGATCGGGCAGGTGCTCGGCGAGCGTGCCAGCACTGTTGAGGCCACTCTTGACGACGCCGAGCGCGCGAAGCAGACGGCGCTCGCGGATAGGCGGTCGATGGACGAACAGCTCGCCAGGCTTGACGAGCGCGCCGACCAGATCGTCTCAGACGCCCAGAAGCGGGCCGAGGACAAGCGGCGCGAGATCCTCAAGCACGCCGAGGAGCAGAGCCATCAGATCCTCGCCGAGGGCGAGCGCAGCGTGGAACGCGCCGCCGAGGAGGCCCGGGCGCAGCTCCGGCAGGAGACTGCGGAGATCGCCGTCGGCATCTCGGAGCGCGCATTGCGCGAGTCGCTCGATGAGGAACGCCAGGCGGCGCTGGTGGACGCATTCATCGCGGACATCGAGCGGATCGCCGCCGAGGCCCAATCGGGGAGCGCGGGGCAATGATCGGCCGCTCCGTCGCGCGCAGGTACCTCGGCGCAGCGCTGCAGGCGGCCGATCGCGACAGCCTGCGTGACGCGCTCGGCGAGCAGCTCGAGGTGCTGCAGACGCTTCTCGGGGCATCCCCGAAGGTGCGCCGGCTCCTCGGCCACCCGTCGCTGAGCCTGGAGCGCAAGTTCGACGCGCTCGCGAAGCTGCTGGGAGAGGCGCCGGTGGAGCCGCTCAAGAGGTTGATCGCGCTGCTCATTGAGAACGATCGCCTCGAAGTGTTGGAGACGGGTGCGGATGTCTACCAGCAGCTTGCCGACGAGGCAGAGGGCGTGATGAGAGCGTTCGTGATGTCCGCCCGGCCTCTGACGGACGACCAGTCCGAGCGGCTCGCGACGGCGCTGTCTGCATGGCTTGGGGAGAGTGTCGTGGTTGATGCAGTCGTGGATCCGGATCTGCTTGGAGGCATCGCGGTGCGGGTCGGGGACCGAGTGCTGGATGCCAGCCTGCGGGCGCGCCTGGAGCGTATCCGCGAGCGAATGGTGGAGCGCTGAGCGATGGATGCATGCGCGGAGTTGAGGGAGTGACCGCAGTTGTCGGTGCGATCTGAAGAGGTGCGAGCGGTCCTTGACGACCGGCTCGCTGCATATAAGGAAGAGCTTGAGCTGACCAGCACCGGGATTGTGCTGCAGGTTGGCGACGGCATCGCGCAGGTGTATGGCCTCTCGGAGGCCATGTCGCAGGAGTTGATCGACTTCGGCCACGGGATTATGGGCATCGCGCTGAACCTCGAAGAGGACACGGTCGGCTGCGTGCTGCTCGGTCCGGACGACGAGATCAGCGAGGGCGACCAGGCGCACACGACAGGGCTCATCGCGCAGACGAAGGTCGGTGAGGCGCTCTTCGGCCGCGTGGTGAACCCACTCGCGGAGCCCCTGGACTTCGAGGAGAAGGGCCCGCTGGAGGCCGATGAGACGCGGCCGCTCGAGGTCATCGCGCCGGGCGTCGTGAAGCGCCAGCCGGTGCATGAGCCGCTGCTCACCGGCATTAAGGCGATAGACGCCGCGATCCCGATTGGCCGCGGGCAGCGCGAGTTGATCATCGGCGACCGGCAGACGGGGAAGACGCAGATCGCGCTCGATGCGATCGTGAACCAGCGCGGATCGGGTGTCAAGTGCGTCTACGTGGCAGTGGGGCAGAAGATGGCGACGATCCGCCGGCTGGTGGCGACGCTGGAGCGCGAGGGGGCCATGGAGTACACCTGCGTGGTGGCCGCCACCGCCTCCGACCCCGCGCCGATGCAGTACATCGCGCCGTATGCCGGCTGTGCGATCGGCGAGTGGGTGCGCGATCAGGGCGGGCATGCACTGCTGGTCTACGACGATCTCTCCAAGCACGCGCAGGCCTACCGGCAGATGTCGCTGCTCTTGCGCCGCCCGCCCGGCCGCGAGGCATACCCGGGTGACATCTTCAACCTCCATTCGCGACTGCTGGAGCGCGCGGCGAAGATGTCGGATGGGGAAGGCGCCGGATCGCTGACCGCGCTCCCCATCGTGGAGACGCAGGAGGGTGACTTCTCCGCCTACATCCCGACGAACGTGGTGTCGATCACCGACGGGCAGATCTACCTCGAGTCGCGGCTCTTCCATGAGGGCCAGCGACCCGCCATCAACATCGGGATGAGCGTCTCGCGCGTCGGCTCAGACGCGCAGAGCAAGATGATGAAGCAGGTGGGGTCGCGCCTGAAGCTCGATCTCGCCAGCTACCGCGAGTACGAGGCGTTTGCCCAGTTTGGAGCCGACCTCGACGAGGATACACAGAAGATCCTCGCGCAGGGCCAGCGGATGGTCGAGGTGCTCAAGCAGCCTCCGCTGCGTCCGATGGACGAGGTCGATCAGGTGATCGTCCTGTTTGCGGCGACGCGCAGCCATCTCGCGGACGTGCCCGTCGCAGACATCGCGGAGGTTGCGCCGCTACTGATCAAGTACGTGCATGACAAGGCCCCCGATTTGACTGACTCACTGCGGAAGGCACAGGTTCTGTCTGATGAGGATCAGACGCGGCTTGCGGACCTGATCGAGACCTTCAAACGTGAATGGCGACTGCAGTATCCGACGCAGTAGCTCCTGAGGTCCTGACGCGCGCGCCGTGCGACGAACGAGGTGACACCAGCTCGTGCCCGAGAATCTGCGAGTACTGCGGCGAAAACGCGAGATTGTTGGTGAGATCCGTCAGATCACGCGGGCGATGAAGCTGGTCTCCGCGGCCAAGCTCAAGCGCGCGATGACCTGGCGGAGCGCCGCGCGGCAGTACACCGCCGAACTTGAGGGGGCACTGGCGCTCGTGCTGGCGCATGCCGGTGAGATCGAGCACCCGTTTCTCGATCACGATCGGCCGGAGGAGCGAGTAGGCCTGTTGCTGGTGGCGGGTGACAAGGGCCTCGCCGGCTCTTTCAACGCACAGGTCATCGGCCAGGCGCGGGAGTTCGTGCAGAACACGGGCGCACGCGTGCTGACTTTTGCGGTGGGTACGCGCACTGCTGAGATGGCGCGGCGGGCGAGGCTGAACGTGGTGCGCGAGTTCCCCGCCATCAGTGAGCGCGAAGGCGGCGCGGACCTCGATGCGATCGCTCGCTACGTCATGCGGTCCTATCAGCGCGATGAGGTACAGCGCGTTTTCTGCTGCTACTCGCGCTTCATCTCGCGCATCAGCAGCACGCCCGACGTCCGGCAGTTGCTGCCGATGCAGCTACCGCCTGTGCCGGAGGGGGCGGAGGCGCCGATCTTCGAGCCCGCACCCGCGGCGCTTGCGACGGCGATGCTGTCGCAGTACCTCGAGGGGCAGATCTTCGACCTTCTGCTCTCCACCGCCGTGGCGGAGCACTCCGCGAGGCTGCTGGCGATGAGCGCAGCCACAGACAATGCAGAAGAGATGATCGGGGACCTGACGCGCTTCATCAATCGAGCGCGCCAGGCATCCATCACGAACGAGTTGCTGGACATCGCCGCCGGCGCCGACGCGCTTGGGCAATCAGCGTAGGCGGCGGCTGCGATCTCTGCCGCATCATCCGGCAGGAAAGTGAGCGAACATGGGATCTGGACATGTTGCCGAGGTCAGGGGACCGGTTGTTGACGTCGCGTTCCCGACCGACGATCTTCCGGAGCTGCTCTCAGCAGTCCGGATACAGGACGACCAGCACGGCATCGACCTGATCGTTGAGGTCGCCCAGCATCGTGGCGACAACACCGTGCGCTGCATCGCCATGGACAGCACCGATGGCCTGGTCCGCGGGATGTCCGCGGAGGACACCGGCGGGCCTATCCAGGTGCCGGTCGGGCGCGCGTCGTTGGGAAGGATCTTCGATGTGCTCGGGCGCGTCGTGGATGAGGGAGATCCGCTTCCGCCCGACACTCCAACGATGCCGATCCACCGCGAGCCTCCCGGTTACTCCGACCAGGCGGTGCAGGCCGAGCTTTTTGAGACGGGCATCAAGGTCCTCGACCTCCTGTGTCCCTGCCCGGAGGGTGGCAAGATCGGCCTGTTCGGCGGCGCGGGCGTGGGGAAGACCGTTCTGATGAACGAGCTTTTGCACAATGTCGCGCGCATCCACGAGGGCGTGGCGGTGTTCGCGGGAGTGGGGGAGCGCACCCGCGAGGGCAATGACATGTGGCTGCAGCTCCAGGAGCTCGGGCTGCTCGAGACCACCGCAATGGTCTTCGGGCAGATGAACGAGCCGCCGGGCGCGCGCTTCCGGGTGGCGCTCACGGCGCTCGCGATGGCGGAGCACTTCCGCGACAACGAGGGCACCGACGTGCTGCTCTTCATCGACAATATCTTCCGCTTCGCACAGGCGGGTTCGGAGGTTTCGGCGCTGCTCGGGCGCCTGCCCTCGGCGGTCGGCTACCAGCCCACCCTCGCGACAGAGATGGGAACCCTGCAGGAGCGGATCACCACCACACCGTCGGGCTCAATCACCTCCGTGCAGGCGGTCTACGTGCCCGCTGACGACTACACCGACCCCGCGCCGGCGACCACCTTCGCCCACCTGGACGTGTCCGTGGCGCTCTCTCGCGAGCTGTTCGAGCAGGCGATCTTCCCCGCGGTGGATCCGCTCACCTCAACCTCACGGATGCTCGAGCCGCACGTGGTTGGCCAGCGGCACTACGACATCGCCCGCGGCGTGCAGGAGATCCTGCAACGCTACCGCGACCTGCGCGATATCATTGCCATCCTGGGCATCGAGGAGCTCTCGCCGGAGGACCGGCAGATCGTGGGACGCGCGCGCCGCATCCAGCAGTTCCTCACGCAGCCGATGTTCGTGGCGGAGGCCTACACCGGTATGTCCGGCGCATACGTCACGATCGAGCAGAACCTCGCGAGCATGGAGGCGATCCTCGCGGGTGAGTACGATGACCTGCCGCAGGATGCCTTCAGGATGGTCGCCACCAGCGAGGACGCGGTTGCGAAGGCGAAGGGGCTCAAGTAGAGATGGCCGCGGAGTTTCGGCTGAGAGTACTCACGCCAATGGGCGAGACCCTCAACACGATGGCCCGTTCTCTGCGCGTCAGCGCCTGGGATGGGCAGGTTGGCGTGCTGGCGGGCCACGCGCCGATGATTGAGCTCCTCGCAATCGGCCCCACGTTCGTCGCTGAGGCCGATGGCGCCCACCGATGGCTCGCGACCGTCAACGGCATCATGCATGTGAAGCGTGATGAGGTCGTGCTGCTCGTCAGGGCCGCCGAGGAGGCGCCGGAGATTGATGTTGAGCGCGCTCAACATGCCCTGCAAAGGGCCCGTGAGCGCCTCGCGGTGCGACCCGATGAGTTGGACGTCTCCCGGGCCGAACTCGCCCTGGCTCGCGCCCTCAACCGCCTGCGTGTCGCAGAGCTTGCAGGGCGCTGAGACCGGTTGCCGCGATCACTCGGTGCTTGACGCAAAGCCGCGTATGCAGTACCTTTGCTGACGACCCGTCCTCCATCTCCCTATCGACTTCTCAGGGAAGCAGAGGGCGCACAACGTCGTTCTTTCGTGGCTGATATGCCTCAGTTGCAGAATGCATTGTTGAGGCATTGATCTGGGAGGCAGTGCTTGAATGGCTCGTTTTGAGATAACCGGCGGCAGTCCGCTTGAGGGCACCGTCTCAATCAGTGGATCAAAGAACGGTTCCCTGCCGCTTCTGGCTGCGGCGCTGTTGGTGGATGGCGAAGTCGTCCTGCGGAACATACCGGATATCAGCGATATCCGTACAATGATACGTATGCTGCGCGCGCTTGGCGTGAAGATCGAGATTGAGGACGATGGCGCCCTCCGCCTCGACAGCTCCAGTATCACCACGTTCGCCGCCCCCTACGATCTGGTGCGACGCATGAGAGGTTCCTTCTACGTGGCGGGCCCGCTGCTCACTCGCTTTGGGGAGGCGCAGGTGCCGCTTCCCGGGGGCTGCGTGATCGGCAGCAGGCCCGTGGACTTCCACGTGCGCGGCTTCAAAGCCCTCGGTGCGAAGGTGGATGAGAAGTACGGGGTCATGCACGCGAAGGCTGACCGGCTGGTCGGTACGCGCATTGACATGGACCCGCGTCTGCGCAGCGTCGGCGCCACCGTGAACCTGATGCTCGCGGCCACCATGGCCCAGGGCACCACGATCATCGAGAACGCCTCACGCGAGCCGGAGGTCGTGGACTGCCAGCAGTTCCTGGCTGCCTGTGGCGCCCGGATCGACGGCATCGGCACTACCACCCTGCGGATCACCGGGGTCGAGCGACTCACCGGCACCGAATGGTCGGCGATCCCTGACCGCATGGAGGCGGGGACCTTCCTGATTGCGGGAGCCCTCACCCGCGGCGATGTCACGGTGACCCCGGCTGAACCGGAGCGGCTGCGCATCGTCACAGACATGCTGGTGCAGGCCGGCTGCGATGTAAGCATCTCAGAGAACGCCGTCCGGCTGCGGATGGACAAGCGGCCGGAGGCGGTGGATGTCATGACCGCGCCCTACCCCGGCTACCCGACCGACCTGCAGCCGAACACGGGCGTGCTGATGTCGGTGGCGAAGGGCACGTCAGTGATCGAGGAGACGATCTTCGACGCGCGCTTCAACTACGTGGATGAGCTCCTGCGAATGGGTGCGGACGTGCGCGTGATGGAGGGAGCGGCGATCTTCAAAGGCGTGCCGCAGCTCTTCGGCGCACCCGTCGTGGCCACCGATATCCGCGCGGGCGCGGCGCTGATCCTCGCCGGGCTCTGCGCGGAGGGGGCGACGGAGATCAGCGGCGCATCGCTGGTTGACCGCGGCTATGAGGACATCACAGGCAAGCTGAAGGGCCTCGGCGCACAGATTGAGATGCTGCCGGAGGCAGATGCGGAGACATCGGACGCTGAATGTTTACTCTAGGTGAGAGGCTGGGCATTGACCTGGGCACCGCGACTATCGTGGTGTACGCCCATGGTCGCGGGATCGTCGTCCGCGAGCCCTCCGTCGTCGCCACTGACGGTCCGGACGGGCGCGTGCTCTCAGTGGGCGAGGAAGCGCGTGCAATGCTCGGGCGCACGCCCGGCAGCATCGTCGCGAAGCGCCCCCTGCGCGATGGCGTCATCGCGGACTACTCGGTGACGCGGGAGATGCTCGCGTACCTGATCCGCAAGGCCACTGGCTTCCGCGGGAAGCTCTTCAAGCCGATGGCCGTCATCTGCATCCCCTCCGCCGCAACCAGTGTTGAGCGCCGTGCGGCGCTTGACGCCACCCGAGCCGCCGGGGCCGGCCGCGTCATCCCGATCGAGGAGCCGATGGCGGCCGCGATCGGCGCCGGTCTGCCCATAGCGGCCCCCGGTGGCAACATGGTCGTTGACATCGGCGGCGGTACCACGGATATCGCCGTCATCTCCCTCGGCGGCATCGTCGTCAGCGACTCCCTCCGCCTGGGCGGAAACCACCTCGACGAGGCCATCATCCGCCATATCAAGCGCGTGTACAACCTCGACATCGGCGAACGCACCTCCGAGAGCATCAAGATCCAGATCGGCTCCGCCTACGAGTTCGACGACGAGCGCGAGCTTGAGGTGCGCGGGCGTGACGTCATCAGCGGGCTTCCCAAGACGGTTACCGTCAGTTCCATCGAGATTCGCTCGGCCATCGCGGAATGCATCTCCGCGGTCATCGAGTCGGTGAAGAGCATCCTCGAGCGCACGCCACCGGAGTTGTCATCGGACATCATCGACCGCGGAATCTACCTCACCGGTGGCGGTGCTCTGCTGCACGGCCTCGACCGGCTCCTGGAGCTTGAGACCGGCATCCCCGTGCGCATTGCCGACGACCCCGTCTCGTGTGTCGCGGTCGGCACAGGGAAGGTCCTTGAGGACGCGCCGTTCCTCCATCGCCACGCGCGCTCGATGGAGGGCTACTACTGAGCCGCGGCCGCGCGACCTGAACCCGCCCCGCCCACGGGTGTGCGCCCATTGGGAGGTGCCATCGGCCCTGCCGGCGAATCGACCCCTGCTTGGCAGGCGATGCCTCACCACGGCCCGGACCGCGCGCGCGCGACCGGGCCATGCAGTCTTCTTCCCCCCGCCTGCCCGCCACTTGAACTGATTCTGGGAGGTACTCTGATGACCAGGCGCAGCCTCGAGGCCGAAGTCGTCGTTGCCGGTGGTGGACTGGCCGGAACGTGTGCCGCAATCGCCGCCGCACGCTCCGGCGCTGACGTAATCCTCATACAGGACCGCCCGATGCTGGGTGGCAACACCTCCTCCGAGGTCCGCGTCCACGCGACCGGCGCCGACTGCTCCGGCGGCCGGCCGCACGCCCGCGAGGCCGGGATCCTCGAGGAGATCCGGCTCGAGGACGCCGTCCGCAACACCCAGCGCTCCAACTCGATGTGGGACATCATCCTGGAGGAGTGGGTGCGCCGCGAGGACAGCGTCCGCGTCCTGCTCAACACCTCCGTGGTATCCGCCGCGATGACCTCCGCCGGTACCATCGGCGCGATCACCTGCAGTCGCCCCTGGACTGAGGAGGAGCTGGTTATCAGCGCCGACCTCTTCATAGACTGCACCGGCGATGGCACGCTCGGCGCCGCGGCGGGAGCGGACTTCCGCATCGGCCGTGAGGGCCCCGATGAGTTCGGCGAGCCGGATGCTGAGGGCCCGGATGACAAGACGATGGGCTGCTCTTTGATGTGGATCGCTGAGGACACCGGCGCTCCCGCGCCCTTCGTCGCTCCGAGCTGGGCGCGCAAGTTCGAGTCCCTCGAGGACCTCCCCTTCCGCAGGCCCGGCGAGCTTCGCCACGGCTTCTGGTGGATCGAGTGGGGCGGGGAGCTCGACATGATCAAGGATCAGGACCAGATCCGCCAGGAGTTGCTCGCCTGCCTCTTCGGCGTGTGGGATCACCTCAAGAACCACGGTGACTACGGCGCCGAGAACTGGGCGCTGCGCTGGTTCGGCGTGCTGCCGGCCAAGCGCGAGTCCCGGCGGCTGATGGGCCCGGTGATCCTGACCGAGAACAATATCCTCGAGGCGACGGTCTTCGACGATCGCGTGGCGCATGGCGGTTGGTCCATCGACACCCACCCGCCGAAGGGCATCTACTCGCCCGAGCGGCCGTCGTGGCACCGCAAGTCCGATGACATCTACTCCATACCACTGCGCAGTCTCTACTCGCGGAATGTGCCGAACCTGTTCATGGCGGGGCGCTGCGCGAGTTGTACGCACATGGCGATGGGCTCGACGCGCGTGGCGGCGACCGCGGCGGCGATGGGCCAGGCGGTGGGCGTGGCGGCCGCGCGCTGCGCCGATCACCTCTGCCTCCCGCGCGACCTCACTGCCGACGATATCTCCGCGATCCAGCAGCAGCTTCTGCGCGAGGATCACTTCATCCCGGAGCTTCCGAACGCCGATCCTGACGACCTGGCCCGGGCGGCAACCGTCAGCGCCTCCAGCCATGAGCCGGGCGCGGAGCCGCAGAAGATCCTCTCCGGCGTCACGCGCCACCGGCATGGTGACGACCACCAGTGGCGCTCCGAGCCGGGCACCGCGCTGCCGCAGCACGTGGAGCTCACGTGGGAGCAGTCGCGGGAACTGCGCGAGGTGCAGGTGATCTTCGACACCGGCTTCGAGCGGCCGCTGACCCTGACGCATTCCGACCCGTTCAACAAGCGGATCCTGCGCGGTCCGCAGCCGGAGACGGTGCGTGATTACACGATAGCCGCCGAGGTGGGTGACGACCAGTGGGTTGAGGTGGCGCGTGTGCGCGGCAACTACGAGCGCCGTCGCGTGCACAGCTTCGAGTGCCTCACCGCGACCCGGCTGCGCGTGGTCTGCGAGGCTACCAATGGCACCGACCAGGCGCGGATCTTCGAAATCCGGGCATACGGATAGGATGCCCGACGCCGGCGGCCGCAGTCCCTTGACCCGTGTCGCAGGCCGCCTCACAATGCCGCTCGTTGCATGCATGACGTGCATACGGAGATGCTGACTGATGCTGAAGATCGTCGGAGTCCTGGCAGTGCAGGGGGACTTCAAGGAGCACATTGAAGCACTGAACGAGCTTGAGGGCGTTGAGGCCCGGCCTGTGAAGACGCGAGAGCAGATCGAGGCGTGCGACGCGCTGGTCATCCCGGGTGGGGAGAGCACCACCATCGGCACGCTGATGGAGCGCTTCGAACTCGACAAGCCGGTACGCGAGATGGTCGAGGTCGGCAAGCCGATCTGGGGCACCTGCGCCGGGATGATCGTGCTGGCGAAGGATATCGTGGGCAGCGAGCAGTGGCGGCTCGGGCTGATGGACATCACGGTCGAGCGCAACGCCTTCGGCCGACAGGTGGACAGCTTCGAGGTAGATCTGCCGGTCGAGGGCATCGATGACCCAGTGCGGGCTGTCTTCATCCGCGCGCCCTATGTGCGCGAGGTCTGCAAGGCCTGCGGCGTTGAGGTGCTGGCCGAGTTCGACGGGAAGATCGTGCTCTGCCGGCAGGGAAAGCTGCTCGCCAGCGCGTTCCACCCGGAGATGACCGACGACCGGCGCGTCCAGCAGTACTTCGTCGGGATGATCGAGGAGTAGGGGCGGGCCTTACTCCCCAGCGCCCTCTCCGGACGAGGGTAACGGTTGCGGATGAAGCGGAGGGCTCGCGATGAAAGGCGTCATCCTTGTCGGCGGACTGGGTACGCGGCTCCTGCCGATGACCCGCGTGACGAACAAGCACCTGCTGCCCGTCGGGCGCTTCCCGATGGTCTATTACCCGCTCTACAACCTCGTGGAGGCGGGGATCCGCGACATCATGATCGTCACCGGCGGTAACGCGCCGGGCGACTTCATGGAGCTGCTGCATGATGGCTCGGAGTTCGGCCTCGAGCAGCTCAGCTTCGTCTACCAGCGCGGGGCGAGGGGGATAGCCGATGCTCTGCGGCTGGCGCGCAGCTTTGTCGGCGACGACCGCGTCATCGTCATGCTCGGTGACAACATCCTCGGTGGTTCCATCCGCAAGCACGTGACGGCCTACCAGACGCAGCCATCCGGCGCCAAGATCCTCCTCAAGCGGGTGCATGATCCGGAGCGCTTCGGCGTGGCGGAGGTCGGCGACAGTGGGCGTGTGATCTCGATCGAGGAGAAGCCCGAGCAGCCAAAGAGCGATCTGGCGGTGGTCGGCGTGTATATGTTTGATGAGGTTTTGTGGGAAATCCTACCCACACTTACACCCTCAGCTCGCGGGCAGCTTGAGATCACAGACGTCAACAATGCCTACCGCGAGGCTGGGGAGCTGAGCGCGGACGTGCTGGAGTGCGAGTGGTCGGATGCGGGCACGCCCGAGAGCCTCTTCCGCGCGGCGGAGATCACGCGCGGGTCGGCGTTCTGGCAGCAGGCCAACCTGCCGACGGGGGCGTAGATCTCAGGCGGTAAGGTTGAGGTCTGCCTTCGCCTGAGCGCGCGCGAGTCGCCGCTCGCGCAGACACTTCCACGCGCCCCATACCAGGGCGCTCCAGAAGAGGAGAGCGCCCACGACGATGATGACGATCCGGAGCCGCGGGTAGACGTCCCATACGACGAAGCCGACCTCGGTGAGCTTGAGCGCGATCACCGAGTGGATGGCCGAGCCGACGGCTGTCCATGCGACGAAGGGCCAGACCCGCACCTCCCCCGAGCCCGCGGCGAATGACGCCCAGGGGCGCACCTGACCGATCAGCCGCGCCCCGAAGACAGTCGCATCGCCGTGCCGCGCATACCACCGATCGAGCCACTCCAGCGCATGCCGCAGTCCTGAGCCTTGCCGCAGCCGCGCCATCAGCGCGTTGTCACCCGCGCGACCCAGCGCGTAGCTCACGCCGCTCCCGGCAACGTGCGCGGCTGTGCAGAGCAGCACTGCGGTGGCGAAGCTCATCTCGCCCTGGCGGACCAGTTCAACCGTCACCAGGAACGCCAGGGCGGTCGGCCACGGTATGCCGATATTCTCCAGCGCGAGGAACGCGAAGACCCCGACTTCGCCGTATGCGCGAATCCAATCAAGGAGCAGCTCTGACATTACTGAGCGCCTCTACTGTCGCCCAAGCGGGACACCGTGCCTTCCCGGCGGCTGTTGCTGGAATGGCTTTCGCATCTGTTATTCTACTCCCATTCCGACAACAGCGCCAGAGCTTGTGCCAAGAATGGCAAGCGGTCCGTCGTCGGTATGCGCGAGTATCAGGCCTCGCCATGAGGGCTGCCCCGCGACCTGCGTGGAGCGTATGACCGTGCCCGATGCGTCAAGGAGCGCGACTGAGCCATCGTCGCAGGCGACCAGCAACTGAGCGCCCTCCGCGCGCGGCACCGCGATCATCACGTTCGGCGCTGAGGGCATCGCGCGCGCCCACTCGCGCTTCATCTCATGATCGAGACAGACCACGAGGCCGCTTGCGGTGGCGGCGATGACCTCCATCGTGCCATCGCCATCGAGATCGGCCACCACGAGGTCGCGCATGTTCCGCGTCGGCGAGTTCACGCCCGGGCCGAAGCTCGCGTCAGACAACGCGGCGCCCTGCGCATCCCACGAACTGACGCGGTTCCAGCTCCCGTTCTTCTCTGAGATGATCTCGCGCGTGCCATCGCCATCGAGGTCCTCGTAGAAGACGTGGTAGCGGTTCATCGACGACCAGCCGCCGACGTAGGTGTGTCCGGACGGGGTCGTGTGGAAGCCGCGCGGGTTCGGGTCCAGCGTCCGGTTGTTGATGGTCCCGAGGGTGTCATTGTCATTGATGCGCCGCGCCGCAAGCAGGTTCACGCTTCCCTCCGGCCCGGGGATGACCTGGAAGACATGCGGATCGCCCCAGAACTGCGGCATGCGGTGCACGAGCTTGCCCTCGCCATCCACGAACTCCAGGGTGCAGGCGCTGCCGATGACCGCCTGCGTCTCATCATTGATGAAACTCGGGATGGAGGTTACGCCCCACAGTCCCGAGTGCGCAGCCGCGCTCTTGAACCAGTAGTCCTTGGCCGCGCGGAAGACCGCAGGGTCCATCTCCGACATGAAGGCCCACTTCCGCGCGCCGGTGCGGTCGAATGCGAGCAGTTGCTCGTCGGCACATGCTGCCAGCAGCAGCTCATGCTCCGGCCACCAATGCAGGTCGCGGATCTGGCCATCGGTGGTGGCGATCCCGGCCTCGGTGCCATCCGGGCGCAGCAGGTGGATCGTGGTGGCCTCGGCCGCACAGATCAACTCGCCGCCCTCGCCATCGGGGATCGTGATGACCTGATCAACCGGACTTCCGAAGTCGGCAAGCTCGGTCTGCTCGATTGCCGGCACCTCAGGCAGTGTGCCCGGCGCGTCCGCCTCAGCCGCCTGAGCGCGAATGCGCCCGGCCTCCGCCTGCCGTTCGCTCAGCCAGCCGCCAAGGTCGGCGGTCATGGCCTCGGCAGGCGTGGCGCCGGCGATTGTATGCTCGCCCGCAGGCACCGTCATCCGCATCATCTGACCGTCAGCCGCGCATTGCAGTGGCTGCCCGTCGAGCGTCAGGCCCGTGGCGCCCGTGCTCAGTGAGAGCTGTGCGTCCTCCGCCGCCAGGACGGAGAGCGTCGCGTTTGGGAAGTCCCACGCAACCGTCACCGGTGCGCTCGCCACCAGCAGTGGCCGGTCGGCAGCGACGGCCGTGGCTTCGCGGGCGTAGAGGTGATCGCGGGCGATGATGGCGAGGTCAGCCTGCGTGCCGGCATACTCCCCGGCGACCGCCACGCCCGGCTGCGGCAGCCCGACGACCGCGGCGTTGTCCGCGAGGCGCATGCAGGCGAGGTCATCGGCATCGCCAGTGACGTCGCTGCCGATCACGGAGAAGAATGTGAGCTGCTGGCCCTCATCGGCGGGACCTGTCCACTCCAGCGTGAAGACGCTGCCCTCGCGGACCGGCCGCACCGGGTCGCTCGGGACGATCTCGTTTCGAAGCTCGCCCTGCGGCGCATCATCGGCGCCCTCGGGCCGGATGCTCACGCCCGCGAGGCCGATGAACGACCGATCGCCGCTCCGGCCGCGCTCGACGATCTCGACGCGCAGCGTGTGATCGCCCGCCGCAAGCTCGCGGCGGCCCAGAGATACGCGCGCCGGATCAGCCGTCTCACCCCAGGCATCGAAGCGCTCCACCAGCACCTCACCGTCGAGGCTGATGCTGTAGATGCCGCGGTCTACGTAGCGGATGAAGTCGGCGAAGACCTCGCCGGTGACCGGCTGGTCGAGGCTGAACTGCATCTCGAGCCACTGCCCCGGCTCGGTTGCGCGCAGGATCGCGATGCCGAGGCTGCCGAGTTCCACGTGGTAATCCGGGCCCTCGGGCATGCTCTTGCGTGGGCTGCGGAGAGCGGAGATCGAGCGCCAGCCGACCGGCGTGGACGCGCCTGCCGTGCCGCTGACGGCGATGGAGTTGCGTGCCTCATCCCAGGAGCCGCTCGGCACCTCCCAGAGCGTCTGCACCTGGATGTTCCCGCCGCCCTCGCGCATGGTGAGCTCGTCAACCGCCAGCGCGTACTGCCCGACGCGCTGAACGAAGGTTCGCCGCCAGTTGCTGTAGGCTGCGTTGGGCACCTCGCCGACGAAGGCCGCGAAGTCGCCGACCACGTCTCGGGCTCGCAGTGCACCGTTCATGGCGATCGTCGGCTCGACCATCCCGTCCACGCGTGTGAGCACCTGGTTGCGGTAGCCCTTCAGGAGCGTCTGCCCCGCCAGGCGCTGCTCGAGGATCGTGAAGGTGTGGTAGGGGTTGCGCGAAGCGCCGTTGTAGCCGTCGATCAGGAGGAAGTCGCCCGTATCATCGGCTGCGGAGCGGAAGCTGCCGAACTGGAATGATTGCTCCAGCGGGAAGCCGGTGCCGCGCGCGGCCCACATCGGTGCGGGCATCGGGTGGATCGACCAGTGGCCGACCATGTCCAGCGGAAGCTCCGGCTGCAGAGTACCCTCCGGCCAGAACGATTGCCCCACGCGCGGGACGTTCAGGTCAATTCCGCTGCGGCGGAGATACTCCAGCCAGCGCCCGTCCTGCGTGAGGTACGCGGCGCCGTTGAGGAAGGTGATCGAGGCCGAGTTCAGCTCCCAGTCGCCATCCTTGCCGGTGGCGAGTATCTCCTGCCCGCGCAGGAGCTCCGCGAGCACGCCGCTCTCCTGCGGCCCGCGCCAGCCGGAGAGGAGCATGAAGCTGATGATCGGCGCATGGCCGGTGTTGTACCAGAAGAGGTTGTCGGCCTCGCCGGAGACCCAGCCGTGCTCCTCAAGCGGCGCGAAGGCCATCTTCGAGCCGAGTATCGCCTGCGTCCAGACCGGGTCGCCGTAGTCCTTCGCGAAGTAGCGCGCGAGCGCGTAGAGGGAGATCGCGGACCACTGGCCATGGCGCGAGCCGACGGCAGCCGGTGGCCGCTGCAGGCCGTAGATGCCCTCACCCTTGCGCCAGTCGAGCTGGCGGGAGAAAGCGTTCGTGACCTGCAGGCGCTCCTCGTCGCTGAAGACCGGGCTCTCCTCCACGAGGTCCCAGAGGAGGATCATCATGTGTGCGTTGTAGTGGTATGGCCCGGCCAGCGGATCGTCCTTGTTCTCGATGCGCTCGCCATCGATCTGGGTGATCTGGCGCTTCGCCTCGTCATCGGGAAACGCCAGGCGGATGAACTCGCGCGCGTGCCACTCATCGCCGGTCATATAGTAGGCAGCGAGGTGCTTGGAGTGAGACACCCAGCCGAAGTAGCCGGTGGAACCGTAGCCGCGCGATGCGTCCCAGATCTCGATCTCCTGCGGATTGTGCGAGAACTCGATGCCCTCGCCGGGAGTGATCTCAGCGAGGCGGCCGATCGTGAGCGCGCCCTGCCTGCCGCCCGCCTGGTTGAGTTTCGCGATGAGAGTCTCCGTCGCGGCCGCCACGCCCGCGTCATCGCTGCCGCCGACGTAGACGAGGTTGTGGCCGTCGCCGAAGGGGTTGTGGCAGGTGCGGACCTCGGAGCCGTCGCGTCCCGGGTAGCGCAGGTCAAGCAGCGTGTAGAAGCGGTTGTAGAGCTCCTCCAGCATCGCGTTTGTGGAGCGGTTGCCGAGGAGGATGAAGTTGCGGTCCAGGGAGCCGTCATCGGGCGGGACGACCGCGAGATCATCCGTATCCGAGACGACCTCCGGCCGCACGCCGGTGATGCGCTCGATGGCGGCTGCAATGGCCTCCGCCTGCGCGGAGTAGCGCGCGGGGGAGACGATGGTCGCGCGGGCCTGGCCGCCGGCCACGAGATCCGTCTGCAGGTGCAGGTCCTTCAGCTCCTCATAGACGGGCGGGACGGCTGGCGGCGGAGGCGGGGGAGGGGGCGGAGGTGGCTCCACGCCGCCAATGAGGCTGACGCTGTCGATGATGAACTCGGGAGTCGGGCCCGCGTGCGTGTAGTAGTAGACACTCACGGTCGTGGTGTCCGCCGGCGCCACGCCGACTACGGACACGCGCGTGAACTGCGCCTCATTCGCGGCCTCAAGACCCACCTGCTGGAACTCGCCTGATGGCGCGAAGCGAAGCTGGATGTAAGCGCCTGCGCCACCCCCGGACTTGAGTGCTCTTACCATTGCGGAAGCCTCGTAGGCGATGCCGCCCTCGCCACGAACGTCCTGCCTGATGCCGATCTCAGCCGCGAGGTCGCCGTCGCGGATGACCAGCGCGGCCTCGCCGTCAGCGGCCTCATCGGTTGGCTCCATCGCCATCCCCGCTCCGGCGCCGGCATACAGGATCCAGCCTGCGGGTATGCGTAGCTCTCCCTGCTCGACGAAGCCCTCCTCGAAGGATGGGTTCGTGAACAGGTTCTCAGTGGGTTCCTGCGCGCAGGCAGTCATAGCCGTCAGCGCTCCCAGCACGAGTACTGTGATGGCACGCGCTCTCATGGTCGGCCTCCTGAGTTCATCCGTGCATGCTACCAGGTCCTCTCGCCTGGGCGTGCGAGAGGACCGGTGGCGGCTCGTCCCTAATCGACATGTCCTCTACCAGAGCGAATCCGCGGGCTGCTTTTGCCAGCCATCCCACTGACGGTTGAGCATCGTGGAAGTGGTGACCCACTTCGCGTGACCGTCGCAGAAGCAGACGTTGTTCCCGCCGTTATGCCGCCCGGGGCTTGGGATGCCATTTGTGGCATAGCCGGCCACAGCACCAACCGCATAGCGCTTCAGCGAGTACACGTAGTAGATCTGCGCGCCGTCGTCACGCTCGGCCTCGGTCAGCATGAGCGCATCGGCAGGGCTGGCGATGTTCGCGAGCGCCACGCCCTTGCCGAGGCCTCCCGCCGAGGTGTCGTCGGCCGCGATGTTGTTGAAGCTCAGCCCGTACGCCACCGCGCGCTTCGGTCGGCTCGGGCAGATGAGGATATGCTGGTTCTTCACGTAAGGCTGGATGATCGTGTACCAGTTGTACCGGGCAACGCCGTACCCACCGTTGGCCAGAGGAATGCACGTTTCGTCGAAATCCTGGGCGTACATCATGAACGCGAGTCCGAGTTGCTTGACGTTGCTCAGGCAGGACGTCTGACGCGCCTTCTCGCGTGCCCTCGCGAACACGGGGAAGAGGATCGCCGCCAGGATGGCGATGATCGCGATGACCACCAGCAGCTCGATCAGCGTGAAGCCCTTCCGTGAAGCGTACATGATGTGGCTCCTTCCCTTGCGATCGGTACCCGTGACCGGCAATGGTCCGAACGGTCGAGCCCTTCGTGCCTCTACGCGCTACCTTACCCGGATGCAGTTCAGGCCCACCGCATCCTCGTCTGATGCGATGGGCCTGTATGTGGTCTTCATGGAGAATCGGCCTGCACGGTGGGACGCAGCATAATCCCTCTCCGTAGCTACGCTGCCGGTTCAGCTATCCCGAGGGACATTCCCCGCGGCAGCGATAGCCTCCTCCCGATCTTGAGGAGTTCCTCCGCGTCTCTCACCACTCGATCAGATCGGGTAGCTCAATGACCTCGCGCAGCGATCCCGTGTCCTCACCGGTGAGGTACTTTCCCGCCATGCCCGCCTCACGCAGCGCCTCGGGTGAACTCGCCGGATCACCGCTGAAGAGGGCCTGCTGCGGGAAGTAGGGCCCGTACCACTCGTAGCGCTCATCGAGCGTGAAGAGCAGGCCCTCCACCGCGCGCTCGAGCGTCTCCGGCGTCCGCGCGGTGGCATAGACCACGTCGCCCTGCACCCCGAAGGCAGCCTCAGCATTGCCCATATCAACCGCCAGCCCGGCCGGCATTTCCTCCACGAGTCCGACAACCACTCGCCTGCCGCCTGGTGCCTGCTCCGGCACCACGATCGGGAGCTTCACCGTCTGCGGCTCATCCAGCGCCCAGCGATAGTACTCGCGGAAGTACTCCTGCACGCGGAAGGCGAGGTCCTGCGTGTCGCCGATGGGCACGACGTTCGCATTCGGCTCTCCGCCCGCCACAAACTCATAGCGCAGCAGCGCATCGCGGTTGCCCTGCAGGGCCACCTGCGGCTGCCACGAGATCACGACCGTGTTGCGGCCCGCCCGCAGCGAGAGCCGCCCGCTGAGGAGGCCCTCTTCGGTGCGGCTGATCTCGGTCAGGCAGCCCGCGGGCTGCGCGGAAGGTGCCGTAGCGCCCTGCGGCAGCCAGACCGTGACCGGCACCTGCGCGTCCGCGGGGCACTCCAGCACCAGCGAGAGCGATGACGGCTTGTAGTCGTGCAGATCGGCCTCGGCCACTACCTGCGTGGCAGTGCCGCGGGGAAGGCTGATGACACTGCGGTATGCCCGGATGTCGCGATTGGGCACGCTCACCGCCAAGGAGAGCGTCTGGCCCATGTCGGTCACCGTGCGCGCGCCCGACCACTCCATCAGCGCCACGTCTGCCCCGCCTGCGACATGCTCGCGATCAACCACGACCTCGTCCCTGATCGGCTCATATCCCTGGTTGCCGACGCCGAACGCAAGCGTCGGCCCGTTGCCGTAGCGGCTGATGAGCAGATCGCTCTGCGCAGGCTCGGCGCCGATCACGGGCTGCCAGCCGAGGTCGGCGATCTCAACGAGCATCGGCAGCGCCCGCACGATCTTCGGGATGCCCACGGCGAAGCGACCGTTTGGCGCCGCACCGTAGTAGAGCGAGTGGATAAGCGCATCATCGGCGAGCCGGCGATAGGCATCGAGCGTCTGCTGCGCATTGAGCTGATCCCACGGAATCCAGCGGTAGAGGTCCTGCTCGTAGCTGTGCCACCAGTTGAACATGATCTGGCCGGAGAGCATGCGCAGGCGCAGGATGCGCTCCCGGTAGCTCGGGTTGTTCATCGGGTGGAACTCCAGCAGCGCGGCGTCAGTGCGCACCGCATCGGCTGACAGCGTCGGGAGCTTGAGGTTCGTAACCATCGCAGTGCGATAGCCGCCGGTGTGCTGCCTGCGCACCTGGTCCATCTGATTCGCGAAGCCGATGCCCTCGCCGACGAAGGCCCGCCCGTTCTCGAAGGTCGTGCCGGGGCTGCGGTCCGCGCTTGGGCCCCAGTGCTGGATGAAGCCGAAGACCGAGTCGAACGCCATCCCCGCGGGCTCGAAGCGCTCGGCGATGGTTTCGACGGCGCCGAGCATGTAATCACCGTAGCTGTCCGCCCATGGGTAGGCGAACCAGCAGGGGACGCCCGAGTAGTAGCCGATGTACTCGATCGGCTCGTTCTCGAGGTAGCTGTCGGACCAGTACTGCTCCATCAGGCCCTTCTCGACGTTCTTGAGATGCATGTAGTAGGCGACCGCTACGTCAGAGAGGTCAGCGGTGTCGTGGACCCAGCCACGGATATTGCGGCGGGCCTCCTCGAGGCTCTCGGCGGTGGCCGACTTCGTGCCGCCCCGGCGCTCCCAGGTGCCGATGGAGAGATCTGTGACCGCCCACTCGCCCGGGCGTGGCGCGGGTGCGTAACCCCACTCCCAGTGCCCGCCGATACGGCGCATGAGGTCTGAGGCGAAGGCTTCATCCTCAGTATTGGTCGAGCCGCGATAGAGCCCGCCTGCCGAGGCCCCGTGGAAGCGCGGATCGATCTCGCGGTCGCGCTCGTAGGCCTCCGGGTAAAGCTGCCAGAACGCCTCGAACGCGCCCCGCCAGCCGAGGCTGCCATCGTAGGGAAAGACGTTGACGGTGAACGTGTGGCTCTCGCCCGGGATCAGCGCCAGCCGCGATCCAATGCGCATCTCCTGGCCGCCATCGGCGGGGCGGATGCTCGAGTGCGCCTCGGTGAACCAGTCCATGGGGTCGAATGCCATCGCGATGCCGCTCTCGCCGTCCCACGCGCAGGTGAGCGGGGTGACGGCGGAGATGCCATGGAATGAGATGGCTTGATCCGCGAGCGCGTGGGGTGTGAAGTTGAAGCCATCGAACCACTGCACCGGACCGTCGAGGCTGAGGGCGTAGGGCACGCTCAGGTCAATCCAGCGCTCAGTGCCGCCCGCGTTCGTGACGGTGATGCGCGTGGCGAGGCCGTCGCCGCCCTCCTCCGGGCTCTCGACGGTCAGGCGCAGGTCGCCGCCGACCTCGCTGTCGGCCTCGAAGCGCACAGGCCGAGGGCCTTCAGCGGCGATCGCGACTTCGGTGCGGGCGAGGTTCCCCGCGGGTGAGGCTACCTGGAAGATGCAGCGGGCCTCGCCGGCCGCGATCGGCAGCGGGTAGTCGATCGTCAGCCAGAGGACGCTCCCGTCGATCGCGCTGCGCACGCCCCGGTTGTCCGACAGCGACCCGTCGGCCATCCATTCCGTCAGGCTCGTGCGGCCGGGGCCGACCTGTGCGAGGAGTTCAGCGCCCTGGTCGGCGTTGCCGGTGGCCAAGTTGCCGTCTGCATCCACGTAGAGGGTGGCGTAGCGGTCATCGGGGACCGCCTCCGCAAGCTCGATGCGCCAGAGGTAGCGGTCGCCGGAGAGCCACGCGACCTGCACCGAGCGCACGCCCTCCTCACCGGAGAAGACCTCACTCAGGCGCTCCAGCGAGCCCTCCGGCAGCGCGAGATCACTCAGGACCTCGGGCGCGTCCTCGGCGAGGGGGGCGGGGGTGTGGTCTATGATGATCGGTTGAAGGTCATTCTGAGCCAGCGCCGCGCCTGTGCACAGCAGGGCGACAAGCATCGGCGGGAACAGGCGGTGCAGACGGGTCATCGTATGCCTCCGAAAGTGACTATGCCGCCGGAGACGCCCCGGCGGCACGCGATCGGTGCGAGCAACCCCTCATTCCGCGGAAGGGCCGCGAAGACCTGCCCGCGCAGTTTTGATAGACGCGAACGCTATCCGGCAGCCTGCCGCTGCTGGACCTTCGCGACATACCGCTCGATCTCGAACTTGCGTTCCAGCCCCTCCGCGCTCATCCAGCGGATCTTCCCGAAAACCGGCCGCTCCTTCCACGGCCGATCGTGTTTGCCGAAGATCCAGGCGAAGTTCGTCCATGAGACCGGGTCGCGGCCATCAAGCTCGTACTTGTTGTTCAGCCACGCCATCAGCGAGTGCGCATCGGTCGGGTCGCGCGTCCACTCGACGATCTTCTTCCCCCAGTACATGCGCATGTAGTTGTGCATCTTCCCCGTCAGGACCATCTCCGTCTGCGCCGCGTTCCAGTAGGGGTCATGCGTCTCCGCGCGCTCAAGCTGCTGGGCGGTGTAGACGTAAGGGCGCTCGTCGCGCGCATGATCCGCCAGCGTCTTGAACGCCCAGTCGGGCAGCGCCTCCGTCGAGTCGTAGCGCGGGTTGTACTCGCAGAGGTTCATCGCAAGCTCGCGGCGCACGATCAGTTCCTCGAGGTACGCCTCCTCGCCCTCATGACCGAGGACCTCAGAGGCCACGTAGACCGGGGAGATCTGGCCGAAGTGCAGGTAGGGGCTCATCTGCGAGACCCAGTTGTCGGCGGGCTCATTGCGCCGCTCGTCATACTGCGCGAGGCGCTCGATGACGAACTCGTGCATGAGCCGCTCCGCCTCGGAGGTGCCGCCCATGTAGTCGCTCACGGGCGCGACCGAGCGGTCAACATCCAGCCGCGCGAGCGCCGCCTGCCAGTCGATGACATCCGCGGAGTCGAGCTTCAGACTGAGCGAGTCGCGCTCCGGCCCGCGCTCCCCGAGGTCCACGAGGTAGTCGTCCAGGTGCTGGTGGAGCTTCGGGCGTATGGTGCGCGCGGCATACTCCTCGTGGTCGGACGCGACCTCCACCGGCACCACCACGTCAGTCTCGACCTGCACCACGCGGCAGCCGGCCTCGCGCGCCACGCGCTCGCGCCACTGCTTCTGGTGGCGCAGATAGCCGCGATCGCAGACGACCGTGCAGGCCTGCGGTGCAAGCTGCAGCGCGGCCTCATCGGGCGGGGCCTCTCGCACGATGAACGCGATGCCGCGCTCGCGCAGGGCGGCGGCGGTCTCCTGCAGGCCCTGGAGCATGAACGCGAAGTGGCGCGCGTTGGCCTCCGGATAGCCTGCGTGGAGGCCGAAGCCGACGACGAGCGGGACCTTCAGCGCATCGGCCTGCCGGGCGGCGAATTCGAGGGCGTGGTTGAGGTGCGCGCGCTGGGACGCCTGCATCCAGTAGAGGACGAACGCGCCCTCGCGCACAGGCGCGTCGGAGAGGACCTTGATGCGCGTGTCATGGATCATGGGGACGCTCCGCAGGCTCATGTCGTCAGCCGTAGTCGTAGTGGCCCTCGCGCCCCGCGAGGGGCCGTTCGGGTGAAGAGAAGCTTCGGTGCCGTGGGAAAGGGGACCTGCCGGGCGTCGCAAGGCACAACGTGCCTACGCGTTCACTTCCTCGACCTCGCGCTCCGATGCCTCCGCGGGAGCATGAGTTGTGAGCGAGAGCGATAGGTTCAGCCCGACCGCGCCTGCGAAGCGCACGATCTGCTTCAGCGTGGTGTTCGCGGGCGTGTTGAGGAACTCATGGACATACTGAGGCGACACACCCAGCCTGCGCGCGAGTTCGGCCTGCGTGATCCCGCGCTGCTGCATGGCGACGCAGATAGCCTCCGTGACCTCGCAGAGCATTCCGTGGACGATGTAGGTCGGATCGTCCTGCAGCTCCTCCGTCCATTCCGCAAAGACTGCGGCTTCGTTCATTCTGGAGTCCTCCTCAGACCACGGACCTCAGGCTTCGCTCTGAGCGTAATACTCCCGTTGCAGGCTCTCGGCACGAGCTATCTCCTGAGGCGGCGTCTTCTGCCTGCGCTTCGTGAACCGTGCGTCAGCACGATGCGCCTGCGCTGCGTGCGATCGTAGAACCAGATGATCCGCGTCGTACCCTCTTTGAGCTCGAACAGGTCCGTGCCCCGCAAGCATCTGCTCTTCTGCTCATTCGCGACCAACGGACCCCGATCAGCAAGACTCTGGACCCGCTGCACCAGCTTCGCCCACTGGTCCCGATCCTGCTCTCGCATGGCGGCGAGATGCTTCAGCACAAAGGAAGCCTCATGGCCCGATCGCCTGAGTGCACAGACTGCAAACGCTTCCCCGCTCACAAGCTCGACGAGTTCCAGCATATGCCCCCCGCCATCTGGCTGGAGTTGCTCACGTCTAACGTAGATGTTAAGCTATAACTTGATGCACGTCAAGCGGGTCTGCTTTCGCCCGCCGGCACGGCCAACGGCCGGGGCGAACGCGCAGGTCCGCCCTCCAGAACGGCGCGCGCGAAAGGTCCCTCCGCCCCTTGCGCCGAAGGCACACCCCGTCGCGCTGATGACTGCCCACCATCGGAGGTCGTTCCTCATGGAGCCACTCGATCGCTTCGGCCGCATGATGCAGGAGTTCATGGTGCGCAAGGTCCGCACCGTCAGTGAGCAGAACCGCGAGACCATCCTCGGCATGCGCTCGAAGAAGGCCGCGCTCGACTACCAGGACTACGTGCAGAAGTCGCTGCGCAGGACCTTCGGCCGCAAGCCCTCGAAGTCGCCGCTCAATGCCCGCACCGTCGGCACCGTCGAGCGCGATGCCTACACCATCGAGAATGTCATCTTCGAGAGCCGGCCGAACCTGCCCGTGACCGGCAACCTCTACATCCCGCGCGAGCTCGACGGCCCCGCACCCGCCGTCCTCGGCGTCTGCGGCCACTCCGCCAACGGAAAGGCCGCAGAGCCCTATCAGTCCTTCTCCCAGAGCCTCGCGCGCAAGGGCTACGTGGTCTTCATCTTCGACCCCTTCAGCCAGGGCGAGCGCCTGCAGTACCCGGACGGCAAGGGCGGCTCCTACGTCGGTGCATGCACCGCCGAGCACAACTGGATGGGCCGGCAGATTACGCCGCTCGGCGAGTGGTTCGGCGCATGGCGCGCGTGGGATGGCGTCCGCGCGTTCGAGTATCTGCAGGGGCGCCCGGAGGTGGACGCGAGCCAGATCGGCCTCACCGGTAACTCCGGCGGCGGCACGATGACCACAATGATCCTCGCAGCCACCGGCGCGTGGTTCGGAGCGACGCCATTCTCGATGGCCGCGCCAAGCTGCTACATCACCACCTGGCGCTGCAACCTCGAGAATGAGCTTCCCGCCGACGCCGAGCAGCAGCCGCCATATACCCTCGCCGCCGGGATGGAGATGGGTGACCTGCTCATCCCGCATGCGCCCAAGCCGCTGATCCTCCTCGGCCAGGAGCATGACTACTTCGACGCGCGCGGCATCGAGGACACCTACGAGCGCCTGAAGCACTTCTGGGGCCTCTTCGGCGCGGAGGACAACCTGCAGCTTTACATCGGCCCGCGCCCGCACGGCTACCACATCGAGAACCGCGAGGCCATGTACGGGTTCTTCGGCGGCTGCACCGGCCTCGATACCTCCGGCGAGCCGGAACTGACGATCGAGGCCGATGAGACGCTCTGGTGCACGGAGAGCGGCCAGGTGGATGAGATGAAGCCCGCCACCGTCCCCGATTTCGCCAGCGCCCGCGCGCAGGAGCTTGCGGAGAAGCGCACGCCTCTCGAGGGAGACGCGCTCGCGAAGGCGGTCACGAAGCTGCTGGCGCTCCCGAAGCGCCCGTCGGAGCCGCCGCACTACCGGGTGCTGCGACCGCTGAGCGGGCGGGAATACCCGGCTAACAAGACCGCCGCGGTCTACCTCCTTGAGACAGACACTAAGTGGGAGGCGCAGGCGGTCGTCTACAAGCTCGAGAAGGGTGCGCGGGCGTCGAGGCCGATCCCGGGCGAGGGGCCGGCCACGCTCTGGGTGCCGCATCATTCCTCCGATGACGATCTGCGCGAGGACGCGCTCTGCAAGAAGCTCGCGAAGCAGGATGTCGCCATGTTCACCTGCGACTACCGCGGCATCGGCGAGAGCACGCCGAATACCTGCACGCACCGGTCCTTCCTCGGTATCTACGGCAGCGACTACTTCTACGCGAGCTTCGGCGAGATGCTTGGCGAGCCGGCGCTCGGCTGGCGGGTGTGGGATATCCTGCGCACGCTCGACTTCATGGGCCAGTATGGCTACGACCAGGTGCATCTTGCGGCCCGCGGGTGGGGCGCCATCCCGGCGGCGCTGGCGGCGCTGCTCGATGAGCGCGTCGTGCGGGTGACGCTACGCAACGCGCCGATCTCGTGGGGCGAGATGGTCCAGACGCGGATGCAGCAGTGGCCACATGCGGTGATGCTGCCCGGCGTGCTGCAGAGCTTCGACCTGCCGGACGTGTACCGTGAGCTCGCGAAGCGCGGCCTGCAGCTCAACCAGCCGTTCAGCGCGGAGTTCAAGCCGATGCAGAAGAATGCCGCCGCGGCGAAGCTGGAGGCGGTGGGGCTCGACGCGGGGCTGCTGGGGTGAGGGGCGACGGGTGAACCCGTGGTGCGGATGCCCCCACCCGCGCACTCTACCGTGGTGCTGGCGCCCTCACCCGCACATTCGACCGTGGTGCGAATGCCCTCACCCGCACACCGACCAGAAGGAATGGTGCGAGTGTCAACGACGCAGCAAGGGAACGTCCGGGACTTCCGAGCCAGGAAGCGTCGTCTGTTGCCGCGATGCGAGAGCCCCGGGCGGATATTCCATGCACGCTCGTCTGTGCTCACAGCGCGGGAGGAACGACTGACAGACTCGGCGATCGCAGAGATCCTTGCGGATGTTCTGCGCTATGACAACGGGAGGCGCTACGAACTGCACTGCTACGTGCTGATGCCAGATCACATTCACGCCCTGCTCCGACCTCTGCCACGCGGGGATGGCTTCGTGCCGCTCTCGGAGATCATGCAGGCGCTGAAAGGCGTCAGTACACATGGTGTGAACCGGTTGTACGGACAGCGTGGGGCCTACTGGCTGGAGGACGGGTACACGAGGTTCATGCGTAACGATAGGGGGTACTGCGCCACCTGGCGCTATCTCCGCGCCAATCCGGCACGCGCCGGGTACATCAGGTGGGGTGGAGATTGGCCATGGTGGTGGGATTGGAGATGAGCAGGTGTGCGGGTGGGGGGCGCCCGCACCACAGGATGGGGTTGATTGTGCGGGTGGGGGCACTCGCACCACGCGCACCACGGGCAACCACATCCACCACGGGGAGGATTCACGTCGGCCATCGCGAATATCTTCAGATGATGCGATGTTGCATGACTACGGATGTCATCCAAGGGGCGAGTTCATGTCGCAGCAAGCCTATCCGCACCACATGCTCACAGAGATCCACGAACAGCCGAGAGCCATCCGCGAGACCATCAAGAAAGAGGGGCAGCGTATTGCCGAGGTCGCTGAGGTGCTGCGCGAGCGCAAGCCGCGCTTCATGATCCTCGCAGCCCGCGGCACCTCGGACAATGCCGGGACGTACCTGCGCTACATCGTGGGCGCCGTCACAGGGGTGATCGTGGCTCCGGCCGCGCCCTCCCTGCTCACCGCCTACCGCAGCAAGATGCAGATCGAGGACACGGTCGTCATCGGCATCTCCCAGTCCGGCGAGGCCACCGATGTGATCGAGGTCCTCGAGACTTCCCGCGAGCTCGGCGCTACCACGATCGCGCTGACCAACACCGCCGATTCCCCGATCGTGAACGCAGTCGAGTTCCCGCTCCTCACCCACGCGCGCAAAGAGAAGGCGGTAGCTGCCACCAAGACCTACACGACGGCACTCGCCGTGCTCTACCAGCTCTCAGCCTGCTGGGCGGAGCGCGAGGATATGCAGGAGGATCTCCTGCGCGCGCCAGATGCCATGGAGCAGGTGCTCGCCGACGTCGAGCCGCTGATGGAGTTCCGCGCCGAGCGCTACACCTTCATGCAAACCTGCACGGTGCTCGCGCGCGGGATGAACTACGCCAGCGCGAAGGAGATCGGGCTCAAGTTGCAGGAGTGCTGCCTGATCAACCCGGAGCCGTGGAGCGCGGCGGACTACATGCACGGTCCGATCGCCGCCCTGCAGCCCGGCGACCCGGTGCTGCTGCTCGCGCCGCAGGACGCCTCGATGAAGCCTGTCCTGGAGGTGGGCGAGGAGGTCAAGCGGCGAGGCGCTGAACTGGTCGTCTTCTCAGACAACGACGAGGCGCTCTCGCTCGCGACGCTGCCGGTCAAGCTCCCGGAGATGAAGGACGCGTTCTGGTCGCCGATGCCTATCGCGGTCGCGGGCCAGCTCTTCGCGTACTACGTAGCCGTGAACAAGGGCCTGAACCCGGACAAGGCCGGAGGTCTGCGGAAGGTGACGCTGACCTACTGAGCGACCGCCACGCGCCGCCCGCGGCCCATCCACGCATCGAAGATGGAGCCCACCGATGATCCGGAACGATCACATCGTTCTGCTGCTGGCGTGGCTGATGGCCATGTCGTCTGCCGCCGCACAGGAGGAGACCGTTCGCATGGAACCGCTCAACCGCTTTCCACGCATGATGCAGGAGTATGTCGTCGCGCGCATCCGGGCCGCTGACGCGGAGAATCGCGCACGCGCCCTCTCAATAGAGACGCTCGCTGACGCGCAGGCGTACGTTGACGCCATCCGAGAGAAGCTCCCGCTCATGTTCGGCGAGGCGCCTGAGCGCGGCGATCTGAACGTGCGCAAAGTCGGCGCCATCGAACTGGACGACATGGTCATCGACAAGATCATCTTCGACAGCCGCCCGGGCTTTCCCGTGACAGCGAACGTCTACGTGCCTCGCGAGGCAGCGTTCCCCGCGCCCGCGGTGATCGTCCCCTCCGGGCACTCCCGCGAGGGCAAGGGCGCCGATTACAACCAGGCCGCCGCGCAGCTTCTCGCGCGCAACGGCTTCATCGCGGTGGCCTATGACCCCATCGGCCAGGGCGAACGGCTGCAGTACCCCGGTGGCGAGGATCAGCAGGGGCAGAAGGTGACCTGGGGCACGCTCCAGCACAACTACATGGGCAACCCGCAGCTTCTCGTCGGAGAGTTCTTCGGCTCGTGGCGCGCGTGGGATGGCATTCGTGCTGTGGACTACCTCCTCACCCGCGATGACGTGGACCCCGCGCGCATCGGCGTCACCGGCTGCTCCGGCGGCGGCACGATGACCACGCTGCTCACCGCGCTTGAGCGCCGCCTGACGATGTCCGCGCCCTCCTGCTACGTCACCTCCTGGCGGCGCGACATCGAGAACGAACTTGCCGCGGACGCCGAGCAGATGGTGCCGAATGCCCACGCGCTCGGCATCGGCCAGGCCGATCTGCTGCTGGCGAATGCGCCGGATGCCCTGATCATGCTGACCGCCGAGGAGGACTTCTTCGATCAGCGTGGCGCTCGGGAGAGCTTCGCGCTGATTGCACACCTCTACGACGCCTCCGGCGCGCGCGATGCGCTCGACTACTACATGGGCCCCGGCGGGCACGACTACCCGCCCGAGATGCGTGACGCGATGGCCCGGCACTTCTGCGCCGCGGCCGGGCTGCCCGTGCGCGCCACCGACGCCCGGTTCAGGCAGCTCACCGACCAGGACCTGTGGTGCACGCAGTCCGGACAGGTTGCCGAGCTTGCGCCACGGTGGGTCTGGCAGATGACCGCTGAGCGCAGCCGTGAGCTTGCGGCGCAGCGTGGGGCGCCGTCGGGCGAGGAGCTTGTGCAGCGCGTGCAGGATGTGCTGGACCTGCCGGAGCGCCAGGGGCCTCCCGACTTCCGCGTGCTCCGCTACTGGACGCAGCGCAACTACGCCCGTCCGCACGCGTCGCAGTTCGTGCTGGAGATCGATCCGCAGTTCGGCGCGCAGGCGATCGTGACGAAGCTCGAGGACTCAGCGCGTAGCGCGCAGCCGCTGACCGCCGAGCGGGCCGGCCTCGATGGCAGCGCGGTCCTCTACCTGCCGCACCTCTCCGCGGACGCCGAGATGCGCGAGGACGAGTTCGTGCGCGAGCTTGAGAGCGCCCCCGCATTCTTCGCCTGCGACTACCGCGGGATCGGCGAGAGCATGGCGGACGCGGTCAAGCCCGGCAGCTTCGACAGCTACTACGGCAGCGACTACTTCTACGCAGCGCATGCCACGATGTTCCGCGAGAGCTACGTCGCGTGGCGCGTGCACGACATCCTCCGCACCCTCGACTGGATGGCGAGCTTCGGCTACACGAACGTGCACCTCGTCGCGCGCGGCAACGGCGCGATCCCGGGTGCGCTGGCCGCTCTGCTGCATGAGAGCGTGACGAAGGTCACCCTTGTGGATGCGCTCGCGTCCTACGCCGGAATCGCCGAGGCTGAGCTGTACAGCCTGCCGCTTTCGGCGATGATCCCCAGTGTGCTGGAGCAGTTCGACCTGCCCGACGTCTACCGCGCGCTCGAGGCGAAGGGGCTGGAGATGGTGGACGGCGGGGAAGAGTGAGGCGGCCACTCGCGACGCGGCAGGTTTCGTGCTGCAGCATCTCGGGAAGTAATCGGTGCAGGGACCGCTGTTCGCGACGCCGAAGATCTTGATGCTGGGGTGATCTTCAGCGCAGGGAGAGGATCGGGATGAGTGTCGTGCGTCTGATGGTGCTAAGTCTGCTGCTCGCTGCTGCCGGCGTGTTGATGAGCGGCTGTGGCGGAGAGACGTTCCTGATCAGCAAGAACGAAGAGATCAACATCGGCCAGCAGGCTGCGGCCGACTTTGAGCGGGAGCATCGCATTGAGCGGAACACACAGCGATCGAGGCTGGTTGATCAGATCGGCGCCCGCATTGCCGCAGCCGCGCAGCCACCGAGTTACCCGTACAAGTTCTCCGTGGTTGCCGAGGACGTGAACAACGCCTTCGCGCTGCCGGGCGGCCCCGTCTACATCTATGCGGGCCTGATGGATGAACTGAGGAACGACCCGGACCAGATCGCGTGGGTCCTCGGGCACGAGGCGACGCATATCAGCCACCAGCACGCGATCAAGCGCATCGAGAGCGCGATGGGGGCGCAGCTTCTCATTGAGATCGCGCTTGGCGGAGGGAGTTCGGGCGACATCGCGGGCATCGTCGCCTCGCTGGCGTTGCAGAACTACTCGCGCGACAACGAGTATGAGTCCGACCGAGTCGGCGCTCGCTACTCAGCAGGCGCCGGATACGACCCGACAGCCGGACTGCTGGTGCTGCAGAAGTTCCGCGAGCTGCAGGGGCGGGACCCGAGTGACCTCGAGATCATGTTCCACAGCCACCCCGGGAACACCGATCGCGAAAACTCGCTGCGGCAGTACCTCAATGCGAACAGGCTCTACGGGCAACACTACCGCGGCGGGTAGCCTACCCGCTGCGGTTGGTGTAGCCAAAGCAGCCCGCCCCGATCCGAGGAGCGGTGGGCTCGGTCAGTTCCGTCATCACGGGAGGCTGCGATGTCACTTCGCAGCCTCCCCGCGCCCTGCGGAGGATGATGTTGCGGAGCTGTGACTGCGTCCCCGGCTCGGGGTGATCGGCGCGCCAGTAGCAGCCGCGTGTCTCCTCGCGCTGCAGCGAAGCCACCGCAATCAGCCGCACCAGCGTGTGCATCTGCCGCGCCTCGACCGCCAGCCGCATCTCATCGCGCCCCGCGCCGCCGGTGAACGCCAGCTCCTCCTCGATCCCGCCAAGCTCCGCAAGCGCCCGCTCGATGCTCTCCCGTGTCGTCACCGGCCCCAGTCCCCGCCATGCGATCTGCCGGATGCGCTCGTGCGCCGGCCCCGGCTTGCGGTCGCCGCGCAGGACGGTTTCGATGCGGTCCTCCGCAGCGCGCGGCAGGTCGTCCGGGATCACGGGATGGCTCGTCTGCGCAGCGAACGCGGCAGCATGGCCGGCCCGCTCGCCGAAGATGAAGCAGTCGGCGAGCGCCGCACCGCCAAGCCGCCCTGCGCCGAACAGGCCTCCGGTCGCCTCCCCGCACGCGTAGAGGCCGCGCACCGAGCTTTCGCAGTCTGAGTTGACGCGCACGCCGCCGAGGAAGTAGTGCGCGTACCCGAGCGCCAGCAGTTCCTCGCGCAGCTCCTCGCCGCGCTCCAGCACGTCCCGCACGCGCTCCTTCGGATACCCGAACGAGATCAGTTCGAGGTCCACCAGCTCCGCGCCCGCCTCATAGGCCATCACGATGCCGTCGCCGGTCGCGCCCGCGGGGTTGTCAGTGCGATCGAACGCGGCCGCGCCTCCACCGGTCGCGAGGATCACGCACGGGCAGTGGAAGATGACCGGCTCCCGGGCCTTCAGGCCGATCGCGGCGAGCCCGCAGACCGCGCCCTCATGCACGAGCACCTCCGTCGCGGCGAAGAGCCACATCGGCACCGCGAGAGAGGCGTCTGAGAGCCGCTGCAGCAGCTCCTGGCCGCTGTCCACCCCGCGGTAGCTCCAGCGGATCGTGCCCGGCATCCCCTCGCCCGCGGGCTTCGGCTCATCGAACTCGCAGCCGACGATCCGCAGCCTGTTGAGCATCGCCGGTACTGCATCGACGAACTGCCGCACCCGGCGCTGATCGCCCAGGAATCCGCCGGTCTCCACCACCTGCCGGAACAGCTCGTCAGCGGTCCCCGCCTCCGACCAGGTGATGTCGCCGTATGCGCGCGTGGTGGGGCTCGGCGCCTGGTAGGGCATCTTGGAGATGACGTAGACGCGCGCACCGCTGCTGGCGGCGGCCAATCCGGCCATCAATCCGGCCGCACCCGTCCCGACCACCACGATGTCACAGGTGATGTGCGATACCGGCGGCATGGCGACCGCTCCTCTGCTTCAGTCTCAGACCAGCGCCAGGATGCGCAGGAAGTTCCCGCCGAGGACCTTCAGCACGCTCTCGTCACTCAACCCGCGCTGCACGAGAGCCTCGGTGAACTCCGGGATGCGTTCCACGACCGGCGGGATCGGCACGTTCGAGCCCATCCCGTCGTAGTCCGCGCCGATGCCCATGTGATCATCGCCGACAAGCTCAATCACATGCTCGATGTGGTCAATCATCCGCTCCATCGTCGGCGCCTCGCGGTCGATGAAGCGCGGGTGGAATGCCATGCCCATCACACCGCCGCGCTCCGCGAGCAGCCGGATCTGATCGTCCGTCAGCCCCCGCCAGTGCGGCGTCAGGGCGAATGTCGTGCCATGCGAGAAGACCGGTGGCAGCTCCGCAAGCTCGACCGCCTCGTAGAACGCCGCGTCCGAGGCGTGAGCGAGGTCCACGATCATCCCGAGGCGGTTGCACTCCGCGATGACCTCGCGCCCAAAGTCGCTCAGGCCCGGCAGCGACCGCGCCTCGTCGCGGGCCTCCGGCGTCGTGTAGTCGAAGATGCTCGGGAGCACCTGCGTGGTCCCGTCGCCGCCCTCCCCGTGGGTGAGGTTTGCCACCCTCACGCCGAGGCGGTAGAGGTTGCGCAGCGTGGCGAGGCTCCCGTTCAGGCAGGTGCAGCTCTCAAGCTGCCCCACGAGCGCGAGCTTGCCCTCCGCCTTCGCGCGCTCGATATCCGCCGCGGTGGTGGCGACCAGCACCTGTTCCGCATGCTCCTCCGCCAGCCGCCAGGTGCCATCCACGAGCGACATCGAGATACCGAAGTCCGATGAGCCGACCATGAAGAACGCGCAGGTCAGCCCGCCCTCAAGCGCCCGTGGCACGTCGAAGTGAAAGCGCTCATCGCGCTGCGTGATGTCCAGATCGAGGCCCTGATGCAGCCGCTCGGCAAGCGTATCGTTGTGCGCGTCAATGATGATGGCGCGCTCGTGCAGCTCGCGCGCGCGGTCGGAGATGGACATGGCGCTTCCTTTCGGCCGGTCCGAGATGTGAGGAGTACGGCGATCTGAGGCGCCGGCGTCAGTCGCCGCCGAGGCCCGGGGGGAGTTCCGCCGAGGGCTCACGCACACCTGCCGCGCGGCCGAGGCCCGTGAAGAACGCGATCGCGCCGAATGCGATGAAGCCGAGCGCGGCCATCGTCAGCCCGACGCGCAGGTCGCCGGTGCGCTCCCCGATCTGCCCGATCAGGTTCACGTTGAGGATGGTCATCAGCGAGGTCGTCCAGATCGACGCGCCGTAGATCGCGGAGAAGCGCGCGGGGCTGGTCTCGCGTATCTCCGCCAGCAGCGTTGGATACTCCAGCGAGATGAACAGCGCCGCCAGCGGATAGGCCAGCGCGACCTCAAGCGGCCCTCCGAGCCAGATCGCGGTGATCAGCAGCAGGCCCCCGATCGGCCCGGGAAGCACGAGGAAGAGCCGCTGCCCCCAGCCCTCCGGCAATGAGGCGAGCCCGAGCCGCGAGATCGCGTAGCCTGCCGAGTACAGCCCGAGCATCAGCCCGGTGCCGATCGGCAGCGTCTTCCACGTGCTCTCCAGAAACTTCGGCAGCCAGCCGTAGATCGCGTTGTCCGAGCCGGCGTGCAGCGTCGCCATGAAAATGATCAGAAGCGCCGGGACGCTGAGCACGCTCCGCAGCGTGAAGCGCGGGCGCTCACCGTTCGCCTCCGCCTCCTCACCGGCCCTGCGCGCGAGAGACAGCGCGAACTGTCCGACGACGAGGATCGCGCCGCCGATCAGGAACGGAACGTGAAGGGCGGTGGCAAGCGACAGCACGCCTGCATGTGCCGCCATGAGCAGGCGCTCCGCCACGATCGGGAAGATGATCCCCGGTACCGCGAGAGAGATGAGGCCGATCGTGAGCATCCTGCGGCGGTAGGTGGGGTAGAGGCAGATGAGGAAGGTCGGGAGCGAGACCGCCTGCGCCGCCCCAAAGAAGCCGGCGAGCGCGAGCCCGGCCTGAAAGCCGATCAGGTTGCGCACGGCGCCCGCCACGATGAACGCGAGGCCCGTGCCCGCAAGGCACAGGCGGAGCATCCTGCGCGGCCCGAGGCGGTCGGTCGCCGGACCAACCAGCAGCAGCGAGAACAGGGAGCCGATCGCGCCGCTGCTGAGCAGGAACCCGAGGCGCCCCTCGCCGATGCCGAAGTAGCCCTGCAGCGCGTGCGCGAAGACAGGCAGCGACACGAATGCGTAGGCGGCTGCGGTGGACAGCAGCAGCGCGATGGCCGTCGCGGCCAGCCGCATCGACTCGGGAACCTGCTCGCACTGCAGATCGTGCTGATCGCTCATGGGGACCGCCTTGAGAGGATAGCGCTGCTCCAACGAAGTTCGCCGCATCGCCGCCCCGGACCTGCATGGCGATCCCTGCCACCGGATGCAGGTCCGCGCAGCACCTCAGCGGAACTTCGCTGCGGACGAACACCGATCACCGTCAGAGGCAGGGGAGAGCAGAGGCATGACATCGCGCGAGATCATCCGCCGCGTGCTGGAGCATGACAACCCACCGCGCATCGGCTTCACCTACAGCGACTACGACGGCAAGGCGCGCCTGCGCGATACCTCCGGCGGCAGCCCGCGGGCCAATCCCGACTTCGACGAGAACCGCCGCGAGGATGGCCATGGCGGGGAGCTGTGGGACGACGAGTGGGGCTGCACCTGGCGGCGGCTCATCGAGTGGACGAAGGGCGGAGAGGTCGTCAACGCGGCGATCAAGTCGCGTGAAGACCTGGACAACTATACCCCGCCAGACCTCGACAATCCTGCACGTTACGAGCACCTCGCGCAGGTGCGTGAGACGCAGGCCGACCGCTATCTCCTCGGCGGCATCACCGGCTGCTGCTTCAACCGCGCGCGCTACCTCCCAACCTTCCCAACCTATCTTGAGTGGTGCGCGGGCGACCCGGAACTTGTCAATGACATCAACAGGATGGTCAGCGACATCGTCATCGGCCAGGTGGACATCTACGCCGACCTCGGCTTCGATGGCGTGACTTTCGCGGAGGATTGGGGGACGCAGGATCGCCTGCTGGTCAGCCCGCCGATGTGGGACCGCATGTTCAAGTGGACCTTCGAGCGGCTGATCGAGCGCGCCCACGGGCATGGCATGACCGTCTGGATGCATTCCTGTGGCCGTATGACCGACATCATCCAACCGCTGGTGGAGCTCGGAATGGATGTCTTCCAGTTCGACCAGCAGAGCGTACATGGCCTTGACCTGCTCGCGGAGTACTCCGACCGCACGACCTTCTGGTGCCCGGTGGATATCCAGAAGGTCCTGCCGACCGGTGACGAGAGCGTCATCCGCGACTACGCTTGCCTCATGGTCGAGAAGCTCGGCCGCAACGGCGGCTTCATCGCGAAGGACTACGGCGACAACGCTTCGATCGGCGTGGACCCGCTCTGGCAGCACTGGGGCTACGAAGCCTTCAAGGAGTGCGGGGTGTTCGACCCGGCCGAGGCTGAGATAGACGCTGCGGAACTCTAGCAGGAGCGGGTCTGCTCGTCACAGAAAGCTCTTGTGGGGGGATGGAGCAAATCCGCCGGGATCTGCGTCTAAGATGATCGGCCGCCTGCCCGCGGGGGGGCATGTCCGGTTCGTTGAGGGGGCACTTTACTTCTCAGGAGGAAGATATGCGTAACGCGCTTTCGCTCATGGCAGTGGCAGTCGCCCTTGCGATGATCCTCGGTGGCTGTGGCGGTACCGATGACGAGCCGCAGCAGCAGATCACGCAGTGGGCCTACCTGCATCAGCAGATGCCTGGTGATGCGCCGACCATCCGCCTGCAGTTGGAGCAGCCCTCCATCCCGCTGGAGGACCAGATCTTCGGCTGGCTATTCTACCGCAGTGCAGATCAGCGCTACTTCTCGCTGATCGCCGCCAACCTCGTGGACGTCATCTTCGAGTCGCGCCTCTCCGGCGGCATCTGGGATGACGCGGCTCCCGCGCGCGGCCCGATTGAGCTCAGCCGCGAGTTCACCTGGATCGGCCCCGGCGGCGACGAGGAGACCGGCTCCATCGACGTCGAGTTCATTGACCCCGCGCTGCAGCCCGGTGTGACCTACTACCACCGCGTGCAGCGGCTCGTCGAGCCGATGCGTCGTGCTGGCTCCGGAGCGCCGATCGCGACCTCGCAGGTGCCCACGATTGACGTTGATCCGTGGAACGCGCTCAGCCAGGGCAGCAATCCCACCGCTGGCGTGACCTACATCCTCCCGCCGGTGCAGCAGAGCCCGAGCGACGGCGCGGTCAACCAGTCCACCGTGTCGATCACGTTCTCCTGGAGCTCAACGCTGGGCGCGAACGAGTACGTGCTGCAGGTCTTCACCGAGACAGACCCGGACGGGATGCGCAACCCGCGCTACCAGGAGATCGTGCGGCAGGACTTCGGCGGCACCATCAGCCGCACGATCACGGACAGCTTCAGTCCGGGCCAGCGCTTCTACTGGCGCGTCGGCGCGCGGCGCTCCGGCGAGGCCCAGCCGGTCAACGGGATGCTCGCTCAGCGCGGTTGGCTGTATAGCTCGATGCGAACTTTCGTCACCGCGCAGGCGCCGCCGTCCCCTCCGGGGAACTAACTCCGCGGCACGGCGAGAGGCTACTCCACAGGCCGGCCATGTGCCGGCCTGCGGCGTTCTGAGCCACGTGCTGCCGTTCCAGGAGGGCGGGCTTCCTTGCCCGCCCAGCATGCCTCCTAACGAGGAACGGCGGGCTGGCAAGGAAGCTGTCGCCCTCGCAGACGGCGCTCGGGCGTCACTTTCCCCGCAGCAAGCGGCGGCGAAAGCAGCCCCTCCTGAAAGTGCGCGGGAATGCGTCCTGTTAGGGCGGAGGCCGTTTCCGGGTGTCCTACACATCGTCCACACAAGGGAGCGTTCACGATGAACCTGTTCGACTGGCTCTGCGATGAGGCGACCGCTATCTCCTCGGGCTCGATGGTCATCCCGCCATCGGCCGATCAGCTCCGGTGGTCGGAGGACGAGCGCCGGACCCGCTGGCTAGAGAGCATCGGGCTCTGGCCGCTGCCGGAGCGCACCCCCCTGCAGGCGGAGGTGACCGGGACCTTCGAGCGCGAGGACTACATCGTCGAGAAGGTGCACTTCCAGGCCGCTCCCGGCGCGCATGTGCCAGGCAACATCTACCGGCCGAGGGAGATCACCGAGCCGCTGCCCGCGGTCCTCTACCTCTGCGGGCACTCCGAGGGCAAGATCCGCGCGGGCTACCAGGCGAACCCGCGCTGGTTCGGCTCGCATGGCTACATCGCGCTCGTGGTCGACCCGATCCAGCTCGGCGAGTGCCAGGGCTTCCATCACGGGACCTTCCACAAAGGCCGCTGGGACTGGTTCTCGCGCGGGTACAACCCCTCCGGCGCCGAGGTCTGGAACGGCATGCGCGCGCTTGACTACCTCGAGACGCGCGAGGACGTGGACGCCACGCGTATCGGCGTCACCGGCCTCTCCGGCGGCGGCGTCATCTCCTGGGACCTCGCGGCCGCGGACAGACGCATCAAGTGCTGCGCCCCTGTCTGCCAGACCGGCTCGCAGGAGGAACTGATCTGCGACCGCGCGATCGACGGCCACTGCGACTGCGCGCACCTCATCAACTACTATCGCTGGGACACCGCGAACATCGGCGCGCTGATCGCCCCCAGGCCGCTGCTGGTCAGCGCCGGCGCGGATGATGCCCTCTGGCGTCCCTACGCCTACAAGGACCAGGTTCACCGCATCCGGCGTGTCTACGAGTCACTCGGCGTCGCGGAGAAGTGCCAGCTTGTCGAGGACCTGAGCTTCCACGGCTACACGCCGATGCTGCGCAAAGCGATCTTCGAGTGGTTCAACCTGCACCTCAAGGGCGAGACTGCCCCGGTCGAGGACGACGTGACCGAGTTCGTGGAGCCGGCCGAGAACCTGCTGGTCTTCGGCGGGAAGCTCCCTGAGAACGACACGATGGGCGTGATCGAGACCATCCTCATCCCGCCCGCGAAGCCGATCGAGGTGCGCTCCGAGGACCAGTGGCAGGCGCATCAGGCGGACGCGATCAAGCGCCTGCGCGCAGTCAGCTTCCGTCAGGTGCCTGATCCGGTCCGGCCGAAGGTGCGCTTTGCGCGCGACGCGGGAGGGCATGCGGACCTGCTCGCGTATCGCTTCGATCTCGACCCGGGCGACGGCTTCGAGATCCGTGCGCACCTGACCGTGCAGAAGCTCGGGAAGCGCCCGCAGCCTGCGCTGGTGACGGCCATGCGCGACGCGCGCTCGCCGTATGTCGGCGGAGGCGCGAACAAGCCGCCGGTGCCGCTGCCGGCATGCACGGGCACCGTTGAGGTGCGCGGCACCGGCTGCACCTCAGTCGGCGAGGGCCTCCAGTGGACGCTCCGGCGCGGCGCGGTCAACTGCGGCTACACCATCCCGGGGCTGCAGACCTTCGACCTGCTGGCGGGGCTCGCGGTCATCCGCGCGCAGGAGGCCGTGGGCCAGACGGCCGTCTACGGCGTAGGCGGCACCTGCGTGCACGCGATCTATGCGGCGATCCTCGATCCGGAGGTCACGGAGGTTGTCCTGGAGGCGCCACCTCTCTCGCATGAGGACCCGGAGACGCCGGAGATCCTGGGCGCGCTGCGCATCGGCGACCTGCCGCAGAACCTCGCGCTGATCTTCCCGCGGCCGATCACCTTGGTGGGCGAGATCCCCGAGGCGTATCAGTGGACGGTGGATGTCTACGAGCGCTTCGGGATGGCCGACCGGATCCGGGTGATCGAGAAGGTGGGGGAGTGGCGGCCGGCGTAGGGCTGGCTGGCTGATCGCCAACGGATGCTATCGGGGCGCCCTCCTGCCGGGCGCCCCGCTTTCGTGTTACTCCGGGAAGTACCTCCCGCGCGTCTCCCCCCACCACTGCCGGCGGTCGATGCTGTCCGGGTTCGGCCCATCAGGAGGCGGCCCCTCGACAGCCGTCAGCAGCACCAGCAGCGCCGCGCTCCGCAGCCGCTTGGGCGTCGTCTCATCCAGGACGAGCCCGTCCAGAGCCCGCGCGCATTCCGTCTGGATGCGGTAGTCGCGGGAGTCCCGCACGAGCCCCGCGAGGCTGTAGCAGGCCATCACGCGCACCTCTTCGTCCGGATCGCTGAGGATGGCCTCCAGCAGCGCCTCGCGCACATCCGGGCCACCCGAAGCATGCCCGAGCAGCCTCGCAGCGGCAGAGCGCGCGCAGGCATCGGGATCGTGCAGGCCCGCCAGCCCCGCCGCACGCAGTTCCGTGGAGCCGAGCACCTCGCGCGCCAGGCTCAGTGCCTTCTCGCGCACAGAGGCATCCCCATCCTGCAGCGCGAGCAGGACCGCGTCACCCGATGCCACTCGCTTGCTGGCGGCGATGCGCTCGAGCACCGCCTCGCGCACCACCGGCGACAGGTCGCCCTGCAGCGCCCCAAGCAGTGCATCCATCATCTCCTGGTCGAGGTCGCGCCGCAGATGAGGCCGCGTGAAGGGTGCCGCTGCCGCACGCACCTCTTCGTTCGGATCGGTCCGCAGCGCATCGAGGACCGCGCTCAGGATCACCTCGGCCTGCGGGTCTGAGCTGTCCATCGCCAGGAGGCCGAACCTGTTGAGAGCCGTGACAGCCGCCTTGCGCGCATCATCCTCGCCAGCGCGGGAAACCTCGATCACCACGTCCCGCGCGCGCTCATCAGACGCCAGGAACTGGCCAAGCGCGTTCACCGAGGTCAGATCATCAAGCCGCCCATCCGCATGCGCCTCCAGCAGCGGTTCGATCGTGGAGGCGCTCCCCAGCGCCGCGAGCGCGCCAGCCGCGCTGGTGCGAACGTCAGCGTCCGGATCGCCCAGCAGCCCGATCAGCGGCTGGAGCGCCCCCTCATCGGCGATGTAGCCGAGCACCTCCGCGAGATTGCGCCGATGGAAGGACGTCTTCGCGGTCCACAGCGCATCGAGCACGGGCCCGACATCGAGGTCGTGGCGGCTGAGCGCGCGGAGGGCGAGCGTGGCCTCGCGGCCGGGGCTGGTGTCGAGGATCGCGCTGCGAAGCGGGCCTATGCAGCCAAGCAGCGGGGTGTCGTCGCTGAGGAGCGCCAGGAGGTGGGGGAAGGCCGAGAGCAGATCGCCATGCACATTCTCGCGGGGCTCGCTGGCGAGTTCGCCCAGGCGGGCGGCGGCCTGCGCGCGCTCCCACGGGTCCTCCGACCCCAGCCGCTCGATCTCGGCCGCGACATCCGTGCGCGCCCGCCACTCAAGCGTACTCACGCTCCCACGCTGGATCACCGGCACCGGAGCGGCCCCTGCCGCCTCTGCGGCCGCCTGTTGGCCGACCTGCACCGAGCGATCCGTGCAGCCGCAGAGGAGGACAGTCAGCGCAGCAGCGACGAAGATCGTGCGCGGCATCGAAAGAGACCCCCTTCGATGCTTCGTCCACTACCGTAAAGAACGCCCCGAACGTGCAATCGTTACCGGCGATGATCCTCCAGAACGCGACGAGGCGCCCCCCTCGGAGGCGCCTCGCGGTCAGTCAGCTTCTGCTGCGCGCGCTACTCCTGCGCCGCCGCCGTAGCCGGCAACGTGAAGACGCGCGTGCCAAGCTCCCGGTCGAGCATAAACAGGAGGTTCGGGCTGTCGCCGGCGCGCTTGAGCATCCCGACGACGTTGCCGACGTTCGCCTCCTCCTCGACCTGCTCGTCCACATACCAGACGAGGAAGTTCTTCGTGGCGTGATCGTTGATCTCGATCGCGAGGTCCATGAGCCCGTTGATGTTGCCCGTCACCCACTGCTCGTGCTCCAGGGCGTGCTCGAAGACCGCCTTTGGCGACTCCCACTCGGTCTGCGGGTCCGGGATCGCGCTCAGCGTTACCGTACCGCCGCGCTCGTTCACGAAGCGGGCGAACTTGTCGGCGTGGAACATCTCTTCCCTGGTCTGTGCCTGCATCCACCGCGCCATCCCCGGCAGTTCCTGCGCCTCAAGCCACTGCGCCATCGAGTAGTAGATGTAGGCCGACCACAGCTCCGCGTTGATCTGCTTGTTTATCGCCTCAACCATCCGATCGTCAATCATCCTCATACCCCTTCCGACGAACGTAGTTGCACGTACACCAAAAGCGGCGCCTCGTATGAGGCGCCGCCGGTAGAAATCAGAATGGTGCCGAAGGCCGGACTCGAACCGGCACGGGCCGAAACCCACAGCCTCCTGAGGACTGCGTGTCTACCTGTTCCACCACTTCGGCATTCCACATTAGTTGTGTGGCGTAGTATACTGACGCAAAGCGCGACTGTCAAGTTCGGTTCCGCCGGCGCCTCAGTCCACCTGCAGCTCCAGCGCGCCCGCCTCAACCAGCCGCCGCGCCACCGCCTCCACCTCCTCGATTGTCTGCGCGGGCGTCAGCGCAAAGGTCATCTCGACGCTCTCGCCCGGTGCAAGCGCAGGCTTCTGCGGGACGCTGTAGAGCAGCATGTTCTGCAGGCGGGATTCCGCAAAATCGTCCTCGGAGATCCAGCCGACACCCGGCTGCCCCTGCGTGCGTGAGGGCAGCAGCAGCCATCCGTCCGGCGTCACGTCCGCGTACTGCTCGCTCCAGTCATGGGCGACACCATCAGCCGTCACGAAGCCGTCGCCTGGCAGCCAGCCCCAGAATGGGTACATCGTGCGCGTGGCGTCGGAGACGTTCGTGGCGCGGGTGCGCACCACCACCGCCGGGATGTCGCCGTGAACCGCAAAGCGCATCTCGAGGCTCGCCCCGACTTCCTCGTCGGTCACCGGCTTCCCGTCAATGTCCTCGAGCGCAACCTTCGCCTGCACGATGCTCCAGCCGTTCTCGCGCGGAAGCTCCTCCATTGCCGCGAACTCGCGCAGGTAGAGGTGCTTCTGGCCCTCGGGCTGGAGGGTGATGAACGCGCCCACCCCGGCGGCGTCCACCGCGACCGTCGCGCGCCCGTCGCTCTTCACGGTGAAGCCCGCGCCGCCGCCGGAGATCGAGATGCTGCGCTGGTCCTCCGCGATCTGCATTCCGGCAATCGAGAAGCTCAGCGGCAGTGTTACGCGGTTCGCCATCGGTGAGAGGTCAGCGATCTGCAGCGTGCCGCGCCATGCGCCGGGGCCGAAGTCGCTCAGGTCCAGCGCCAGCGTGAGCGTGTGCGCGTCCCGATCCTCAGCAATCACCTCAGGCCGCACCGCCGGGCGACCCTCCATCTGCAGGATCGCGCCGGCGGCGTCAAGCGGATTGGCGTCATCGCTGATGCGGACGACTAGGCGGCGGCCCTCGGGATCATCGCCGAGGCCCTCGATGGTCAGCGGGCCATCGCCCGGCGCCAGATCGCGCGCCTCACCGGCAACTTCACAGCCGGTGATGGTCGGCGGCGTCTCATCTTCGAGCACCATCCACTGGGGCTTGTTGATGACCACGAGCGCCCGCCCGCCATCGGCCTGCTCGGGCGTGATGGTGAAGCCGACGCTCCCGTCAGCTTCGATCGCATCGAGTTCGACCCAGCTGCCATCCGCCTGGCGCAGATGCGCCGAGGCAGCGAAGCAGCCCGCCGCTGTGATGAGAAGCACCGTCATTGTCGCCGAGATCGTCCGCATCATCGCGATCTCCCTCTCGTCCTGGATGCAGGGTTACATCTTCATGATCTTGCGGATCTTGAGCGCGGTCGCCTCGAGCGACTCGATGCTCGGGCTGACCTCGGAGATCAGTGCGTCGTCGTAGCCGATATTGCGCAGCTCAGCCATGACCGCCGGGAAGTCCACGTCGCCCTCAAGCAGCGGCTTCCACTCGTAGCCCTGGCGCTTGAAGTCCTTGAAGTGGACCTTCTTCACGCCGGGGCCCACGATCTTCACCCACTGCTCCGGGTAGCTCTGGATGACCATGTTGCCGGTGTCGAAATAGAGGCCGACGCGCGAGGAGCCGATCTCCCCGAGGAAGCGCGCGAACTCCATCGGCGAGAGGAGGAAGCGGTTCCACACGTACTCGACAGCGATCGTCACGCCGATCTCCTCGGCGAAGGGCGCGAGGTCAAGCAGCGCATCGCGGGCGTTGTAGTACGCGTCGTCGTAGTGGCACTCCTCACTCACGCGGCCCGGCACCAGCAGCCAGGTGTCTATGCCGAACTTCTTCACCACCTCAAGGATGCGCTTGATCTCGTCCTTGCTCTGGCGGCGGACGCCATCATCGCAGGTCATGATGTCCGGCCGCGTCTCACCCGAACCGACGGCGGCGCACAGCTCGATCTCCATGTCCTCCGCCATTTTCAGCATGTCCTGGATCTTCTGATCGGTCATGCTGCCGAAGCTCGTGTCGCGATCGTCACGAAAGCATAGCTCAAAGGCCTCGTAGCCAGCGTCCTTCGCCTTCTGCAGCGTCTCCTGATAGCTCCACTCCGACGGGGTTATGATCCCGCTCAGTCCGACCTTCATTGGATGGCCCTCCTGATCCCTCATGCTCCGCGTCGCACGTCTACTTCGCCACGAAGCGGCGGGCGCCCTCCACGGCTACACGACTCGCAGGCGGAAGCCTGCGCCATAGTCGTGTGCGGGCGGGGCGCCCGCACCACGGATCACACCCGTGGGGCAGGCATCCTGCCTGCCGCCGTTAGCGTGAGCCGTTGTCGTCAGCCGTAGCTGTTGTGGCGCTCGCGCCCCGCGAGGGGCCGTTTGGCTGTGAATGCACAGGAGGCGGAGAGATCCGCCAGCATCGTTCGTCCAGCCCTATGGAGCGGAGGCGCTTCAGCGGCTCCGATGGTGGGCCCGATACGTAGAGGGAGTACGCCTCCAGAACGACTATGGCGAGCCGGCCGCGGGGGGGGAGAGGTCGCCGTTGCCTGACCGTGCTGTCCTGTCTGAATGAAGGCATTGCCGCACGCCACCGCGAATGCTCCCCGCGTTGCGCGCAGACCGGCCCAGGCAAGGAGTCTTCTCATGCGTCTCAGGAGAACACCGCCCGTCTGTATCGTCGCGATGGTTCTGATCATCCTCATGACAGGTGGTGCGTGGGCGGAGCGAGCGACCGGCCTGGTCTTCCATGATCTGGATGGCGACGGGGCTCGCGATCGGGGCGAGCCAGGCATCGCCGGCGTCGGAGTCTCGAATGGCCGCGACGTGGTGCTGACCGGCGAGGATGGGCGCTGGCGGCTGCAGGTTGATGACCATGATGTCATCTTCGTGATCAAGCCGCGGGGCTGGCGGCCCGTGATCGACGAGAGCGGCATCTCCCGCGGTTACTACATCCACAACCCTGAAGGGTCGCCTGAGTCCCAGTACGCCGGCATCGCGCCGACGGGGCCCCTCCCGGCGTCTGTGGACTTCCCGCTCTACCGCCAGCAGGAGCCGAGGCGCTTTAAGGCGCTGGCCTTCGGCGACCCGCAGGTGAGCAACCTCTGGAACGTGGACCTGCTGGCCCGCGATATCGTGGACCCGATCCTCGCTGAGGACACCGGTGCCGCCCTCACGCTCTGGCTGGGCGACATCGCGAACAACAACCTCGACCTGCTTCCGCCGGTGCAGAAGGCCATCGGCCGGCTGGGGCTGCCCAACTACCTCGCGCCCGGCAATCACGATGAGAACTACGACGTCCCCGGCGACAGCCTCGCCTACGATACCTGGAGACGCGTGATGGGGCCTGAGTACTACTCGTTCGACTGGGGCCCGGTGCACTTCATCGTGCTCGACGATGTGATCTGGCATCCGGCGACCGAGACGGAGAAGGGGAAGTACACCGCGGGCATCAACGATGACGAGATGCAGTTCATCCGCAATGACCTCGCGCTCGTGCCGAAGGACAGCCTCGTAGTCTACACGTTCCACATCCCGGTGACCCAGCTCGCGAACCGCAATGAGTTCCTGGCGCTCTTTGAGGGCCGGCCGAACGTCCTCGGGCTCTCCGCACACACCCACAGCCAGCGGCACTACTTCCTCGGCACCGACGCTGGCTGGTGGAGCGACGAGTACCCGCACCACCACCTCGTGAACGCCACCTCCTGTGGCGCGTGGTGGCGCGGGGCGGTGGACTGGTGGGGCATCCCGGAGACCCCCTGCGGCGACGGCGTCCCCAACGGCTGGTCCGAGATCAGCTTCGACGGCAATCGCTACACGATCGACTACGTTGCCGCGCGCTACCCGCGCAGCTTCCAGGTGGACATCTGGGCGCCGTCGCCGGTGACCGCTGACGAGGCCGCCGGAATGCCGGTCTATGCGAACGTCTTCTCCGGCTCGGATCGCTCAACAGTAGAGATGCGCGTGGATGGCGGGGAGTGGCAGCAGGTCGAGCGGACGAGCGGGCCTACCGACGAGGAGGCGGCGGCCCTGCGCGAGCGCTACTACAGCGTCTACCCCGGCAGCCGCCGCGAGGGTGAGCCGAAGACATCGGTCTGGCCTGTGAGGAGTGTGCATCTGTGGGCCGGGGAGCTGCCTGAGGGGCTTGAGCCGGGGTACCATACGGTTGAGGTTCGGGCGACGAGCCCCTACACCAGCCAGGTGCGCGGGGCGCGCACGTTCGAGGTGAAGTAGCGCTGCACGTGAGGGGCGCGCCGGCTACCGGCGCACCCGCTGTCTCAAGGCCCGAGGAGCTTCTGCGAGAGGAAGCTGCCCACCTCATCGGCCATCGCAGCGCGGGTGTCGGCATCCACGAAGAAGTGATCCGCGCCCTCAAGCTCGACGACCTGTGCGTCCAGCCCGTAGTAGACCTGCAGCGTGACGAGGTTCAGGATCGAGGAATACTGGTCGCTGTCGCCGGTGACGAGCCACAGCGGGCGCTGGATCTTCGCGAGGAAGCCCCATTCCTCCGGGGCGATCTCCTCAAGGCCGGTGGGGAAGCCGACGAACGCGCCGGCGAGGACCTTCGGGTCGCGCGCCATCGCCTCTGCGGCCATGCGCGAGCCGAAGGAGTAGCCCGCCAGCGCGACGCGCTTCGCCCTGATGGTGGGCTGGCTGCGGAGAAACCCGAGCGCGCCGAGGACATCCTGTGGCTCGCTGGCGCCGCCGCTACGCTCGCCCCCGGAGCTCCCCGCGCCTCGGAAGTTGAAGCGCAGGACGGCGATGCCGCGCCTGAGGAGGTCGTCGCGCATGGCGAGCACCACGATGTTGTCCATCGTGCCGCCCATCGCCGGGTCAGGATGGCAGACGACCACTCCCGGCACCTTCGCGCCCGCATCAGGGCGCGCGGGCAGCGACAGCTCACCCACCAGCAGCGGAGCATCCTCACCCGCAGCCGCGAACGTGACCGGCTCGCAGGTGGCGGGTACCTCGGCCCACGCCCCGCCCGCAAGCAGCGCCGGCATCGCCATCAGCATCCAGCGCATCCCGTTGCCTCCCACAGTCTTGAGTAGGTGGGGCGTCCTCGCCCCACCAGGTCAAGACTCACCCATGTGCGGGCGAGGGCGCCCGCGATACTTAGCCTTGTCATGTGCGGGCGAGGGCGCCCGCATTACTTAACCGTGTCATATGCGGGCGAGG
>DHPY01000050.1 GCA_002411015.1 Armatimonadetes bacterium UBA5352 | reverse complement strand
CCGCCGCTGAGAGGGTGAGGCAGTTGTCGAACAGGGGAGGCACGATTCCTGACGCGCTTTGGTATGAGCGGGATAAGCGCCGCAGAAGCTATCTGAAGGTCATCGCTGAGCCCTATGGGTGGTTCCATGAGGACATAGCGAGGCAAAGGCTAGCTCAACGTTGCCGCGCTGAAATCGCGGAGATATACGACACCGCCCTACGTTGGAGGCCACACCTATCTGTGGGCTACCGCAAGATCGCGGGCGCCTATTGGGACATTTACGCGTGGACCGACACGCCAACAAACCTGCCGAAAGCCGCCAAGTACCTGAAGATCGCGATTAGGTTCGAGCCAGGAAATAGTCTCCAGCATGCGAACCTATCCATCGTCTACGAGCACATGGGACGCACAGAGGATGCGCTCCGAAGCTGTAGCGAAGCACTGCGCCTCGAAATGGATCCGGAGACGCGACTTGAGTTGGAGCAGAGGCGGGAACAACTGCTGACAAAATGCAGTGCCGCACAACGGAGCCTTGACCTGACCGCACCTCCAGGCGAAGAGACTGGATCTGACCGAAGGCAGTCATCGGCCAGACCTGTAAGCAAGGAGCGCATCGAGGGTCTTCTACGGGCCGGCATGAGAGTGGAACACACACGCGACCCCGAACTGCGCGCGAGGGCACTGGCAGAGCGTAGTCGGGCCTGCATGCAGTGCGGCCTCGATCCCCGCGTCCTGTACCCTGAGGAGGCGGCTGATAGCGTATTGGAGGTCCATCACGTAGTTCCGATCTCTGAGGCTGGACCCCGCGCCACAGGAACTCAGGAGGTGTGGGTCCTATGCAGCAACTGCCACAATGCATTGCACGCGCTGATGCGCGGCGGCTGGGATGTCCAACGACTTCGTGAGCAGCCATTCGCCAAACGCACTATGTTCGGAAGTGGAGGACAAACCTGATGCCCACCCCCACACAGACCTTCGACGTGATCGTCGCCGGCGGCGGGATCTCCGGCACCATGGCCGCCATCGCCGCCGCGCGCGAGGGCGCGAGCGTGCTCCTCGTCGAGCGCTACGCGGCCCTCGGCGGGATGGCGACGCTCGGCCTCGTGCAGCCGATCACCACCTGGGGGATCGCCGGGCAGTATGTCATCGGCGGCACCGGGAAGCGCCTGCTCGAGGAGATGATCGAGCGGCGCCCCGGCAGCGCCACCCCGATGGGCCACTACGGGCCCTCCTGTGATGCCGAGCACCTCAAGCGCATGCTGGAGGAGACTGCGATCGAGCACGGCGTGCGGCTGCTCTACCACGCGTGGATCGCGGGCGTCGAGGCCGATGGCGAGGAACTGCGCGCCCTCCGGATCGTCTCGAAGTCCGGAGAGGGCCTGCTGCGCGCCCGCGCATTCGTGGATGCGACCGGCGACGGCGACGTCGCGGCCTTCGCGGGCGTGCCGTGCGAGGTCGGCTCACAGGGCATCAGCGTCATGTTCCACGTCACCGGCATAGACCGCGAGCGCTGCCCGGAGGCGCCGGAGATCACCCGCATCTACCGCGAGGCAGGCCCGGTGAACTACCGCGGCCTCGCGCTCTTCTGGGCGCCGCAGCCCGGCTCGGCATACATGAACGTTACGGAGGTCGAGGACCACGATGCGCTGGATGTCGAGGACCTGACCGCCGCCACCATCGAGTGCCGCGCGCAGGCGTGGCGGGTGCTCGATGTCCTGCGCGAGAACGTCCCCGGCTTCGAGGGCGCGTGGATCACGCAGACCTCCCCCGCCCTGGGCGTGCGCGAGAGCCGCCACGTGCGCGGCCTCTACACCCTCAGCGGCGACGACGTCGAGGCCGGGCGCGACTTCGAGGACACGATCGCGCGCGCGTCCTGTCCGGTGGACATCCACGGTAGCCAGAACGAGGGCCGCGGCACATACCATGGCCTCAAGCGCAGCTACGGCGTCCCGTGGCGCTCGCTGGTGACGCCGGAGTACGCGAACCTCATCGTCACCGGGCGCTGCCTCTCCGCCGATGCGGCCGCGCACTCCTCGGTGCGCCGGATGGCTCCGGGCTTCGCGCTCGGGGAGGCCGCGGGGATCGGCGCCGCGCAGGCACTCGCCCATGGCGACGCGCGGACGCTGCCGATCGCGCCGCTGCAGGAGCGCCTGCGCGAGTTCGGGGCGGTGCTCGACCCCGAGGCGTAGGGCTGTGCTATAATCGCCGCGCAATCCTTCATCCCCGGCATGAGGAGCCTGTCATGCACGATTTCGAGAAGCTCGGCGTCTTCTACCTCGGGCGCAAACACGATCTCGCCGAGGGGCAGACGCTCGACGAACTGCTGCTCTATGACGCGAGTGACCTCACCACCCACGGCGTCTGCGTCGGGATGACCGGCTCGGGGAAGACCGGCCTGTGCATCTCTCTTCTCGAGGAGGCCGCGCTCGACGGCATCCCCGCGATCGTCATCGACCCGAAGGGCGACATGGGCAACCTGATGCTCGCCTTCGAGGACCTCCAACCGCCGAGCTTCCTCCCGTGGATCGACCAGGAGGAGGCTACCCGCAACGGTCGCACTCCCGAGGAGCAGGCGGCCTTCATCGCCGGACTCTGGCGTGATGGCCTCGCACAGTGGGGGCAGGGCCCCGAGCGCCTCGCCGCCTTCCGCGATGCCGCCGAGGTTGCGATCTACACGCCCGGAAGCACCGCCGGCCTGCCGGTGAGCGTGCTGAGCTCCTTCGCCGCGCCACCTCCGGCCGTCGCCGCGGATGCCGGAGCCCTCGGCGATCGCATCGAGAACTCGGTCTCCGGCCTGCTCTCGCTCATCGGCATCGAGGCCGACCCGGTGCGCAGCCGCGAGCACATCCTGCTGGCGAACATCCTCCAGGCCGCGTGGACGCAGGGCCGAAGCCTCGATCTCGCCGGTCTCATTCGCGAGATCCAGGAGCCGCCGTTTGAGCGCGTGGGCGTCTTCGACCTCGAATCCTTCTACCCCTCAAAGGACCGCTTCGAGCTTGCGATCGCGTTGAACAACCTTCTCGCCTCGCCCGGCTTCGCAGCATGGCTGCAGGGGCAGCCGCTGGATATCCCCAGCCTTCTCTTCGCGCCCGGCGGGAAGCCGCGCATCTCCATCATGTCCATCGCCCACCTCTCCGACGCCGAGCGCATGTTCTTCGTGACTATCCTGCTCAACGAGGTCGTCTCGTGGATGCGCGCGCAGACCGGCACCTCCAGCCTCCGCGCGCTGCTCTATATGGACGAGATCTTCGGCTACTTCCCGCCCACCGCGCAGCCGCCGAGCAAGAAGCCGATGCTCACGCTCCTCAAGCAGGCGCGGGCGTACGGTCTCGGCGTGCTGCTGGCGACGCAGAACCCGGTGGACCTCGACTACAAGGGCCTCGCGAACGCCGGCACGTGGTTCATCGGCCGCCTGCAGACCGAGCGCGACAAGATTCGGGTGCTGGATGGGCTGGAGGGCGCCTCCGCCGCATCCGGCGCCGCGTTCGACCGCGCGCAGCTCGACAGCGTCCTCTCGGGCCTTGGCAAGCGCGTCTTCCTCATGAACAACGTGCACGACGACGCCCCGGTGATCTTCCAGACGCGCTGGGCGATGTCGTACCTCCGCGGGCCGCTCACCACCGCGCAGATCGCGACGCTGATGGAGCCGTGGAAGGCCGCTCCCGCCGCCGCCCCGCCCGCCCCGCCCGCCGCGGAGGCGCCGCTGCCCGAGGCGCCAGCCGTCGCAGCGACTCCGACGCCGGC
>DHPY01000026.1:67500-70953 GCA_002411015.1 Armatimonadetes bacterium UBA5352 | reverse complement strand
GAACATAACCGGAAAGCCTGTCCTGCGAGAGACGACCGGGAGAGCTGATGTCGGTTTACACGGTGCTTGTCTTCGTGGCGCTGGCGGCGCTGGGTGCGCTCATTGCGTACCTCGGCGACGTCATTGGCGCGCGTGTGGGCAAGCGGCGCTCCACGATCTTCGGCCTGCGGCCACGCCAGACCGCACGCCTCGTCGCGGCGGTCATCGGCGGCCTCCTCCCCCTGCTGGGCCTCGGCGTCGCCACCATCGGGTCCCGCTACGCCCGCATCGCCGTCTTCGAGTTGAGCAGCCTCGTGGATCAGCGCAGGACGCTGGAGCTTCGCGTGGATGAGCTGCAGCAGCGGGTCACCGGCTTCGAGGAGCGCGCGGAAAACGCCGAGAAGCGCGCCGAGGACGCGGAGGCGACCGTATCCGACCTCCGCGGTATGCAGGAGGAGCAGCAGGAGCGCATCGAGACGCTGCAGGCACGCGAGGGGCAGTTGCAGGCCCGCGCCGCGGATCTGCAGGGCCGGGTGAGTTCACTAACGGAACGGCGCGATGAACTGCAGGCGAAGCTGACCGGCGCGCAGACGAGTCTGGCGGCGTCTGCGCTGGAGCTTGCTGTGCTCGAGAAGGATCTAAGTGCATCGACTGAGGAGTTGGATGCGAAGCGCAGGGAGGTCGCGGAGAGGCGGCGGGAGGTGCAGAACACCAACAACCAGCTCGACATCGTGCAGCGCGACCTCACCTCGGCAAGGCGGCAGCTTGAGCCGACGCGCCAGGAGCTGATCGCCACCTCCGACGAGTTGGCGCGGCTCGAGGAGGAGCGGGCGAAGCTGGAGGAGGAGTACGCGCGGGCGGAGGCGCGGCTGGCTTACGTGACGGCGCATGAGGAGTTGGTCTCGCGGACGCCCGAGGGGCTCTTCGAGCCGGGCGATGAGCTGCTGCGGGTGGTCCAGCGCGCAGACCGCACACAGGACCAGGTGGAGGCCGACCTGTTCGAGTGGCTGCACCTCGCGAGCACCGCAGCGGAGCGGCGAGGGGTGCCGGAGGGGGCGAACGGGCGCGCGGTGGTGCTCGTGGCGCCGACAGATCGCCCCGGCGAGGTCTCCGAGCGACAGATCATACAGGACGTGGCGAGCCAGTTGCGCGCCGAGGGGCCGGATGAGTGGGTGGTGATGGTGCGCGCCTTCCGCCGCTACTTCTCCGGCCAGGGAGGCCAGCTTCAGGTGCATTTCCTCGCCACCCCCAATGAGCTTGAGTTCCGCAAGGGCACGGTCATCGACGAGTTTGTGCTGGCGCCGAGCGACGGCGAATCGAAGATCAGCGAGCTTGAGGCGATCCAGACCCTCTGGCGCCGGGTGACGGCCACTGATGGCCCGGTGCGTGCCCGCGCGATGGCGGAGGGAATGCTGCCTCGCGCCAATAGCGACACCTACGGGGCCGTGGACCTGGCAGCGATATACGAGGCAGCGCAAAAGATCGCCGACGCGCCCGGAAGCGTGCTCGTGCGCATCAGGGCCGCTGAGGACACATACACACGCGGGCCGCTGGAGCTGGCGATCGACGTGGGCCCCGCCGGGGAGTCAGCCTGAACGATGGCGCCCGAGCGCCCGGAGGTCGTGATCGCGGTCGATCCTGGCTATGCGAAGTGTGGCGTGGCGGCTGTCTCCTCCGGCGGGGAGGTGCTCGCGCGCGCAATCGTCGAGACCGATCGGGTTGGCTTGACAGCCGCGGCAATGATGCACACGCACGACGCCTCGGTGATCGTGCTCGGCGGGCGAACCGGCGCTCGGCGGGTGTGGGAGCTGATCCACGCGGCCGATCCGGCGCTCACCATCGCGCAGGTCGAGGAGCACATGACGACGCTGGAGGCGCGGGAGCGCTACTGGCGCGAGACGCCGCCGGGCTGTCTGATGCGCATTGTTCCGAAGGGGATGCGGGTGCCGCCGGAGCCGGTGGATGACTGGGCCGCAGTGGTGCTCGCGGAGAGATACCTGACGGCGGGGAAATGCGAAGGGTGAAGGGTCAAGGGTAACGGCAGGACAGCGTGAGGCTCCCGACGGGTTACCGGGAGCCTCCTCAGTACCTGTGCCTCCGCCAGCCGGCCGGCTACCTGCCGGCGAGGGCGGCTTTTGAGCGCGTGTACTGCAACTCAACCTCCGGCCGCTCGTTGGCGAAGATGTGCCGCACGATCGCCAGATCCTCCTCAGCCTCCTCGGGGCTGAGCAGGCCGATGCAGACCATGTCTATCGGCTTGATGTTACTGAACGCGAAGGTCAGGCCGGTCGGCGGGTTCACCCGGCCCGCGCCGAGGGGCTTGATGCAGATCACGTGCTTCGGCGTGCGGTTGATGACGCCCGACATCCAGTCCGTCTCCACCGCGCAGAGGAAGCCGATCGGGTTGAGCGGCTGGATGTACGCGGCAATATCGTACCCGGCCGCGTCGCCGACGGCTATGGCCTCAGGCCGGTGCGTCGAGAGCCCGGGGATCATGCCCTTCTCACGGATGTACTCAGCCACGCGCGGGTAGTCCTCAATCTCCTTGCGCGCGGTGCTGATGCGCGCGTCTGTCCAGCCCGCGTGCGGCAGGCAGAACGTGGCGCCGAGATCGGCCGCGCGATCTATCCCCTCCATGAGCTCTTCTGTGGTCGCACCGCCGGGGGTGAGGACCTGGATGAGCTTGCGACCGGTGCGGTCCTCATGGAGGCCGACGGCCTCAGTCATGACCTCGCTGATGGGGGCCACGAACGCGTTCATCCCGCCGGCGGAGCAGACTTCGAGGACCTCCGCGATGGTCTCGGGGGTCTGGTAGCGCTTGATCCACTTGCTCTTCGCTGCGCTCTGGTGGGAGTAGCCGAGGAACCAGTTGGTGCCGATGACAAGACGCGCGATCTCGTGGCCCTCAATCACCGTCACGGGGAGAGCGTGCTCCGACATCCGCTGTGACCTCCATCCCCCGCTCTAGGCTAACGTGTACGGACGGACCCGGAGGCGCCATTCTCCGTGAGGGGGGCGTGCTCCTCCATACTGATGGACGAACTTGCCGGGGTGATTGTTGGGCGTGAGAGCTCTTTTCGACAGCGGGAGGAATCCGCACAGGTCTGGTCAGGTATCGTCGCGGCCTCGGGCACGGTTGCCGCGCCCACCAACCTCCCGGCGATCCTCATGCGCCTGTTCTGGAAGAAGACCACCTCGACGGCGCCGGTCCCCTTCTCAAACCCGGGCATCATCTCGGTACCGCTGAGCTTCATCGTGCTCGTGGTGGTCTCGCTGATGACGCAGAAGAAAGGGGAGGAAGTGGACGAGGCAGAGGTGGCGTAGACGTAACGGGGGCCGGGGCGAGAAGTCCCGGCCCCTGTCAGTACCGTGGGATAAGATAGGACGGTCTGCTCCCTTCGGGTCAACGTCGATTGTCGACACCTTGACTTCCCCGTCGGGGGCAGACCGTCCTATCCTATCCTATCCTATCCT
>DHPY01000026.1:55349-67386 GCA_002411015.1 Armatimonadetes bacterium UBA5352 | reverse complement strand
CCTATCCTATCCTATCCTATCCTACACACGCCTGTACCACGCCACGAACTCCCGCAGCCCGTCCGCCAGCGACCACTGTGGCTCCCAGTCGAGGAGTCGCTTCGCCTTGCGTACGTCCGCGGAGGTGCGCGGCACATCGCCCGGCTGGTCCTCGAGGATGATCACACGCGGCTCCACCCCCACCGCCGCTCCCACCGCCGCGATCATCTCATCAAGCCGCACCGGCGATGAGCCGCCGAGGTTGATGACCTCGTACGCGAGATCTGAGTCAAGCGCCGCGAGGATCCCGCGCGCAATATCCGCCACGAAGGTGTAGTCGCGGCTGGAGGAGCCGTCGCCGAACTGCGGGATCGGCTCACCCGCCTCAAGCAGCCGGACGAACTTGTTGATGGCGAGGTCCGGGCGCTGGCGCGGGCCGAAGACGGTGAAGAAGCGCAGCACAACCATCGGCAGGCCGTAGAGATGGCGCCAGGTGTAGCAGAGCGCCTCGCCGGCTATCTTCGTGGCCGCGTAGGGCGAGATCGGGCGGTCGGTCGTCTGGTCCTCCGAGAACGGAACGGTGTTGCTCGCGCCATAGACCGACGAGGACGAGCCGAAGACGAAGCGGCCGACCTCGTGCCGGCGCGCTGCCTCGAGCAGGTTCACCGTGCCCTCAACGTTGGTGGTCGCATACTCCACGGGCTGCTCAATGGAAGGGCGCACCCCCGCACGGGCCGCGAGGTGGATGACCCCGTCAACCGGGCCCTCCGCGGTGAACGCCTCCTCCACCGCCGCAAGATCGCGGATGTCGCCCTCAATGAGCCGGAAGCGATCGCTTGCCTGCAGGTCGGTGAGGTTGCGGCGCTTGATCGCCAGATCGTAGTAGGGATCGAAGTTGTCGAGCCCGATCACCCGGTCGCCGCGGGCGACGAGGCTTTCGCTGACGTGCGAGCCGATGAAGCCTGCGGCGCCTGTCACAAGGATGCTGCGTGCGTTTCTGTCAACCATGGCTCAATCAGTCTCCGCCAGTTCCAGTAATCGCGGACCCTCCGCGGGTCCGCCAGAGGTCAGTATACACCCTGCGCGCACAGGGCGACAATGCCTGATCGCCCGGCAGACAGGAGGAAACCGGGTTTCCGCGCGGAAGCAGCGCGGTTGTGAGGCAACGGTGAGCGTCTCGGGATGAAGGAGCCGATGGAGATGGGCGGTATGAAGCGCCGGGAGTTTCTGCAGAAGATGATCGCGGCCGCGCTGGCGCTGCCGGCAGGGAGCCTGCTGCTAAGCGGCTGTGGCGGTGGAGGCGACGCCGATCCACTGCCGCAAGGCGAGCTTCCGGTCAAGCTGCAGGGGATGCGTGACGGGATCGCCTCGGTGCTGCAGCAGATACGCGGGCTTACCTCGGCCGGCAACGCGGACGTGCCCGCGTGGACCGCGCGGCTCAACGGGCAGCTCGCGCAGGTCTGGCCGCCGATGGTCGCGGCGCCGCCCGCGGAGCTTCGCAGCAACGTCTCCGCCGAGATGGCGCGCGTGCTGGCGCAGCTCGACCAACTCGGCACCCCCCTCGACTACAGCGGCCCCGCGCCGACGATCACGCAGCAGCGGCTGACGGAGGCCTGGGATCGCGCGGAGGCGCTCCTCGCGGCGCAGCCCGCGGCGCCGACGCCATACGCCACCGAGAGCACATGGGCGTTCTTCCTGATGCTCTTTCTGGTCTCCCCCACTATCACGAACGCGAGCGCCTTCGCGCTGGCCGAGGCCGCGGCGGCGTCAGACTCAAGCCACGAGGCCGCGAGCCTCCACGCGCTGCTGCACCCCAGCAGCCCCATCTCCTGCACCCCGTGCCTCATGAACGCCGCCATCGGCGCGATGCTCGGCGTCATCATGCTGCTCTTCCTGGCCATCGGCAGCCACGCCGCCGGCCTCCCGTCGATGCTCTTCGGCCGCGACTGGCTGGTTGCGCTGGTGATGATGACCGTGCTGCTCCGCCTCTTCGAGACCGGCGGCGGGTGAAAGTCCACGGTTGACGGGCTCGAAGCCCTCGCCACGAAAGACACGGCGGCAGGCATGATGCCTGCCCCACGGGATCGGTTCCATGGCGCGGGCTCCGAGCCTGGCAGCTCGACGTGACCTCTCGGCCACACTCAACAGCTCAATGACTTGTGGAGGGATCCGCACATGAAGCTCCGCACCGTGCTGCACACACTGCTCCGCACTCTCATAGCCTGCTTCGTGATCGCATGCGCGATGCCCGCTCTCGCGCAGAACCTGGCCTTTGAGGGGTTCTCGCAGCTCCGCTACACGTACAGTGACAAAGAGGACGACGGTGACTTCGATACCCGCCGCGTCCGCCTCGGCTGGACCGGCAAGGTCAATGACGCCGGCACCTCAGCACGCCTGATGGTTGATGTCGGCAAGCTGCTCTCGGGTGGCGAGGATGATTCGGTTGATCTGGTGTATGCGTGGGTGGCCCACCCGATTTCCGACGAGTGGCGCGTGCAGTTCGGCTACGGGCTCCTGCAGTTCGGGATAGATGTCCCCTACTCCAGCGCCGCACGCATCCCGTTCGAGCGCTCCCGAGCCGTCTCAGCCTTCTTCCCCGGTGTCTTCACGCTGGGCCTGCAGGTTGGCTATCAGCCGGCGGACAGCCCCATCAGGCTGGACCTGCAGCTCACCGACGGCATGGACGCCTGGCACAGCCCGGCGCGCTTCGATGATGCCGAGTCGCTGCTTGCGCGCGCGCGATACCTCTTTGGCGAGGGCAACGAGATCGGAGTGAGCTACGTGACCTCGGACGTGGACCTCCGCCCGGCGGCCCTGCCCGCACAGGACGGAGGCGGGGAGAGCTTCTCACCGGATGTCTGGGGGCTGTACCTACTCTGGAACGAGGCGATCGAGGGGGTCGGCGACCTCCGCCTCCAGGCCGAGTACTTCGATGGCGACTGGTACGACCACAAGGCCTATCGGATGCAGGACGCCGATGGCTGGTACGGGCTGATCGAGCTGACCCCGACGGGCAGCGATCTCACTCCGTTCTATCGCTACGATGCATTCAGCTACGACGCCGTGAGCCCCGCGCAGAGCGGCTCCGCGTCGTCCGACTACAGCCGGCACACCCTCGGCGTCGCCTGGGAGCCGCTTGAGAGCAACCGGTTCACGCTGCAGATCGAGGACATTGACGACCGCGGCGTGGACGACAGCACCCTCGGGCTGCAGTGGCAGGTGAGCTACAGGTAGCGGGACGTGACGCATGACGCCGCACGGGCGGGACGCCCGTGCCACGGACTCCACACCGTGGCGCGGGCTTCCAGCCTGCGATTCCGCCGACGCTGACTACTCCCTCGGCACGTACGCGTCACAGGCCCCGCGCTCTTCGCCGTCAGCATCGATGAGTTCGCCGCGTGAGGCCGCATTACTCACGCGTGCGCAGGTCCCCGCCGCCCGATGGCGAAGGGCCGTGCGCGCGTTCTCGTGCGGGATGCTGGATCTACTCGGAGGTTGCACGATGCAGTGGTCGCCCACCGCCTGCCTGCTGCTGCTGATCGCACCGCTGTCGTGGGCGGTCGCGTTTGAGCCCGACCAGTCGCCTCAGCCGCCTGCGCATCCGCCGATGACCCCCGAGGATGGCGCGGTCGCGAGCGTCAACCCGCCGCCGATGATCTGGCGCGTGGATGATCGCGCCGCCACCTACACCGTCGAGTTCTGCCAGAGCCCGGAGTTCGCGGCCGAGATCATCCGCCGCGAGGGCATCGACATGCCCTTCTACAACCACTCCGCAGCGCTCGATGAGGGCACGTGGTACTGGCGCTACCTCGTGGTCACGCCGGAGGGCGAGACCTCCGAACCGAGCGCGGTGAAGAGCTTCGTGATCGCGCCGGGGACGCCGCGGATGCCGGTGCCGCCGACCGATGAGATCATCCGGAACATGCCTGCGCACCCGCGCATCTATGTCACTCCCGGCACGCTGGCCGAGTTCCAGGGGCGGCGTGACACCGTCGCTACCGAGGCCTGGGCGAACCTGAAGTACACCGCGGATGCGTATCTGGAGGCGCCGATCCCTGAACTCGACCTCCAGCCGATGCCGGCGGAGCCGGATCCGGCGCGGAAGCAGGTCTTCTACCTCCGCGACGGCCAGCCGCTCGTGCCGAAGGGCTTCGGCAGCTCCGCGCTGCTCTCCGCGGCCTCACGCGCCAACGCGCTCTCGCTCGCGTATCAGATCAGCGGCGATGAGCGCTACGCAGAGGCCGCGAAGCAGTGGGCGCTGTTCTGCGCGCCCTTCCGGATGGACTACCACCTCGGCGACCGCGGGCAGCACGACACGGTCGTCTACAACTACGAGTATGGCCTCAAGGGCATCGCGCTCGCGTATGATCGCCTCTACGACCGCCTGAGCCCGGAGGAGCGCGAGGCGATCCTCGGGCATGTCATCTACCACTGCGACAACGCCTACGCGTGGACGCACGACGCGCTGAAGCTGCACCTGAACTACCAGAACTCCCACGGGCAGCAGTGCATGCACGCGCTGCTGACGACGGTGCTCGCGGTCGCCGACGAGACCGAGCAGACGCGGGAGTGGGCCGACTGGCTGATCCGCCAGTATGTGAACCGCATCCCGTGGGGGGAGGATGATGGCGGCTACACCGAGGGGCAGGTCTACGGGCACAAGTTCTCGATGATCCTCGAAGGCCTCGCGGCGCTGAAGACGGCGACCGGGATCGATGTCTTCATGATGCCCCGGCTGCGCAACGCGGACGACTTCTGGATGTACTGCATGTCGCTGAACTACTGGTGGAACCACGGTGGCGACTGCTACTCGCTGCTCAACCCGATCCCTGGCTCAAGCGCGGACACCTACATCTCCCGCTTCCTCGGCTCGATGACCGGAGATCCGTACTCCACGTGGTGGAGCGACACGGTCCTCGGCAGCCCCAATCACATGCCGCTGGGCTACCTCTCGAGCACAGGGATCGAGCCGAAGCCGCCGGTGGATATCGCGCAGGCGCGCATGTTCCCGGATGTCGGCCAGCTTGCGGCCTACGACCGCTTCTACGATCACCGCAGCAACCGCATCTTCTTCCGCTCAAGCCCCTTCGGCGGGGCCAGCCACGCGCATGCCGACCAGAACGCCTTCGTGCTGCACGCGGGCGGGGAGATCATGGCGGTCGACGCGGGCTACTACACCTACGCCGGCGACACCTACCACGGGAACTGGTCGCGCATGACCTTCCCGCATAACACGCTGCTCGTGAACGGCGAGGGCCAGCCGAAGACCATCGAGGCCAAGGGCCGCTTCACCACCTTCCTGAACTCCGCCGACTACTGCCTCTTCACCGGCTCCGCCGCAGCGGCGTATCCGGAGATGCTCGACGAGTTCGATCGCACGGTGCTGTTCATCCGCCCCGATGTCTTCGTGATGGTGGATGATCTCGCCGCGCCCGATGCCTCCGAGTTCAGTTGGCTGCTGAACACCTTCGAGCCTGCCGAGATCGACGAGGCCTCGCAGACGATGGTCGTGCGCCAGAGCGATCAGCGGCTGCGGGTGCAGCACCTCGCGCCCGAGGGCCTCACCTACACGCAGACCAACGAGCGCCCGTACCCGATGCTGAGCAAGCTGTGGTGCCGCTACACCGAGGCCTTCCCGCAAACCTACCACATCCGCGCGACCACCGCCGCAGCCGAGCAGGAGCGGATCATCGCGGTGATGGACGCATACGCCGAGGGCGACGGGCCCGCGCTGGAGGCAGCAGAGATCACGGCCACCGGCGGGCAGGCGGTGCGGCTTAAGCGCGATGGCGTCGCCGAGACGGTGCTGATCCGTGACGCCGACGCGGAGGTTGCGTCGCTGGATGGCATCGACACCGACGGGCGACTTGCCAGCGTCGCTCGCGGCGCGGACGGGCAGGTCGCGCGCTGGCTGCTGCAGGGCGGCACGCGGCTGAGCATCGACGGCCAGCAGGTCTTTGCTTCGGACATGCCATGCGACGCGGCGGCGCAGTATGCCGCGCCGGGGGCCGACGCGCTGGTGCAGGTGAAGCCGAGCGCGCCTGCCACGGTCAACCTGCGGCTGCCCGTGCGGCCGCGGGTGGTTATGGCAGCGGCCCCCGATGCGCCGGAGACTGCGCAGCCCGCGAAGGTCCGGCGGGACGATCGCCGGGCAAGGCTGATCGTGGACACCGAGACGGTGCTGTGGGTGAACCCGGCGCTCGACCTGCCCACGCCGCTCGAGCCGCTGACGATGACGGTGCGCGATGGCGACGGCGAGCATGAGGTGGCGCTGCCGACCGCGATCGCGGACAACGGGGAGATCATCGCCTACGGGCACTTCGTGGACCCGCGCGAGCAGGGCGTCTACGACTTCGCGGCGGAGGGCGCGGAGCTGCTGGTGCAGGACCGCTGGGATCAGTCGGTGAGCGTGAAGGGCGATGACGCGGTGTCCGCGCCGTGGCGTGAGGCGGCGGAGATCTACGTGCGCTACGCGCCGGGCGCCGAGCCGGTGGTGACGGCGACGCTGCGGGACAGCTACAGCGGGGAGCTCGTGAACCTGCTGCGCAACGGGAGCTTCGAGGAGGGCAGCCCCGACTACCCGCCGCGCACCTGGACGATCTCGCACCCGCGGCAGATGGGCTACACCTGGCCCTTCTGGAGCCAGGAGGACGCGACCGATGGCGTATCCTGCCTGAAGTTCGTGCGGCCCGAGGTCTACATGACGCTGACGAGCCAGCCGATGCGCCTGCGGACGGGCGGGACCTACACGCTGCGCTTCATGGCGCGCGGCGATGCGACCGTGGCGAAGGCGACGGTCTCCGGGCAGCTTGGCTCGGCGGTGGAGGTGCCGATCGAGCCGAGCGATGACTGGCGGGCGTATGAGGCGACGGTCGAGATGCAGCCGGGTTACACCACGGTGAGGTTCGGGATGGGCTCGGGCGGCGCGCCGGACCAGGTGCTGTGGGTGGACGACGTGCAGTTCGGCCGGGTGGAGTAGCGGCCCCACGGCCCTGACCTCCCTTCGGCCTTTGCCGTGGAGGAGGCGTCCGCGTCGTTTGCGGACGCCGACGAAGCCGCTGTGCCGTCCCTGCTGTTGGCGGTGTCACGACAGGGGCCGGCACAGCGGCTGAGTTCCTCATCCTCGCGCCGCCGCAAGCGGCGGACGCTCGGGCGGCCCCTCCACGAACCGATCAGGGCCGCTCTCACACATACACGAACGGGTGCCTCGACGCCCCGCGGCCGGCGGACAGCATCGCGTGCGTCGCCTGGTCCAGCAGCTCATCCGCGCCCACCAGCTCCATCCCCATCCCGCTGATGCCAATGTCGATGCTCCAGCCCTCAACCTCCCGCGCGTCCTGCAGCGCCTCCCCCAGTCGGCTCGCGGCGATCAGTCCGTTCCGCGGGTTCGTGCAGGGCAGCAGCGCCGCCATCCGGCTGCAGTCCAGCCTCGCGATGACGTCGGCGTCGCGCAACTCCTGCCGCATGATCCCGGCTGTGGCCGCCAGCACCAGCGGCGATGGCCGCTCGTCCGCCAGCAGTGGCGATGACCGCCGGAGCTGCAGCAGGATCACGCTCAACTCCGACGCCGAGCGCTGGTGGCGCGCGAGCTCGTTGCGCAGCATGTGCTCGAAGAACGCGCGGGAGTACTGGCCGGTGATCGGGTCGCGCACCCCCGGCTCGTGAGCCTCACCATCGGCCAGCGCGCCGACCAGCCACGCGGTCACCTCCAGCGCGCGATCGGCCTCCCGCCAGCGCTGCAGCGTCAGGCCGTCGGTGCGCGTTGCGCCGGCGCGGGTGATGCCAACGGGCCGCTGGCCACGCTGCGTCACGTGATCGTGGAACGCTTCACTGAAGCTCGCGATCACCCCCGCCGCGATGTCACCGCAGGACATGCCTGCCTGCCGGACCCCGACCAGCTCCGGCGGCTCACCGCAGCAGCCGATCAGCTCCTCATGCATCGACTCGCTCACCGCCAGCGCCAGCGTGGGGGTGATCGGCGCGGCACTGTGGATATAGAGGCGCGCGCTCTCCCCGGCCGGCCCGAGGATCAGCGCGCTCCAGAGATCGATCTCGCCCGGCGTGACCTCGTCCGCCCTCCGCAGCAGATCGAGGAGATCGGTCGCCCGTGCGAGGCGGTCGAGCACATCATCGGTGGACTGCGGAACGAACAGCTCCTCCTCCCGTGGCATTCGCAGTGGCTCACTCATAGTCCGCACCTCGTCGTTCGTAGTGGCGGGGACGGCCGCCGCAACCGGCGCGGCGACGCCCTCGCCTGTCCCCTGGTCCATCGCAGCCATCATCGGCGACGCCCTGTCTGCGCTTGATGGCTTCGGCGCGACGTTACGCTTCGTTTTTGCGGACTCTACGAAGCGAAGCTGAGCCCCCATCTGCCGTGCAGGACTTCCCGCCGCCGGGAGGGAACAGACTCACGCCGTACGTGCGAATGTCCGTGAAGCTAAGCGGAGGGAAGACAGATGATCAAGTCAATCAGCTACTGGTCCTTCTCCGAAGGCATGTCGATCGAGCAGCGCATGAGGATGGCGAAGGACTACGGCTTCGAGGCGATCGAGCTGACCGTCGAGGGCGAGGGTGAGATCACCCCGGAGAGCAGACCGGAGGATATGCAGGAGTTCGTGGATATGGCGGGCGAGATCGGCCTCAAGCTGCCGACGCTCGCGACCGGCCTCGGCTGGTCATTCCCGGCCATCGGCCCGGACCCGGACATCTGCGCGAAGGGCATCGAGATCATCCGAACCTCGCTCGGCCTGGCGGCGGCTATCGGCGCGGAGACCTTCCTCGTGGTGCCCGGCACCGTGACCGCCGGTTACTCCTACGACGAGGCCTACGACGACTGCGTGGATGTCTTCATGGACCTCGGCGAGGCTGCCGAGGAGGCGGGAGTCTACATCGGTCTGGAGTACGTCTGGAACAAGTTCCTGCTCTCGCCGCTGGAGTTCGCGGGGATCATTGACGAGATCGACGAACCGTACGTGCAGGCCTACTTCGACGTGGGCAACGTCATCCCCAACGGCTTCCCGGACCAGTGGATCCGCATCCTCGGCGACCGGATCAAGGCAGTCCACTTCAAGGACTTCCGCGAGAGCATCGGCACCGGCACCTTCGACGGCTTCGTGGACCTGCTGGAGGGCGATGTGCCGTGGGCGGCGGTCATGGAGGCGCTCGAGGAGATCGGCTACGATGGCCCGGTGACCGCGGAGATGATGCCGCCGTACCCGCACCATCCGGAGCGGCTGATTGAGGCGACGAGCAAGTCGATGGACGCGATTCTCGGGCGCTGACGCGCACACTACACCGGCGCGCTGGAGGCGCCTGGAGGGTATAAGATGGACCAGATTCGGGTAGGACTGATCGGCGGCGGGGGCATGGCGAAGTCCCTGGCGCGGGGGCTCGCTGAGGTGAAAGACGCGCGCATCGTGGCAGTGGCCGACGCGGCGGAGGGGGTCGCGCAGGCGGCGGCTGAGGAGCTTGGCGGGGAGATCGAGGCGTTCACGGATGTGAGGGAACTGCTCGGGCGCGACGAGATCGGCGCGGTGATTGTTGCAGTGCCGAACTACCTTCACGCGGAGATGACGATGCGCGCCGCGGAGGCCGGCAAGCACGTCTTCTGCGAGAAGCCGATGGCGCTGAACGTAGCGGATGCGCGCTCGATGATTGACGCGTGCGAGTCCGCGGGAGTCAAGCTGATGATCGGCCAGGTGCTGCGCTACGGTTCGCCGGCTGCCTGGATACTCGATCACATCCGCTCGGGCGAGTTCGGCGAGCCCTTCGGCATGCAGGTGACGCGCATCGGAGGGGCCTGGGGTGGGCAGTATGGCCAGCCCTGGCGCCTCAAGCGAGAGACCTGCGGTGGGCCGCTCTATGAGATCAACGCGCACGAGATAGACCTGATGCGCCAGGTCCTCGGCGATGCGGTGAGCGTCTACGCGGCGATGAACAACTTCGTGACGCCCCAGGTGGACTACGAAGACTACGCGCAGGTCACCGTGAACTTCCAGGGCGGCGGCATCGGCTCGCTTCTCGGCGGGCATTCGGCGAAGATGGGCGCCTACGACGGGAAGATCTTCCTGACGCGTGGCACGATCCTCTTCAGCCACCGGCTCAAGGAGGTCCACTGGCTGATCGAGGGCGGAGAGCCGCAGGTGACGACATACGAACAGGCAGGCGCGGGCTACGAGCCCGGTGTGCAGCGGGAGATGCGGGAGTTCGCGGAGGCGATCCTCGACGACACCGACGTGACGATCCCGGGCATCGACGGCCTGCGGGCGATTGAGATCGCGCAGGCGGCCGGGATCTCGGCAGCCTCGAACCGGGTGGTGGCTCTGCCGCTGTAGCGGCCCCTCCCCCCGGCCCGGAAGAGGGGGAGGACGACAAACGGCGGCAGGCAGGATGCCTGCCCCACTGGACGACAGAAGCTCTCACTCACCGTGGCGCAGGCTTCCAGCATGCGAGTCGTTGCCGTTGTCGTGTCGTTCGTAGCGACGGGCTTCCAGCCCGTCATTCGTTGGAGAGTGACATACCGGAGAGACCCGATGAATCCCGAAGAACTCCGCAAACTCATGCAGGCCGTCAGCGCCGGGGAGATCGCCCCCGACGACGCCTGCGCGCGCCTGCGCTCGATGCCCTTCGAGGACCTCGGCTTCGCGAAGGTTGACCACCATCGCGCGCTCCGCAGGGGCTTCCCGGAGACCGTGCTGGCCGAGCCGAAGACGCCCGAGCAGGTCGCGCGGATCATGCAGGCGCTCGCGGCCGAGAGCCCGCTGGTGATCGCCACCCGCGCATCCGCCGAGCAATACGCGGCGGTGCGCGAGGCGCTGCCCGAGGCCGTCTACCACGAGCAGGCGCGGATCATCCGTGTGGGGCCGCTCCCGGAGGCCGCGGAGGACCGCGCGCCGATCGCGGTGGTGACCGCGGGGACCTCCGACATCCCGGTCGCCGAGGAGGCAGCGGTGGTCGCGGAGCTTGCCGGCTGCCGCGTCGAGCGCGTCTACGATGTGGGCGTCGCGGGCATCCACCGGCTTCTCGGACACATGGAGCAGCTTCAGCGGGCCAGCGCGATCGTGGTTGCAGCCGGGATGGAGGGGGCGCTCGCGAGCGTCATCGGCGGGCTCGTTGAGACGCCCGTGATCGCGGTCCCGACGAGCGTCGGCTACGGAGCGGCCTTCGAGGGACTGGCGGCGCTGCTCGGGATGCTCAACTCCTGCGCATCGGGCGTAGTTGTCGTGAACATAGACAACGGCTTCGGAGCGGGGCGGTTCGCCGCGATGATCAGCCGCCTGAGCGCCGGTGGCGGCCGGTAGCGGCCGATCATGCCGAGAAATGAACGGGGCGCGCCCGAAGGCGCGCCCTGATCGTGTACGCGTGGAGGGAAGGCTCACTCAACGGAGAGGTTGTAGTAGACCCGCTGGTCCTCCATCCCGGGGCGCCGGACGCGGACCGCGAGGTCCCAATCGCCGGAGCGGGGGATGTTCACCATGCCGAAGTAGCTGCCGCCGCCCACCGAGCGCAGCGGAACGCCCATCCCCTGATCCACGTTGTTCCTCGGGTAGAGGTAGCCGGTGACGGTCGCGTTCGCATCGCCCATCCCGGCCGCGCCATTGACCTGCAGCTGGATGCGCGCCGGGCCGCTGCGCAGCGCCGCGGGGCGATGCCACATCCGCACCATGCCGTTCGGGATCGCGCGCTCGTCCTGAATCGAGCCAAGCATCATGCGGCAGGTCGGGCAGTCGGCCTTGCGCATCTCGGCCATCGCGCACTGGACGGAGTCGTCGCCGGCCATGCACTCCTCGGAGACCGCGCGCCACGACTTCACCTGGTTCAGGTCATGGTCGTAGACGGAGAACTGGCCGCCGCGGAGGACGTAGACGCCATCAGCATCGGCATCAATACTCACGCGGCTGTACATCGCGCCGCGCTGCATGCCGCGCATGCCCTGCTCGGTCGCGCCCTCAGCCATGTACGGGCAGCCGCCCTGCATCATGCCGCCTTGCATCATACCGCCCTGCTGGCCGCCTTGCATCATACCGCCCTGCTGGCCGCCCTGCATCATGCCGCCGCC
>DHPY01000026.1:17927-55188 GCA_002411015.1 Armatimonadetes bacterium UBA5352 | reverse complement strand
GCCGCCCTGCATCATGCCGCCTTGCTGGCCGCCTTGCATCTGGCCCATTCGGTGCTGCATGCCCTGGCCCATGCCCTCACTGTGCATCATGCCGCACATCGGGCAGGGCGCGCCGGTGACGGCCGGGCAGCCCGCGCGCGTCTCCTCATCCATGGGCATCCCGCAGACGGCGCAGGTGCCCTCGGCCTCCATGTCGTCCATGATCTGCTCCATGTCGGTGAGCTGCACGGACTTGATGATGTTGCCGTCCATGTCGCGCTTCTGCAGCATATTGCCCTGGAGCATGTAGATGTTATCGCCGAAGACGGCGCTCTCATTGGCGCTCATCATGCTCGCCATCGGGCCCTGCTGCATCTGCATGCCCTGCTGCATGCCCCGCGGGCACGCGCCCATCTGCATCTGCCCGTCCTCGCCCTGCGCCGCGCTCATCATGGGACACTGCGCGAACGCAGCGCCTGTAATCAGCAGCATAGCCAGCACACACACAACGCTTCGCTTCATTGTCTGTCTCCTCCTCAGAATCCACCACTAATCTCACTGCACAAACAGGACTTTGACGCCCGCAGCGAGTCTTCCTGCCGCGAACTCCAGAACGAAGAAGTTGAACCGCCCGACGCGCGGAGCCAGTCACCCGATGGCTCCGCACGCCGGGCGGGTACGACAGCGGACGGCGGACCTCTCCCCCCTCGATCCCCCTCTCCGTTCCGAATGAGAGGGGAGGAACGGCGCGCGCTTCCAGCCTGCGGCCGTTCAGCCGTTGTCGTGTCGTTTGTGGCGACGGGCTTCCAGCCCGTCAGCCGTTCTGACCTCTCCCCCCTCGATCCCCCCTCTCCGTTCCGGATGAGGGGGGAGGAACGGCGGCAGGCGCCAAGCCTGCGGCCGTTCAGCCGTTGTCGTGTCGTCTGTAGCGACGGGCTTCCAGCCCGTCAGCCGTTCTGGCCTCTCCCCCCTCGATCCCCCCTCTCCGTTCCGGATGAGGGGGGAGGAACGGCGGCAGGCAGGATGCCTGCCCCACGGATGTACCTCATCACCCCCGTGGCGCAGGCTTCCAGCCTGCGGTCGTTCAGCTCCCCCGAAGCTCCCGCACCTTCGCCTCCACGCACGCCGCGAGATCATCGCCCGCCTCTGCGATCACGCTCACTACCGCGCTCCCGACCACTGCCCCGTCCGCCACCTCCAGCACCTCCGCCACCTGCTCGCCCGTGGAGAGGCCGAAGCCCACCGCGGCCGGGACGCTCGCCAGCGACTTCACGTGCTCGACGAGGTCGCGCAGGCCCTCGTAGATGTCCTCCCGAGCCCCCGTGGTGCCGGGGCGCGAGATAATGTAGACGAAGCCCGTGGTCATCGCGATGGCATCGCGAAGCTGCCGGTCGGTGTTGCCGGGCGCCACGAGAAACACCGTGCCGAGGTCATGCCGCGCCGCGATCTCGCACCACTCCGCCGCCTCCGAGGGCGGCAGGTCGCTCATCAGCACGCCGTCTATCCCCGCGGCCTTCGCGTCGTGGGCGAAGCGCTCCAGCCCGTAGGCGATCAGCGGGTTGATGCAGGTCATGACGACCAGCGGGATCTGCGAGCGCTCGCGAATACGCCGCGCGGCGTCCAGCACCCCCGCGGTGGTCGAGCCTGCGTCGAGGGCGCGCTTGCAGGCGGCCTGGATCGTCGGGCCATCGGCGGTGGGCGCGATGTAGGCGATGCCGAGTTCGATCAGGTCAGTCCCACCGCGCTCAGCGGCCAGAGCGGCCTCCACGGTGCCGTCGAAGGACGGGTCGCCGGCGGTCAGGTAGATGATGAGCGCGCCCGGATCGGGTGCGGCTGCGAATGCTTCGTGTATGCGGTTCATGGCGCGGGCTCACCCCTTCGTGAGCCGCTCCACCTCCTCACAGTCCTTGTCTCCGCGTCCCGAGATGTTCACGATCACCACGTCATCCGCCGACAGCTCATCCGCCATCGCCAGCACCTGCGCGACCGCGTGCGCGCTCTCCAGTGCGGGGATGATCCCCTCAAGCTCCGAAAGCGTGCGGAAGGCCGCCAGCGCCTGGTCGTCGGTGACGCTCGTGTAGGTTGCGCGGCCCTCCTCGTGCAAGAACGCATGCTCCGGGCCCACGCCGGGATAGTCGAGCCCGGCGGCTACCGAGTGCGCCGGTAGCACCTGGCCGTCCTCGTCCTGCAGGATCAGCGAGGCGGTGCCGTCGAGCACGCCGTAGCTGCCGGCGCAGATGCTCGCGGAGTGCAGGCCGGTGTCAATGCCCGCGCCCGCTGCCTCGACGCCGATCAGCCGCACGCATGCATCGCCGACGAACGGGTAGAAGAGGCCCATCGCGTTCGAGCCGCCGCCGACGCAGGCGACGAGCGCATCCGGCAGCCGCCCCTCAGCGGCCACGATCTGCTCGCGCGCCTCGTCGCCGATGACGCGCTGGAAGTCGCGAACCATCGTCGGGTAGGGGTGCGGGCCGGCGACCGAGCCGAAGATGTAGAGCGAGTCCTCATACTCGCCCATCCAGTAGCGCATGGCGGCGTCGCAGGCGTCCTTGAGGGTGCCCTGCAGGCCCTCGACCGGCACAACCTCCGCGCCAAGCAGGCGCATGCGGTAGACGTTGAGCTTCTGCCGCCGCACGTCCTCGACGCCCATGAAGACCTTGCACGGGAGGCCGAGGCGGGCGGCCACGGTCGCGGTCGCCACGCCATGCTGCCCGGCGCCGGTCTCGGCGATGATGCGCTGCTTGCCCATCCGCCGGGCGAGCAGCCCCTGGCCGATCGTGTTGTTGATCTTGTGCGCGCCGGTGTGGTTGAGGTCCTCGCGCTTGAGGTAGACACGCGCGCCGACGCGCTCGCTCAGCCGCTCCGCGAAGGTCAGCGGGCTCGGCCGCCCGACATAGTCGCGCAGGGTGGCGTGATACTCCTCCATGAACGCCGGGTCGGCCTTTGCTTCATTGAACGCGGCCTCAAGCTCCTCGAGTGCGTTGAGGAGCGTGGCCGCGACATATCTCCCCCCAAAGCGGCCGAAGCGGCCGGGGGCCTGTTCAGTGTGTTGAGTGGCCATGGTCTGTGCCTCCAGGGAATGACGGATGACTGCGGACGGCGACGTGAGATGACTGACAGCACTGTGCCACAAGGAGGGGCCGCACGAGCGTTCGTGACGAAGGAACGAACGCGAGGTCGGCCCTATTCGGACGTTCTGTTCGCTGCAACATGGGCCGACCTCGCCGCGATGAACGACAATCGCGGCTCGTGCGGCCCCTCCTTCACGACTGCAGATGTGGAACCCGACCTCCTCCGCAGCGGCTTCATCGCTCCCCCTCTTCCGGAACGAAAAGGGGGCGGGGGGGAGAGGTCAGCCCCCGCAGCGCCTCTTCCGGATCGTCCGCCCGCATGAGCGCCGTGCCGATGAGCGCGGCGTCTGCGCCTGCGGCGGTGAGGCGCTCGATGTCGGCGCGCGTGTGTACGCCGCTCTCGGCGACCAGGAGGCACTCCTCGGGCACCATCGCCGCGAGGCGCTCGGTGGTGCCGAGATCCACCTTGAAGGTGCGCAGGTCGCGGTTGTTGATACCGAGCACCCGCGCGCCAGCCTCAAGCGCCACCTCGAGCTCCCGCTCGTCGTGGCTTTCGACGAGCGCGGCCATCCCGAGCGAGCGCGCGAGCCCGAGCAGGTCGCGCAGGAGCGCCGGATCGAGCGCCGCCACGATGAGCAGCACCGCGTCCGCCCCGGCCGTGCGCGCCTCGTGGACCTGATACTCGCCGATCACGAAGTCCTTGCGCAGCACCGGGAGCGAGCAGGCCTCGCGCGCGGCGGTCAGATGCTCCGGCCGCCCGCCGAAGAACGCCTCGTCGGTCAGCACACTCAGCGCCGCGGCGCCGCCGGCCTCGTACGCCCGCGCGATCGCTGCCGGATCGAAGTCACCCCCGCGAATCGCCCCCTCGGAGGGCGATGCGCGCTTGATCTCGGCGATGATCGCGAGATCCGGGCGACGCAGCGCCGCCGCGAAATCGCGAGGCGGGGCCGCGTCGACGGCCAGGGCGCGGACCTCCGGCAGGGGCAACTCGCGCTCGCGGGCCGCCACCTCCTCGGCCTTGTGCGCGAGGATGCGGCGCAGCACATCGGGCAGATCGCTGGTGGCGCTCATGACGCGCGCGTCTCCGCCAGCGTGCGCGACATCTCCCGCAGCCGCTCCAGTGTGTCCATGGCGGCGCCGGAGGCGATGACTGCCTGCGCCATCGCGACGCCGTCGGCGATGCTGGCGGTGCGGCCGCCGACGTAGATCGCCGCGCCCGCGTTCAGCGCCACGATGTCGCGCGGCGGGCATTCGTCGCCGGAGAGCGAGTGCAGCAGCGCCTGCGCCGACTGCGCGGGCTCGCCGCCCTCGAGGTCACGCGCGGTGGCGCGCTGCAGCCCGAACTCCTCGGGCGTCACGTCATAGATGCGCAGCTCGCCGTCGCGCAGCTCTGAGATGCGGGTGGCGCCGACGGTGGACAGCTCATCGAGGCCGTCCAGGCCATGCACGACCAGCGCGTGCTCTGAGCCAAGCTGCTGCAGCGTGCCCGCGATGACCTCGGTCAGCGCCGGGTCGAAGACGCCGAGGAGCTGGCGGCGCGCGCCCGCCGGGTTCGTGAGCGGCCCCAGCACGTTGAAGACCGTGCGCATGCCAAGCTCGCGGCGCGGGCCGATCGCGTGCTTCATCGCCGGGTGATGGCTCGGGGCGAAGAGGAAACCGATGCCGACCTCGTCGAGGCACGCCTCGACCTCGACCGGCTCGAGGTCAATGCGCACGCCAAGCTCCGTGAGCACATCCGCCGAACCGCACTTGCTGGAGACCGAGCGGTTCCCGTGCTTGGCGACCGGCACGCCGGCGGCGGCGGTCACCAGCGCTGCGGCGGTGGAGATGTTGAAGGTATCCAGCGCATCGCCGCCGGTGCCGCAGGTATCGACGACGTTCGGGTGCTTCGTGCGGATGCGCACGCATGCCTCGCGCATCGCCTCGGCGAAGCCGGAGATCTGCTCGACGGTCTCGCCGCGTATGCGCAGGGCGATGAGGAACGCGCCGATCTGCGCGGGCGTGCACTCGCCGCCCATGATCGCGGCCATCGCAGCCTGCGACTCGCCGCGATCAACCGGCAGCCCCTCTACGACCTTCGCGATTGTGTCACTGATCATTGGTCTCACCTCATTGCGGGTCTTCAAGCTGAACCTCGCCCGCACTTTCCGTTCGAGAGGGCGGCAGCGCGCGGGAGCGGCTAAAGCCCCTCCCCTCCACACGACTGGGCAACGACACGGCTCTTGCCGTTCTCCCCCTCGCCGGCACGCATGGCTCCCGTCTTCGCGAGCACGAGGAAGTTGCGCAGAAGCTCCTTGCCCGGCTTTGTCATGATCGACTCGGGATGGAACTGCACGCCCTCCACCACGAACTCGCGGTGCCGCGCGGCCATGATCTCGTCCTGGTCGCTCAGCGCGGAGACCTCGAGGCAGTCGGGGACGCTCGACGGGTCGATTACCAGCGAGTGGTAGCGGACCGCGTCGAATGGCCGCGGGAGGCCCTCGAAGATCGTGCGGCCATCGTGGTGGATCGGCGAGGTCTTCCCGTGCATCAGCCGCGGCGCGCGGACGATGTCGCCGCCGAAGACCTGGCCCATGCACTGGTGGCCGAGGCAGACGCCGAGGATCGGGATCTCCCCCGCGAAGCGCTCGATCGTCTCGCAGGACACGCCGGCCTCGGTGGGAGTGCAGGGCCCGGGGGAGATCACGATGGCGTCGGGCGCCATCTGCGCGATCTCGCCGGTGGTGATGCGGTCGTTGCGGATGACCTCGACCGTCTCACCAAGCTCCGCGAGGTACTGATACAGGTTGTATGTGAACGAGTCGTAATTGTCGATCAGCAGGATCATCGTTGGACCTCCTTGAGGCGTCTGTGAGACCTCTCTCCGCGTTAGCGCAACCCCGCTTCGGCCATGCGTGCGGCGTCGAGCATCGCTCCGGCCTTCATGAGCGTCTCGCGGTACTCGGCGTCCGGGTCGGAGTCGGCGACGATCCCGCCGCCCGCCTGGAAGTGCACCGTGCGGCCCTTCACGACCATCGTGCGGAGGGTGATGCAGGTGTCCATCGCGCCGGAGAAGCTGAAGTAGCCGACGATCCCGGCGTAGGGGCCGCGGTGGACCGGCTCCAGCTCCTCGATGATCTCCATAGCGCGGATCTTCGGCGCTCCGGAGACCGTCCCGGCGGGGAAGGAGGCGCGCAACACGTCGTAGATGTCGCGGTCATCGCTCAACTCGCCGATGACGTTGGAGACGATGTGCATCACGTGGGAGTAGCGCTCGACCTTCATCAGTTCATCCACGCTGACCGTGCCGGGCTTGCAGACGCGGCCAAGGTCGTTGCGGTGCAGGTCCACGAGCATGATGTGCTCGGCGCGCTCCTTCTCGTCGGCGAGCAGGTCGGCCTCAAGCTCGCGATCCTCCGCCTCGTTCGCGCCGCGCTTGCGGGTGCCGGCGATCGGGCGGGTAATGACGTGGCCCTCCTCGCAGCGCACCAGCAGCTCAGGCGACGCGCCGATGATCTTGTTCCCGCCGAAGCTCAGGTAGTACATGTAGGGTGAGGGGTTGATCGCGCGCACGCCGCGGTAGAGGTCGAACGGGTCCACGTCCAGCTCCGCCGACATGCGGTGGCTCACGACCACCTGGATGGCGTCGCCCGCGGCGATGTACTCCTTGGCCTTGAGCACCGCCTCGCGATGCTGCTCGCGGGTCATCGTCGAGCGCATGGCCGAGGGGTCGGAGGGGATGCGCGCCACCGAGCCGTTGCCGGCGGGCTGCATCTCAAGCGGACGGCGCAGGCGGTCTACGAGGCGATCTATGCGCTCGATCGCCGCCCAGTAGGCCTCCTGCGGGTCGCCGGTCACATGCGCGTTCGCCACCACGCGCATCTTGCGGGTGACGTGGTCGAAGATGACGAGGGTGTCGGTGAGCATGAAGTGCGCCTCGGGCATCTCGAGGTCATCAGGCTTCTCGTCTGGCAGCTCCTCGAAGAAGCGCACGGCGTCGTAACCGAGGTAGCCGACCGCCCCGCCGTAGAAGCGGCCGCAGCCCTCGACGGGGACGAACTGGTAGTTGTCGAGCATCCCGCGGATGAGATCGAGCGGGTCCTCGCCCTCCTCAAGCTCGCGGCTGCGGGAGGAGCCGTTCTCGCCGATGGTGGCGATGCGGCCCTTCGTGGAGATGACCTCGAGGGGGTCCGCGCCGAGGTAGGAGTAGCGGCCGATGTTCTCGCCGCCCGCGACCGACTCGAGCAGGAACGCGTTCCCCTCGCCGCCGGACTGGCGGAGCTTCATGAATGCCGAGACGGGGGTGTCGGTGTCGGCGACGAACTCGCGGTAGACAGGGATCAGGTTCCCCTCTTCCGCCTTCTTCACGAACTCATAGAGCGTCGGTGTGTACATTGTCCAAACCTCCGGTGCTGAGATGAAGGCGCGCGAGATGCGCGTGCTCGGGTAATCTCTCTCGCCACCGGGGCCTGGGCTCTACGCGAGGGTGTTCGCGTCGAGGTGCAGAATGAAAAAAGCCGCGGCGGCTTCAGTTGGATGAAGCCCGCGGCCTGCGGGGGATGCGTCGGGTGGGTCTTCGCGTACGGGCGATGCGCCGGCTGGAGCTGCCCCGTACATCAAACAAGCCGCGGGGAAGATGCGAGCCGCCCGCGGCCTGGTTCTATTCTTCTTTGTTGCAGCGCGAACCAGACGCTAAGCGACTCGCAGTCGCCAGCGCCAAGCCCACAGAGAAACGACCAAATGGCTGCAACAGTCAGTAATCATCGTTGTGTGAATGAAAGTAGCACAACGCGGCAGCGGGAGTCAAGCCCCCTCAGCCAATGATTCTGCGCGGTCAGCATTCACGGGAGGAGGAGTCCGATGATTGTGGTTGAAATTGGCACCGTAGTTACGTAGTCGACCCATGATCTTAATCTCAGGCGGGCCAGCACCGCACTCCGCGGCGGGGACTTTGCTGGCCATCATGACCGTTCGAGCTCAGCCAGCCGAGGCGGAGGTGGGTCCGATGCTGCGCGGCGTGGGCGCCAGATGGGGGCTGTCGAGGCCGTGGCGAGTGGCCGGGCTGGTCATCCCGGCGATCGTAGCGGCCTTGATCTTCCTCGCGAATGCGATGCTGCGACCGTCACCGGGGGCGCTTGCGGCCATACCCTCGTGGCTGGAGGTGGTCGGCCAGGTACCGGCCGACCGTGACAACGCCGCGGTGCTGTACCAGCGGGCCTTCGCGCTCACGAGCGTACCTGATTCGCACTGGGATGATGTCTGGGGCCTGCTGCAGAACGGGGCAATGCCGGAGGGGCGGATCGAGGCTGAATCGGACGCCCTGGTTGCGCGGCATGAGGGGGCCCTGGCGCTCGTGCATGAGGCGGGGAGGCGCCCGGAGTGCGCCTATCCCCTTGTGCCGCGTGAATGCGTGCCCAGCCTGCCGAAACACCTCTCCGGCCAGTGCCGGGTAGTGCTGCTGGAGATCGACAGCGCGCTCGCGCTCGCCCGGGCCGGGGATACGGCCTCGGCCTTCTCCGCCCTCTCGGACGCGCTCGCTTGCGCCAGGAACGGCTTTCGCGGCATGCCCACCACCGCCACTTTCTGCGCGGAGGCACACGCGGTAGAGCTTGTCTGCCTGGCGGCGAGGATGATCCTCAGAGAGGTCCCCGTTGAGGATGCGCAGGCCGAGCCGTTCGCGCGCGCCCTGCGATGCATCCGCCCTCATTCGGACCTGTTGCAGTCACTGCGCGCGGACGCCGCCTGGGGCGTCGCCTCCTTCGATGCCGCGCTGGGCAGGAGCCCTGACGGCGATGCGCCGCTGCACGTCGAGACGGTGGTCGACTGGCCGGAGGCGGGGGCGGCCATCATCAGCTACAATCGCAAGGTCTTCATCGAAGAGATGGCCGAGGCCATAGACTGCGCGCTGCAGCCCTACCGAACCATCGCCTCAGCCGCTGAGCTGGACCACTCGCGGCTGCCCAGACGCGCCTACATGGCGGCGGATCGGTTGCCCTCGCGGCGGGTGCTGCTGGTGACCCGAGACGAGGCCCTGTGCTGGCAGCGGATGTGCCTGATCGCGCTGCAGATCGAGGCGGTGGGTGAGGCGCCGGGGACGCTCGAGGCACTGTGGCCCGCACTCGATCAGCTCTCCAGCACCGACGTATTCAGCGGCGAGCCGTTCCGCTACGAGAAGACCGGCGATGGCTTCCGCCTCTACAGCATCGGCTCCGACCTCGACGACGACGGCGGCCGTCAGCAGGAGCGGCAGATCGGGGTCGCGCGCTACGATGGCGACCTCGTCTGGAACGCGGGCTGAGGGGTGCTCGACCCTCCTGGAGGGGCACGCGTGGCTCAGGCGTCCGGCGCCATGCTCTGCGGCCGGAGGACGCAGGCCCTCGCGGGTCGGGTCCTCCGGCCGCCCCACTCCGCCACCCCTACAGCAGGACTTTGAGCAGCGTGAGCCCGCCGAGGACGACGCAGCCTCCCGCGATCGCCCACTTGAGGCCGCGCTCGGGCATGACGCGCACGGTCGCGGCCCCCATCACCGATGCAACCACGCCTCCCGCGACGAGGCTCGCCGCGAGCGCCCAGGGGATCGGCGTCCCTGCGGTGAGGTAGCCTGCGAGCGCGCCTGCGCAGGTCGTCGCCTCCGCGAAGGAGGTGATCGCCACGGCCTCACGCGCCGCAATGCCGGTGACGATCTGGCCTGAGGAGACGATCGGGCCGTAGCCGCCGCCCATGAAGCCCTTGTTGATCGCCGCGACCAGCCCGAGCACGCCCGCCCGCGGCCACGAGAACCTCAGCCGCAGATGCCCCGCGCCGATGACCGCAACGCCCATACTCGCGACGATGATGCCGGTGACGAGCTTCACCGTGTCGGCCGGGAGGTTCACCGCGACCCGCGCGGCCAGCGCGCCGCCGATCAGGCCGCAGATACCCAGAAGCGCGCCCATGCGCAGCGCCCGCCCGGAGGGGCGGAGGTCAACGTTGCCGAGCTTGTGGTGGGAGATCACGTTGACGCTCCCGGAGATCAGCTCCTGGACGAGCACTGCAGGGACTACCGCCGCAGGGTTCAGACCCAGCAGCAGGAGCATGGGGGTGAGCGTGGTGCCGTAGCCCATGCCGATGGAGCTGTCCACATACTCGCAGGCAAACGACAGGATTATCACGAACGGCAGGATGGTCATCAGGTCCCGCTCAACCTCGCCCGCCGGCGCGCCGCGGAGAGTGAGCACGATCGCGGAGACAAACACAAAGACAGCCAGCAGCGCCCAGAGCACCACGAGCGACCTCTTGATAATCCGCCTACCCCTCCCCCGGCTCGGCGCCTGTTCCACGCTGACCTCCTCGATAGATCCCATGACCAACTCCTCCTCTTCCTCGTCTGAGTTCGGCTGCCGCGCTATTATAGCACTCCTATAAGAGTCTCGCAAGACATGGAGGCAGAAGGGGGATAGAGGAACACGATGCCGGGCGGGAACGGGCCGCTGTATGCGTCTTAGCTCAGACGAATGGCGCGGGTGGTTGGCCAGGAGCGGGGACTTCAGGTACACTACCATCGTTGCCCAGCTCGGTGGCTATCTCCAGGGGCAGTCCTGTGGCCGACATCGTAGCCGTGTGAAAGTGAGGCGGTTCGCGTGGCCCTGAAGGTGCAACTCCCGAAGGAGGAGATCGCGGAGTTCTGCCGCCGCAATCAGATACGCAGGCTCTCGCTGTTCGGCTCTGTTTTGCGCGAGGACTTTGGGCCCGACAGCGACGTGGATGTGCTGGTGGACTTCGAGCCGGAGGCGAGGGTTGGTCTCTTCGCCCTCGCTCGCATGGAGATGGAGCTTTCGAAGCTTCTTGGCCGCAGGGTCGACCTGAACACTCCGGGGTTTCTGAGCAGATACTTCCGCGATGAGGTGCTGGAGGAAGCGGAGGTGCAGTATGCGGTCGCACCCCAGGCAGAAGGAGACGATCGGCTCTAGCGGGCATCACGACACTGCCGGTGGGGCGGTGCTTCATCCGCGCCGGGAAGGCGGCTAGCGGAGGAGGGATCCTTACGTCATTGAGAGCCGATGGCCCGCCTGCGGTAGTCCTGCAATTCCTCGTCGGACAGTTCAGCGGGCGGCACCAATCGGTAGTGCTTTTCGTCGACAATACCGAAACCTTCGGCTGTCTCCTGCAACTCGAAAAGCGCCAACAAGCCGTTCTGCGTGAACTGGGTCCCGATCAGTCTGGGAATGAGCGCGTCGAACTTCACGCGGCACATGTCTAGATCCTGCTCGAACCGGATCCTCCCGAGGGTCTCAGCGTCGCCCTTCGCTTGCACTGGGAGCACATAGTGTGCGCCGTGGTTGTCGATCCCGACGTATATCTCATCAGTCTCAATCTGCACGCTGTCAACAGCTGTGCGGAGATGATTCTGCAGCGAGTAGCAGGTGAGGCCAGTAAAGATGTCCAGCAGGCGGTTGTATCGTAGCTTCGCCAGCAGCGCCTGTTCGTCATTGAGCGAATACATGTCAATGATACCCGGCGTCGCGTCGGGGATCTTTGTCGCGATTAGGTGTGGGTTGGGTTGGAGTACAAGGTCTCTCACATGGGCGAAGCAGTACTGCCCACGTCCGGTTGATCGGATTACCCAGACATGGCCCTCTTCGGCCGTAGCACGAACTGCATCCGGCATGGGACGCCGATAGCGGTATGAGTAAACGACGTCGCCCAGGTTCTTCGGCGGCGCGATTCTCAACGCACGTGCAGCCGCCGCAATCCTCTCCCGGCTGAACCTAAGGTCCGTCTTGTGGCCCTTGTACCTGTCAAGGAAGAGCTTCTCGATGATCGTCTCGTAGTTCGAACGACCCATCTCGTTCACCCCCGTGTGGCGCCTCCGCCCGGCCATCGTAGCAGTAAGACCTCTTCACGCAGTTGCTCTTTGGTCGCAGTTGCCAGTCGCGTCCGAAAAAGATCGATACCTTCCACTTCGTACCCTAGCGAGTCGGCCACCTCGGCGAGGAGTTGACCGGTGCGTATCATTACACGTAGATATGAGGCTTGATCACCGACGACATAGGCCAGCTTGGCGCCTGAACGGAGTGCGCCTCGAAGCCCGGCCAGATGCCGCTTCATCCCGCCAAAGTACAGGAGCACGGCTCGATGGTACATCCTCTCGAATCCTGATGTCTTCCCCAGCTCAATCCGCCGATCTTCGATCTCCTGCGCCACCCTCTGGATGCTCTCGTGGTCAGCGACGCACGCGTGGTCTTGGTCGCCTTTGTAGATGTTCCGAGTGTTACTGCGGAGAAGCCCCTTCTTGGTGCGCCTCAGCGTCGTCTGATCGTCCATGTACCCAAGCAATACGGATTCCAGACGCACTATGCGGGAGTAGTCCTTCTCGTTTGGGTACGGAGGGGAGGTGATGACTGCGTCGATTGACTCATCTGCCAGGAGCAGTTCAGGCCGTCGTGCGTCGCCGCAGTAGATTATGGCTTCGGTCTCGTGACGTTCGCTCACCAAGCGGAGATCGTCGCTCATCCCGCGCACTTCGTCGAACCAGACATTGACGACATCGCTATCCTCACGTATCGCCCCGACGCCGACCTCGGGACCAAACCTGAGGTTCCCGACTTCGGTGGGGAGGACGCTTGCCAGAGCCAACGTGGCGTGTTCAGAGTAGCGGTCATCGAACGCTTGCTCAATACAATCGATCAGGATCAGCGCCTTGTGCAGAGGCTTTGGGCTGATTGAGTTGGTTATCAGCAGTTTCATCTTCTGCGACGGCAGAGTCCGCAGTCCCGCCCCATTCCGGTATGGCCATGCGCCTGCATCACGCTCAATGTGCTCCTCTGCCTGAATCGCGACTTTGGAGGCGTAGTCAAGAAGCCCCTCAGGCTCCACGTCCCATGTGGTTTTCACCGTGCCGGCAAAGTGAGACATCGGGATAGCCTCGATCCCGGCACTGGCAATCCCCGACTTCTTGCATTCCACAGGTGTCGTTCCCGTCCCTGAGAACGGATCCAGCACTCGTGCATCGGTACCTACTCCGAAGCGCGATATGTACTCGCGCACAAGATGAGGAGGAAATGCGAGAACGAAATTGTACCAGCGATGAATCGCCCGATCCTCTGGTTGGAGCGTATTGACACTCCCACCGAGTTCTGCTAACTCTGCAAACGGTAGTCTCATGAATGATCCCAGCAAAACCTTCGGTCTGACCTGATGTGTCTCGGCGATTGTACCGCGCGCGGACGGTATAGTCAAATGAGCGTACGTGACATGGTCACCGCGGCTCGACCTTCCCCTCGCGGAAGGCCTCGCAGAAGCGGGAGATGGGACACTCGTGGCACTCGGGCTTTGAGGGGTGGCAGGTGCGGCGGCCGTGTGTCACGAGGTTCAGGTGCAGCCGGTAGTGCAGCTCCGGCGGGATCGCCTTTGTGAGCACCTCGTGCGCCTGCTCCGCCGTCGCCTTCTCCGGCACCCAGCCAAGCCGCCGCGTCACGCGGTGGATGTGCGTGTCCACCGGGAAGAAGGGCATCCCGCACTCAAAAAGCAGCACGATCGATGAGGTCTTCGGGCCAACGCCCTTGAGGCTCAGCAGGTACTCGTTCGCCTCGTCCTGCGGCATCTCGCAAACGAAGTCGAGCGTCAGTTCGCCGTGCTCCTCCTTGAGCTGCTGGAGGATCGCGTGGATGCGGCGGCTCTTCGTCGGCGCGAGGCCGGCCTGCTCGATCAGCGGCACGTAGGCCTCGGGGCCGGCCTCGAGCGCGCGCTCCCAGTCGCCGCCGAAGTGATCGCGCAGGCGCTCGAACGCGGGGAAGGAGTTCGCGTCCGTGGTGTTCTGCGAGAGGATCGTGCGGATCAGGTTGTTCAGCGGACCCTCGGAGTGGTCCGGCACTGGGCCGTAGCGCTCAAGCAGCAGTTCATCCGCGCGGCGGAAGGTGCGCGGTCGCGGTGGCTTCGACAAAGCGGCCTCCTCTGCTCACGACCTGCGTGTCAGCCCTGTGCGCCCTCGGCATCGAGCTCTATCGGCGCGGTGTCGGCGTCGGTGGTGGCAGGCTTCCCGTCAAGCGGAATGGTCTCAACCGTGACGTTGCCGGCCGCGTCGCGGATGCGGATCTGCATGGAGTACTCGCCCTCGGGCGGCTCAGGCAGCTCAATCCGGAAGCGCTCGCGTCGCGAGTCAAGCAGCCCATCCTCCGGCAATGCCGAGCGCCAGAGTTCCTTCCCGCAGAAGCTCCAATCCACCGAGGTGATCCGGCTCAGATCGTCGACTGCTATGCCGGAGACAAGCCGCTCTCCGTCGCCCTTCCCGGGCTGGTTCACGAGGATCAGCTTCGGGTAGCCGTTGTCGATGAGCACGCCCTCGACCACGACCTCCTCAGTCAGCGCGCCGGAGGGGTTACTCGGCTCGTCGCTGACGAGGAAGCGGAGGTCGTAGAGGCCTCCGTCCACCGCGCCGGTGTCCCACTTGTAGCTGTCCTCGCCAGAGAGCGTGGTCACCTCCACCCACTCGCCGCCGCCACTCGCCCGGCGCTGGATGGTCATGAGGAGCGTGTCATCATCCTTGTCCTTGGCGGTCCAGGAGAGTTCATACTTGTTTCGGATGGCCGCGCCGGGGGCGGGATCGCCCACCTCGAGCGTCGGCTTCTGATTGCGCGGGAGGTAGAGCGCCTCCAGCCGCCGCACCTCGAGATCGTCGAGGGGTCTGCCCGCAAGCCGCAGTCGGTACTGGAGGTAGCGGGCATCCGGCACTCCGACCCGCCCCTCCCACTTCACGAGATCGCCCGTCCAGGCGCTCCAGGACTCATCGGCCACAGCCCCGTTGCCGGTGCGGGCGTCAATCTGCAGGAGGGTTCCCTCGGGAACGGTCGCGTTCCAGTCCATCTGCACCCAGCGGCTCATCCGCTCGGCGTCGAGCGGCTCTGAGACGAAGGTCCCCTCCGCAACGGAGGAGGTGTCCAGCCGCCAGACGTTGGTGGGGCTGGCGGTTACGGCATAGACGGCGCCTGTGCCCGCGCTGACACGCACCACCTGATCGCTGGTCATGTCCTGGTGCGCGACAGCGGTGCGGTTGCGCTCGTCAAGCGAGATGATCCGCCCCTCATCGGTCGTGGCGGCCCAGGCATGAGTGCCGTCGGAGGCGACGCTCATGATGTTACCGTCAGACTCATACGCCTCCACGTGGCCACCGTCCGGCTCGATAACGTAGAGCTTGCCGTCCTCGGCGGTGGAGACGATGAGGCGGCCGTCTTCACCGCACGCGATGCCGGTGCAGGACGATTCGTCCGTGCCGAAGATGTCCCGGATACTGCCGCCCGAGGCAATCTCGAAGACGCCGCCTTGCTTCTCACCCCCGGCGGCGTAGAGGGCGCCGTTTGCGTAGAGCAGGTCGAAGACGTGTGGCTGGCTGATGCGAGTGAAGAACTCCGCCCGATCGCCATCGACGCGGTAGATGGCCCCATCGGGACCGGTGCCGGCAACGATCGTTGAGCCATCGCGCTCCAGCGACCAGACCCATGCGGCATCGAGCTTCCACTCCTGCACGATCTTCCCGTCGGCCGCGATGTGCAGGACGCGTCCGCCGGGGGCGGTGCCGGCGAGGACCGTGCCATCGCCCATCGGGAGCAGGGAGAGCACCAGCATCGAGCCGGTATCGCAGAGGGCCCGGGCCTCGGAGCCGGGCGTCCAGTGGTAGACGCGGCCGGGGTTCGCGGTGCCCACCCAGACGCCATCGCCATCGGCGGCGACGCTCCAGGCGGAGGGCTCGGGGAGCCTCGCGATCATCTCCGCGCGCGGCGCGAGCACCACCGCGCCATCGCTGCGGACCATCGTCCCGTGCAACTCCCCCTCCTCGAACTCATCGGCGGACGCGTGGGTGAGGCTCTTCAGGCCGCGCGCGAGTGCCTCGCCGTCCGGCTCAGGATGCTCGCCGGAGGCGTCTTCGTCCTCATCGGCATCTGCGTCCTCATCGCCGGCGGTGTCCTCTTCATCCCCCGCGTCGGCCGCCAGATCGGCGTCGCCGTCGTCCTCGACGGCCTCGTCGCCACCTTCGGGCTCACCCTTCCCGAGGTCGGGCTCAGGCAGCCCGTTCGCCTGCATCGGGCGGACGTTGGGGTCAATCGCCGATGCCGCCCACCAGATGCGCTCAAGGGAGCGGTCACCGACGCGGACGCTGGTGGCGGCTGAACCGCGTTCGTCATCCGTGGCCCGGACGGTGCCACGCTCGCCGTTGCGGTCCTCGGTGGGCAGGCGCAGGGTCTGCAGGCCGTAGAGGTAGTAGTCGCTGTCGAGCGTCTCGCTGACCTCAGTGTAGCCGGCGGTCAGGTCACTTTGCATGTCTTCTGCCAGGATCGAGACGATGCTGGCAGGTGTCGCCGGGAGCTCCTGGCCCTCCATGCCGATGACGATCTCGGGGATCGCCGCGGCAATGTAGAGTTGATCTGAGCGCTTCATGCTCTCGATGAGCTTCGCGATATCCTCAAGGCTGTCCATCTGGGGGGAGAGCAGGCGAAGGTAGCTCTTCAGGGAGTACTCATCGCCGCCCGCGACCGCGCCGAGGCGCAGAGTGCCTCTCGGGAGATCGCGTGGCATCGTGAAGGTCACGGTCTTCTCAAAGCGCTCGCCGCCGTCGGGGCGCATGACCACGTGAACGGTCAGGTCCTCGCCCGCACGCGCCACGCTCTGATCGGTGTAGACGCGCTCAATCGCCGCAAGCTTCTCCTCATCGCGAAGGCTGACCGACACGTTGAGCGACCTGGGCTGCTGGGGCGTGAAGCGGTTCTCGGTCAGATAGTAGAGGGCTTCATCGACCCACGAGACCACGGGCATGAACGATGCCGGGTGCCAGATGGTATCGTGCCGGCGGATCACAGCGCCGCCATCGCCAAGAAGCTCGAAGTCGAGGGACGCGATGCCCTTGCTGCCGACGTTGACCCCCGCCCAGAGCGCTGAATCGAGCGCGGACATGAGCAGACTGGAGGTGAGCAGTTCGTGGCAGGCAACGCGCACGTTGAAGGTGTTCACGCGCCCGCTGTCCTCGTCGCGAACGGCAATCGTCGCCGGGATCATCGGCGCCTGCTCCCCCACCTCGGCCGCAACCGACCACGAGCCGTCGTTCACCAGCGTGCCGACGCTCTTCATCGGCGAGGCGAGCTTGTTGGAGACGTTGAGCGATGGCAGGAAGTCGTGTACCCAGGCGGTGGTGACCGGGATGTTCACCGGACCGATCTCCATCATCGGATGGCCGAAGGCGAGGACGTGGCTGCCGTTGCGCCAGGTGACGGTGCCGATGCCGGAGACGTCGAAGTCGCCCTGCATGAGCTGCACGCCGATCGCGGAGCCGGGCTGGAGCTCCACCTCGGTACCGTTGTCGAGGCGCCCGGGTCCGGGCATGGTCTGCAGGCCGTGCGCGCCGAAGAGCGCCTGCAGGCGCTGCATCCCGTGGTCCTCCATCCCCGCAACGGTGATGATCGGGCTGGCCGGGCGCAGGGTGATCGTGTCATCGTCGGCGAAGGCCGGGCCTAAGTCGGCGATCACGGCCTCCTCCACCCAGCGGCCCGCCACCATCGCGCCGCGGGCGGGATGGTCCTCAGGCAGCCGCGCCTGCTCCTCAGGCTGCTTCGTGGCGTAGGGAGTGAGCATCGCCTCGATCGGCGTAACGCCGCCGATGGCCTCGTGCAGGAAGCCCCAGCCGTAGGCGATCGCGCCGATGAGCTTGCCGCCGACGTAGACCGGGCTGCCGCTCATGCCGCCGATGATGCCCGACTTGCTCTCAACCACCGGGCCGGATGTGATCTTGATGAGGATCAGGTCCTCGCCGAGGTTCGCCTTGGAGAGGACGCCGAGCACCTCCACGTCGAAGCGCGTGATCTCGACGCCCTGGAAAACTGAGAGGCCGTAGCCGATCATGCCGCGCTGAAGCTCGGAGGAGCGCATCATCGTCGCGGGGTCGAACTGCGGCAGACGGGCCGCGGACACGATCGACGTGGTGATCAGGAGCGCAACAGTGGCGACGATCAGACGCATGAGCTTCTCTCCTCCACGGGTGAGGGAACGCCCGGCACGATCGGGCTCCGGCAGGTTCGAGGTTACTACGCGGGAATCCTGCCACTGCTGACGACTGGCGGCGCCGGGAGGTTCGTCGCTCGGCGCCGCCAGACGGCGATGGATCGTGAAAGCCCGCGCATTGGCTCATCAGAGGCAGCTAACCGGGCAGGACGGCCTCTGTGGAGTGGATGGGACCTCAGGGGCGCGCGCAGTCGCGCATCGCGCCTCCCACCATTCGCGGAATGTTCCATAAGATTTAACGTGTAATTTCTTGCGCTTCGGGATATGATACCCTCGACAGGCGACCTACCGACCGTCGCAGTGGGAGGTAAGGTCATGCGTGAACGTGTCGCCCGCCCCCGACGTTCATCGGCCCTGTCGTGTGTCTTTGTGGTTGTATTGACCCTGGCTCTCGCCGGATCGGCGCATGCCTTCACCGTCGAGATCGTGCAACCCACCGATGACCCCTGCCTGCTGAGCACTGAGACCTCGCACGCGTTTGCCGCCGTGGCCTTCGATAGTGAGCTTCAAGACATCACCGAGCAGGTTACGTGGTCATGGGACTTCGGCGACGCCTCCGGCAGCGACAGCGACAACCCGACTGAGCATGCCTTTGAGGTCCCCGGCGACTACACCGTGACCGTGACCGCCGCATGGAGTGCCCAGCAGGCCCAGGATCAACTCGCTGTTGATGCGCAGGAACCGACTGGTGCTCTTGTGGTTGCGCGGCAGGTTGGCGTTGATACATATGTGACGGTTGACACGGACGAAGTCTGCCATGCCAGGTACCTGATCGCGCGCGACGCATACATGGTCGGATATGAGGCTGTATGGTTCCAGCACAAGTACGAGTGGGAGCCACGATTTGATACCGGGGTGCTATACTACACCCCAGAGTTGATCACGCTTGACGGGAAACCGATCTGGGGATGGATCCACGAGTGGCACACGGATGAATGCCCTGGGCAAGCAACCGCAGGTACCTTCAATGGGGGGACAACTTGGAAGGTGACGGGCGCCTATGAGGACCCTTGGACGATGGCGTGGGTGCTCCAGCTTATCGGCGAACCCACGTGTAGCGTGAATAACACAGTCGTGAGCAGCTCTGGCGGTGTTCTTCTGTATGATCCCGAGAACGAGTACTTGGATGAGTGCCTGATCCCTTGGACGACGAGTCACCTCGAAGCCTACGACATAGGGTTCTGGGTTCCGATCACTATCTACGATCTAGCAGGCAATCTCCTATACACGCACCTTGAACAGGGCGCGCCGTTCGGCTCCGGTAGCTGGACATGGGACGGAACGATCTTCGCGCAGGAGCCCGAGGGCCCCACGCAGGCGACGAAGGGATTCTACACGTACACAGTGGGCACGGTCGGCGAGCTCGGGTACAATCATGGTGTCAGTTGCTGGTGTCCCTCTGTCGGTGAAGGCTGCGCCCGAGGTGACTGGGACAAGTCTGGGTTCTTGACCGCGGGGGTTGACAGTTTCTACTACTTCTCCACGGACGTACTGGCGGGGGCTCTCCGCGGGGTGGTGAAGTACACATTGAGCAGTCCGGCCGGTAGCGTGAACCTCGACTTCTACGGGCCGAACCTGTCTCCGATCGGTCAATTGACGGGCCAGCCCACCTCGGCCGGCACCCACTGGAGCGGGGTCTACACACTTCACGCCGTTGATTTTGACCAAGACGGCGACCCGATCGGTCCAATCTATTGTGTGATTTCGGCAACAGAAGGCGAAGCTGATGCACTCCAAAACCGCGACCGCGGGGTGGCGAAACCGGCGCTGCAGAAAGGTACTACAGCACTGACATGCGGATTGGAGATACTACAGCCGGATGGGCACCCCAGCGTCGAGAATGACATGGTATTCGACGCCGTGCCTGCGCCAGGCGGGGGGTGCACACTTGCGGCACAGGGCACTACGCATGGATTGGCAAACGATGCGGAACTTGAGTGGAGTCTCTCACCGATAATGACACAGTCGGTACTGACCACTGTGCCAGACCCAGCCGCAGGTTCATCGGTCAGCTTTACGTATAGCGGTCTCCCTGCCTCAAACAGCCAGTTCGGGCCTGCGCTGGTGACTCTGACACACTCAGACCCCATTCTATCTGGCTATGCGGACACCGAAGAGATCCGCGTGTACTACAGCGGCACCGCCAGGAACCATAGTGGACAGGGCAGCAATGTCACGCCAAACTGGTACTACTACTGGCGTGAGGGTTCTGTGGTAGATGACTTGAGCGGGTACGAGTTCGACTACTCACCAGGTGACGGCTATGGGTCCTACCACCCTCTCTGGGGTCTCTCTGTTCATGACGCGGCACCCTCACTCAACGAGGTCTTCTATGTGTACCACGTTGATGACCCACAGCATCAGGAGATCATCGGATCAGACGTCACAGGGCTTGACTGCTGTGCCGCAACTTGCGCTCACGAGCTCGAGCACATGGCGAACTATGGTCGCTGCGGAGGCCAGCAGGATTCGGACGGTGACGGAGTACCGGACGTGTTTGAGGATGCAACGTGCGTGCCGGGGAATTATTACCTCGACAAGTACAACAGCGACACCTACGACATCGCCGGATACCTTGACGACGCATCATACGCTGCCTACGGCGACGACGAGTTCCTTGCCAGGAAAGCGGAGCAGCGGCCGGGACAGACGAACCCCGACGCCGACTGGTCCGACGCCTCCACATTCGGTCGCAACTATCCCTGAAAGGAGGGAACGCCGATGAAGCTTCCTCCTGTGTTTGCAGTCCTGCTACTTGCGGCATGTCTGGGTTGCACCACTGAGGTTGTGTCCAAGGCAAGACGGCCCGAGCCTGGTGATGTGCCGCGGGATGTCGTGGATCAACTGGAAACCGCCGAGACATCGGCAGACCTGATACCGTTCCTGGGAGCAACCGGGGCCGCAACGCGCATCGCGGCCGTGAGGCGAGCGAAGGAGATCGGAGGCCCAGATGCAATCTCGCTGCTGACGTCCGCCGTTCTCCGTGACGAGTTGCCTGCGGGACCTGACCCTGACGTCTTCCGAGCGGAGGCCATCAAGGCGATCGGTGAGATCGGCGGAGACGATGCTCTGGAGGCGTTGCTGGAGATCCACGATGTCTACGCTCAGCGGAGTTCCTCAGCACCAGCAGACGGATGGCGCAGTCTCGGGCATACCTCGGTCCTGCTTGCGACTGTCCAGGAGCTGGGGCGCTGGCGCACTGCCGAGGAAGTCGCGAAGTTGCTGGCGGATATCACCAGCGATGAGACCGGGAGACGGTACACCTCCGTAGTGCGTGAACTAGCATGTACCGCGTTACTGAACAATGAGATGGATGCGGCTGGGGTCGCGTCTGTGGAAGCTCGTGCAGACTACCTGATGGACCATCTGACCGGCAGAGGTGAAGGCAGTGCGGATGATTGGATCCCGGGAAGGTCCGGGGTCAAGACTCAGGCCGCCACCCGGAACAGCGCGATCGTAGATATGCTGGTGGACTACGGCACCCCTGTCCTTCCCCTGGTTGAAGCCCGACGTCGTCAGCCTGGTGGGTCTGACGAGTACACCCGCGCGTTAGGATACGTCGTCCATCTGACACAGCTTGCGAACCAGCGCGATCAGGAGGATCAATGCGCCGCCGAGATGCGCATGGTGGTGGAGGCGATTCTGCTATACGCGAAAGAACACGACGGGATACTCCCATCGGGGCCGGACTGGAAACGCGACCTGATGCCCTACCTGACGACCGAGGCCGATCTTCAGTGTCCCTCGTCGGACGGAGGGACAACCGTAGGATACGAACTGAACCCCAACATATCCGGGCAGTCACTCGACGAGTACGAGTACCCAGATCGCGTTGTCTGTCTTTACGAAGCTCTGAGCAGCGGTGAGAGGGCTTACCCTCATGGTGGCCTCACGCAGTGCGCGTTCTTGAACGGACGAACGCGCTTACTGACGGAGCAGTGGGACGGCTATCGGATGTCGGTCAATGACTTCTGAGGGCGGACTGGGGCCCCCGCGGCCGTTGGCTACGCCCGGTCGGCGGGCCACATGATGTAATCGAGGTCGCGCAGCGCGCGCAGCAGTGAGGGCGTGTCGGTGATCGTCGGGCTCTGCGGCTCGGGCGAGTGGTAGCGCCACAGGCCCCGGTAGGCCTCGCGCAGCTCAACGCCGCCCGGCTCGCTGAAGCACTGCTGCTGCGTGGGGATCGCCGAGATCTCCCGCAGCGCCCCCGTGAGCTTCGCCAGCGAGAAGCCGAAGTGTACCGGCTGCCCCTCGGCCCGCGCGATGATCGCCGCCAGCAGCTCATGCGGCCGCCCGAGCCAGCCGATCTCGCGCACCGAGGCGCCGCTCATGCAGACGTAGCCGACCGGCTCGCCGGCCTGCTCGGCGATCTCGTAGACCGGCGCGGGCGACCACGGGCCCGCGGCGAGGATGCGCGCGCGCCAGTACTCCTCCGTGCGCACCGTCGGCCCGACCATCCGGCCGCTGAAGGCGTTGTAGATGCGCATGAGCGTGGGGAGGTCGGCCTCCGGGTCGGCCGGGCGGAGGGTCAGGTCACCAGGCGCGTCCTCGCGGAGGCGCAGGTTGGCGATGGTGTCCCAGGTGGAGAGGTTCAGCCAGCCGCTGCCGCCGTAGACCTCGGCCTTCCCGTAGAGGAACGACCACTCGAAGCCCTCGGAGGCCATCCACTGCACGGCCTCCTCGAGCACCTGCCGGACGAGCCCGCGGCGGCGGTAGTCGGGGTGCGTGCAGACGCTGCCGATGCAGGCGGCCTTCGCCTGCCGCACGCCCATGTGCGTCGGGCGCTCGTAGCAGGTCACGCTCGCGACGAGCCTCCCGTCAAGCTCCATCACGCGCGTCTGCTCGGGGACGTAGCGCGCATCGCGCTCTATGCCGCGCAGCCACCAGCTACGATCCGCGAGCATCGAGCCCTCGGGGATTTCGCGCTCGTGGGTATAGGAGACGTAGATCAGCTCAGCGTGCTCGTCGTACTCCTCCGGCCGCAGCGCTCGGATCGTCATGGAAGCCGCATCCTCCCGGGAGTTGCTCAGTAATCGCGCAGGCGCTCGAACTCATCGAGCCACGCCATGAAGTTGTCATACGGAGTGCCGAAGGCCACGGAGTTGCCCGCGCCCATGAGGAAGCCGCCGCCCGGCTTGTCGCGCTCCATGCTCGTGCGCACGGCGGCGCGGACCTCCTCGGGCGTCCCTCCGACCAGCACGCCCACGTCCATCCCGCCCCATCCGGCCATGTGGCCCCCGGAGAGCTCCTTGACGACCGCCGGGCTCATCCCCGCGCTCTCCTGCAGCGACTGCATGCAGTCGATCCCGGCGTCGGCAAGCTGGTCGATGATCGGCTTGAAATTGCCGCAGGAGTGCTGGAAGAAGTCGAGGCCCACCGCGTGCGCCGCCTGCACGTTGAACTGCACCGCGGGTGCGAAGAGCCGCCCGAAGGTCGCGGGCGAGACGAAGGTGCCGGTGGTGTGGCCCCAATCGGCGCCGTTGATGACGCCATGCGCGCCGCGGGGCCGCCACCGCTCCTGCTGCACGCGCGCCCGCGCGATGCTCGACTGCACCGCGCGCTCGACAAGCTCCGGATGCATCGCGATCTCCAGCATCCCCTGCTCGTAGCCGCCGAGGAGCACCTGCTCGTTCGCCATCGGGAAGGGCCCGAGGATGTACTTGTCCGCGGGCAGCGTCGCGAGGACGGCATCGTAGGCTTCGTAGATGCTCTCGTCCTCCGGCGCGGGCTCAGGGTCGAGCGGGAAGTCCTCCTCGCGCCACTCCCGCGGAGGGTTCGGGTCGCGCACGACCGTGATCTCGTTCGAGGCCTCCGAGAAGCGGTAGATGCGCCCGCTCGCGTCCTCCCAGGTGTCCTCGGCGATCTTCCTCGGAGCAGTCGGGTGGTAGCCCTTCGGGGGCACCTGCGCCATCTTCCAGAGCGGGATGAGGTCGTAGACATCGAGCGCGCGGTAGAAGTCGATCAGGTCGGCGGCCATCTGCTCGACGACCTCATCGCGCCGGCCATCCCACCACGCGAGGGTGAGCGCGGCCTTGTCCCGCACGATGCTCCTGCGGCCGATGACGCGGCCGATCGTGTCGCAGTCTATCGCGAAATGCGCCAGCGGCACCCGATCCGACTCCTGGAACGCAAGCGCGGTCTTCACGCGCTCGATGGAGGTCATTCGCGCTGTCCTGCTTCCACCGCTGCGCGGCGCTCGGCCCGCTCCCGGCGAGCCTGCTCAAGGCCGCGGCGGATCAGCGCCCGGGTGAGCGTCTGATACGGGAGATCCACTTCAGCCGCGAACTCCTTCAGTTCATCGATCAGGCTCGGCTGGAGGCGAAGCGTGACGCGCTTCTTGGTCTCGTCGCGGATGTTCCAGGCGATATCCGCAGGTCCATCGTCATAGTCGCGGATATCGTGCGTCTCCCAGAACTCGCGCTCCTCCTCATCTGAGGAGAAGTCAGGAATAACCAGTTCTCTTCTGCCAGCCATCTCTTATCACGCATCCCATGCGGTTATGATCTCCGCGATGCTGCCGACCATTCTGAAGATGATAACCAATTCGCGTCCTGCGTTTGTGCGACCGGCAACGTAGTAGCGCTGCTCGCCAGACTGCCTCTTCCTCCGCCGCACTTCGGGCTCCCCCGCCATTGCTTCATCGATTTCTTGTGGCGTCACACCATGCCTGTGAAGCATGTGCCTTTGAGCCGCACTGCTGATTACCCAGTCCCGCAGCACATCGTGTGCCCCAATCGTATCAGTGTCATGACATTGCGTCAATACGTTCCGTCAATACGCCCGCTGCGGAAGCGCACCGGGGCGGGTGATTCGTCGCATGGAGGTAGCGCGCCTTCTACTGCCACCAGTGCCCCGGGCGGAAGATCGAGCCGAAGGCCCAGCCCATCAGGCCGGGTACGAAGAGCGCGCTGGAGCCGACGAGGATGGTGAGCGCGAGGTCGCCGTGGTGCGCCCACGCCATGAGGGTCGCGGCCGCGAAGACCGCGGCGAAGAAGCAGCCGACATCCCACGACCACTCCATCTGAGTGAGCGCGAAGACCACGTAGAAGATGAGCGCCAGCGCAGGCGAGACCATGCCTGCGACGCCGAGGTAGATCCACGCGGGGGCGTCGCGGCCCGCGTCGCCGACGGTTGCGCCAAGCTCCCAGTCGAAGGAGCCGAGCAGCCCGCTCGCGGCCACAAGCGCCGCTCCCGCGAAGCCTGCGAGCACCGCCAGCCCCACCTCCGGCAGCGCGTACGGGCCGACAACCGCTTCCGCGCCCACGCCTCGCAGCAGGATCGTGCAACCCGCGACGACGATCGCGGCGAGGCCGGTGAGCCACCAGCGCACGCGGATCGGCTCAAGCTGCCAGAGGTCGCGCCAGGCGTCTGCGGGGCGGGTGCGCGGGGGTGGCGCTGCAGGGGCGCTTGCGGCAGTCGAGCGCATGGCCGCGCGGCCCTCGGCGCGGCGGATCGCGTCGAGGAGCTCGAGCAACTGCGGGTCGCCCGGGCGGTTGCGGGCGAGGTCCAGGTAGAGTGCGCGCGCCTCGCTGATGTAGCCGTGGTCGAGCAGTTCGTAGGCATCCAGAAGCGCGACGTCGTACTCCTCGACGATGATCAGCTCATCGGGGTCTCCTCGCAAGGCATCCCGCTCCAGCCGCGAGCGCATCTCATCGTCCATCAGCGTCTCATACGCCTGGCGGAGGAGGATGAACTCATCGTGCGCGTGCGGGGAGTAGCGGTTCACGTCCGGGTGCCGCCGGCGGGCGAGGCGGCGGAATGCGCGCCGGATCTCCTCCGGCCGCGCGCCGACCGGCACTCCGAGCGTCCGCCACGGGTCGAAGCTCTCCACAGGCATCGGGATCTCCCGCGTCAGAAGGAGTAGAGCCCGCCATAGAAGCTGATGACCATGATCGCCACGATGATGCCCGCGATGACGACGGCGATCGGCGTGATCGAGACTGCCATCGCGGAGATCGCCGTCTGCGCCTCCGTCTCCAGGTGCCTGGCGACGTGCTCCGCCATCGCGTCCACATCCCCTGTTCGCTCGCCGGTCGTGAGCATCTGCAGGACCGTCCCGGGCATGAGCGCGCTTTTCCGCAGCGCCTCGGAGAGGCTGCCGCCCGTATCCACCGCGCGCGCGACGCCCTCGATCTTCCGCGCGATGACCTCGTTCGCCGAAGCTTCGCCCGCCAGGCGCAGGGAGCTGCCCATCAGCACGCCCGCGGAGTAGAGCGCCGCCAGCGCCCTGCAGAAGCGGGCCAGCGCGACCTTGCGCGCCACCGGCCCGATGAGCGGCACCGAGAGCTTGAGCTGATCGAGCCAGAGGCGCCCGGCGCTGCTCTGCCGGGCGTTGCGGATGATGAGGTACACGACGATCGCGGGGATGCCGAGGAAGATCGCGTAGCCGAGGAGCGTGGAGGCGGCGATGGTGACTGCGGCGCCGACGCCGTCAGTAATCCAGGCGATGGCCGCCCTGCCGCCCAGCGGGATCAGGATGAGAGCGCAGAGGAGGATGATCGGGTAGGTCAGCTCGCGCTGGAGGGTGCTCCGAAGCTCGAAGTCGCGCTCGTGGTAGTCGGCGATGGCCCGCAGCGACATCTCCAGCCGCCCGGCCCGCTCGCCGACGCCCAGCATCGCCAGCTCAAGCGCGGAGAACACGTGCGGGTGCTGCTCGAAGCTCTCAGTGATTTCGTGACCACCGGAGGCGTCGTAGCCCGCGCGCAGCAGCCCGCCACGCAGGCGCGAGGGGCGCATCCCGGCGGCCACCGTGGTGAGCGATTCGCCGATGCTGACGCCGGCATGCACCATCGCCGTCAGCTCGCGGAACACCTCGGCTCGCTCGCGCGCCTCTGCTACGCCGAACATCGCCCGGCCGCTCCCCCTTTGCCTCGGTCAGCCTTCACGCCGTAAGACCTCTTCGAGCGCGCCAATTCGCCGGACAGCGCCGGAGTTCATATCGGCCATCTCAGCCGCACTGTGCCCTCCAGGCAGCGGCAGGTCGGGGGCGATCTCCGCCAGCGGCACGAGCACGAACTGCCGCTTCGTCAGCTCGGGGTGAGGGACCGTCAACTCCGCCGTCGCGATCTCAAGCTCGCCGAGCAGCAGCAAGTCAATATCGATTGTGCGCGGGCCCCAGCGTCTCACGCGCACGCGGCCAAGCTGCCTCTCTACCACGCGCATCGCATGCAGCAGCCCCTCAGGCGAGAGCGTGCAGCGGAAGCGCGCTACCATGTTCAGGAACTCCGGCTGGTCCGTGACGCCGACTGGATCGGTCTCGTAGACGGAGGAGGTCGCGAGCAACTCCAGCCCCTCCTGTGCCGCGAGCGCGTCGAGGGCCCGCGCCAGCATCCCGGCGCGGTGGCCCATGTTGGAGCCGAGGCCGAGCCACGCATCCGGCGGATCACCGGATGTCGACTCGGCCTCGTGGGTTCTCTCAGCCATCGTCACGCCTCCCCGAGCGTCAGGGCGTGCCGGGTTCAGGAAGCCCGGGCGGGATGGCTCCGCGCTCCGGCTTCCTCTCAACCTTCGGCGGCGCCTCAACAGTCTTTGGCTTCTCGGTGTCGTCGCCGGCCGGCGCCTCAGCCTTCTGCTGCTCGGCGAGTTCCGCCGCCATCACGCCGTGCTCGAGCAGCGCCTCAACATCGGCGCGGTCGAGCGACTCGTGCTCCAGCAGCTTCTCCACGAGCAGGTCCAACTCAGCGCGATGGCCGGTAAGCAGCTCGCGTGCGCGATCGTAGCAGCTATCCACGATCTCGCGCACGGCCTGGTCTATCATCTCGGCGATCGCCTCGGAGTAGTTGCGCTCCTCCGCGAGGTCTTTGCCGAGGAAGACCGGGCCGGTCTTCTTCCCGTACTGGATCGGCCCGAGCGAGTCGCTCATGCCGTACTCGGTGACCATCGCGCGGGCGATCCGCGAGACGACCTCGATGTCCTGGTGCGCGCCGGTGTGGATCTCGCCGACCACCAGCTCCTCGGCCGCACGCCCGCCCAGCGCCTGGGTCATCCGGTCGATCATCTGCTGCTTGCTGATGATATAGCGGTCATCCTCGGGCAGCGAGATCGTGTAGCCGAGCGACATGCCGCGCGGGAGGATCGTGACCTTGTAGACCGGGTCGTAGTCAACGATGAGCTGCCCGACCAGCGCGTGCCCGGCCTCGTGGTAGGCGAGGACCCGGCGCTCGTCCTCCTGAATCACCCGGCTCTTGCGCTCCGGGCCGGCGATGATACGCTCGATCGCCTCGTCGAAGTCCTCGCGCTCAACCCGGTCCTTGTCCTTGCGGCCCGCGAGCAGTGCGGCCTCGTTTACCATGTTCTCGATGTCCGCGCCGGAGAAGCCCACGGAGCGCCGGGCGAGCAGGTCGAGGTCCACGTCCTCGCTGATGTGCTTACCCTGGACGTAGATGTCCAGGATCTCGCGCCGCTCCTTGACATCGGGCATCGGGACGACGATCTGCCGATCGAAGCGGCCCGGGCGCAGCAGCGCCGGGTCGAGGATATCCGGGCGGTTCGTGGCCGCGAGCAGGATCACGTCATCCGCCGGGTCGAAGCCGTCCATCTCCACCAGCAGCGCATTCAGCGTCTGCTCGCGCTCATCATGTCCGCCGCCGAGGCCGGCGCCACGCAGGCGGCCGACCGCGTCCAGCTCATCGATGAAGATGATCGCCGGCAGGTGGGCCTTCGCCTGGTCGAAGAGGTCGCGCACGCGCGACGCGCCCACGCCCACGAACATCTCGACGAAGTCCGAGCCCGACATGTAGAAGAACGCCACGCCCGCCTCGCCCGCGACCGCGCGGGCAAGCAGCGTCTTTCCACAGCCCGGAGGGCCGACGAGCAACACGCCACGCGGGATCTTCGCGCCGAGCTTGCGGAAACGCTCGGGCTGCTTGAGGAATGCGACAACCTCCTCAAGCTCCTCCTTGACCTCATACATGCCGGCCACGTCGTCGAAGGTCACGCGCTCCCAGTGGTCGCCCACCATGCGCGCCTGGCTGCGGCCGAAGCTCAGCGCCTGGCCGCGCGTGCTGTTCATCTGGCGCATCATGAACAGCCAGAACAGGACCAGCAGCGCCAGCGGCAGCAGGTACGTGCCGGCGATGGCGAGGATCCGCTCGCCCATGCCCAGTTCCTTCGCCGCGATCTTCACATCGAGTCCGAGCTCATCGCGTGTCGCCATCAGGCGCGCGACGAACTCCTCGTCGGGCGGCGGGTTCACGGTGTATCGCTCGTAGTCGTCGGCCGCGCCCGGCACGAACTCACCGCTGGCGCTCTGGCCCGCGATGACCTCCACCGTCGCAATGTCGCCTGCCCGGAAGGCCTCGTCGAAATCGGTCAGATACTCGAACTGCTTGACCTTCACCTGTTCGGTGGTAAGCCGTGGGATCATGACGAACACGTAGACCACGGCGGCCACGACCAGGATAGTCACGATCGAGTTACGTCGCATCAAGTGTCCTCCTCGTTCCGCGGCTCAAAGCTCGCGCTCAGCCGCACGGCGCCGGCTCCAGCCTCCGCCCGTGCAGGCTCGGCAAGCCGCTGCCCCACCACCCACAGCACAACCCCATCGGCATCCGTCACGACCGGAATCCGGTCGCGCAACCGCCGCGGAACCTTCTCATCAACAAAGTAGTCCTGCAGTTTGCGGCTTCCCGTCATGCCGAGCGGGATGAAGCGCTCGCCCGGCTCATGGCTGCGCAGCACCAGCCCTCGCGCCGCCGCCCCCGCGTTGACGTACGCGGTCAGCGGATCGTCGGCCGCGAAGCCATCAGGCGTCACGGCCGGCTCAGCGCGCACCACCACGCCCCGAAGCGGCAGCGCGGCCTCCCCCGGAACGGGCAACTGCGCCCTCTCCGGTAGGTATTCTGCCCGGGGCTCGTCCGGTTCAATCGTCACAGCATCGTACTGCCTGCGCACCCGCACGTCTCCCGGCAGCTCCACCACCGTCCCCGTTGCGCCGGAGAGGGCGAGTTCGGCTAGACGTTCGACGTGCTCGCGCGAAAGTCCCTCAAGATCTCCCCGGACCTGCTCCAGCGCCAGGCGCAGCAGCCGGTGCAGGGCCCCCGGTTCGGCGCGCGCCAGCTCCACGGCGTCCAGCGTCAGCCGCTCACCGGTGACAGCGACAACCGCCTGGGACAGCATCGCGCGGAGGATCGGCTCGGTCCACGCCAGCTCCTCCTCCACCGCCTCGCAGGCGCGCATCAGCGCCCGCTCGGCGCCCGGGAAGTGCTCGGCGATGATCGGCATGAGGCGCAGGCGGATCAGGTTCCGCCGCGCGTAGTCGGGGTCAAGGTTGCTCTCGTCGGTGCAGGTCGGCAGATTGTGACGCCGGCAGTACTCGGCCGTCTCGTCACGCGTCGCGAGGATCAGCGGGCGAACAATCGAGCCCCGCCGCGGGGGGATGGAACTGAGGCCCCGCAGCCCCGCGCCACGGAAAAGGTTAAGAAGAAGTGTCTCCGCCCGGTCGGTACCGGTATGCCCGGTGGCGATCCGGTCGAAACCATGTGCGCGGGCCACCTTCTCGTATTCTTCATAACGAGCGAGGCGGCCAACTTGTTCGGCGTTGAGCCCGCTCTCGGCCATCTCCAGCGGGAGGTCCCTGAGTCTCACCACGCACTCCACGCCGAGCGTCGCGCAGAGGCCCTCGACGCAGGCGGCGTCGCGATCGGCGCGCTCTCCTCGCATCCCGTGGTGCATATGCAGCGCGGCCAGGCCGAGCTCCGGCCGAAGCTGCCTGAGGGTGTGCAGCAGCGCGACCGAGTCCTGCCCTCCCGAGACGCCCACCAGCACGCTTCCGGCGCCATCGAGCAGCCGATAGCGCTCGATCGCCTCCAGCACACGCGCGTGCAGCGGATCGCGCTCGTAGTTCATGGGCGGGCGCCTCAAACTTGCCTGCCGGTCAGCCGCTCCATCAGTTGCAGGTAGAGATCGCGCGTCTTGCTCACCACATGCCCCGGCAGATCCGGCCCGGGCGGCGTCTTGTCCCAGTCATCCAGCTCCTCGAGCCAGTTCCGCACGTACTGCTTGTCGAAGCCCTGTGGCTGATAGCCGGGCCGCCACTGGCTCGCCTCCCAGTAGCGCGAGGAGTCGGGCGTGAGTAGTTCGTCAATGAGCACAAGCTCGTCATCGATCAGCCCGAACTCGAACTTCGTGTCGGCCAGCAGCAGCCCCTGCTTGCTCGCGTGCAGCCAGGCATACTCGTACAGCTCTTTCGAGGTGTACTCCATCGCCATCGCGTGGCGGTCGCAGCACAGCTCGATGCACTGCTCCATGGTGATCGGGATATCGTGGCCCTCTTCGGCCTTGGTGGTGGGAGTGAAAAGCGGCCGCTCCAGCCGGTCCGCCTCCCGCAGGCCATCGGGGAAGACGTAGCCGCAGAAGGGCTCACCGTTCTGGTAGGCCTTCCAGGCGCTGCCGGCGAGGTAGCCGCGCACGACGCACTCAACCGGAAGTACCTCGGCCTTGTGACACCACATCGAGCGGCCCTCGAGGATGTCGGCGTAGGGCTGCACGGCCTCCGGGAAGTCGGCGACATCGGTCGAAATGAGGTGGTTCGGGACGATATGCTCCGTCTTGTCGAACCAGAAGGAGGACACCTGCGTAAGCACGCGCCCCTTGTCGGGGATGCCGGTGGGCATGACCACATCGAACGCCGAGATGCGGTCTGTGGCGACGATCAGCAGGCCATCCTCGTACTCGTAGATATCGCGCACCTTGCCCTGCCTGCGCGAGATAGCGCCCGGCAGGTCAGTGCTCATGACTACCTTCGTGGGACCGCTCGCCATCCGTCCCCAGCCTCCCTCTTGTGCCTCAGTGCGAACCAATCCCCTGCGAGGCGCAGGGGCCACAACAGCAACGGCTGACGGCAACGACAGCGGCGCGGCGGGCTACGCCAGCCCCAGCATCTCGACCACCGCGTCGAGGTCGTTCGGGGCCTTCTCAGGCTCGGCGGCCATCTTCACCGCCATGTCCGGATCCTTCAGGCCATGCCCGGTCAGGGTCGCGGCGATCGTGCACCGCTTGCCCTCGAAGAACCCTTCGGCGCCGAGCTTCTTGAGGCCTGCCCAGGATGCGGCCGACGCGGGCTCGCAGAAGATGCCCTCCTCGCCCGAAAGCTCACGGTAGGCCTCGAGGATCTCGTCATCGGTGACCGCCTCGATCCGCCCGCCGGACTCGCCAAGCGCCGCGGAAGCCTCCTGCCACCGCGCCGGGTTGCCGATGCGGATCGCGGTCGCGATCGTCTCGGGCTTCAGGCAGACCTCGCCGGTCACGATCGGGCAGGCGCCTGCCGCCTGGAAGCCGAGCATCGCCGGGCGGCTCTTCGTCACGCCTGCCTCGTGATACTCGCTGTAGCCCATCCAGTAGGAGGTGATGTTGCCCGCGTTGCCGACCGGGAGCGCGTGGTAGTCCGGCGGCGCGCCCAGCCAGTCGCAGATCTCGAAGGCCGCGGTCTTCTGGCCCTGCAGCCGATACGGGTTCAGGGAGTTCACCAGCGCGACCGGGTAGCGGTCGGAGATGCCCTTCACGAGTTCCAGGCAGTCGTCGAAATCGCCGGCGATCGCGAGCGTGCGCGCGCCGTAGGCCAGCGCCTGGGCGAGCTTGCCCAGCGCGACGTAGGCGTCGGGCAGCAGCACCACGGAGGCGATGCCCGCGCGGGTGGAGTATGCCGCGGCGGCCGCCGAGGTGTTGCCGGTGGAGGCGCAGATGGTGATCTTTGCGCCCTCCTCGGCTGCCTTCGACAGCGCCATCGTCATCCCGCGATCCTTGAAGGAGCAGGTCGGGTTGAGGCCCTCGTACTTGAAGTAGAGCGTGACGCCCTTGCCGAGGCGCTTCCCGAGCGCCTCGCTGCGGATGAGCGGCGTGTTGCCCTCGAGCAGCGTCACGCGCGGGGTGGCGTCCGTCACCGGCAGCCACTCCGCGTAGTGCTCGATCACGCCCGGCCATGCAGTCGCTCTGGCGGTCTCCATCAGTCGATCACCCGCAGCACGCTGCAGACCTCGTCCACGATGCCGAGCTGGCCAATGGCGCCGAGGGCAGAGTGCAGCTCGCGCTCGGGGCCCTCGTGCATGATCCAGACGATCTCGGTGAGACCGTTCTTCGAGCCGCCGCGCTGGACGACCGACTCGATCGAGACGCCCTCCTGGCCGAAGATCGTGGCGATCGAGCCGAGGACGCCCGGGCGGTCCTTCACGCGCATGCGGACGTAGTTGCGGCTGCGCACGTCCTCCATCGGCATCAGGTGCGCCACACCCCGGCAGGTGCAGGGGACGCGGCTGCGGCTGCCGCTGAGGATATTGCGCGCGCAGTCGAGAATATCGCCCGCCACCGCGGAGCCCGTCGGCAGTGCCCCCGCGCCGCGCCCGTAGAGCATGACCTGGTCGCAGGCGTCGCCGACGACCCAGACCGCGTTGAAGACACCGTTGACCTGCGCGAGCGGGTGGCTCTTCGGGACCAGCGCCGGGTGCACGCGCACGTCAAGCCGATCGGTGTCCCTCCGCGCGGTCGCCAGCAGCTTGATCGCGTAGCCCATCTCAGTGGCGTAGTCGATGTCCGCCGCGGAGATCTTCGTGATCCCCTCGTTGTGGATCTCGTCGTAGCTGATCCGGTGACCGAAGGCGATCGCCGAGAGGATGGCGATCTTGTACTTCGCGTCGATGCCCTCGACATCGTTGGTCGGGTCGGCCTCCGCGTAGCCCAGCGCCTGCGCGTCCGCGAGGACCTCGGCGTAGTCCGAGCCCTCCTCGGTCATGCGCGTCAGGATGTAGTTGGTGGTGCCGTTGAGGATCCCGGTGACTTCCTCGATGCGATTGGCCTCAAGACTCTCCTTGAGCGCGCGGATGATCGGGATCGTCCCGCCAACCGCGCCCTCGAACTCCACGTCCACGCCGGCGGCTGCCGCGGCGTCAAGAATCTCCGCGCCGCGCTTCGCCATCATCTCCTTGTTCGAGGTGACGACGCTCTTGCCGTTGGCGATTGCGGCGAGGACGAAGTCGCTGGCTGGGCTGACGCCGCCGATCGTCTCGACCACGATGTCAATGTCATCCGCCGCGTAGACCTCAGCGGCGTCGGTGGTCTGCAGTTCCTCGGGCACGTCAAGGCCGCGATCGCGGCTCCAGTCAATATCGGCGATGCGCACGACGCGCACCGGGACGCCGACGCGCTGCCTGATCGACTCGGCGTTGCGGCAGAGCACCTCGTAGGTGCCTCCGCCGACGATGCCGAAGCCGAGAATTCCTACACGGATTTCATCGCGAGACATGGCTTGCTCGCCTACTCTTTCTGCGAGGCGGGTGAGATGTAAAGCAGCGGCTGATCCGCCTCAACGCGATCCTGATTCTCGGAGACGAACTTGGAGATGACTCCGCTGACCGGGGCGGTGATCTCATTGAAGAGCTTCATGACCTCGATCAGCCCGACGACCTGCCCGGCCTCGACCCGGTCGCCCTCCTCGCAGAACGCGTCCTCCTCGGGGGAGGGGCGGCGGTAGAAGATGCCGGCCATCGGCGAGAGCACCGGGACGCCCGCGGGCGCGGCCGGGGCAGCGGGAGCCGCCTGCGGCTGCACGGGCATCACCGGCTGCGTAGTCATCGCTGAGGGGATGAGGGTCTGCGGCCCGACGGCGGCCGGGGCGACCGCGGAGACGCGCACGCGCAGATCGCCTTGCTTCACCTCAATCTCCTGCAGACCGTTCTCGCTGAGGCTGTCGAGCAGCCATCGGATGTCGTCGTCTTCGAAACGCATCGCGATCTCTCCGTTCGACTGGCCCGGCGCGGTACGCGCTCCGGGGCGAGGAACTCATCGGCGGCAGGCGCACGGATCATGAGGCGCCGTGCCGCCAGCGTTCGCGGTGTAGGTTGACCGGTTGCCCGGCGGAATCCTGCCTCGGGCGGTGGTGGACCTCTGCCGGAGACCTCCGGTCTCGCGGCCCCCTCTCCGTTCCGGATGAAGGGGAGGACGGCGTGACGACCGCAGGCTGGAAGCCTGGCCGCAGTTAGCCCAGCCGTATGGAGCGGAGGGGCTTCAGCCGCTCCGATGACTGGCCGGACGCGTGCACGGTAGTCTCCGCGTGGGAGCCGCCAAAGCGCCTCCCCTCCAGAACGGCGACGGCAGCGTCTCGCCGTTGCCGTTCGCGGTCGTCCGCCGCCGTTCGCAGTCTTGCGCCGCCGTCCAAGCGTACATGCAGCAAAAGCGACGGGTGGCGCCCGTCGCTGGCATGAACGAGCGTCCGGGCCGATGGCTGTAGGGACAGCCGGGCTGCCGGACGCGCGATGAAATGCTGAAGAGTGGTAGCGGGGGGGGGATTTGAACCCCCGACAACGCGGGTATGAACCGCGTGCTCTAGACCACTGAGCTACCCCGCCACCCAGATTTCAGGTTCGGGCTACCTGCGACCCCGCTTGCCCTTCCTCTTGTCGTCGCCGCGCTTCTTCGCCTCGATCTCGCGCTGCTGCTTCTCGGCGATCTGCTGCTCGAACTCAAGAAGAGGTGCGGTGTCCAGGTCCCTGAGCTTGTTGTAGTCGATCTTAATCATGAATGTAATCCCTCCAACGGGATGAATATGATAGCAGGCGCCCCCGGGGGAGTCAAGATACCCGACCCACGGTTTTTGCCGGAGGCCGGTGGGGGCTCACCCGCGGGAGGTGGCGTGAGCGGTCGAGTGACGCCTGCTGGCGGGGCCGTCCGCATCACGCGAACGCTCTACCCCATCTCCTCCCGCGCACGCTCGACGATCGCCCGCATCTCGGCAAGCTGCTCCTCGCGGCCCTCGGGCTTCTCGTAGGCCGCCAGCAGCGCATCCACGCGATCGGCGCACTCGGCGAGCATCGCCGCCTCCGCCTCCGGGCCCGCGTAACCGGAGCGGTCGATCAGCTCAGGCAGCCAAACGCTCTGGCGGAAGTGCTGCGCGGTGTGCATCGTCTCGAGGTGGCTCATCCTGATCCCGAGCCCGACCTCGAGGATCTCGTCCAGCGCGATCTTCTCGCGGCTCGGGTCGAACTCCCGCGCGAGGTGCCCTGACGCCGCCGCCACCTCCCGGTCGAGCAGAAGCTGCACCGGCGAGAGCGCCTTCCCCTCATCGAGCATCCCGCTGCCGGCGGAGAGCGGCTGCCCGGTGAAGGCCGTCACCACAGCCGACTTGTAGGCCTTCTCGAGCGCCGCGTACAGGCTCGGCACGCGCGCGTCGCAGTAGTCGCCTGAGCCGACAGAGAGCCTCATCCCGCACCAGCGCCGCACGAACTCGACCGCCGCGAAGCCGTAGTAGAGCGCGTCCCAGGCGGAGTAGCTCACGTGGCCGGTGGCCATGTCCACCGTGCCCGGCCACATGCTCCCGTGCAGCGGTACCTTCGGGTTGATCCCGCGCGCCGCCATCCATGTGGCGAGGAACTCGGCGGCCGAGACGACCACGAAGCCCTCCACGGTGACGGGTGTGGAGACGCCCGCGACGGGCATCGCGGTCCAGCCGCAGGTGATGCCGGCCTTCGCGCGCAGGAGGTACTTCTCGGCGGTGTCGCGATCCATCCGCAGCGGGTGCGCGAAACAGGACGCGCCCCACGAGAACCAGTCCTCGACGCCGAGCACCTGGCCCATCTCCCGCAGCCACGGGATCTGCCGGGCATTCCAGGCGAACGGGCCGCCTGGCCGGTGCGCGTACTCCGCGAGCAGCAGCCCGACCTCCAACGGCTCGAGCATCGGCGGGCAGTCGGTGAGCGAGAGGGCGTGGCCGACGCCCTGCTCGCGATGCAGCGAGTCGCCGAACTTGATGAGGGTGATGAGGTCCGCGCGGTTGCTCTGCCGCAGCTCTCCGGTGCGGTGGTCACAGTAGAGCTGCGCCACCTGTGTGCCGATGGTCGGGAGGCCGGGGGCGCGGAGCTTCTCCGGCTCGGGCGCGTCCGGCTCGCCGTATTCGGAGCGCAGTCCCTCGACGAAGCGCTCGGTCAGCTCGCGCGGGTAGTAGACGCGCTCGGCGGAGTAGTCCACGCGGGCGCCCATCGCCTCGAGCCCGCGCATCAGCTCCTCGTTCTGGCAGAGCGCGCCGACCGTCTCGAGGACCTCGATGGTGGCGTTGGCGAGCGGCTGGATCTGCTGGTCGCTGATGATACCGCGCTGGAACATGGCATCGCCCTCCCGCGTCAGGATCGCGCGGAGGTTCATTGCGGGGAGGCGGGGGACCTTCTGGCGCGCCGTGAGTTGACGTGGAGGGGCCGCTCCGAGCGCCGCTGTCGTTTGCGGCGCGA
>DHPY01000026.1:10054-17785 GCA_002411015.1 Armatimonadetes bacterium UBA5352 | reverse complement strand
GTTTGCGGACGCCGACGAAGCCGCTGCGCCGGCCCTGCTGTTGCGGCCCCGCCAATGGGCAGATCGAACGACAGGGCCGGCACAGCGGCTGAGTTCCGCAAGCGGAACTCACCCTCGCTTCGCTCGGGCGGCCCCTCCACGAATGCTGGGGTCTGTCTGCGGCCGCGGGGGCACAGCCGCCGGATCCAGCCACTGGAAGGGCCTGCCTTGCCTTTGGGCGAAGCACGTTCCCACCGTCATCACCACAGGAGGCAACTCATGCAGCGCATCTTCGCACTCATAATCGGCGCGATGCTCCTCATCCCCACGCTCGCCCATGCTCAGGGGCTCGACACCCATCCGCGGGTCCTGGCCGGATACACCGGCGCGTTTCTGAACGATGAGAGCGAGGGCTGGCGCGATCACCTGCCGCTGCTCACCGAGCACGGCTTCACCACGCTTGACCTCAAACTCCACCCGGCGAACTTCGACCTCGAGGACGACGAGGCCATGCGCCAGTTCGTCTACAGGGTCGCGAACGCGGTCAGCGAAGCGGGGCTCGACTTCTACGTCTACCTCTACGACCGCGGCGCGAAGCGCGATCCGGTTGCTGACGCTGATCTGCCAGCTTTCGTCGGCACTGACGGCGTCGAGAACCCGGCGATGTACTGCCTGTATTCGCCCGAAGTCTGGCTGTCGCTCTATGAGCGCGTCTTCTGGATGGCGGAGCGTTCCACCGAGGTGCCAATCGCGGGCGTGAAGATAGACATCGAGCACCTGCAGCACTACAACCCGTGCGTCTGCGATCGCTGCTTCGGCAGCTTCATGCGAGCCTGCGGCGTTGAGGGCGAGCTGCTCCCGCCTGCGGAGCGCTGGGCCTGGGTGGGCGAGCACGGTGGGCAGGAGGCCTACCTCGCACACCTCGAGACCCTCCTGGACGATGCTGCGCGGCAGTATGAGCAGCGCGCGCATGCAATCAACCCCGACCTGCGCCTCGGCATTGAGCCGGTGCGCGATACGCAGGTCCATCGCCCATGGCTGCGGTACCTCGCGACTGAGCGCGCTCCTGCGATCATAGACGCGTGGGTGATGTACGGTGGTCTCGGCTGGACCGACGCGGTGGAGGAGATGCAGACGCTCGTGAAGTCGCTGAACCCGAACAACCTTTTCATCCCGTGGTTCCGGCCGAACAGCTATCGCCCGGAGGACATGGGCGAGCATGCGCTGGTGGCGGCGGTCAACGCCGACGGCTACAACATCTGGCAGCTTAACATGCTGCATCCCGAGCAGATTGCCGCGCGCAACCAGGGATACGCGCTCCCGACGGATTATCAGGACCCGATGGCCTACTGGGAGGCGCTGGGCCAGGCGAACGCTCGGGTGGCGCAGTGGCTGGCGGAGCCGTGGGACCTCGTCTGGAAGCCGATAGACCTGCTGGCGGAGCGCGCGGATACCGGGCATGTGCGGATCGCCGACCTGCGCCCGGTCTCTCTTGACGCCGATCCGCTTGCTGAGGCGCCAATTCCGACGATGCTGCGCGGAATCAACACGATCTACGTCTATGTGAGCGACCCGGCGGCGCCCATCCAGGCCACAGTCCGGCACGCGGCCGGCGACAGCCGCGCGAAGCCGATCGCGTGGGCGGTGGCGAAGGGGCCCGACCAGCCGATCGAGGAGGGGCGCATTGATCCCGGAGAGACAGCGGAGCTTTCGCTGACCGTGCCCGAGGCTGGGGTCTACGCGCTGGTGATCGCGGCGCAGCCCGGTGGCGGCCCGTGGTACACGGCGCAGGTGCGCTCGCATCCGCATGGGCTCGACGCCACCGGGCAGGCCTACTTCTTCCGCCTCGGCCCGCCGCAGTACTTCTGGGTGCACGAGGGGCTGGAGAGCTTCAGCCTGTTCGCCGAGACCGGCGGACGCAACCAGGAGATGCGGGTGCGCGTCTGGCGGCCGGATGGCGAAGAGGCGCTCGATCGCGCGGTTAACTCGGATGTGGCCTACCGTGAGACGCTGGAAGTCGCGGTGCCGGCGGGGATGGACGGAGCGGTCTGGTCGGTGTGGGTGGGCGCGCCGGAGGAGATGCCCGCAACGCACTACTCGGAGAACTACTGGCTGCGCGTGATCGGCGCGTCGCCGTACCTGGCCGACCGGCCGGAGGCGGTGGTGGCGGAGTAGGGGGCGAGGACGGGGTCGTCCAGGAGGGGCGGGCTTCCCTGCCCGCCCAGATGGCGGCGGGCCAGAACGCTCACGGGGCCGGCACAGCGGCTGCCTCGCCTGGGGGCGATGCACCCCTTCGGGGCGGCCCCTCCACGACAATGACGAGGACTGACGGGCCGGAAGCCCGTCACCACGGCTGCCGCATGGCTTCTCTAGAACAGCGTGAAGCCCTTCGCGATCTCCTCGAAGTCGGGGGCGGCCTGGATGCGGTAGCTCTCGCCGGTGGTGAGCGTCAGCACCCACAGCAGGCCATCGCGCTTGAAGAACAGCGTACGCGTGTTGATGCCCGCCCGGGACGCCGTGGACTCGGTGCGCCAGATGCCCCGACTCGGCACGCCGAGGAGCACCGGGGCGGTCTGCAGGCTCTCCTGGAAGCTGCCCTCCCAGTACATCTCCACGAGCCGCTCAAGCGCGACCTGCTCCGGCGCCCACGCCACCCGCAGATGCCCGAGGAACGGGCTGTAGCGATGCCGCATCTCCAGCGCCGAGAGATCGGCGGTGGGCGTGAACTGCCAGCAGTCGGGCAGCATGAGCCTCACGCCGAGCTTCGTGTCCACGTAGGAGGTCTCGGTGAGCGTCCCCTCAAGCGCCGGCCCGCTGGAGGCCGCCGGCGCCTCCCGCCCCGCGAGCCGGAAGGCCTTCTGCACGAGATCCGCGATCAGCCCCTCGTGCATCGCGATCAGATTCGTGCGCAGGCTGCGCATCAGCAACTCGCACTCGACGGCCAGCGCCTCAGCCTCGCGCCCGAGGCCACGGTAGGCGCGCGGCAGCGCCACCAGTGCGCTCGTGTTTGCTGGCTCGTGCTTAAGCGCCTCCTGCAGCCGGTCCAGCGCCTCCCCCCACAGCTCCTTGTCCAGCAGCACCTCACCGGCCCGGATCAGCGCCGCCGCGGCGGCCGCGGAGTCCCCCTGCCGCGCGAGCGTCTGCGCGAGCTTCGTCTCATAGGAGGCGTTGGCGGGGTCGAGCTGGGTAGCCTGCTGGAGCAGTCTCACCGCATCGTCGAGACGACCCTTCGCCAGCGGCATCTGCGCCATCATGTAGGCCTCATGGGCGCGGGCCGCGCGGTAGTTGTCCACCTCGGAGTGATTGATGATGCACTCGGACTGGCAGATGCGGGTGCCCGGGTCGGCGTCGGAGTAGACCGCCAGCAGGTTCACGAGCGAGCGCGCGGGCCGGATGATCGTGGAGCCGCCGTAGTAGAGGCCGGTGGAGCTGCCGCCATCGAGGTTGATGGCGTCGGTGCAGCCGAGCTTGAGCATGATCTTCGCGAAGTCCCAGAGGCTGATGCTCTCGCGCGTGGCGACCATCAGCAGCTTGTTGTGCTTCGTGACGCCGACGCCGGTGCGACTGGCGCGGCCGAGGACGCGCGGGTCCTGGAACTTCTCGTGCGACGGGGCGAGAGCGACCTTGCCGCCCTCAAGCAGCATCGGCCCGCCGGCCATGACCGTCTCGAATGGCCCCCAGTCCTGCCGGCGGCCGTACGGGATGCGGCGGAAGGTTGTCTTGTTGTCGGGCGTGATCGCAATGGCCGAGCCCATGCCGCCGAAGTGCACCAGGCGGCCGTCCATCATGATGTCGCCGATCGGCATGAGGTTCGTCTTCGAGAAGAACGTGCCGGTGATCGCTGCAACCGGCCGCTCGCGCGCGCAGATCGTGCCCATGGGCTCCGCCCCGCCAGGGTAGCGCAGCGACAGCACCGGAGTGACCTTGACCGCCGGGCTGCCCATGTCTATCTGCACAACGTGGAGGCCGACGCCGTTGACGAACTGGACGCGGTATCCGATCGAGCCAGCGAAGGAGGGCGCGACCGTGATGAACGTGAGGAGAAGTGCGCATGCGACTGCGAGGATGGGGCTCCTATGGCGTCCGGTGATTTGCGGCACCTGGTGCCCTCCTTTGTTCAGTGATTACCGCCCTTCAGTACCAAGGACGATTCTCTGCGGTCTCAGGTTTGCCCGGACGCCCCTTTTCACTCCCGCGCAGGCATCCCCCTCCATGTCAGGTCGGCGAGTTGCTGAGTAGCCTGCGATCCCGCATGCCATGGGATCAGCGCGCCTGAGCCGGAGCCCGCGTCGCTCAGCGCGACGAGCCTCGGCACAGGCCATCCATCGGCGGATGCCGCCGTAAGGACCGTGACCTCCCGCGCGTTCCGCTGCGCGAAGGCCCTGACCTCGTCGGACGGCTCCTCCACGAGCAGATAGCGCGCGCCAAGGCGCTCGATGGCGTCCTGCGTCACTCCGGTGAGATCATCGGCATCATCGGCCGTGATCATGAGCACCGGCTCAACCGCGACCGAGCGCAGTTCGCTCATGAGCGCGGGAGCATCCTCGCGCCCCGGGTCCACCACCGCCATGTTCAGCTTCAGCCGGGCGATCGCTCGGGCGGAGTTGGCGATCTCAGCGCCGATCGGCCCGTCGGCCACGCGCCAGCGCAGCACGGGCCGATCCTCCGCATCCACCGCAAGGATGCGCGCGCCACCCGCGGGTTCGGCGCGGATCAGGTCCATCAGCGTCATCATCCCGCGGAAGGCGCCCTCCTCAGCGGCGGCGCGGATCGTGACGCCGCTCTCGCAGGCTGTGAGGTGATACGCCTCGCGATCGGGCCATCCGGTCGCCTCAGGCTGCGCCACGGAGACGAAGACGCCCGCGCCGATCTCCGTGGTGCGGGCCCCCGTCAGGTCCTCGATGGCCTCCTGCAGCATACGCGCGGCCTGCGGCAGGAGGCGTGGCTCAAAACCAGCGTCAACCCGCAGACCCTGGCCCTGCGCGAGCAGCAGATCGAGGCCGGAGAAGTCCGGCGGCCGGGCCTCGCAGGCCTGTACCGGACGCGCAATCGCCACGCGGTCGATCAGCCCCGAGGAGCCCGCGTCGCCGACCAGCCGCAGCATCAGCTCCGCCGGGCCGCCGCGGCCGCTCTCGAAGCCCTGGGCGAGCGTGCCGCGCTCGATGCCGTTGACGGTCACCTCGGCGAGCACCACGCCGTCCGCGATGCGGGTCAGCGTGGCGACCACCGCCGCCTCACCGCTGGTGTGGCAGGTGGCTAGCAGCCGCAGGCTCAGCGACCTCCGTGGCGGAACCTGCACGGTCTGCACCACGCCCGCCTCGCCGTCCTCGCGCAGCTTCAGGAAGAGCGAGTGTTCACCAAGCTCGTTCTCGATGCGACATACGCGGGAACTGCCCGGGAGCCGTCGCCATCCGGAGGCGTAGCTGCGCCCGCCGGAGTCGAAGTGACCGTTCCGGACCACCTTAAGCGCGCGTTCGTGCGCTTGCGGCCCGACGAATACCTGCGCGGCCGCGCTGCTCACGAACGCCAGCGCCACCGCTGCCGCCGCTATCAATCTGAGCATCGTGCCACCTCCGTGGCTCAGTAATACGCCGCCTCCGCGCCCTGCCAGCCCTCGGCGCTGATGACCTTCCAGCGACCGCCCTCGCGGACGAGGCTCCCGTTCACCGTGAGATGCACCGGCTCCGTCTGCCCCTGGAAACCGTACTCCACCTCCGCGACGAAGCTGGCGGCATCGCCGCTGACCTGCACCTCCGGTACCTGCACGGAGAGGATCACGCCGCGGCTGTCACGCGCGCCCGCCACCACCAGCCGCTGGACCATCCGGTAGTTCAGGCCGTGCCGGTCGCTGTAGTCCTCGGAGATATGCTGCATCACCCCGGAGACGCTGCCCTGTTCCACCGCCTTCTCCACCTCCACGATGAGGCGCAGGACCTGCTCCTCATCGGTTCCGCGCCGTGGCGGGAGGTAGAAGTAGAAGTAGTAGGCAGCGCCGGCTATGGCGGCGATGATGACGACGACTATCTCGGCCCGTCGGCCCACGGTGATCTGCCCTCCTCAGGGCGCATCGCGCCGGTTGCCGTGGAGGGGCCGCCCCAAAGGGGTGCATCGCCGCCAAGCGAGGCAGCCGTCGTGCCGGCCCGCGTTGCCCCTGTTCGCTCGCGGCACTGACAGTTCCTCCAACGCCCCCCTACAGCCATGTCCAGCGGTTCGGGCCGAAGTCGGCCCTCTCTACTCTGGCGGCGGTAAGGAGTTCGCGGCGGCGCACACGGACTCCCCCGCCAGGCTGGGTCGTCTCCGTCCGAGAGTGTTTCACGTGAAACATTCGTTCGATGCTGAAGGGGGGGGCCGCGGCGCGGAGGTGCCTGTGCGCCATCGGGGAACTTGCCGATGCGCAGTGCCGTGCGACGCGCAGACAGGGGGCGGTTCCGATGTCACCGGACGCCAGCGGCGAGTACGTCGCGAGGATGCGCGCACAGGGCTTCTCGGACATGGAGATCCGGGATGCGCTGGCGAGCGCGGGCTGGGACGTCGAGCAGATCGCGAACGCGATGGCTGCGGATGCCGCCGCGCCACCGCCACCCCCTCAGCCGCCTCCCAGGGTGGCGGTCTCCCCCGAAGACCGCACCGAGCGCCCGCCGATCCGCACCTCTGGTCCAGGCAGCAGCGCCTGGGTAGTTGTCATGATCGGCTGCCTCGCAATCGGGCTGGTGCTCATCATGATCTTCGCGGCGATCATGGTCCCGGTCTTCGTCCGGGCGCGGGAGAAGGCGCGGCAGGCAGCGTGCCTGGCGAATCTCAAACAGATCGGCCTCGCGCAGTTGATGTATTCGGCCGACTACCCCGATCGCCTGCCAGACGCCGCCGTCTGGCCGGAGAAGCTCGACCCCTACACGCACAACGCGCAGATCTACAAGTGCCCGTCGGATGAGCGCACATCGCCCCCACTGTGGCAGGGGAACCCGGTGAGCTACACGATGAGCGCGGCCTGCAGCGGCGTGGACCTGAAGACGGTCACGTCACCGGACGCTGTGCCGCTAACCTACGACGGCGCGATGGTTGCTGGTGGCGTGGGGGATGCGGATTTCCGGCACAACGAAGGCGCCAACAGCGTCTACGCCGATGGGCACGCGAAGTGGATACTCAACACCGGCTGGGGCTCGCAGTGGCAGACGCCGGCGGGAGCGGTGGCGCCTCCGGGCGCCACGCCGCCGCCGGCCATGGCGCCGATGCCGGCACCCGCTCTCCCGCCGCCGCCCACTGACCTGATCCCCGGCGCGGATGCCACTGAGAAGGCGAAGGCAGTCGCTTGCCGGAGCAACCTCAAGCAGGTGGCGCTGGGGATGCTGATGTACGCGCAGGACTACGACGAGGCGTACGTGCTCGCCGACCGGTGGCCTGAGGCGGTCCAGCCGTACCTCCGCAACAACGCGCTCTACGTCTGCCCCAGCGACCCGCTGCCCTACCGGAGCCAGCTTGACGCGATCCTCATGAGCTACACGATGAACCAGGCGCTGGACCGCAAGCTCCTCGGGGACATCGCGATGCCGGCGGAGACGCCGATGATCTTCGGCGGCGACGCGCTCTACGGCGGCCAGACGAACGCGCGCTTCCGCCACGAGGGCACTGCAGGCGTCGCGTACTCCGGCGGCCACGTGCGCCTCGTTCCGCAGGCGGACTGGGACGCCTGGTGGCAGCAGCAGCCGGGCTCGGGGCCGTAGGGCACCGCGAGCGCCATCGCAGTGGAGGGGC
>DHPY01000026.1:9593-9736 GCA_002411015.1 Armatimonadetes bacterium UBA5352 | reverse complement strand
GTGGAGGGGCCGCCCGAGCGCCTTGCCGTGGAGGGGCCGCCCGAGCGCCATCGCAGTGGAGGGGCCGCCCGAGCGAAGCGAGGGTGAGTTCCGCTTGCGGAACTCAGCCGCTGTGCCGGCCCTGTCGTTTGCCGCCACCAACG
>DHPY01000026.1:0-9452 GCA_002411015.1 Armatimonadetes bacterium UBA5352 | reverse complement strand
GGGCCGGCACAGCGGCTTCGTCGGCACTCGTAAACGACACTCGTGCCTCCTCACTCCTCGCCCGCCAAACGACGGCGGGCGAGGAGCGGCCCCTCCACGACAACGGCTAACGACGCACGGGCGGGACGCCCGTGCCACGTCCCCCGCAGTCATGAACGTTACACTCGAGTAAGCGTCTACTATTGTGAAGGCCGACACAAAGTTTCCCGTCCGCGAGGCAGGTGAAGCGGTCCGAGTTCGCGAACTTTGCGAAGGCAGGCACGAAGTGCGAAAACCGCTGGCCCTTTCTGGCCCTTAGAGCGGCGCTACGGACGATTTTGGTTCTTTCCCCTGAGCCCTTGCATTAAGGGACGGAATGTGTATAATGAAGCCTCATGTGAAAATAATCACAAGCCCAGAGCGGCGAAAGCGATCATGTCTGATATCACACTGACCATCAATGGCTTCACTGTGACGGTCCCGGAAGGCTCCACGATTATGGAGGCGGCGGACGCGGCAAGCATCCACATCCCGCGCCTGTGCCACCATCCGAAGCTGTCCATCCAGGGCGCCTGCAGGGTCTGTGTCGTGGAGGTTGAGGGCAGCAACAAACTGGCCGCATCCTGCTGCTACCCGGCCGAGGAGGGCATGTCGGTCCGCACGAACACGCCCGAGATCCTGCGCCTGCGCCGCGATATCGTGGAGCTTCTCATAGACAACCACCCGGAGGACTGCAACACCTGCGAGCGCGACGGCAACTGCGAGCTGCAGCGCCTCGCGCGCGACATGGGCATCCGCGAGCGGCTCTTCGCGGGCGAGCGGAAGCGCTACGAGAAGGATACCTCCAGCCCCGCGCTGATCCGCGATCCGGAGAAGTGCGTCCTGTGCGGCCGCTGCGTGCGCATCTGCGGTGAGGTGCAGGAGGCCGCCTGTCTCTCCCAGGTCCACCGCGGCTTCTCCACGGTGGTCATGCCAGCACACGATGCGCCCTTCGCCGAGACCGTCTGCATCGGCTGCGGGCAGTGCGCGAAGGTCTGCCCGACCGCGGCGTTCGTCGAGAAGGATGGCACGCGCGAGTTCCTCCGCGCCATCGAGGACCCGGAGATGATCGTGGTCGTGCAGACCGCCCCGGCGGTCCGAGCCGCCATCGGCGAGGAGTTCGGCTTTGAGCCCGGGGTGGCGTGGGAGGGCAAGATGTTCGCCGCCCTCCGGCGCCTCGGCGTGGACGTGGTCTTCGACACGCAATTCGCGGCAGACCTGACGATCATGGAGGAGGCGGCGGAGTTCGTCCACCGCTTCACGAGCGGCGGCCCGCTGCCGAACATCACCTCCTGCTGCCCCGGCTGGATCAAGTACGCCGAGCACTTCCACCCGGAGTTGCTCCCGAACCTCTCCACCGCCAAGTCGCCGATGTCCATGCAGGGCGCGATGATCAAGAGCTACTGGGCGGAGAGGATGGACGTCGACCCCGCGCGGATCTACTCCGTCGCGATCATGCCCTGCACCGCGAAGAAGTTCGAGGCGGAGCGCGAGGAGCTTGGCCTCGACGGCCTGCGCATCGTTGACTGCGTGCTCACTACCCGCGAGTTCGCCTGGGTCATGAAGCACATGGGCATCGACTTTGCCTCGCTGCCCGAGGAGGAGCCTGACTCGCCGCTTGGCGAGTCCACGGGCGCGGCGGCGATCTTCGGCGCAACCGGCGGCGTCACGGAGGCCGCGTTGCGCACCGCCTACCACATGGTCTTCGGCGAGGACCTGCCGGAGGACGCGATCGAGTTCCGCCAGGTGCGCGGCCTTGAGGGCCTGCGCTTCGCGGATGTGCCCTTCGGTGAGGCCACGGTGCGGATTGCGCTCGCACACGGCCTCGGCGCGGCGAACGAGATCTTCGACCGCGTGGCGCGCGGCGAGATCGAGCTTGACTTCATCGAGGTGATGGCCTGCCCCGGCGGCTGTATCGGCGGCGGCGGCCAGCCCTACGAGAAGGAGGGCGAGATGCCGCTTGATGAGGAGCGGCTGCGCAAGCGTGCGCAGTCTCTCTACCGGCTGGATGACGACAGGAAGCTGCGCTGCTCGCACCACAATCCGGACATCATCCGAGTCTACAAGGAGTACCTCGGGGAGCCGAACAGCCACCGGGCGCATGAACTGCTGCACACGTACTACTATCCGCGGGTGCCGCTGGGCATCCGGCCGCAGGAGGCGCAGGTGTAATGCTCTACCAGCGCGAGGTGCTGGACACGCCGGAGTGGTGGCGTGGCCTTGATGAGATGATCGCGCGCGAGCGGGATGCCAATCCCGGAGCGGTGCAGACCGCGCTGATTCCGGTGCTGCACTACGTGCAGGACCGCTTCGGCTACATCCCCCCGAAGGCGGTGAACCACGTCGCGCAGGCGCTGGGTGTGCCCACCTCCTACGTCTGCGGCGTGGCGAGCTTCTACTCGTACTTCTCCATGGAGCCACGGGGCGCCTATACCGTGAGCGTCTGCCAGGGCACGGCATGCTTCGTGCGCGGGGCGCAGGCGGTGCTCGACGAGATCTGCCGGCAACTCAACGTCAAGCCGGGCGAGACGACGCCCGACATGGTCTTTACGGTAAGCGACTCAGCGCGCTGCCTCGGCGCATGCGGGCAGGCGCCGGTAATGATGATCGATGACGATGTGCATGCGCACGTGCGACCGAGGGACGTGCAGGGGATCCTCGCGCAGTACACCGCGAAAGCTCGGCACGAGATGCAGCTTCGCGAGGAGCTGGCGGAGATAGACGCGCGGTCGCACCACGAGTAGCAGTCGGGACGATGACGAGGCAGCAACCGCGGGGACTGGCGGACCAGCCGGATCAGGGCATCATAGAGCATCGGAGGCGCAAAGATGGGCGGTAAGAAGGTCCTCATCGTCAAGGACGACCCGACGTTCGTCGCATCGGCCCGAGCAGCGCTTGAGGCGAAGGGCTTCGAGGTGCTGATCGCGGCCGACAAGCCGCGCGCCGCGATCACCGCCAAGCGCGAGCACCCGGATCTGATCATCCTCGGGCTCGTGATGGACAGCATGTCCACCGGCTGCTCGATCCTCAGCGCGTTGCAGTTCGAGGAGGAAACGAAGAAGATTCCGGTCATCATGGTCTCCAGCGTGACCACCGAGACCGGTTTCCGAATAGACCAGGGCGGCCGCGCGCCTGCGTGGCTGAAGGTCGAGGAGTTCCTGAACGCGCCGGTTGACTTCGATCATCTCGCCGAGCGCGCCCATGCCATCATTGGCCACAGGGAGTATGCCAGGGTCTGACATGACTGCGAATGAGACGCTCAGCCAACTGAAGCAGAGCGCGCAGCCGCACCTCGCGCTGGAGCCCGAGCGGCCGCAGGTGCTGGTCGGCATCGCCACCTGCGCGAACGCCGCGGGGGCGCGTAAGACCCGCGACCGCCTCGAGCAGGCGCTGGAGAGCGCCGGACTCGCAGACTCCGTGGACCTGATCCAGGTCGGCTGCGTCGGGCGCTGCAGCCTCGAGCCGCTCGTCGAGCTGCGCATGCCCGGCCAGCCGCCGCGCATGTACACCGAGGTGGACGAGGAGCGCGCGGAGCAGATCGTCCGCCAGGACCTCGAGGGCGGCCAGCCGATCCCCGCGTGGCTGCTCGATGAGGGCGCGACCCTCGGCGCGGAGGTCTCCCCCAACGGCCACGTGGCTCCGGGCGAGATCAACCTCTTCACCCGCGACTGGCAGCACGTGGACTTCTTCGCGCAGCAACTGCGCATCGCGCTGCGCAACGTCGGGCGGATCGACCCCGAGTCGATCGACGACTACATTGCGATCGGCGGGTATGCGGCGCTGGCGAAGGTCCTCGACGGGATGACCCCCGACGAGGTCGTGCAGACGATGATCGCCTCGAAGCTGCGCGGGCGCGGCGGCGCGGGCTTCCCGACCGGCCTGAAGTGGAAGTTCACGCGGGCCGAGGAGGCCACGCCCAAGTACATCATCTGCAACGCCGACGAGGGCGACCCCGGCGCGTTCATGGACCGCTCGACACTCGAGGGCGACCCGCACTCGGTGCTTGAGGCGATGATGATAGCGGGCTTCGCCATCGGCGCTGAGCAGGGCTACATCTACGTGCGCGCGGAGTATCCGCTGGCGATCAGGCGCCTCGAGCGAGCGATCGAGCAGGCGCGCGAGCGCGGGATCCTCGGCGAGAACGTGCTCGGCGCCGACTTCCGCTTCGACATCGACTTGCGCCTCGGCGCGGGCGCGTTCGTCTGCGGCGAGGAAACCGCGCTCATCGCCTCGATAGAGGGCAAGCGCGGGATGCCTCGGCCGCGGCCGCCGTACCCGTCCGTGAGCGGCCTGTGGGGCCAGCCGACCTGCATCAACAACGTGGAGACGCTCGCGAACATCCCGGCGATCATCCTCAACGGCGCCGAGTGGTTCACCGGAATCGGCACCGAAAGCTCGAAGGGCACGAAGGTCTTCGCGCTGGCGGGGAACGTCAACAACACGGGCCTCGTTGAGGTGCCGATGGGCGTCACGCTGCGCGAGATCATCTTCGACCTCGGCGGCGGCGTCCCGGAGGGCCGGGAGTTCAAGGCCGCGCAGACCGGCGGGCCGTCCGGCGGCTGTCTCTCAGCCGCCTACCTCGACACGCCGATCGACTACGACTCGCTGCGCGAGGCCGGCGCGATCATGGGCTCCGGCGGCCTGATCGTCATGGACGACACAAGCTGCATGGTGGATATCGCCAAGTTCTTCCTGACCTTCACGCAGGACGAAAGCTGCGGGCGCTGCACCCCCTGCCGGGAGGGCACGAAGCGGATGCTCGAGATCCTCGAACGGATCACGAGCGGCAAGGGCGAGGACCGGGACTTCGAACGCCTCCAGCGGCTCTGCGACGCGACCGCGCGCGCATCGCTCTGCGGCCTCGGGCAGACGGCCGCGAACCCGGTGCTGAGCACGCTGCGGCACTTCCGCGATGAGTACGTGGCGCACATCACCGACCACTCCTGCCCGGCGCATGTCTGCCGCTCGCTGCTGCACTACGAGGTGGACGCGGAGCGCTGCGTGGGCTGCGGCCTGTGCAAGCGTGTCTGCCCGGTGCAGTGCATTGTCGGCAATCCGCGCGAGGCGCACGTGATCACCAGCGAGGTCTGCACCGCCTGCGGCGCGTGTTTCGAGGCCTGCAAGTTCGACGCGATCATCAGGCAGTAGTCCCTGCCCCCGCGGCGTGACAGCGGGGGCAGCGTTGTGATGCACTTTGTGAAATGGCGCACAAGTCCAACACCCAACCGAGGTGACGGCGGCGCTTGCGCCGCCTCATGATGGCCACACACGACGTCCCTGCCGCAGAGATCATCAATGAAGACGAGATCTCTCGCACGCTCGATGAGGCGCGGGCGCCCGACCAGGCCCGCCTCGACGACCTGCTCGCCAAGACGCGGTCGCTGGAGGGCCTGTCGCTCACAGAGGCCGCCGAGCTCATGCTGGTCGAGGAGCCGGAGGCGCTTGAGTCGCTCTTCGAGACGGCGCGTGAGATCAAGCACCGCATCTACGGCAACCGCATCGTCCTCTTCGCGCCGCTGTACATCTCCAACGAGTGCGTGGGCAACTGCCTCTACTGCTCCTTCCGCCGCGACAACACGGAGCTTGAGCGCCGCACCCTCGACACCACCGAGATCAAACGCGAGACGCGCTGGCTGATCGAGCACGGCTACAAGCGCCTGCTGCTCGTCTTCGGCGACCACCCGAAGAGCAACGTGGAGCACATGATTGAGGCGATCGAGGCCGCCTACTCAGTCAGCGCCGGCGAGCACGAGGACCGCGTCCGGCGGATCAACGTGAACGCCGCGCCGCTCTCGTATGAGGAGTTCGTGCAGCTCAAGCCCGCGGGTCTCGGCACCTTCCAGGTCTTCCAGGAGACCTACCACCGCGAGACCTACGCGCGCATGCACCCGGTCGGGCCGAAGTCGCGCTACGGCTGGCGCGTGGGCGTCTGGGATCGCTGCATCCCGGCGGGCATCGACGACGTTGGCCTCGGCGTCCTCTACGGCCTCTACGACTGGCGCTGGGATACCCTCGCGATGCTCCAGCACGCCGACTACCTCATGCAGCGCTACAACGTCGGCCCGCACACGATCTCCACGCCGCGGCTGGAGCCCGCGCTCGGCTCGGAGTTCTCCACGCACTCGCCGTGGCTCGTGAGCGACGCCGACTTCAAGAAGCTCGTGGCGATCACGCGGCTGGCGGTGCCCTACACCGGGATGATCCTGAGCACCCGCGAGGGGCCGGAGTTCCGCCGGGAGCTGCTGGAGATCGGCTTCACGCAGATCTCCGCGGGCTCGAGCGTCTCGCCGGGCGGGTATACTGAGCACAACCCGGACCAGGACGATACGCAGCAGTTCCAGGTGGGCGACCACCGGCCGCTGGATGAGGTCATGCTGAGCCTCTGCCAGCACGACTACCTGCCGAGCTTCTGCACGGCCTGCTACCGCTCCGGCCGCACGGGCGAGCACTTCATGGAGCTTGCGAAGCCGGGCGAGATCCAGACCTTCTGCCTGCCCAACGCGCTGCTCTCATTCAAGGAGTACCTGCTCGACTACGCCTCGCCGGAGACGCTTGCTGAGGGCGAGCGGATCATCGCCGAGCACCTCGGGCAGATCAAGTCGGACGCGATCCGCCGCAACACGGTGGAGAAGCTGCAGCGCATCGAGCAGGGAGAGCGGGACCTGTACGTGTGAAGGGGCCGCGCACGCACGCTTCACGACTCATCGTTGACCGGGACCCGGAGGGGCCGCGCACGCACGCTTCACGACTCATCGTTGACCGGGACCCGGAGGGGCCGCACGAGCCACGCGAGCTTGCGAGCGGGGCGAGGTCGGCCCATGGCGCTTTGTGACCGATGGGCCGGCCTCGCGACACGCGCTTCGCGCATGTCGCTCGTGCGGCCCCTCCTTTTGCGGGCAGACCCATAGGCGGTCCGACAACCATGAGAACACCTAAAAGCCTTCGTCTTCATATCGGCCTCTTCGGCAGGCGCAACGTGGGCAAGTCCAGCCTGCTGAACGCCATCACGCGTCAGTCCGTCTCGATCGTCTCCGAGCACGCCGGCACCACCACCGACCCGGTGGAGAAGCCGATGGAGCTTCTCCCGCTCGGGCCGGTGCTCTTCATCGACACCGCCGGCATCGATGACGTCGGCACCCTCGGCGGGCTGCGCGTGCAGAAGACCCGCCGCGCCTTCGACCGCACCGACCTCGCGGTGCTCATCACCGACGCGCACTGGGGCGAGTTCGAGGTGGCGATCCTCGACGAGTTCGCAGCGCGCGAGGTCCCGCTGATCGTGGTCTTCAACAAGGCCGACCTGCAGGAGCCGCCCGCGGATGTGCTCGCGCTGCTCGATGAGCGCGGCATCGCCCACGTGCGCACTGTCGCCTCCGAGCGTGAGGGGATCCTCGACTTCCGCCAGGCGCTGCTCGACGCCGCGCCCGCGGAGTGGCTGGAGAGCCCGGCGATCGCGTCCGATCTCGTCGGCCCGGGCGGCGTCGCGGTGCTCGTCGTGCCGATCGACAAGGAGGCCCCGAAGGGCCGCATCATCCTCCCGCAGGTGCAGACGATCCGCGACCTGCTCGACGGCGCTGCGCTGTGCATGGTCGCGCGCGACAGCGAACTGCCCGAGGCCCTCGCGAAGCTCTCCGCGCCACCGCAGATCGTCATCACCGACTCGCAGGCCTTCGCGCAGGTGGCGGCCGACACCCCGCCGGAGGTGCCGATGACCAGCTTCTCCATCCTCTTCGCGCGCCTCAAGGGCGACCTTGTGACGCAGGCCGAGGGCGCGGCGGCCGTCGAGTCGCTGCGGCCAGGCGACCGCGTGCTCATCGCCGAGGCCTGCTCGCACCACCCGATCGAGGACGACATCGGCCGCGTGAAGATCCCGCGCTGGCTGAACGAGCGCGTCGCCGGCGAGCTCGCCTTCACCACCGCGCAGGGCCACGACTTCCCGGAGGACCTCGCGGAGTACCGCCTCGTCATCCACTGCGGCTCGTGCATGCACAACCGGCGGGAGATGCTCACGCGCCTGATGCGCTGCCGCGACGCAGGCGTGCCGATCACGAACTACGGCGTGCTGATCGCGCATGTGCTGGGGATCGCCGAGCGGGCGCTGGCGCCGTTCCCGGCCGCGCTGGAGGCGTGGCGGGCGCAGATGCAGGAGGCCGCCGATGCTCGGGCCTGAGATGACCGTTGCCGGGATCGAGGCGTGGCTGCGCGAGGACGATGCCGAGCGGCTGGAGGAGCTGTGGCGGGCGGCGGATAGGACGCGGCGCCTCCACGTCGGCGATGAGGTGCACCTGCGCGGACTCGTGGAGCTGTCCAACCACTGCGTGCGCTCCTGCACCTACTGCGGCCTGCGCGCGGAGAACGCGCACCTCCCGCGCTACCGCCTCAGCATGGAGGAGGTCCTGACGGCCGCGCGGCAGGCGCATGCGCTCGGCTGGGGGACGCTCGTGATGCAGGCGGGCGAGGACTACGCCCTGACGCGCGACTTCGTGGCGGAGATCATCCGTGCGATCAAGCGTGAAACGCCGCTGGCGGTGACCCTGAGCCTCGGTGAGCGCCCGCGCGATGATCTCGCGGCATGGCGCGAGGCGGGCGCCGACCGCTACCTGCTGCGCTTCGAGACCTCGGACGCCGACCTCTACGCGCGCATCCACCCGACGCTCTCGCCCGGTGAGCCGGACCGCATTGAGCGGCTGCGCCGGCTGCAGAAACTCGGCTACGAGGCGGGCGGCGGCGTGATGATCGGCATCCCGGGGCAAAGCTACACCATCCTCGCGCGCGACATCGACCTCTTCCGCGCGATGGACCTCGACATGATCGGCGTCGGGCCCTACATCGCGAACCCGGACACGCCGCTTGGCTGCGGGGAGATCGAGACGCCGGTGCTCGCAGCCGAGGACCAGGTGCCTGCGGTGGGCCTGGTGCCTTACAAGGTGGTGGCGCTGACGCGGCTGGTGCGCCCGGACGCGAACCTCCCCGCGACGACGGCGCTGGCGACGATGGACCGCGAGCACGGGAGGCTGCTGGGCTTGCAGCGGGGCGGGAACGTGATCATGCCGAACCTGACGCCGCCGCGCTACCGCGAGATGTACCAGATCTACCCGGGCAAGGCGGGCTACCATGAGTCCGCGGAGGCGACTGCGGCGATGCTCCGCGAGCAGCTTGCGAGCATCGGGCGGCGGGTTGGCGTGGGCCCGGGCGGGCGGCGGTAGGTGCGCGAACGGGCGTGTCGCTATGCATTACGCACATCTGTGAAGTGGCCGTATCCGTTCAGGAGGGGCCGCCCGAGCGTCCGCTTCGCGGCGCGAGGGTCCCGCGAAGCGGGAGGTTCCACCCCGGCCCATGTCGTTTGGCGATCGCGAACCGTGCAGCAGACGGTTGTCGGTGTGCGTGGGCCGGGGGGGGGCCTGGGGGGCCGGGGGGGCCCCCCCCCCCCCCCCCCC
>DHPY01000004.1:63648-75797 GCA_002411015.1 Armatimonadetes bacterium UBA5352 | reverse complement strand
CGGAGGCGGGCGGAGCGGAGAGTGTCCTGTGGCTGCGCAACGAGGCGGTGCAATCGCGGCCGGAAGCGGAGCCGCTGTCGCTGCAACTGGCGGATGATGAGCCGAGCAAGTGCTCGGTGACGGCGCGCTTCGTGAACTCCGGGACGATCCACTGGAACGGCACCTGCCGTGCGGAGGTGCAGGCGAGCGCAACGGAGGCTCCACTCAGCAGCGGCCTGGAGACCGAGACGCCGCTGCTGCTGCCGCTCGGAACCGGCACCTACTCGGGCGTCCTCGACTTCTCCGAGGTGGAGGCAGGCAACTATATCCTCCGCACGGTGCTCGCCTACGCCAACCAGGAGGCGACGCAGCAGCTACCGATCGTCGTTACGGTGGGCGCGGACGGAACGCGCACGGTCACCGTGCAGGGCGAAGCAGGGGGCGCGCAATGATCCGCAACACAACAGCGCTGCTCGCGGCCCTGGTGCTCGCACTGATGGCTGCAGTCGCCCCCGCGTTCGCGCAGGATGTAGCGCCGGCCGCCGGAACGGTCGATGAGCCGAAGGTCAATAACTCGTTCTTCGACACCGATCTGCGCCAGGCGCTGGCCGATGTGGCGATGGAGACCAGCGTGACGCTGCTGGTGGACGAGAGCGTGTCGGGCTACCTGACCCTGGATCTGATGGACGTGCCGCTGAGCCGCGCGCTGCGGCTGATGCTGGAGCCCGGCGGCTTCGTGTGGAAGGAGATCGAACCGGCGCTCTACGTGGTGACGGCGCCCGATCCCAACTCACCGAGCTTTCCGCTGATCGCCGAGACCCAGGCGCTCTCTCTACGCTACATGAAAGCGGATCAGATCGTCGCGCTACTGCCGAAAAGGATGCAGGTCTTCGTCAATCCGGACACGGCGGCACACCGCCTCATCATCGAAGCTCCCGAGCGGATGATGCCCGATATCATCGAGCGCATACAGATTCTCGACGCCCGCCCCGGGCAGGTCATGATCGAGGCCATGGTCATCGAGACCAACGCCGGCGCCCTTCGCGAGTTCGACACCGAGCTTGCCACCAGCCACTTCGGCGTCAGCGCCTCCGGCGGCATCCTCCGCTACGAGTCAATCCCGCGCGTCACCACCAGCAGTAGCGACAACGTGACGATCAGCCCATCCCCCGGAAACATCCTCCTGGGCCTCCGCTGGCTGCTCGCGAACAACAAGGCGCAGATGCGCGCGTGCCCGCGGATCGTCGCGCTCGATGGCGAGGAGGCGCTGATCGAGGTCGGCACCGAGCAGTACTTCAGCATCCTCACCGGCTCGGCCGCCTACGCCTACACCCGCCTCGAGAAGATCGACGCTACGATCAGCCTGCAGATCCAGCCGCGGATCATCGCCGAGACCGGCGAGGTCCACTGCACCATCAAGCCGAATGTGTCGGATGTCGCGGGCACCGGCGAGGGCGGTCTGCCCGTGATCACCGTGCGGCGCGCCGAGAGCACCGTGCGACTGACCGACGGCGAGGCGGTCATGATCGGCGGGCTGATCGAGGACCAGACCACTGTGCGCAAGAGCGAGGTCCCGCTGCTGAGCGGTATCCCGCTGGTGGGCGAGCTGTTCAAGTCCACCCGCAGGACGCATGAGCAGCGGGAGATTGTGATCCTGATCGCGCCGCACATCCTCGATGAGGGCGGCCAGACGTCCGGGCCGCTGCTGGGCGATGCGCTGCTTGGCGCTGAGGGGGCGCCGGCTTCCGCCGAGGCCGAGGGGCCTGAGGCCCTGGAGGATCGCCCGGCGCAGCGCACGCGCCCCACTCCCCGGCCACGCCGCCCGTAGCCTCTGTACAGACACGGGGGAGGGTCCAGCCATCGGACCCTCCCCTTCCGCGGCAACCGGCCGGAACGCGGCCGGAGGCCCCCCGGGCTCCTGACGAACCTGCAGGCTCGAGAGCCGCTCGCAGCACTCGCCGGAGCCATCACGCCCATCAGCCGCACGAGACACTGACCGCTCGCAACCCTTCGTGCCGTAGTCCGAGATGCCGTTTCATGCCACTGACTGCGGCCCTTGATCGTACTCCCGGTCGAGGGCGATACGCCTGATCGTGCGCCCCGCCATGCTCACCACCTAGGCGCTCACCGACGCGGGAGCGGAGAGCGCGAACACGATCTCGACGCCCGCGGCCGACGGTACCGCGCTGGCCCCGCCCATCTGCATCGAGGTTGTGCCGCCTGTGCTCTCGAACGTTGGCGCGATCGTTCATCGCTCCCTCCGCAGCGCTTCCGCCCACAGCTTCGCAAGGACACCTCGCGCGCCGCGTGATGGCCTGAAGCCATGGATGAAGTCCCTGATATGGGGGCGGCAGGGGGGCGAGTTCGGCGGCGCTCAGGGAGGCCGGGGACGGTCCGGGTGGGGGGAGTTCACCACGCGATTTCGAGAGAAGCACCGATTGTGCGCGCGTGTCAGTGTGGCAGAATCAGGAAGATCAGCGGTAGAGCCTGAGCAGGCAAATGGAACAGGAGAGGTGAAGGACGCATGAAGAAGGTCGTGGCGCCACTTGTCATCCTCGTGCTGATGCTCTCGCTCCTAGCGGCGGGGTGTACCGTCGAGGAGCCCGACGAGCCGGACGTTATTGTCCCGCCGGACACCGAGGTCATCACGCCGCCGCCGGACCAGGACATCCAGGTGCAGCCTCCGGACGTGAACGTCCAGTCACCGCCACCGGGTGTCAACGTCGAGGTGACCGAGCCGGCTCCGAAGCCGGATGACACTGGTGCTGCGACCGAAACCGGAACCGGAACCGGCGCTGGAACGCGAACCGGCGATTGACACACCCACCCCTGATGATAGGCGAGCGAGCCCGGCTGCAGACGAGCCGGGCTCGAGTCGTCTGTGGGGGGTAGACGAACCTGGAGCAAACGCGGCGCGGAGGAATCAGGAGGAGGAATGGGCCAGATGCTTCGGCATCGAGTACCGTAAGGGCGTCATGCCGCTGGTCGAAGAGGGGCATCTGTGTCCGGATGATGTGGCGCGCGCTGCGCTCTTCCTGGCCTCCGATCAGTCAGCGGGAATCACGGGCACGCTCCTCTACGTGGATGGCGGCGAATCGCTGATTCAGTAGTGCCGATAGGGAGAGGCTGATTCTAGGGCTTGTCCGCTGGGCTTTTGCGGTCTTTCCCCGATAGGCCGCCCACGGCGGCATCGGCGATAATGCCACTGTGGGGGGGCACCCGGGCGCATGGAGGCCGACGCTGGCTGCCACCTCTGCTCGCGCTCAGGCGAAGCCGTGAATACCATCGCTCCTCGGCCCCAGTCCGTGATGCGCCGAGGGCTCCACGCGCCGGAGGACTTTCATGCGTCAATCGACCCCGTCCGTCAACACTGTTGCCTTCATCGGTAATCATCTTCCCCGCGCCTGCGGTATCGCGACTTTCACCAGCGACGTCGCGCGCTCAGTAGCAGGCACCGGTACGAACACTATGGTCGTCGCAATGAATGACCCCGGGGGCCAGTACGACTACCCGGAGCCGGTTCGGTGTGCGGTCGCTCAGGAGAACGCCAGCGAGTACGAGGACGTCGCGCGTTTCCTGAACGAGCGCCAGATAGACATCGCCTGTCTGCAGCACGAGTACGGGATCTTCGGGGGCAAGGCCGGGAGCCACATCCTGCGCACGCTCTGGAACCTCGATATGCCGATCGTGACGACACTGCACACGGTTCTCGATACCCCATCTGAAGACGAGCGACGAGTGCTCGAGGAGATCGCCGAGGCTTCAGACCGCCTCATCGTCATGAGTGAGCGGGCAACGCGCATGCTCCAGGATGTCTACGATATTCCGACGCACAAGATCGAGATGGTGCATCACGGCACGCCCGATGTACCGTTCATGGACCCGAGCTACTACAAAGAGAGCTTCGGCGCCGCCGGGAAGACCCTGATCCTCACCTTCGGGCTGCTTTCGCCGGGGAAGGGCCTTGAGCACATGATCCAGGCCCTCCCGGGGATCGTCGCGAATCACCCGGACGTTACCTACATGGTGCTCGGGAAGACCCACCCGCATCTCGTGGCCAGCAACGGAGAGCAGTACCGAGACTCACTGAAGGAGCTCGCTGAGCGGCTCGGCGTGACCGACCACGTGCGGTTCGTGGATCGCTTTGTGGAGCTGGATGAGCTCTGCAACTACCTGTCGGCCGCCGACCTCTACGTGACGCCCTACACGAATCCGCGACAGATCACATCAGGCACGCTGGCCTACGCGATGGCGACGGGGAACGCGATCGTCTCCACACCCTACTGGTATGCTGAGGAGATGCTGGCGGATGGCCGCGGAGTGCTCATCCCCTTCGCGGATCCTGATGCGGCAGGCAGTGCCATCGATGAGCTCTTGACGGATGACGTTGCGAGGCACGCGATGCGCCGGCGGGCGTATGACTTCTCGCGCAAGATGGTGTGGTCGCGGGTGGCGCAGGACTACCTGCGGGTATTCGAGACAGCAAGGGCGGAGCGCCGTCAGCGGCCCCGCACGATGCGGCCGATCACGAGCAGCCGAACCGCCGCGGACCAGATCAACCTCTCGCATCTGCGCCGCATCACCGACAGCACCGGGGTCCTGCAGCACGCATTCCACTGTGTCCCCGATCGCGACCACGGCTACTGCACCGATGATGTCTCGCGCGCGCTGGTTGTGGCCGCCTCCTGCAACGGCACGGCTGATGATCTCACTTCCGTCTACATGGGTTTTCTACGGCACGCATACGATGAGGCTACCCGGCGCTTCCGCAACTTCATGACCTACGATCGGCGCTGGCTGGACGAGGCGCCATCGGAGGACAGCCACGGCCGCGCGCTCTGGGCGCTCGGGACTTTCGCCGGACTCACCGGCAATGAATCGATGCGAGTGGCCGCGTCTGAGATATTCGAACGTGCGCTCGAACCCGCGCTGAAGTTCCTCTCGCCGCGGGCTGTCGCGTTCACGATGATCGGCTGCGTGAACTACCTCGACCGCGTCAGTCGCGATCTGCGCGTCGAGCGCGGGCTGCGCTCGATGATCGACCTGCTAAAGTTCCGCTGCAGTGAGGGCTTCCGCAAAGACTGGCCATGGCTGGAGAGCAGCCTTACCTACGACAACGCCCGCGTGCCCGAGGCTCTCATTCGCGGCGGGGCATACTCCGATGACGTCGAGGCCCTCACCCGTGGCCTGCGGATGCTCGACTGGCTGCTCAAGGTGCAGGTGACGCCGGACGGGCAACTCGCGCCGGTGGGCTCGGATGGGTGGTTCGAGGCAGGATCTGAGCCCGCGCGGTTCGACCAGCAGCCGCTTGAGGCCTGTGCGCTCGCATCGGCCTCCCTGGCCGCACACAACGCAACCGGCGAGGTGCGGTGGCTCCAGGAGACGCTCCGCTGTTGCGGGTGGTTCCTGGGTGAGAACGCGCTCGGCACCTTCCTCTACGACGCGGATACGGGCGCGTGTTATGACGGCCTCCGCGCCGATGGGGTGAACCGCAACCAGGGGGCCGAGTCAACGATCTGCGCGCTGATGGCGATGCTGGACCGGGAGGAAGCGTTCCGGCGGATGCAGCCGCGGCTCGACCTCAAGGTTGACAACGCGCCGGCTCTCAGTCGCGTCAGAGACCAGGTGACGGGGAGAGTGTGATATGCAGCCCATCGTGATGATATCGAGCTGGCCCATGAGACAATGCGGCATCGGGACGTTCGCCGAGGAGGCCTGCGAGTTCATCCACAAAGCCCACCCGGACCGCCGCCTGATCACGATCACGCACACTGACGGCGCATCCGATTACCCCATCATAGACATGTCGAGGAGTGACTGGTGGCGGCCGGTGGCGGAGGTAGTGAATGAGATCGAGCCGTACGCGATCCACATCCAGCACGAATATGGCCTCTATGAGTACATTGACGAGCGCGGCATCGGCGACAGGAATGAGGGCTTCATTGACCTGCTTGTCGCGCTCAAGCCGTGGCCGAAGATCGTGGAGCCGCACACCGTGCATGGACGGATGAGTTACGACGAAGCCAACTTCGTCTACCGCATGGCACAGGAGTCGGAGGTTCTGCTTGTCAAGGCCGACTACCAACTCTGGCGAATGCAGTGGACCTTTTCGCAGTACGGCTGGGACATGCCCGGGAACATCATGGTCGTGCCTCACGGGGCTCGCCCCGACATGCAGTGGGGGCCCGAGCAGATCCCGTCGCTGCGCGAGGAGCTTGGGCTTAACGAGTACCCGAAACTGGCGGGGCATCTGGTGGGGCTGGTCGGGTGGATCCAGTCGAACAAGCGCTGGGACATCATGACCTCCATCTGGGAGGAGTGCGCCCGCGAGATCGAGGAGCAGACCGGCGAGGACTGGGACCTGCTGGCGGCCGGAACCTGGCGCGACCCGAACCACCGCCGAGACTACGAGATGTACGTCGAGTCCGTGGACCTGCTGGAGAAGAAGGGGCTGGCGCACTACTACGAGTTCGTCCCGCGCGGCCCGGTCTACTACAAGGTCATGGCGGTCTGTGACTTCATCGTGCTCCCCAGCGTGGATGAGACGCAATCCGGGACACTTGCGCGCATCATCGCGATGAACAAGCCCTACATCACGACCGCGCCGCTGGAGGCGCTGACATCGCAGACGCTCGAGAGCGAGGGCGGCCTGCTATTCACCAACCGTGAGATGCTCAAACGACAGGTGCTGCGCCTGGGCACCGATCCAAAGTTGCGCATGAAGCTCGGCGACAATCTGAAGAGGTATCTCGAAGAGGTCGTATCGTGGGACATTGTGGCGCGGCAGTACGCCGACGCCTACCATCTGGCGAACCAGGCTGTCCGGAGGGGCGAGAAGCCCGTCATACCCGCGGGGCTGTGAGCCGCCGCACTCAGAGAGCGCGGCAACGTGGAGGTGAGAACTGTGACCGTGGTCACCTCGGTACTTGATCGGACGCTCGTATGCGAGCCTGTTCTCCAACCCCGCATCTGGGGTGGGCGGAGACTGGAGATGCTGGACAAGCAGCTTCCCCCGGGCGAGGAGATCGGCGAGTCGTGGGAGGTTGCGGATATCGACGAGGGCGTCTCGAGCATCGTGAACCTGGAGAGTGGGCCGATGCTGCTGTCTGAGGCAATGCGGGAGTTCGGTGAACAGCTCGCGCCGCACAGTAGAGACGGGCGCTACCCGCTGCTCGTGAAGTTCCTCGATGTCCACGAGCACACGAGCATCCAGGTCCACCCGGACGCCGAGGCGTGCAGGCGGTTCTTCCCGAACGAGCAGCCCAAGACCGAGACCTGGGTGGTCGTGCATGCCGAGCCGGGCGCGACTTTGCTGCACGACCTGAGGCAGGGCGTCAGCCATGCGGAGTTCGCGTGGCACGCGCGGCATGGCACGGTGCGGGAGTGCCTGCGCGAGGTGCCGGTTGAGCCGGGATGCGTGGTCCACGTGCCCGCCGGAACGGTGCATGCACTGCAGGCCGGGGTGATGGTGCTGGAGGTCCAGCAGCCCTCCGACTCCACTTTCCGGATAGATGACCACGGCAGGCTGGATGAGAATGGGCAGCCGCGGGAGCTGCATATCGAGCAGGCGATCCAGGCCGCGACGGTCGCTGACGATCGCCCGGCGCTCGTCTGGCCGGATGTTGACCGGTTCCAGTGGGGCGCCTGTGAGACGCTTGTTGAGTGCGGCGCATACCGGATCAACCGCCTGACCGTGGACGGGCACATGGCGTGGAACATCGGGCCAGGCCGCTGCTACACCGCCACGGTGGTCGCGGGCAACCTGGATATGCGCTCGCGTGGGTGGTCCGGACGGCTCTCGCGTGGCGATACAGTGCTGATCCCGCAGAGCATCGGCCGCGTCGGGATACACCCACACGCACCATCAACGATCATCCTGTCGGAGGCGATCAACCGGCTGTAGAGTGAATGAGCAACCGTCAGAGTGAGATTCCCCGGGGACTGGAGGAGTGCGTGTGGCGCTGCGTCAGCAGGATACCCCACCTGATGTCAACTCAGCGGGAGTGGCCGGTTTCATGGGCATAAGGGGCGTGGGGCGCCGTACCGCTGAGGCAATCGTGGCATTCCGCAGGCGTAACGGCCCGTTTCGCAACGCCGCCGACCTCATGCGCGTCGATGGTGTCAGTGATGTCCTCGCCGCGCGTATCGCCACGGACATGCAGTTCGGGACCGAAGATAGGTACTTGCATTCAGACCACTCAGGCCTCACCTGATGGTCTCCGGATGGCATTTCGCCCATAGTGCAACCACTGCAATTGCGCCCCCCGACTTGCCACGGAAGAGGAAGCTATGGACAGTCGAGACAACGCCTGGTTTGCGATCATGGCTGGAGGCATCGGCTCCCGCTTTTGGCCAGCATCCCGCCCAGATCGCCCCAAACAACTCCTTTCGTTCGGCCCGAGCACGCGCACGCTACTGCGTGAGACGGTGGATCGTGCGGCGATCATCGCCGGGCCTGACAAGACCTTTGTCATCACCAGCAAGTCGCTCCAGGACGCGATCACGCGCCACATCGACCTGCTCCCCAGGCGGAACATCCTGGCGGAGCCCATGAAGCGAAACACGCTCGGCGCAGTGCTGTTCGCCACGGCCGAAGTCCTCGCGGCGAATGATGAGGAAGAGGACCCGGTGATGAGCATTCTGCCCGCTGACCATTACATCGGAGGGCGGGCCGCCTTCACCGATGATCTATCGCGCGCCATTCGCACGGCCCGCGACACCGATGCGCTCGTGACCATAGGGATCCGCCCCACGAGGCCAGATGAAGGCTACGGCTACATCGAGGCAGCCGGCAGGGGCGGCAGGATCCTCGATGTGGTCTCCTTCCGCGAGAAGCCGGACGCGAAAACGGCGCGGAAGTTCCTGCGCAGCGGGCGCTTCCTGTGGAACAGCGGCATGTTCTTCTGGCGCGTTGGCGCGTTCATGAAGCAGTTGCAGCAGGCAAACCCGGAGGTGGCGCTGATCGCGGAGAGCCTCTATGAGGCGACGCGCACGGGCGACACTCAGAAGCAGCTTGAGGCCTTCATGGCGCTGCCCGATACCTCCATAGACTATGCGCTCATGGAGCGGGCGCAGAGCGTGAAGGTTATCACCGCCACCTTCGAATGGGACGACCTCGGCTCGTGGGATGCGCTCTCGAGGGTGAGTGAGGCGGATGGTGACGGCAACGTGCTACTCGGCGCGGTGGTGGTCTCCGACTGCCGCCGCTGTATCGTCTACAACGAGCTGCCCCACCCGATCGCGGCCATGGGGCTTGAGGATATGGTGGTGGCGGTGGGGCGAGAGGGCATTCTGGTTACACCGATCGATCGCGCGCAGTCAGTCCGTGAACTCTCGCAGGATGCTCGCGCAAACGGCCTGAGCGCGGCGGCGGGCGCGGGGCCGTGAACGCGTAGGAATAGTGTGGTGAGTCAGATGCGCGTCACGCCGATGGAATTTGACACAGACGGACGGAAGGTCGAGGCATGGGCCGCCCGCGAGGGGGCCCATGCTGCGTGTACGGAGGCGGGCGGGTGGCCGGAGATGCCGACGCTCTTCTACGATGGCGACGGCCTCGCGGGCTGCGTTCAGGAGGTGGACTGGCGGCAGTTCGGCCGGCTGATGGAGCGCGGCCGCCTCGGGCTGTTGCACGGAGGAGAGATGCAGCAGCCCGCCTTCATCCGAGAGGAGGGGCAGCCTATCGCGGGACTGCCCGACCACCGGCCGGTGAAGCGGCCATCATAGCGCCGCCGGCGCTGTGACGGGACCTTCCGCTTTCTCGCGATGCGCCTCGCTCCAGTAGCGCTCGATCTCCGCGGCACGATGTGCGGCGGTATGCTTCGCAAGCACGCGCCGCGAGGAAGCTGCCCGGGAGGAACATCCGTTGCGGGTCGTTCCAGCGCGCGCAGACCAGCGGCGTACCGCACGCCATTCGCCTCGAAGGGACGGATCGTGGGATCTCGGGCAGCGCCTCCAGGCGCGGGCGGCGGGGCACATGCACGGTGAGAGCATGTCGCGCGAAGGTAGCGGGTACCTCAGTCGGGCATCTTGCGGGGGGCGGTCGTCATGCCAGACAGCAAAGCGGGCGGGAGGATTGCAGTGCAATGCTCCCGCCCACAGGCTGTGCTGCCTTCAGTTGAACGGAGCTACCCCTCGACAAGCGCCTGGGTGGCGTTGTACTTCGCGAGGATCTCCTGGGCGGCGCCCATATCGAGCTCGCCGGAGGGAAGACGAATCTCCGGAACGGCGCCGCCGCCCTCAAGATGGTCCTCGAACTGCTGGATGTGGTCTGGCGGTACGCCCTGGTCCTTGAGATAGCCGGTCACGCCGCCGGCAATCGCTCCGGCGGCCGTGGCGCCGGCCGCTCCCGCGAGCGCTGCTGAGACAGCGCCACCGCCCAGCACGAGCCCCACCGGGGGCACCCAGAGCATGGCGAGGCCGGCCTGTGCGCCCGCGACCAGCCCCACGACGGCTCCCTCACACCTCGGCAGAGCCTCGACCGATTGCAGGCGCCGTGCTTAACCGGAGGAAGACGGGCTTCCGCCCGTCTTCCTCGGGTGCTGCCTCTGGCGTACCGTTGGTCGTGCTAACCCACGAGATGCGCGATCAGCCCGATCACGAAGATGACAACGAAGACGTAGAACAGGATCTTCGCGATGCCCACGGCCGCACCCGCGATCCCACCGAAGCCCAGGATGCCCGCAATCAGCGCGATGACCAGCGCTATCAATGCCCAGCGTAACATCTGCCTCACCTCCCATCGTGTCAGCCGGGTGTGGCGCCTGTTTGCATCTTACGGCCTGCCGCCAGCCATTTGCACTCAGGAGTTCACTGCATATTGGGGCCGCAAGAGACCTGAGGCCGGAACGCGCGCGTCTATGCCGGGAGGGTCAGTCGGGTGGCTCCGCTGGCGGAGGATCGTCGGAGTATAGGTAGCGCCATCTCAGGGCACCGCTGTCAAGAAACAGGGGGATTACCTGAGGAGAGTCTGGGGACAACGCGCGTATACTACAAGTCCCGTGGCTTGCCGGAGGTCACGAACTGTGATGGGGACGGAGGAGGGTGAACGGAATGCGTCCAGATGCGGGGAAGAACTGCCGGCGAATCTACCGAAGGATGACAGGAGTACGGGGTATTCCCTCACACCACAGCGTAGTGCTCTGCGGAGTCGATCGTGACGGCTGCATGGCGACTGCCAGTGGCGTGGACTTCGACGAAGCGAAGGCGGCGGTGGACTGGAAGCTCGATGAGCTTCATGGCGGCCCGGCTACGGAGGGCGGCAACGCCCGTCCATCATCATGGCCAGGAGCGCCGGTGAGGGTGAATGAACTCGGTGTCGCGGAGCTAGCGGAGGCGGCCGGGATCAGTGAGGAGCTGGCCGCGGCAGTGGTCATGTATCGCACCGAGAACGGGCAGTTCACCTGCGGCCCGGACATCGGCTGCGTTCCCCACCCGGATCGCGGCGGTCTCATGCACCTGGCGATCGTCGCTGACTACGGCAGCGGTGGTGAAGGGATCGCCGTCCACCTGAGCGACCTCCCGGGAGGAGCGCGGTAGGTGGAGCCGCTTCGTTCCATCGCCGACATCGCCCGCGTCACGCCGCGGGAGAGCCACACCCCATCACCACGCGACCGGCGAGACCGATCCATGTACCTCGCGTACCCTCGATGATGACGAGACAGTCGCACTGAACCTGCAGACCGACCGGCGGGCGGACGCCATCGAGGTTGGCGCAGCCCGCACGCCTGCAAGGTGGCGAGGTCGTCAACCTGATGAACGAAGAGCGCTACCCCATCGAGGCGAACGACAGCGGAGCGGCCTTCGTACGGGTTCCGCTCGATGGTCACGGCATCGCGATCCTCAAAGCGCTGGGCCCTGCATAGCGCCACTACCGCAGCCACCGGGCACGAGCCCGTCCACCAATCCGGTGGCCACGCCACCCAATCTCCAGAGTCTTCTCCATGTCCATCAGGCTCAAGCCCGGCTATGCTTCCCCGCGAGGACACAGCGCGGCGACCGGCCGCTGCCGATCGAGTGTGGTGTGGAGGGATGAGCATGGCGGATAGATCGGAACCGGCTGCTGATGTGCTCAATGACGTGCTTGCGGAGGACCTGAACGCGGTACGCCACCGGATGAGGGGCCGCGAGACCGAGAACCGCATCGAGCGCATCCGCGGCACGCTCCGCAGCGG
>DHPY01000004.1:0-63459 GCA_002411015.1 Armatimonadetes bacterium UBA5352 | reverse complement strand
GGCGCACACGGAGGATGGAGAGATGGGTCAGGGACTACTGATGGTGCTGCGCGAGGATCACCAGCGGGTCAAGCATCTTCTTGATGAACTCAGCGACACCAAGCCCAAGGACGCGCAGGAGCGGCAGGAGAAGTTCGGCGAGCTCTACTCCGGGATCAGCATGCACATGCAGTTCGAGGAGGAGAGCTTCTACCCCGCGGTGCAGCAGAAGCGCAAGTCGGCCAAGGAGGACGTGGCCGAAGGCTTCGAGGAGCACCACGTCGCGAGGCAGGCGCTCGATGAGCTCAAGTCCATGGACATGGGTGAGGAGCGCTGGGGGACGCTGCTGAAGGTGACGAAGGAGATGATCGAGCACCACATCGCCGAGGAGCAGGCGGTTGTCTTCGAGCATGCCGAGAAGTCGCTCGGCGAGTCTGAGCTTGAGAAGATGGGCCAGCAGTTCGAGGAGATGCGCTCGCAGAAGAGCGACTCCTGAGGTTCGAGGCGGGGCATTCAGTCAGCGGCCGGCGCGGAACACCCTCGCCGGCCGCTACGCTGTACGCTTCGGAGCGAGGCAACAGCGATCAGGCCGCCGAGATCGCGTTATGCACGACGGACACGATCTCGCGCTGGCGGAGCGGCTTGGAGAGGACGTCCTGGACCACGGAGCACCGGCGTAGCGGCGCCACATCCTGCCCGGGTGAGCCGCTGACAACGATGACCTTCATCTCGGGAAACTCAGCGGCTATGACGCTGCACAACTCATGGCCGTCAACCTCGGGCATAACCACATCGGTAATGACCAGGTTGATCTGCGGGGACTCCCGAAGGATCCTCAGCGCCTCCGCCCCGTTACCCGCGGTGTGACACGAGTGGCCTGCCCGGCGCAGGAACGCCGTTAGGATCCTCAGACACGCGCTGTCATCGTCAACGCAGAGCACGTTGATCCTGGCGGTATCCGGCGCGACCGCTTCGGCAGTTGCGGAAAGTGATTCCATGACTGTGTTCCTTTTCTTCGGGTCTCTCAGCGACCTTATTCTACCTGAAGCACGCTCGCAGCCTATCAGGACAAGTCCTGCTAAATCGACGGAAAGGTACCCATAAGCGGGGGGAGGGCTCGCGATCCGGCAATTGCGGCTCCTGATGCGAGTATCCGTGACAAAGGTGCGTTATATGTGTCCCTTCACTGGCGACTAGGTTGATACGATTCGCCGAAATGGACTCCTGTGAGATGCCTGTGAGGAAGAGCCAGGAGGAGTTGTCGTACCGTAGAGGTAAGAAGAGTGTAGAGCGCGAGAGGCACGCAGGGTCGCTTTGGGGTGGGCGCGGTTCGGTTCGCCTGCCGAGAAAGGAGGGAAAGGATGCGTAGAGTACAGATGTCCGTGTTGTTTCTGATCCTGAGCGTGGCTGTATGCACGGCGCAGCCTCCGTTCGACGAAACGATCGCGGATCCCGGTGCGTATGACCTGACCTGTCAACTGCTGGATCCAGTTGACTTCACGTACCAGTGGATCCTCGACTACAACGGCACGTCGTTCCCGTCGGTCCCTCCCGGGGAGTTCATGACCCGCTTCATCGTTTACGATGACGTGGTGAACTATGTCGGCGCCGGCGCGACGTCCGAGATCTGGAACGGCGGCTCGTGGGACCCGCTGGGCGACTGGAGTGCATCGGTACCCGGACAGCCCTCCGGGGCTGTCTCGTGGCAGGATGATGTGCCCGCTGTCGGCAGCAGGATCTACCCCGTGGCCAGTCTGCGGTTCACCGCTGACTTCACCGGGCTACTTGCCGACTGCTCCAGGACTGCCATACATGTTCAGGGCCTTGAGGGTGACCCTAGAAGCGTGTGGGTGAACAACACCCCCGAGCTGCCGCCGTCGGCCCTCATGGGCCTGAGCATGCTCCCGCTGGGCCTGGCCTACATCCGCGGGCGGCGCGGAAAGGCCTGACGCACGCCCCTCGCGAGAGAGGGCCGGAGGCTCTTCCCGTCACAACCTGCGAGGCGTCTGCGCGCCACCGGCCGACTCTGGCGAGGCGGAACACAGTGCAGGGCCCACCTGTTGCGGGCCCTGCACTTTTGCGTTCATTCCCTTGACTGCAGCCGTCTCTCTGCCGCATAATGGAACCGCGAACCGGTGTGCCACTGTCTCTGGTGTGAGGGTTTGGGGATGGCACATCCACGTCGGATGGGGTGGTCTGCCGGGCGAGTACTGTGGTGGCTCGCAGCACTCGTTCCTCTGCTCCTGCTCCTGCTCGTGCTCGTGATTGAGAGCCGGCACCCCAACTTCCCCGCTCGCGGTGACACCTCGGATGTGCTGGTAATCGGCCTTGCACTGCTCACAGCTACTGTGGGCGCCGCCATGGCAGCCACCTCAGTCGTTCGGGGCATGGAGGCGTTCACGCTCCCCCTGACATCCGTCACGCCACGTGGCAGGACAGCACAGCTCGTGGAGCGGTCGCGCATGCGGACAAAGGCCGCAGCTCTGATCGCCCTCGGTGGTGCGCTGATTGCGGGGGGGCTGCTCCTCGCTCTCGCACGCACGCTGGCGCAGTTGTAGCCGGCGCTTGCGGCCCCTACTGACCTCTCGCAGGGTCTTCTGCGGTACCAAGAACAGATTGTGCTTGACGGATTGGCGTCTTCCCCCCTATACTTCCCCGGGTTTATCCATCGGATCAGGTACATGCACTCACGTCACGGGGCCGGTCGCCATGCCCCAGCAATGCAGCATGGCCGAGCAGCGTCGCCATCGGGGACGCACGGTGTGGAATATCGGGGGGCGTCTCGGCCCGTCGATGCCGGAGGTGCAGTTTCTTTGCGTGTGCGGCTTGGTCTACTCATGCTCGTGTCGGTGTCCTGTGTCCTGCAGCCTCATCTGAGGCCAGCGCACGCGTCAGGGCAGGCGTTCGAGGCCCAGGAAGATGCCGCATCCTCCCACAAGTCACCGACACTACTCGCGCAGATCGAGCCCACTCAGCAGCCCCAGGGCGTCGCCGCTTCCACCGTTACCACCGTACCCGATGCCGGTCTGACCCCTCTCGTGCCCGGTGATGTCATCTCTGTTGACGTCAGAGGCGAGCCGGCGGTCAGTGGCGTCTACTACGTCCGCAGTGAAGGCGATGTGCTCCTCCCAATGGTCGGCTCCGTCCGAGCCGCCGGCCTCACTGCAAGCCAACTCAGCGACCAGATCGCCTCGAAGCTGCGCCAGTACGTCGTCAGCCCCCACGTAACCGTCCTGCGGCTGAGTGGTGCGAGCCGCGTCGTCTCGATCCTCGGAGCAGTCGCCCGTCCCGGAACCTATGATCTGCGGAGTTTCCCCACGACACTGGCGCTGCTTGGCGCGGCTGGCGGAACCACCCCGGAGGCCGATCTCGCGCGGATCGTGCTTGTGCGTAACGGTGAATCCGCGCCGCTCGCGAGGGCCGTCGGTCCGGGCGAGATGATCATCCCGAGCGACATTACGCTGCAGGCGGGCGACGCGATTGTCGTGCCGTCGCTGAGGCAACGCTCCGTCCGCATCGTCGGCGCGGTCGCTCAGCCGGGCCTTGCAGCGCTTGAGGACGCACTGACCGCATCGCGCGCGGTGCTCGCTGCAGGAGGCGCAACCGATCTCGCCGACCTCTCCGCCGTGCAGATACTCAGGGGCAATGAGGTCATTCAGGTGAATCTCAGGCCCATCCTCCGGCCCAGCCCCGAGGGCCGGCAGATGGTCGAGGATGTCGTCCTTGAGCTTGACGATGTTGTGATGGTCCCGCAGCTTTCGACGCGCTCGGTCATGGTCACCGGCCAGGTCAATACACCCGGCGCCATCGACGCAGAGCAGGCCGGCTCCGCGTCCACTGCGGTCGTCGCGGCCGGCGGCGCCACTGAGAATGGCGACCTGAGCCAGGCTTACATCCTCCGCAGCGGCGAGCGCATCGCTCTGAACCTCATGCCCCTGCTCCAGCCCGGAAGAGCGCCGGGAGGCAGCATGGCGGTGGACAGCCCCGTTCGCTCCGGGGATATCCTTGTGGTTCCGGAGCGAAACCCGATCTTCGTCATCGGCGCGGTGAGCACCCCCGGAAGCCTTCCGGCCGGTCGCGCGGCCACACTCTCGCAGGCGGTCGTGATGTCCGGCGGTCTGGCCCCGGATGCGGACGCCACCGAGGCCTTCGTGCTGCGGCAGGGCCGGCAGATCCGCGCCGACCTGCGCGCACTGCTCGAGGACGGCGACAGCTCCCTCGATGTCGCGCTTGAGCCACAGGATGCCGTGGTTGTACCGCGGCGGGCCCAGGTGGTCCAGGTGGTCGGGCAGGTCGTGCAGCCGGGTGCCATCCCACTTGACTCGGCGGCCACACTGATTGACGCCTGGGGGCTTGCTGGAGGCGCTACGCCGCTCGGTGACAGCCGATCCGTCATCCTGCTGCGCGCGGGTGAGTCGGCGAGCTACGACATGGAGGCAATCTTTGATCTCGGCGATGCGGAGCAGAACGTGCGGCTGCAGCCGGGTGACACAATCATCGTTCCGCGCATCACCGAGGAGGTCTATGTCCTCGGAGCGGTTGTCAAGCCGGGCAGCTACCCCATTCGCGATGGAGACACGATCATCGATCTCATCGCTGATGCCGGCGGTCCCTCGCCTACCGCGAGAGTCGGGAAGATCGCCATAGTGCGGCGCGGTGAAGTACAGCAGCTTCTTGCGGCACAGGGCGAGCCTCAGCAGACACGCGCCCGGGTGCGACCTGCCCTCGCGCCGGCGGCGCACCCCGCCGCACCTCGGGAGCCGTGGCGTGTCGGACGTGTTGACCCTTCGCGTAACTATCCGCAGCGCGAGCCTGTTCGGCGGGCGGCGAGTGCTCACCGCACAGTGAGCGAGCGACTTCGAGCGGGGACCGAGGCGGTCCACCTGCTGGAACTGGCGGAGGTGCAGACGGGTGACCCAGCCTACCTCGTCTACCCCGGGGATGTCATATACGTTCCGCCGAGAGATGTCCGAGAGCGTGTCTGGGAGGATATCCTTGGCGACCTGCTGATCGGCCTGACGCTCGGTGCCGTGGTCGGAAAGTGATGAGAATACCGGGACACTACGCGTTGCGGCGACCGCAAGCCCATCCAATCGAAGACCGCATGCTGCCGCAGTCAGGGGGCGGCCATGGAGTTCGCTGAGTACTACCGCATTCTACGACGTCGCATCTGGCTCGTGGTCCTCACCGCTGGCCTCGCAGCCGCAGCAGTTCTGGCAACGCGACTGCTGCCCCATGAGACCGCACATCCAGCGGACGGGCGCGTACTGCTGCATGACATCGCGATGCGTGACGTCTCCCTCCAGGGGAACGACCTCGCCATAGGACGACCGGATGAGGAGGGGCCGTTCTGGAACAGCTTCGCCCAGTTCGTCAGCAGCCGCTACGTGCTCGAAGCGGCTGCCTCTGAGCTCGGACTCGTGCTCGCCAACGCTGAGGGCGAGCTCAGGCCGGCCGTGGCTGAGCGGCTGGGCGAGAGTGATGTCGCACAGGTGAGTGTGGCGGCAACCGGAGTGCCCGAAGGCATTACCGCTCAGGCCAACACTCCTCGTCAAGTCGCCGTCGCTTACTGCAATGCGGTGATGGACAAGCTCGACGAACTCTGGCGTGAGAACCGCGCGGGTCGGATCGAGTCGATCCGCACAGTCCTCGAGGCGCGGCTGCCGGAAGTCTCTGAGGATGTGGATCTGCTTCGGGCCGAGTTAGATGAGATTGCCAAGCCCTACGGCGGAGTCCCGCCGCCAACGCTCGAAGCTCGCCTGACTGAAGAGCTGGCAACGATCGACGGGCAGGTATCGGCGTCCGAGGTATCCCAGGGAGCCGCGCAGTCGCGAGCCGATATTCTCGGGCAAACAGCACGCCGGGCGCCCGGCGCGCCCGCCGCTCCCGTAGCGCCAGAGGTGAATCCGGAGGCTGCGGCCCTGCAGCAGGCGATAGCCCAGAAGCAGGTCCAGTTGGAGGAGGAGCTCACCCGGCGCACGGCCGAGCACGAAGAGGTCAAGGCCATCGAGCGCCAGATCGAGGGGCTGCGGCGGAGGCTCGCGCAGGTCCGCACCCAGTCAGCCTCGGGCGGGACCGGCGCTGGGACTGGCTCACTGGCTCTACAGGAGGCGGCCGTGCAGGCTGAGGTTGAGGCTGCGGCCTACGCTCGCCGGCTCGACCTGCTCAGCAAGCGGGCGGATGAGATCCGCTCCCGGCTGCCGCAGGTCACGCAGGACGCCCGCCGCTACACGGAAGTCAACCAGCGCCTGACGCAGGCGCAGCAGACGTACGAGGCCGTGCTCGGCCATCTCGAGCGTCTGGACTATGAGGAGCAGCAGCTCAATGGCGCGACGCTCATCGAGGTCGTCTCCCCCGCCGAGGCGCGCCGCGTGCCCACCGGGTTGATGGGCTTCATTCTCAAGTTCATCGTTGCGGTCATCGCCGGCGCGCTGCTGGGTGTGCTGCTGGTCTTTGCCCTCTACTACGTGGACTTCAGTTTCCAGGACGCCCACGAAGCGGAGATGCTCCTGGATGTTCCGGTGCTTGCCGGAATACCGCGGACAGATGTTGAGGCCCGCGAGACGGCGGGGCCGGTCCATCTACCGCCCGCCGAAGGTGACGAAGATCGGGGAATCCTTTGAGACAGGGAGCCTCTCGTGCTGATTGAGACAGAAACTGTATTGGGTCCGAACCCGCATCCATCGGCCTATCTGGAGGCCTATCGGGTCCTGCGCTCATCGCTGATGGCGATGAAGGAGGAGTCTGACTTCGGCTCCATCCTCATCACCAGCCCCGGCGAGAAGGAGGGCAAGACCACCGTCGCTGTCAACCTCGGCATCTCCCTCGCGCTGGTGCAGCAGAGGACGATTGTGGTTGATGGTGACTTCTACGGCTCCGGGCTCGAGGCGGCACTGGCAATCGCCGAAGGACGCCCGGGGCTGACCGACCTGTGCACCGGAAAGAGCACACTCGATGAGGCACTGCTGCCCACGGAGCTCGAGCATCTGCAGATACTCACAACAGGAACAGACGTGGCTCGTGGGCCAGACCTCGCTCTGACTGAGCCAATGCGCAATACGCTTCAGCAGCTCAAAGAACGCGCCGACTATGTGCTCATAGACTGCACTCCGGTCGAGGGCTTCAGCACCGCCGTGTCGCTGGCCCAGGCCGTGGACATAGTCCTCCTCGTGACCCTCGCCAGAAGCCGCGTCATCCCCGTGCGACGTGCAATAGACGATCTCCGTGAGGTGGGCGCGACCGTCGGCGGTGTCGTGGTGAACGACATTCTGCACGCCGATTCCACCGTCTATCAGGCCTACCACCGCTACTACCAGTAGCTCTTCCCCCCCTGCGACGGCCCCTTCCGGCTCACAGGCCTCACAAAGCCTGTGAGCCTTCTGTGAGCGCCAGACCATTGACCTCACACCGCCTCGGGTGCTAAGGTTCATGGTGTCTGATGGCCGGTGATGTGGTGGATGAGAGACGGCTAAGCTCAGAGTGGGAGAGGCCGGACGAGGGGGCGGCTGAGACAGGTTGGGGGCCAGCGAGGTGCCACTCGCTGACCCCCTGGCAAGCGGGAAAAGGAACCGGGTCGGTTACTTGCCGTCATCATTCTACCACTTCGGTAGAGCACCGGCAAGTGATTCTCCCCTCGTCCTGCCTCGCCCCAGAGCCTCCTGCCCACCCACCGGCCTGACGCAACTGCAAAGCGTTGCGGCACTTCGGTCAATGGCTGTTCGCCGGCACGGGGTTGAGCATGGAACGGGCGAGTTGGCGATGGGAAGTCAAGCAGTCTGACCCAGCGGCGAATTCATCGGCCGCCGGCAGTCGCACGCGCCACGCCCGCACTCGATGGTACCCCGCCCGCACCACCAGCCCTACGCCACCGCTCGCAGCCGCACGCTACTGCGTAGGAGGACGCTCACTATCACCGGGGCAGTCTGCCCCAAACACCTCCTTCGCCTCGTGGAGTGAGACCAATGGTCGTGCATAAGTGGGTAGGCGCGCGTGTGGGTATCATGGGCAATCCCTCCGACGGTTTCGGTGGCAAGACGATCGCCTGCATGATGCGGAACTTCGGCGCGGAGGTCATCCTCCGCGAGAGCAGCACGGTGGAGATCGTCAGGCACCCGCTCTTTGACCCTCTCAGCTTCGGGAGCCTTGCCGCCCTCGAGCAGGTCGCGTCTCACGATGGCTACTACGGCGGCATCCGTCTGCTGTATGCCACGTGCAAGAAGTTCCATGAGTACTGCCGCCTCCACGGAATCAGGCTGCCGGAACGCAACTTCGCCCTGCAGTATGACACTGACATCCCCCGCCAGGTCGGCCTGGGTGGCTCGAGCGCCATCATCACGGCCGCTCTTCACGGCCTCATGGAATTCTACGAACTGACTGAACACGACATCCCGAAATGGGAGCAGCCGAACCTCATCCTTTCAGTGGAGACAGAGGAGCTTGGCATCGCGGCGGGGCTGCAGGATCGCGTCGTTCAGGCGCATGGCGGGCTGGTCTACATGGACTTCAACCCGGAGTATATGCGGAGCAGGGGGCACGGCATCTACGAAGAGATGCCCACCAGCCTCGTCCCGCCCCTCTATCTGGCCTGGACCTCAGTGCCCTCAGAGTCCGGGAAGATGCATAACGATGTGCGCCACCGCTTCAACGCGGGCGATCCCGAGGTCCTCAGCGCGATCCGCGAGTGGGCCACGTACACCGACGAGGCACGCGAGGCGCTCGTGACGGGTGATCATCAGACGCTTGGCGAGCTGATGGATCGCAACTTTGACCTGCGCAGGAGGCTGTATGGCGATGACGGGCTCGGCAGGATCAACCTCGAGATGATCAACACCGCGCGCAGTCTGGGGCTGACGGCGAAGTTCGCCGGCTCCGGCGGCGCGATCATCGGGACCTATGAAGATGAGCACGCGTTCAGGCGAGCGGCCGAGATCTTCACGAGCCTCGGGTACAGTTTCAGCAAGGTCGTGCCAGGCGCATACGAGCCCGCTCAGGAGCAGGCACGCGTGAATGTCCCAGCCCTTGAGCCGGTTGCAGGCAAGTAGCGGAGAGTATGGGAGCGATGGGGTGACGTTCAATGGGTGACATACTCGTAGTTGAGCCAGGCGCGCAACCAGTTGGTTCGGATGCCATACGCCTGATCCCGGCGATTGAGGCCGTGCCGGTCGAGATCGCAGGATCAACTGGGTACGAGGCCATCAAGCGCGCCGTTGATGTGGGCGTGAGCCTGATTGCACTTGTGTTGTTGGTCCCGGTGTTGGGCCTGATTGCGCTGCTGATCAAGGTCACCAGTCCTGGACCGGTGATCTTCAGGCAGCGGCGGCCGGGTCTCAACGGAGCCCCGTTCAGGATATACAAGTTCCGCACCATGGTGCCGGATGCTGAGGCGAAGCTTGGAGAGGTTCACGATGTGAACAACGTTGTGGACCCGCTGATCCGGGTGGAGAACGATCCCCGAGTTACGCCTCTCGGCCGCGTGCTGCGCAAGACGAGCCTGGACGAACTCCCGCAGCTGATCAACGTGCTGCGCGGGGAGATGTCGCTGGTAGGGCCGAGGCCGATATCGCGGCCGATCGTGGACCCGCGAAATACGCTGAGGCTCAAGGTGCTTCCGGGGATGACCGGGCTGTGGCAGATCTCCGGCCGCAAGAATGGCGACACGGACTACATGCTCACGAAGGACATGGAGTATCTCCAGACGCGGTCTCTGCAGACCGACGCGAGGATCGTGCTGGGGACTATCTCGGCCGTGCTCAAGGCAAACGGTGCGAGGTGACGCAGTTGGCCGAGGTCGCGGAGAGCCCGAGAACTGGAAGTGTGGCGGCACAACGCATCTCGCAGCTTGCGGTGCTTGCACTGCTCATAGCCGCCGCCATCATGGCGCTCGTCGAGCCACGTGAGGTGTCGCCTGCGAGCATCCCACTGGCAAGCCTCCCCGACAGGATCGGAGCGTTCAGCGCGGTGGACGAGGAGCTTGAGATGGCATCCGACGGGGCGTATCTGATGCTGGAGCGAACCTACCGCGATCCCGCGGGCCAGGAGGCTCTGCTACGAGTGCAGGCGACCTATACGCGCCTCGGTAGCCTCCGCGACTGGTCGCTCGCGGCCACCGCCGAGGGCTGGACGCCGAAGAGAGAGTATGTGTGGCAGGCTGCGGATGGGGCCGACGACGTCCGGGTGCAGCATCTGCAGAAGCGTACGGCGGAGCGAGTGGCCGCCACATGGTACACCTCCGCTCGCTCGGAGACCGGCTCGATCAAGAAGGCACAGGTGCTGGCATGGCGCGAGCGGCTCAGTGGGGATCGCCGACCGTGGGCAAGCATGTATCTGCTGGTGCCGGTAGGGGAAGACGGAGATGCGGAGGCGGCGAGCCGGGAGATCGCGTCGGCAATCGTCCCTCGACTGCGTGAGATGATGGCCACGACGAAGCCGACTGTCTGACGGTGCCGCGGGCGCCGGGACAAGACGTGAAGAGGGTGAAGGGGATTGGCGACACCTGATATGACCAGTGGGATCTCGGAGACGGTTGCAGGCCGTCGACAGGCGACAGCGGAGCGGACACAACCGCGCGACTCGACCGAACGGATGAACGCGATTGCGAAATCCGTGGCCGTCGGGATCCTTATCGCACTCATAGGCATAGGCGCCTTCGGCAGGTTCTACTCGGCACGCTACAACGGGCTGATCGCGCCGCAGCCGATCATGGCGGCGGAGATTGCGGACAACATGCGCCACGGGCACGGGCTCTCAACCCGCGTCACATACCCGCTGGCTCTGCGGTATGCCTCACCCGATGCGGAGGGCTACATGCCCTCTTTGTGGGGCGCGCCGGTCTATCCACTGGCCATGTCGCTGCTCTTCGCGGTACGCGGCGCAGGCGATTCGAGCGTCAGCCTGTTCAACGGTCTGCTCCTGCTCATCACGGGATGGGTGATGTACTCGATCGCCCGCACAATGTGGGACCGCTCGATCGGTCTGTTCACTACAGCCATCTACTTCGTGAGTGTGGACGCCATCGGCAACGCATTGACTGGATCTGGCGTAGCTCTGGCGGGGCTGCTCGTGACGGCCGCAATCTGGGCGCTCATTCGCGGCCGCAACGCGCAGGTGCAGGCGCCCGATGAGAAGACCCGGCAGCGCGTTACCATCCTCTGGCCGGCGCTGGCTGGAGCGATCTTCGGGATCGCCTGGCTCTCAGGTCTGACGAGTCTGCTGCTCGCGATCCCGCTGGCCCTGCTTGCCGGAGCCTTCAGCGACCAACGCTGGCGCTCGATCAGCGTGTTCGCGGCGGCGCTGGCGATCGTGCTCGCTCCATGGGCGATCAGGAACATGGTCGTGGCAGGGACTCCGCTGCCCCCGCTCGCGACCTATGAGCTCATCGCGAACACGTCGAAGTACCCCGGGATGACGATCTACCAGCAGATGCCGTCCGATGCCCCCTCGCCAATCGGGTATGCGTTCAGCCACCCGAGGGAGATGGGCGGCAAGATGATAGCTGCGCTGATCCAGGCCTATCGAGGCGGGCCGCGGCTGTTGACGCCCTACCTCTTCCCGTTCCTGATCTTCGCCGCGTTCATATTCGGACGCACAGACTACCGCCGCTACCTCTGGCGAGCGGTCATCGCGATGCTGGTGCTTCAGACGATCAGCCTCTCGCTGTTCAGTGCGAGGCTGGATGGTCTTGCGGTGGTCCTGCCGATAGCGATGGTCTTCGCGGCTGGCGCCCTGATTGACGTGCTGCGCCGCACCGATGCATCGCGCTGGGCACGCACGGGAGTGGCGGCGGTCATCTTTGCGCTGGTGCTCTTCCCCACCGCCACTTCCGCCCTCATCGGGCAGGAGATGCCGCCCGCGCGGTCGGAGGCCAATCTGCAGATCCTCTCGGAGGGGCTGGCCGATGACGCGGTCATTCTGACGAACGATCCGGCAGCAGTCTCCTGGTACTCGAACAAGGCCACGCTGCTGTTCCCGGCCGAGCCGGAGGATCTGGCGGCGATGGATGAGCGTGTTGGCACAGGCCATCACTACGTCTATCTCTCAGGCGCCCGAGCAGCGACGGTCCCGCAGGGCGGACTGGGGAAGTGGATGGAGGCCTTCGAGGCGGAGGGTTTGGAGGCGTACGGCAAACCTGCACGCCTGGTTCATCCGGAGCTTTTCCTCGAAGTTGTGCCGAAGCGAGTTGGACAGGGTCGTTCGTAGACAGTCCTGAGATGGCTGTGCGGGTTCGCGGGCACCCCGGTTACGCGAGCCCTTCATATACAGCGGAAGCATCGAGCGAACTGGTGAAGGAGGTGACAGTGCATGACAATCAGGCACTCTCTGGTGGCAGCGGTAGTGTTGGTGGTCCTGGCAGCCGCTCCGGTCATGGCGGGTCACGAGTCTCAGGTCTACATCTCGTGGAACGTCTACGACAACACGGCGACTGACGGCTACTACTACTACAGCTACGAGATATTCGCGACCGAGCCACTCACTCAGACGCTGAGCAAGTGGTTCCTGGATATCGGTAACGCGCCAGACTGGCAGGAGGTAGCGGGCTCGCCCGCGCGGACAGGTGGGCTCCCGGCCGTTCCGTCTGACAACTCGACGGGCTACACGAACGGGTACACCTGGGCGCCGGCAGTGGAAGTGATACTGCCTCCCGCCGAGAACCCAACCAATCTGGGCCGCTCGCTCCGATGGGATACGATATCCATCTGGGGTCTGGACCAGGACGGTGACGGGGTGAGCGAGTACTACGAGCCGGGAGTCAACAATGGCTATCTTTCGGGGTATGCCGGCGTTGGCCCGCCGACCGCTCCAGGTACCGCCGCGAATACCGACGTAGCGATGGGGTGGTTCCAGTTCCGTTCGACTGCGCCCCCTCAACCGACTGACTACAGGATCGACAATGGTGTGGCTGAGTGGTTTGGCCGCACCGAGGCTCCGACACCTGAGCCGATCAGCCTGCTCCTACTGCTCGTAGGCGCACCGGCAGCCGTGCTCGCACGCCGCCGGAGCAGCTAAGGCTCAGATGGACGCACAGACGTAGACTGTGTCGACGGGCCCGTCTGCACGTTCACCCGAGGGGGCATCCGCCGGGGCGGATGCCCCCCAGACACAGGCCCAGGACACGCGGGGCAGCGCAGCCCCGCACAATTGCGACCTGGAGAGGCGCGAAGTGAACGACTGGAACGTGGCGAGACTGATGGAGCGTGTGAGGCAGCGGCCTCTGACCGCGGCCTGGGTGGCCGCCATCGCGACCGTGCTCGTGGTCATGTATGCCGGGGTGGGCGCAGTCTTCGTGCACCGGTGGTTCTCCGACTCCTCTCAGTACCATTGCGTAGTGGTCCCTTTCCTCGTCGGCTGGTTCGTCTGGAGAAGGTGGCCTGAGCTCACAGCGATGTCGCACCGGCCGTCACTTGCCGGCTTTGCCCTGCTGGCATTTGGCCTGGCAATGTACTGGGCCTCAGCCCGCACCGGCACACGACTGCTCGCCGGCGCAGCCCTGCCCGTCATTCTCTCAGGGATAGTGGCGGCCGTGTACGGCGGTCGCGCGTTCCTGCTTACCGCCGCCCCTCTCGCACTCCTCATCTTCGCAGTGCCTATTCCGGAGCACGCGGTCGGCATGCTCGCGATGCCGATGCAGCGAGTCTCCGCAGTCATCACCGGCGCACTGGCGCCTCTCCTGGGCCTCAACGTGATCCAGCAGGGCGTCAATCTCGACCTGAACGGCTTCGTCTTTGTCGTGGCCGAGGAGTGCAGCGGGATGCGCTCCCTCATCGCTCTGCTGCTCACCGGCTTCGTGTTGATCGAGATCTCGAGTCTCCCGCTGCGGCTCCGAACGGTGGGCGTCGCCATCATCCCGTTCCTCGTGCTCTTCGCGAACGTCACGCGCCTGCTCTTCGTGCTCCTCCTGGGAGAGTACTTCGGCCCGCAGTTCGCCCTCGGTGTCGTGGTCCACGGAGTCTCCGATGTCGTCGTCTACGGCTCCGCCGTGCTTGCTCTCATCCTGATCATCGGCTGGTTCCATGATCTCAAGCCAACGGACGCCGCCCCCGCTGCGGCGCAGCCTTCCAGCGAGGCCGCGAAAGCTGTCGTGCACGAGGTGGAAGCTCCGTCGGCGGACGGAGGCATTATCTTTGGCACGATGCGCGGGGGGACGGGTGACGATCTCTCAGTCGGTGTGGGCGGTGACTGAAGGGGACCTCAGTGCTCGGCGCGGCGCATGTGCGCACGGGGCAGCCAGAAGAGGCGGGCTCTTGCGATAGCGCGGTGGACGAAGCGGAAGGACACCGCTGACAGTCTCGGAGAACGATATGAAGATCGCAATGCTCGGCGTCAAATCGGTTCCCTGTGCCGGCGGCATCGCCACCTACACGCTGCAGCTCGGGACACGGCTGGTGAAGCTGGGTCATGATGTGACGGTATACTGCCGCCGCTCCCATCTCGAGGGCCCTGCGGAGCGCAAGCCGAGGCCCTACCGGGGCATCAACCGGCGCCTCACGCCCGGGATCTCCGGGAAGTACCTGGACGCCATCACCCACACGTTGACATCGGCGCTGGATGTCCTGCAGTCCGACTACGACCTGATCCACCTGCACGGCTCGGCCCCGGGTGTGGTGCTGCCGCTTCTGCGCCTGCGCTCAGGCCTCCCGATCGTCACCACCGTCCACAGCCTCGACTGGGAGGGCGCGAAGTGGGGGCCTGCAGCGACGGCAGCCATGCGCCTCGCAGCGCGAGTGCCCGTCCGCTACTCAGATCGCGTGACGGTCGTGTCTGAGCGGCTGCAGCGCTACTACGCCGACAGCTTCGGTGTCGAGACCACATTCATCCCGAGCGGTGTCGAGATGCCTCAGTTGCTGGGTGCGAACGAGATAGGTCGCCGCTGGGGGCTCCAGGAGGGTGGATATGCGCTCTTTGTCGGGCGCATGACACCGGAGAAGAACCTGGAGTTGCTGATGGAGGTGTGGGCTCAGCTCAACACTTCGCTGAAGCTCGCTATCGTCGGCGGCATCAAGCCTGGTGACGCATACACCCAGCGCATCATGGGGCTCGCGCCGGGGAATGTCGTCTTTACCGACTATCAGACCGGCGATACGCTCGGGGAGCTGTACTCCAACGCGCGTCTCTACATCCAGCCAAGCTCGCTCGAGGGGATCTCGATGTCCGTTCTCGAGGCGCTGAGCTACGGGCGCTGTGTTGTCGCCAGCGACATCCCCGGCAATCTTGAGGCCCTGGGGCGGTGCGGGTACACGTTCGAGGCCGGCAACGCAGAGGCTCTCACGGCCGCCCTGCAGCAGCTTCTCACGGATGAGACGCTGGTGCGCGATCAATTTGACAGGGCGCGCGATCACGTTCAGTCGCGCCACAACTGGGACGTGACGGCCGCTCAGTTCGATCAGCTCTACCGCCAACTGCAGGAGAGCCGGGACCACAGGTTTGAGCGCCAGGCGATCGGCTTTGCGGAGGGCTCGATGGCCGGCGATGAACAGGTGACGCCGTCCAAATAGCGGGGCGGCTGCGGGCCGCTACCGCACCAACTGCACGTGTCGCATCGGAGGGAGTAACCAGGAATGCCGGTCAGGCGCGGTGTCATATGGGCGATTCAGCCAAAGCGCTCTGCGTTCTCGGCATCGAGCCTGGTGGGCAACGAGATGCTGCCGCTCGGTCGGCGGCTGATCCTTGAGCTTTTGCTGGAGGAGATGGCGGCAGCGGGGGTGGTGGAGGGCTATCTGCTCTCCAACGCCAGTGTGCCACCAACGTTGCTTGACCGGGAGACGGAGCCTGATGCGGAGGTACTTGCGTGGTGTCTGCCATCAAGGGATCTCGGCAGCGCCACTCGGATCAAGCTCCATCGTGTGCCGATGCCTGAGACGAGCACCCTGGGCGCGGGGCTGCTGATGATCGAGTCGGTGCTCCAGGGCGAGCCGTTCCTCGTCATGGAGGCGAACAGGGTCTGGACGAGCCTGCCCGGTCAGCTCACGATGACGGCGCGCCTTGTGGATGCTCTCCAGGATGCGGGCGCCGATGTTGTTGCCGCGGCTGAGGAGATTACGCCGGCCGAGATCTCAATCAACACCGTCTTCCGCTCCATCGGCCAGATGGACAACAAGCAGTGCTTCTTTGTGCGCGATCTCATCGAGTACCCCGCGCCTGGCGACGACGTGAGCCGCTTCGCTTTGGGAGGGCGCTATGTCTGCCGGCCCGTGATTCTCGATTACCTCAAGGAGTCATCGAGGTTCTTCGGCCCCGATTTCATCGGGGCGATCCGGAGGCTGGCGCACGATCGTGACGCAGTCTGGGCCATGCGCCCGTATGCCGGGGAGCACTGCTTCGGGCTGAACAACCTCCTGCAGTACGCGCGGGCGTTTCTGAACTACGCGCTCAATGATGACGAGATCGGGCTGGCGATGCGCGACTACGTGGAGGACGTCATTGGCGTCCGCTGGACGTGAGGCTCGGTCAGGGCACACTGACGGTCAGGCGGACACTTTGGGATTCGTCATCTTCCGGTGATCTTCCCTGAAGGAAGACTCACATGAACTCACCCAGGCGCGGCATCCTGCAGTACGGGCACGTGACCCTGAACACGGATCGGCGCAACCTCCGCTTCAACGGCGAGGAGCTTGCGTTGTCACCGCTGGAGGCCCGGCTGCTGGCGGTGCTGATCGAGCGTGCGCCGAGGGTGTCTCCGCCTGAACTGCTGCTCACGGTGCTCTGGCCGAACGGCGAGGGGAACTGGCCTCTCCTTACGGAACTGCTTGCGGCGCTTCGCGCGAAGCTCCAGGAGAACGAGGTCGGCTGCGGTCTGACGTATGTAGCCCCGTTCGGCCATCGCCTTGAGTTGATCAGACGTGGCCGAAACGGGGAGCCTGACGATATGTGACTGGATCAGCCCGCCGCGACGGCACAACTCGCGGTGGTTATGTCTGTGCCGAACATGTAGCCGTAGCCGCGAACGGTGCGTATCCTCACCGGGTTCGTCGGGTCTGTCTCGATCTTACGCCGCAGACGGTGGATGTTTGCCTCAACGATGTGCCGGTCGTAGCCATCGTAGCCCCAGACACACTCGATCAACTGCTCGGCCCCCACTGCAGTCCCCGGCCGCTCCATCAGGTATCGAAGCAGCTTGAACTCAGTCGGTGAGACCTCCACGCTCTCGCCGCGAACGAAGACCTTCCTGGAGTCTATGTACAGCTTCACATCATCATAGACGAGTGTGGAGTAGGCTGCGTCGCCAGAGGTGGCTTCGGGGGTTACGGTGGTGGTGCGGCTGCGGCGGAGCACCGCCTCAAGCCGGCTCTCCAGCTCTCTCAACTCGAATGGCTTGACGAGGTAGTCATCCGCGCCCTGGTGGAGCAACTCCACGCGCGTCTCCACTTCGGTGCGCGCAGAGGTGACCACGACAGGCATGTTGCTCTTCTCGCGCAGCAGCGAGAGGAAGCGCTCACCCGTTATGTCCGGAAGCATCAGGTCAAGAACGACGACATCCACCGGACGCCTGTCAGCGATGTCCAACGCCGCCCGGCCTCGGTCGAACCCAACGACATCGTAGCCGGCCCTCGAGAGACGACGCTGCACCACGAATGCGATGTTCGGATCATCTTCGACGTGCCGCACTGTTCCGTGTCCGCTCACCGTTACCCCTCCGCTCAATACCTGACGCGTCTCGTCAAGGGGGCCAGGTCCGAGCGAGGGCGGACAATCGGCGGCGTTCGTAGTGCGAAGTGCCGTGCAGGCAGTGGTAGGAGTGCAGTTCGGGTCTGAGCGGCAAAGCAGTCAGTTCGTCAGGCTCAGACTATGCCCATCCACGCTGTTACCGGTCCCAATGACAGGATAAGACTATCAGACCGGAGTATCGGGGAGAATCCGGTATCCACACTAATTCCGGCTGCGGGGGCTACCTACGTCTCGCCCCGGTTCTCGACATTGCTGCAATCGGTAGCGCGCCCTCTATATATACCATAATTCGCTTCTTTTGACCATAGTTTCCACGCGTTTTTCAACAGTCTCTCAATGGCGTGACAGCAGCGCCGGGGTCGTTCTCTAGTTCCGCAGGGTGACCGCCCTGAGAGCGGTGCTCTGATGCCCTGAGGCCGCCCGGGCAGTCAGCCTGCACAGGTACATTCCCGAGGGGACGCGTGTGCCCGTCTCCGATACCATGTTCCATGTGAGGGCATGTTGGCCGGAGGTGCTCGGAGCGTCCTGCACCAGGCGGCGCACCGGACGCCCCGCCATGTTCATGATCGCTACATCAACACTGGCCGGCTGCGTGAGCGCATAGCTGATGGTCACGCGATCCTGCGCCTCCTGCGGGGTGAAGCTTGTGATGCCAAGAGGCGCGAGACTCTCGCGTTCGGCGACGATGCGCAGATGGCGTCTCACGCCGCCGTCGCCGCTGCGGAACTGATAGCTCGGGGTGGTCCGCATGTAGCGCTCTTCACCTGTGTCCAGATCCACGAGGGTGAGGCGGTACTCCGGAGGGAGGTCGGACAGGTCTGGATAGCTGACCGTGATGAGCTGATCAGGAAGGCTCGACTCCACGACCACGTCCCATGCGAGCCTCTGTGCCTGCTGGCCGGCGACGTCGATAGCGCGACGCTCACCGTTGGCCGCCGCGATGTACAGATCGAGGCTGTCGGTGGCAGGTGCAGGCGGGTTCAGCACCGCGGTCGCACGGTTCCGCAGGACGCCTATGTAGTTGTCGGCATCACTGCACCCGCCGCCGGAAGCGACGAGACGGATGACCCACTCGCTGACGTCCCTCTTCGCCAGCGACAAGGTACTCGTCTCCGATGCCGGTGCGGCCGTGTCTCTGTCGATGGTCACCTGAGCGCCATCCCGCACAGTGCAAGCCCAGAAGCCTGCCCATGGAGGTATCTCGGAGGCAACCGGCAGGCCGGCAATGTTGCCCACGAGGCGGTAGCACCGCGCTGCGCTGTCGTAATACCAGCCGAAGGGGACGAGGGCGTCGGAGTGGAGGTTGCGCCAGGGGAGGGGTTCGTCGAAGGGGTTGCCCATTATCTGCAGACCGCGGTCGGGGAAGGTCATCGTCAGGCGGTCCTCGGGGAAGGCGCCTTCTATCTCGCAGTCCAGAGGCGCCTGGTTTTGCACCCAGTAACCTCGCCCCACCTCAAGCCTCTGGACATCCGACCTGTAACCGCTGGCTCTGCTGTCGTATACGACGACAGCAGAGCCAGGGAGGAGAGCGGCGGGCTGCCCATCGAAAGGCTCGATGGGCAGCGCCAGAAGGTGTACCCCCGCCGGCAGACGCCGGCGGAGGATATCAGCCACCTTGATATACGCGGGGCTCGACCAGTTGCTGTAGTCGGTCCCGTCAAAGGCACGGACCCTGACCTGCCATAGCTGGCCGGCTTCGGTCGCGCCGCAGCCTACGGTGGAGCACTTGCCATCCCACACGGTCCACGTAACACCCCGGTCGGTGCTTACCGACCACTCGAAGTCGTATGTGATCGGATCGTTATCCGCGTCGGTGGTGTTGAGCCCTGTCAGCACGATGTCCTGCGACGTTGAGACGGTGCTCGCCGATCTCACGGACAGCGGGGTCTTCGGCGGCGAGTTGCTGATGTTGACATCAGCAGTGACTGCCTGCCCGAAGGCGATGCCGTCCCACGGCGTGCAGCGCACCTGCAGCTTGTCACCCTTCACGAACTGGCCGCTCAGGAGGCGATCTGTGGTCGCCCCGGCGATCGCGACCCAGCTGCCGCCGGACTTGCGGAACCACTGCCAGCGGTATGCCGGAGCGGCTCCCTCGCTATCCCGCCAGCCGTACGCTGTAGCGGCCAGCGTGTCGAGTGCCGACGGGGTCGCGGGAGTGATCTCGACGTGCGTGATCGAGGGCGGTGTGTTGATCACCAGGCTCGCGATCGTGACTTCGTCCCAGGCAGGCTCACTGGCCGCGATGGCATCGGACGCGACCACGGAGCACCGCCATGTCTCGCCGCCCTCAGTTGCGGCGGCGGGGATGACCGTATTGTTATCGTACTGCGCGACGGGCTGGCCGTTGCGCAGCCAGCGGTAGATGTAGGTCACGGTGTCACCGTCGACGTCCGTGCTGCCCGAAGCCTCCACGCGAAGGTCCTCGAAGGCGCTCGGGTACTCAGGCGTGATCACCACGGTCGGTCTGGTCGGCGGCGTGTTCGGCGCAGGAGTGGCGATGATCGTCACCGACGCCTCTGCCGCAGGGCCGGTCACAGCGCCGAGCAGCGGCGTGACCACTACCCGCCAGATATCGCCCGCTTCGGTTCGTGAGGCGGGGACAGTCGCGCTCGTGAGATCGGCCTGCGGCTCACCGCCGCGATACCACTGGAAGCGGTAGGTGACGGCGCCGCCGTCGGGCGAGCTGCTGCCTGTGGCGGTCGCGACGAGATCGTCCGTCGTCAGCGGCTGAGCAGGCGTGACCTGAACCGTCGGGGCGGTTGGCGGCGCGATGCCGATCGTCACTGACGCCTCGACCGCCGGGGCAGCGGCCGCGCCGTCCGAAGGCGTCGCCACTGCGCGCCAGGTGTCTCCGCCCGCTGTCAGATTGGCGGTCACGGTGTTCTGCGTGATGCCGCTCTGTCGGACGCCGTTGCGGTACCAGGCCCAGGTCCAGGTGAGAGCGTCCCGATCGAGATCGGTTGCGGTGGCGATGGCGATGATGTCATCGCTTCCTGTCGGGTTCGCGGGCGTCAGCTCAAGAGCCGTCGCCGTGGGCGCTGAGTTTGCGATCGTGACCGAAGCCTCGGCCGCGGGACCGGCTGTGTCTCCGCACCACGATGTCACGACCACGCGCCAGGTCTCACCCTTCGCCGTCAGATCAGCCGCAACGGTGGCTCCTGTGATGTTCGACACAACTGCCCCGTTGCGGTGCCACTCGTAGGTGTAGGTGACCGATCCGCCATCAGGTGCGGTGCTGCCGGTGGCGGTCGCCACAAGATCGTCCGTTGTGACCGGAGCCGCCGGCGTCAGTTTCACGGCCGGCGCAGTCGGCGGCGCCGGTTGCGTCACTTTGTCGGCCGCGATGGTCACCGATGCCTCACCGGTCGGGCCGGTGGCTGTGCCGTCGGTGGGCGCTGCCACCACACGCCACGTCTCACCAATGGAGGTCAGGCTGGCGGAGACCACGTTGCCTGTCAATCCGGACTGAAGCTGGCCGTTCCTGTACCAGGCCCACACGTAGCTAACGGTGTCCTGCCAGTCCGCATCGGTGCTGCCTGTGGCCGTCGCAACGATGTCGTCGCTGTCTGTGGGAGCCGCCGGCGACAGTGTCACGGTTGGCGCAGTCGGCGCGCTGTTACGGATGGTGACGCTGGCCTCAGCCGCCGGTCCCGCTACGCCATCTGCCCACGGGGTCACGACCACCAACCAGTGCTCTCCATGGTCTGTGTAGGCTTGAGGGATTGTGGTCTGGTTCTCGAAGCGAGTCTGGAGCCGCGCGTCAGCATACCACTGATAGGTGTAGGTCACGGTGGCGCCGCCTGCGACACTGCCAGATGCCGTCACGGTCAGATCAACGTCGGCAGAAGGATCCTCCGGCGTGATCTTAATGGTCGGTGCTGTCGGCTTGGTGGCCTCCGAGGGCGCATCCGCCGCGACAGTCACTGCTGCCTCGCCCTTGGAGCCTGTCAGAGTGCCATCCGTCGGTGTCGCTACCGCGCGCCAGGTCTCACCGGCCGACGTCAGCGCGGCGGAGACGGTGTTGTCCGTGACGCTCGTCTGGATCTGATCGTCCCTGTACCACGCCCACGTGTAGCTGATCGCGTCGCCGTCGGCATCGGTGCTGCCGCTGGCGGTGGCGACGATGCTATCGCTGTCGGCAGGCGCCGCGGGCGCCAGTGTCACCGTCGGAGCGGTAGGCGCGCTGTTCCCGATGGTGACCGACGCCTCGGCGGTGGGGCCGGCGGTGGCGCCCGCCATCGGCGTGACTACTACACGCCATGTCTGGCCCTTCGCTGTTGCGGAGGCGGCCACGGTGGAGCCGGTGATCCCCGACTGCAGCGCACCATCGCGGTACCACTTGCAGGTATAGGTGACGGTGGTCCCATCGGCGCAGGTGCTGCCGGATGCAGTCGCCGTGAGGCTGTCTGCGGTAACCGGCTTCGCCGGCGTCAGTGTCACGGTCGGCTGTGTTGGAGCGGTCGTGGCCTTGGTGAAGATCACCGTGATCTTCACGGTTGCCGGGGCGGAGTTCTGAGTGCCATCATTGACCACAAGGGTCACGATGGTCTCACCGGCAGGCAGTGAGATAACGGGGCGGAGCCCGTTCGCCTGCCTGTTACTGCCGGCCGCGTCCTTCCAGAGCCACGTGAACGTGAGTGCCTGTCCCTCTGGATCGCTCGAAGCCGAACCGTCAAGCTGCACGTCAGTTGCGTACTCGTTCGACGTGCTGATCGTCTGGTCGGGACCGGCGACCGCGATCGGCGGCTGATTGACAGGCGCCGGAGCAGGAGCAGTGGCTCCATCGGCGAGGCCGTTGAGGTACTCCTCAATGTTGGTGTAGCCATCGCCGTTGTCATCGCGGCGCGCATCGGCCGCGTCGTAGGGGTTCAGGCCGTTGCGCATCTCCCACTCATCCGGCATTCCGTCCCTGTCGGTGTCGAGGACCGGCGCTCCGGCGCTGTAGTACAGAGCACTCCACTGGCTCGCGGCCAGCAGCCGCACCGCATCACCGGTCGGGTAGCCGCCGGTGTTGAGGCGGTTGCGGACCTCGTTGACAATGCGCGCGTCAACCAAGTCGCGCTTCAGAGATGCGCCCGCGTTCGCGAGGACAATCTCATAGCCCTGCTGCGCGGTATGTGTGGTGACGGGAGGCACCGGGAAGGGCGCGTAAACGCGGTGCATGCTCTCATCGGCTACTCCCCAGACATCCTGGTACTGCACCTCATTCCACTCGGGCTGTCCCTCCGCGACACGCGGGCCGTAGATGTCCTTGAGGTACACCTTGACCTGCGGTGTGGGCGGGTTGCCCTCGATATTGATGCAGTAGCGGTGAAGTCGAGATTCCTTGCCCAGTTTGAAGTAGTTGCCGACGACGTTCGCGCTCACATATCCCTTCAGCGACAGGCCGTGATTGCCAATGTCATAGACGACGTTGTTGCGGTAGTCGAGGATGTGCGCGAAGCTATCGGCCGCAAAGACCGGGTTCCGGATGTAGTTGTGAGCGAAGAGATTGTGGTGGAAGGTGGTCTTGTGCGCGTACCACGCGAGAGAGCCCTTCTCAGCCTCGCTCATGATGGTCCACTGAATGGTGACATTCCGGTCCGGGTTCTCATCCATGCGCTTGAACCCGATGTTCTCATCGCTGGCCCACGAAAGTGAGCAGTGATCGATGATCACGTCAGTCTCCCAGATCTCCAGGCCATCACCTGAGGCAACTGCACCCGGACGGACCCGTAGGTAGCGAACGATCGTGTTGCGCTTGATGGAGATGCCACCATCAACGGTGATCCCATCTCCAGGCGCCGTCTGCCCGGCGATGGTCAGGTCTCCGTTGGCGTAGATGCGGCCATTGAGCCGTATAGAGCCGCCGGTGTTGAAGACAACGATGCGCGGACCGGACATCTCCAGCGCGTACCGGAGGGTGCCGGGCTGAGCAGGGACAGGATCGTCAAGCCGCGTTACAGCGACAGTCACGCCACCCCGTCCCCCGGTCACCTGAGCGCCGAAACCTTCGGCACCCGGGAACGCGGGCGCTGCGGACAGGGAGACGGCAACGACCAGGAGCATCGCGCCGGTGAGGATGAGCTTCGATACCGCGCCCATACGTGAGGACTGAGCGATGCGTCCGGCTTTGCGATTCGGCAAGGTCACGTCTGCTCCTCTCACAACCACGCCGCCGACCACTTTGAGTGTATATTGAGGGTATCTTGAACTACTCTTGAGTTTATCCCACTTTCAAATAACTGTCAAGTGTTTCACCGACTACTGAGTTCAATGTGTCGTACTTACGGATCAGTCCGCCTCAGAGACCATAGTTCCCCCGCCGCTCTGTCCCGACTGTCGCCCGTTATGGGACCTATTGTCGCATTTGCACCTCCTCGATCGCCGAGACCTGCCGTTATTTCGCCCAAAGCCGTCGGCCGGGCGTGATCACATGTATCTGAACTGTGACTACTCCAGTACGCCAGACGTGAGGCAGCCATTGGGTAGGCCAGGGATCTGCGGCCGCGCGATGTGACAGCATGTGCGGTACGCGCCGTGGGCAGCGGTGCAGGGAGAGGCGGCTCCTCCGTATCCTGCGGAGCCACGCACACCTGTAGTCCGCCCCACGACACCCGCTGACTGGGAATGACCGATGAACGTCGAAGCGACCTGGACGAGCACTGCGGTGAGCATGCACAACAGTGGTTGCTTCTCAGATCACGACCAGCGGTCCCGTCCTCTGGCCGCAATTCCTACATACCCGGTGGGGAATGCACCTAAACCCGGATAGGGGAATGCCCGGGTATTCTATCAGGCCGTCCCCCGATAGCGCAACCCCATGGAGGACCGCCGCCGCCCCTGTGAAGGTATTGTGAGGCCCTGTCGCCCGCGGACGGCGTACAATGAGATAGACACTTCTCTGTTCGCCTCTGATCAATCCGGAGGGTCAGCATGAACCCGATCCTGGTTGTTGGGATGAACCGCGGCGGCACAACGATGCTGGGCAACGTACTGTGCCGCCACCCGCAGATAGCCGCGCCTCAGCACGAACTCCACTGGGGCTGCAAGGAGTGCCAGGTTCTGCTGCACAAGCAGTACTGGCCGCATTTCAGCGACCCCGAGGCCTACGCGGATTTCCTCGAGCAGTACTCGCTCGGAGACTACTTCGTCCTGGCCCGGGGCGACTACGATCACTTCGCGGAATCGCGACCGGCCAGCTTCTACGAGTTCTACCTGGAGCTCATGGACCGGTTCTGCGCGGCTGAGGGGGCGTCTTACTGGGTGATGAAGATCGAGGAGAGGTTCTATCACTACCCGGGCGAGCTGCAGACCTTCCTCGACCTGCTGCTCGATCGCTATCCGCAGCCGCGCTTCATCGGCATCCTGAGGGACTTCGAGGGCGTGCTGAAGTCGCACCTGCGCCGCCAGGTCTCGGGCGAGGAGATCGAGAGCGCGCACCGCTCGCTGGGGCAGCAGAAGTTCGCCCTCAGTCAGACGCTCAGGTATGCGTCTCAGCGCCCGAAGATCCAGAGGATGATTCGGGAGCAGAGCGGTCTCATGCTGACCTTCCGCGAGGCGACCAAGGAGGCCGAGCGGACGAACCGGGCGATCTGCGAGTACCTGGGACTGGAGTTCGCGCCGGAGATGCTTGAGCGGGAGTACGAGGCGAACACGAGCTTCAAGAGCAGCCGTGAGCGTGCTGAGATCATTGCGCCGTGGCAGTTCGCGCTGCTCGACAAGGTGGCCCGACCGGTCTTCGAGGCACTACACCCTCTGGGCAGCGCGTGGCGGAGGATGAAGGATGCGGGCGAGGAGGTCACCTGTCCGGTATCCTATCGGCTGCGCGACGCGGGGCTTCTGCCCGAGACGGCTCACCGGCGGCAGCAGGCGGCGGAGAACCTGGCTATGACCGGCCCGCGCTCGGCTCACGCAGCGCCGTGAGATCGAGCCTCCCCGCCGCCCCCGGCACTTCGTAGATCAGTATGACAGGCCCGCTCCTCGGGACACCCAGCAGGGACGGGCCTGTTGCGATGTTCTCAGGCCCAACCACCACGCCCTCCTCCGGTGTCACCTTCCCCACCAGCCTGGCGTTGGCCATAACATCCTGATAGAACTGAGCGAGCGGCAGGCGATTCTCCATGTGGCGTGTCATGATCCACTCGCTGAAGACGATGTACCTGATCCCTGCATCCGCGAAGGACTTCAGCGACGGCGCATCGTACGCGTCAAACGGGATCATGTAGACCGGCAGGCTCGAGATGCCGAGGACATCCTGTCCCACAACCACGTAGTGATGGTCGAGCTCCCGGTACCATTCGCTGTCGGCATACTTGCGGAACTCGTTCCATATCCTCTCGCGGTGAGGCAGCCCGTCCTGCCTGCCATCGAACCACTCGAGGCCCTGGCTGGCGCGCAGCGCGTCCTCCCGCGCGTTCTGCAGGTGGATCGAGCGGAAGTCCACGAAGACCGTGTCGCCATCGTCTGCTATCTCATGGAACAGCCGCTCCGCGATCGTGCGCGTATCGGTCTGCCCGACCTGCACGACCTGGCGCGCGCTCAGAAGCAGCGGCACCGCCAGCACGACCGCGGCCGCCGCCAGGGCGAGTGCGCGGCGGCGTGGGGCCCGCGGGCTCGCGGACGCCGCGGCATCGGAGATGCTCCCGACCGCGTGGCCTACGAGCAGCCACAGGAAGGGGAATGCGGGCAGCAGGTAATCGGCCGGAGGGATATCGGACTTCGCGAATACCGCCACGAGTAACAGTGCGCTCGCCGCCACCACGCCTCGACCGGGCGCAGGCCGCACGATCGCGAGCACCAGCCCGACTACGGAGGCGAGAAGCCATATCCATCCTCCGTCGCGCACCATGATCGGGACGATGTGTAGCAGGCCGGGCGACTTCGCCTCAACCGGAGGCCGCTGCTGTGTGCCGGTGGCAAACCTGCCCAGGGCAGCAGCCTTCTCAGCAAGCACACCATCGAGCACAATGTAGGGCGACGTCACGATGAAGACGACGAATGTGGTGACACCGGCCGCAAGCAGCCAACTCCACGACGGTCGCTCTCCCCGTGGGAGCCGCCGCCACAGGTAGACGTGCAGCCCGAACCCGATCAGCACGAGCACGATCGGCCAGTACTTCGTGCCTGTCCCGAGGCCGATGAAGACGCCGGAGAGGACGTAGCCACGCAGGCTCGGCTTCTGTGCCACCGAGCAGAGCGCGCCGACAGCCAGCGTGGCGAAGAGCATCGCCAGCATATCCGGGAGGGCGCCGGCTGATATCTTCACGTGCAGCGGGCTGAGCGCCAGCCCGAAGGCGGCGACCCAGCCTGCAAGTGGACTGAAGACACGAGCGCCTATGGACCTGACGGCGATGACACCGCCGAGGCCCGCCATGATACCAATTACCCGGCCTGACCACATGAAGACGCGCGGGTCCAGGAAGAGCTGCGCCGCGTACTGGGAGATATCCGCGTACGCGCCGAACAGGTGGCCGACGAGGTAGACCACGCCGTAGGTGAAGGCGAGCAGGTATGGGTAGAGCGTCGGGTACACCCGGCGGTGCGGGTTGAGATCACCTGTGCCGAAGGCGAGAGCTTCCTTGATGGAGTAGCCCTCGTCAAGCTGCAGGCGGTAGGAGTTCTGCAGGAACGGCTGCGCGACGATGACCCGCGTCACGAGCGCGAGCAGGATGAGCAGCACCCAGAGGGCCTGCCGGTGGCGGCGCGCAAGGCCCGGCCTCTCTCGCTCGATCGAGTCCAGGGCGACTGGTTCATCTGACGCTTCTACCTGACGCACCTGAGCCGCTGCTGTGACCACAGCTGCAGGTGAGTCTGTATTGATCGCGAAGTTCATTCTGGCCCCCACGGCGGATGACTTCAGGAGTGATCAATGCGGTCTTCGGTTCTCAGGTCCGGCGCGCTTCTCACCGGGGGCAATATCGCGGCCGGCGTCTTCAGCTATGGCTTCGTGATCATCGCTGCCCGCGGGCTTGGCCCGGACCAGTTTGGGTCGCTCGGCGTATTGCTCACGTTCCTTTACTTCGCCTCTTCACTCGTCCAGGGCGTCGCCACGATCGTCTCCCGCTATGCCGCTGTCGTCGGCGAGGACGACCGGGAGGAGCTGACCGACCTCGTACGCTCCTCGGCCTTCACCGTCGGCGCCTACTCCCTCGCGGCCCTGCTGATCTACATCGCGCTCAGTCCTCTGATCAACGCCGAACTGAGCATCGGCAGTATAGGTGCAGTCATCGTCATCGGCATCGTCTCGGTCATGCGCGCAGTCGGCGCGGTACTGCGTGGAGCGGTGGAGGGCCTGCTGCGCTTCGCGACCTCCGCGGCGTCGTACACGCTGGAGGCCATCACGCGCTTTGGCCTCGGGCTGCTGCTCATGGCCATCGGCTTCAGCCTTCTGAACGCGACACTCGTTTTCGCGATCAGCAGCATCCTGCTTCTCGCCATCCCCGCGCTGGCGCTGCCTGTGGACTGGCGCAGCGTGTTCTCCCACCGCCCGAGACGCTCTGACCTGACCGTGACCGGCCAGGCATATGCCGTCGGTGGCGCCTTCCTGCTTATCGCGGTGCTCAGCCAGCTCGACATGGTCGCTGCCAAGTACTTCCTTTCCGCTGAGGTCGCCGGCTATTACGCGGCGGCCTCCAACCTCATACGCGCGCCGTTCCTGATGCTCGCCGGCGGCTTCGCAAGCGCGATGTTCCCGTCGGTTGTGCAGGCGGGGACGCGGACTCCACACGGGCTCCGACTGCTCACCGTCACCGCGGGAGCGGTGCTCGCGGGGATCGTGGTAGTGACAACCGCGTGCTACCTCGCGCCGCGGATGATCGTGGGCCTGCTCCTGGGCGACGAGTTCCTGCCGCTCGCGCAGTGGCTTGGGATCTTCGCCGCCGGATCGAGCCTGCCGGCGCTGCTGACGGTTGTCACGCGCTTCCACATGGCCCAGCACTCACCGCTGCTAGTCTGGTCACTTGGCGCCGGCTGCGCCCTCTCGATCATCTCACTGGTTGTGCTGCACGACAGCCCGCTGCACATGATCCTCGCGTCCGCGCTGGGTAGCCTGATCCCGCTGGTGCCGCTTAGTGCAAGCGTGATCCACAGCACCGGAAACACCGAATCTGACGCAGGTGGATCATCGCAGTCGGATGAGCTTCAGAAGTAGCCGACGGCGGCAACCTGCGTCGTCAGGAACGCACCTGTGGCTCTGCTGCAAGGTCACCAGGACGGGCGGGGTGCGCCAGCCGGCGCCGGAGCGTCGCGATCACCTCTACGAGCGCTCCCGCTGCCCACGCGAACCCGCGCAGTACCTGCATCGGCAGGAGGACGATCTGCCGCCAGTCGCCGGTGTCGCGTATCGCGAAGACGGCCAGAGGCAGTTGCAGCAGCATGCTGAGGACAACGCCCCCGACCAGCAGCCGCCTGCCGATTGCGTGCCACACAAACGGGACCGCCGCTGCGGAGACCATCGCCAGCAGCAGGGAGGCCCAGTCGCGATGGCCCACGTAGCCGTCGCTGCCTTTGACGCTGGTTCTGGCGAGAGCATCATGTGTACGGCCACGCGCCTTGCGGTACTGGTCCTTCAGCCATGACCGAAGTGTCCGAGGGTGTCGATGCATGAAGACCGCCTGCTTCAGGGCCCTGAGCGGATGGCCCTTGCTGACTGCCCGGTAGGACATCTCCAGGTCTTCCGAGCGGTCGCACTTGCCATCGAAGCCGCCAATCTCGCGCATCTGGTCACAGCGCATCGCCATGCAGAAGCCGCCGATGTGCTGGACCTGTTCGGGCCCGCGGAGGTGCCGGTACCTGATCTCCTCATTGATGGCGCCCTCGACCACCGGCATGCCTGCGGCCGGGGCGTAGATGCCGCCGACCAGTGCCGCAGGCTCTCGCTCAAGCGCTTCAATGATGGAACGTAGGGTCGCGCCTTTGGGCTCGCAGTCCGCGTCTATGAAAACCACCAGGTCACCTGTGGCGGCGGCGAAGCCGGTATTGCGCGCCGCGGCGGCACCAGCATTCTGCTGGTGGATGTAGATCACCGGGAAGCGCCGCACCTGCTCGGCGGTGTCGTCGGTGGAGCCATCGTCAACCACGATGATCTCCATCTCGTGCAAACCGATGTCCTGCCGCAGGAGAACATCGAGCGTTCGGCTGATGGCATGGCCGACGTTGTATGCAGGGATTACGATAGAGATCCTCATGCCTCAGTAGCCTCAGCAAATCCGACGTTGCGCGCATCGGAGGTCTGGGTTCCGGCAGGTGGGCGAGCCGCCAGCAGCGCCATCTTCTGCGCCAGTCGCTTCGTCTTCGACTTGTTCTCCGTCAGCTTCGTGGACATATGCACCGAGACAACAGCCAGGAAGGTGATAGAGAGCATGAAGATCGTGGTGGTCGCCTTCGAGGCGCCGGAGGCGGCGATAATCGCAGCGAGCAGTGGCGGATAGCCAACCAGCACCACCACCACAACGCTGGCGATCACCCACAGCCACGAGTACTCCTCGCGCAGCCGGCGCCGCCTGACCAGCTCGACCACAAAGGCCAGCAGTATGAACGCGAGGGCAAGCGTAAAGAGCGTCTGCCGCGGCGTCATCATATCCATATCCACCGTTACCCACTCCTCGAGACAGCCGGGGGCTTGCGCAGCATGGTGAGACCGATCGAGAGAAGCATCTTGAACATGTACCAGATAGGCTTGATGAGCCCGCTGTGCATCGAGACGCCGGCCTCCCGCTGGTACATCTGCACCGGGATCTCCCCCACTCGCAGCCCCGCGCGCTGCACCATGATCAGAACATCGGCGTCAGGATAGTCCGAGGGATAGACATCGGAGGCGTAGAGGCAGATTGCCCGCCTGTTGAGAGCCTGGAACCCGGATGTGGGATCGGTGATCTTCTTCCCGGTTGTCACGCGCGTCAGCCAGCGCATCAGCGCCATCCCAGCGGCGCGTGCGGGTGGTGCCTTGTAGTCCCCGGTGCCCATGAAGCGCGAGCCGATGACGATGTCCATGCCATCGTCACGCAGCGCCGTGAGGAGGTCGTTGATGCAGGCCGGCTCGTGCTGGCCATCGGAATCAAGCTGGACGACCTCGTCATAGCCGTTGGCTTCAGCGTACATGAAGCCGGTCTGCAGCGCGCCGCCGTAACCGAGGTTGATCGGCAGCGGGAGGACAGTCGCGCCGGCCTGGGTGGCGATAGCGGCGGTGTCGTCCATCGAACCGTCATCCACCACCGCGATGTCCACGTCAGGATTCGCCTGGCGTGCCTTGCGGATAGTGTTGCCGATGTTGGCCGCCTCATTGTAGGCGGGCATGACTACCAGTGTCTTCACCTGCATCACCCACTCCAAACCACGGTGTTCTCACCCTCACGTATCCCCTGCAGGCGAGCCATTTGCCGAACTGAACGCGCTCATGCGGGGTATGACGACCCGCCGCGTGAGCTTCGGCGGACTCCCGCTGCCGGTGTGACGCAGCAGTACCGGCGGCTCCGTCCGACGCCCCTGAGCGCGCTCAACGTCTCGCTCGAAGAAGGCCTGCTGCTTGCCGACGACGAGGCCATAGAAGAAGAAGAAGAGAGCCATGGGCGCTGCGAACGAGTAGATGTTATGGATGTACCCGATGCCTCCCCAGCCGATCAGCGCACCCATCACGCCAATCAGTAGAGCGCGATCTGCCGCGGGATTGAGGTACAGTCTGATCGCCGACACGGTCAGCCATATCCACGCGAGCCCGGCCAGGAACGCCCCAACCGAACCGAACTCAACCAGAAGCGAGAGGTAGACGTTGTGCAAAGCGTGCCCGGACTCAGCTATCTCTGAGACATCCAGTACCTTGCGCCCGTGCATCAGGAACTGCTGAGCGCCCGTCTCGATCTGCATTCCCCTCATCTCACGGGGAGAGATGTACGGGCCAACGCCGAAGATCGGGTCCCACCTGTCGGAGCGCACCATCTCAAGCGCCACGGTACGGTATGCGACCCGCGACTCATCGGTCTCGTCGAAGCGCGAGAGCAGATCGCCGCCTGAGCCGGTCATTGACCACGGGATGTAGAGCATGGCGCCCACAGCGATCGCCGCCAGCGCGGTCTTGCGCATGGACGGCGCCAGCAGACATAGCGGCGCCTCCAGGAGCAGGAGGAAGGTCGCGCCCCGCTGGCCGGTGCGTGTGATGGCGTAGGCGGTGATCAGCAGGGCCAGGAAGCCGAGCGCCCATCCAGTGCGCGATCTGGCGCGGCTGGTGGCGAGGATGATCAACGGTGGCCACATGGCCAGGAAGGCCGCGGCCGTCCAGAAGTAGGCGAAGGGGCCTGTGGGGTAACCACCGTGCAGGTCGCCATACAGCACGGTCATGCCGGTCTTCGCCTGCACGATGATCAGGAACGCCTGGATGACCACGAGGATCACGGAGATCCTGATGATCTGCATGATCCCACGGTGATCGAGCGAGAGCAGCCGCACGATCACATAGAACCCGAGCGGGAAGATCAGCTTGTTCCCGTACTTCTTCCAGTAGCTGTCAAAGGGCATCTGTCCGGCGTTGGCGAGGCTGAGCAGCCCCCACATGACCAGGCCCACGATGAGCAAGTCGGGGACGATCAGCGTCGGCATCTCGCGGTCCTTCAGAGCTGACAGGAGGGCAACGACCAGCGTCAGCGGCACAAGAATCTGCAGCGGGTTCTCAATGTTGTGCCCAAAGAGCGTGTTCTGCGAGAGCTCGACCGGCACCACCGCGAGCGACGAGACCAGGACCACTGCGGCCCACTGAGGCTCTCGCAGGCCGAGGAGGAGCATGGTAAGCGCGAGTACGCCCACAAATGCAAGCGCGGGGTTGTACAGGCTCACGAGCGCAGCAAGCAGAAGACCGGCCACGAGCAGGACCACGAGCGCAGGCCCCGACATGCTCTGACTAAGCCCGGCCTTGTGCGCGATGAAGGTCGTCGCGCCGTTTCTCATGTGCCGGCCTCCTTCATGCCCTCGGCTGTCGTGCCTCCGCGGCGTCTGGGCAGGCATTGCCTCTCCAGGAACGCATGCACCTTCTGTCGCCGTGTCCCCGACAGCAGTCGCGAGGGCATCATCTGCTCGAGCAGCCGGACGTCGCTCTTCATGAGACGGTGGCGCAGGAATGCGACGTAGAGCGCGACGATCAGCGGCAGAGTGCCGAGGACCAGCATGGCATTGCCGCTGAGAAGCTCCAGTCCGCCCGCGATCAGCAGCGCAATCGCGCCACCGACAGTGCCGAGGATGACCCCGGAGCGGCAGTGCTTCGCATCAATCACCGGGCGGATGAGATACATGCCCAGCGGAAGCAGGATCAGCGTGCTCGCGAGCTGCCCGATCGCCGCGCCCATGCTGCCCATGTAGTAGGTGAAGACCGCGATCGCACCTACCGAGAGAGTCCGGTTGGAGGCATCTATAATCAGCGTGTGCCAGCGATTGCCGGCGACTACGATCTGGCGGCGGTAGATCGCGTAGAGGCCATCCAGCGCCAGGTAGACGCACAGCACTGAGAAGATCAGACCTGCGCTGTCCCACTCCGGGCCAGCGTAGGCTCGGATGATCGCCGGTCCCGCCGCCGCGAGCCCCAGGTGCAGCGGCACCATGCTCAGGAAGAAGTAGCGGCTGCACTTGGTGAAGGCTTCCTCCGACGCGCGCCGGCCCTCCGTCGCCTTCTCCGCGAGCTTCGGTGTCAGCGCCTCCATGATGTACGTGTCAAGCTCCTGTAGGTGCTCGAGGACGCGGTAGGCGACGTAGTAGAGAGCGAGGCTATCCGCGCCGCCCATGGCGCCTACGAGGATGTAGTCCGCGCGGCTCATCGCGCCCTTGTAGAGCTGGCTGATGTAGAAGGGGCCGGACTTGCGCAGGAGTGTGACCACTGAGGACATGCCCCTGCCGGGCCGCATATGCCGATAGAGTCCGTAGACGCACACGAGGCCACCGGCGACTGAGCCGATGGCGAGGCCGATTACGCTTCCCTCGATGCCGGCGACGAGGTAGAACGCAAAGGCGGCGACTGAGCGCAGAACGCGGCTGACGGTACGGGATAGCGCCAGCAGCGCATACTCCTGGAATGCGTTGAGGAACCATTCGAGGTGACTCTCGAGCGCCCGCGCGAGCACCGCGATGGCGATAACGTTCATGAGCCCGTCGGGCAGCTCACCGTTGAGCAGTATCCGGTTGACGCTCGGCCCCCACATGTACATGAGAACGCACAGGACGATCGCGAGGCCGGTGGTCCACAGCAGTGCGCCGCGAAGCAGCCGCGAGGCCTCCTCGCGCTCACTGCGGGCCAGCAGCTTGGGGATCGAGCGCATGAAAGAGGTATGCGTGCCGAGGTTGCTGAGCGGGTGGACGATGCTGGCGAGCGTGACGCAGACCGGCCACATTGCCAGCTCATCGGCCGGAAGATGTCTCGCGAACCACGCCGCGAAGCCAAGACCCACGAGACCTCCAACCACCTGCCCGGCGAGCAGGTAGCTGGTATCGCGCACTACACGTCCACCGCTTGAGAGAGCCATGCGTCTCCTTTCGGCCTCGGTCCAACTCACCGGAAGTGTCAGAAGCTAAGCTGCATCAGTTCCCACGCGAAGGCCGAGACCGGTCCCGCTCCCAGAGGGAATCGCCCGAGCATCCAAGGATCGGAGTTCAACCTGTTGATGTGGCGCTTCGTGGTGAACGCCGCACGGAGTCCGAGTTCCTCGAGGATGGATCTGACATGAACCGATGGCGCGTCGGTTACACCCTTGGGATACGCGAACACCGACGGCCGCTCTCCGGTCAACTCCTCCAGCGCGGTGATGTTCCGCGCGAGATCGTCACGAAGATCGCTTTCACTGCAGCAGCCGACCACGGAGTGCGTGTGCGTGTGAGCCCCAATCGTCATCAGCGGACTGCTCGCCAGTCGCCGAAGGTCATCAGGACTCAGTGGCTGCAGATGAGGGGGCAGTGCGTTCAGGCCACCACCAAGCGCCTCGCTGAGCTCATTCACCTTCTCAGCGCGCAGAGTCGGAGCATCCTGATTGAGCGCGTTCACGAGCGTGTCGGCGAGGCCGTGCCCTCCGGCCGGGGAGGCAGCAGAGATCTCCTGCACCCACGCCAGGCTCGTCAGCGCGCCCGAATCACTCGCGGTCGCCGAGCGGACCACGTCAAACCAGAAGGGCCGCCCGGTGAGGACCTGTTCAGTGCAGACGAAGACTGTTGCAGGAACCGCGGTAGCCTCAAGCACCGGCAGCCCCACCGTCAGGTTGTCGCGGTAGCCGTCGTCGAAGGTGATGGCCGCGAGGCGGTCGCCCATGCTTGGGTTCTCCAGCCATTCGAGCGCCTCCGGGATACTGACCATATCGAAGTGCTTGCGCAGATGGAGCAGGCGGCCCTGAAGGCGTTCCGCCGTCAGGATGCTGTCGCTCTCGTCGTCGGCCAGCACATGGTGGCCGATGAACGCGTAGAGCCCCGTCCTCCTCGCGCGGTCGGCGGCGTTCAGGAAGCCGGTGCAGCCACTGCTCACACCCGTGATATAGGCGATCTCACGAACGCCCTGCTTCACTCGCTGCACTCGATCGGCGGTTCGCAGGTCAACCATCGCGGCCATCCTCTCCGAGCATCCGTCGCTGCGCGGGAGAGCTTCGGCGACAGCTTCCTCAGGCGCGAGGACAGGTCGTCGCGCAACCGCACCATGCCCGGCCGCCAGTCATCGCGCGCGAAGAATGCGTACTCCTTGGGGCCTGCGAGTGAGCCGCGGTACTCCTGCAGGCTGATCGCCTCGCCATTCCCGCTCCGGCGCGCTGCCCTGACGCCATCCAGGTCGCTGAGCAGGTCCAGCCACTTCGGGGAGTTCTCCCGCTGTCGCTGCTCTGGCACCCGCTCACCGCTCAACGAGCACCACGCCATCTGCGCGAGGTTCACGCCGGCGACCTCACTTGCGGCTATCCACGCCCACGGGCGCGGGTTGATCTCGATCAGCCACGGCCGTCCGTCGGTGACATCGAGCTTCCACTCGACCTCCGCGATGCCGCAATAGCCCGCGGCCCGCAGCACCTCCACCGACGCCTCGATCAGCTCCGGGTCGCTCGGCAGGGACTCGCAGAGCGTGCCGGTGCCGATATCCGCCGGGTACTGCCGCACCTTGCGGCCGATGAAGGTGCCATGCACCTGCCGGCGGTCATCCATGTAGATCCCGACGCTCCGCGACTGAGCCACGTCTCCCGGGATCTCCTGCTGAACAATGCACGGAGCACCTGCGGCGACGGCGGTGGTGAGGGCCGCGCTCAGCGACTCCTTTGTGCGCGCCCGGAAGGCCTTCGCCCGGAGTGCCTGCTTGAAGCCATCGAGCCGCTGCAGGTGCCCCTCATCGCAAATCGCGTGGCCGAGCGGCTTGACGATCGCCGGGATCGGGCTGGAGGCGACACAGGCCTCTATGCTCGCGGCGTCCGTGCAGATCTCGGTGCCTGGGTACGCGACGCCGGCGCTGCTCGCCACCGCGGCGGTCAGCGCCTTATTCAGGCAGGCGTTGATGGTGCTGAGCGCCAGGTAGTCGAAGCGCCAGTGGCGGGAGAGCTCATCTGCGTGCAGTGCGAGTAGCGCCGACTGATCGTCGGCGCTGACGAACAGGACGCCCTTTGATCCAAGCCCGCGGCCCAGGCTCTTGAGCGCCTCAATGAACTGCGCCTCGTCGTGGCGGTAGTCCGGCAGGCGCAGGTAGAGCGAGACATACTTCGAGGCTGCGGCGGGCGGAGCCGCCTCCGACCCCACTGCGATGACAGGTATGCCTGCCCGCCCCAGGCCGCGAATCGTGCCCAGACCGGTGGGAACCTGACGACTCACCGGCAACAGCACCACTCCCGGTGGCGCCGAGAACTGCATGCCGCCGCCCAGCGACTCGGCCACTCCTGACATCCCTCTTCCGTCACCACCACACGCGAATTGGCCCGATCTCTCTGCGCAATAGTCTACAACGTGCGCTCCTCAACGTGGCTCACAATAGCTTCACAGGGCATAGGGCTGTGAACGATGGCTTCATGCGGCGCGTGCGGCGTCCTGAGCGCCTCGCTGCCGCGGGAGCCTGTGAGTTTATTGTGAGGGCACCTGTCGCCCGGTGGTGGTAGCCTGTAGACGCGAGAACGGATCACTGTCGCTATCAGCCGGTGCGGACAGGGGCCGTTCACGTCGCGGTATTGATGATGAAGATCGTGGTGGCGAGCTCGATGGAGCCCGAGGCGGGGTCATGAAGATCCTTCTTGCACACAAGTATATGTGGCGCGGAGGTGGCACGGCCACCTACCTGTTCGCACTGATCGAGGAACTCGAGCGGCGCGGACAGGAGTGGGTGCCATTTACGGTTGCGTACGAGAAGACCGCGCTCAACACACATACGGACTACTTCGTCAGCCCTCCCCTCGCTGCCGATGTGAGCCACTACAAGCAGATGCATCTCTCGCCGCTCTCGATGCTCAAGCTGCTCGGGCGAGCAACCTACTCATTTGAGGCGCGATCGAAGGCCGACCAACTGGTCGCCGCCACCGATCCAGACCTCGCCTACGTGCACAACATCTACAACTACATGTCGCCGAGCATGCTTCACTCATTTGCGAAGCGGAAGCTCCCGGTGGTCATGCGCGTGCCGGACTACAACATGATCTGCGCGGAGCTGCACTTCCTCCAGCACGGCCAGATGTGCACCGAGTGCCTCCACGGTTCCTACTGGAAGGCAGCGCAGCACCGGTGCCTCAAATCGTCGCTGAGCGCCAGCGCCGCGCGCGCGTTCTCGATGTACGTGCACCGCTGGATGCATGTCTACGACACCGTGGACATGTTCGTCACGCCGTCGGCGTTCATGCGCGACAGGCTGATAGATGCCGGCTTCGGCGGCGAGCGCATCGTCCACCTGCAGAGCTTCTACCCCGGTCAGATCAGCGAGATAGAGGAGGCCGAGGAGGAGGACTACATCCTCTACTTCGGTCGCGTGGCGCCAGAGAAGGCGATAGATACTCTCATCCGCGCCTCGGCGCAGCTTGAGGGGGGCCCGCGTGTGCTGATCGCTGGAGGCGACGTGGACGGGACCGAGACGAAGCTGCGCCAACTTGCCGATGAGGTTGGGGCGACGCAGGTTGAGTTCGTCGGCTTCCAGGACCGCGAGAGCCTCGACCGGCTCATCGCGGGCAGCCTCTTCACCGTGGTGCCGTCGCGCTGGTATGACAACTGCCCGATGTCGGTGCTGGAGAGCTTCGCACACGCGAAACCGGTGGTGGCGAGCGCGGTAGGGGGCATTCCGGAGCAGATCGCGCCCGAGTGCGGCATTCTCTGCGAACCGGACGACCCGGCAGCGCTTGCCGGCGCGATACAGACGCTTCTCGCCGACAGCAACCTCCGCCGCAGCATGGGGCAGGCGGCTCGGCACCGCCTGCAGACGCACTACTCGCCCGATTTGCACTGCGACCGGCTGCTCGAGCTGTTCGAGGGGCTGATCGCATGAGAGAGGGCGCCGCCAGCAGGCCAGAGCTTGGCGTGGTGGTGGGTTGCGACAGCGACCCTGACCGGCCACGCTACGGCGGCACGCGTTACGATTCGCGCGAGCCGATGCGCTGGCGCGGCCTCACCGATGGCGTGAGGCGCGCGCGGGAGATCGGCGACGAGTTCACGGATGACTTCGGCAACCCGCTGCGCATCACGTGGTGCATCCGCTCCGACGAGCAGGTTGCGGGCGTCTACGGCGACCCGGCGTGGTCGTACGGACAGTTTGCCGAGATCTGGCAGCAGATGAGCGCGGGAGGAGACGAACTCGCCTGGCACCCGCATCTGTGGCGCTGGGCAGAGCGCGATGGCTGCTGGTACCAGGAGACGGACGATGGCCCGTGGATCGAGGACTGCCTCAGCAACGGCTACTCTGCGCTCGCTGACCGAATGAGCGACGCGCCGCGCACCAGCCGCATGGGCTGGGAGTTCCACAACAACGCGAGCATGAACACGCTGCGGAAGCTCCCGGTGGAAGTGGACATCTCCGCCATCCCGGGCAGATTTGTGGCGGGCGGGCCGGATCGCGACGGCAGCGTCTTCGCCCGCCATCTCGACTGGCGAGGCGCGCCCGAGGAGGCGTACATCCCGAAGGCCTCGGACTATCGCCAACCCGCGGGCCCCGGTGAGGAGAACGGGCTCGTGGAGCTGCCGATGTCCGTCTTCCGCTCACCATCGCTCTCAGCGGTGGCGGCGCTGCGGCGGCTCCCGAGGCAGCCGGTCGCGCAGTCGGTAACGGAGTTGGCGCATCTCGCACAGCCGCTGAAGGCCTACATCACGAGCAACCCGTATGTCTTCGGCAGACTTGCAGCAGGCCAGCTGGTGCGAGCGCAGCGACGGGGTCATGCCGTGCTGGTCACGGCCTTCCATCCGGACGAACTGCTCGCCGGCTACGCTGATGCCGGGAACAGCGCGGGGAACTTCAGGGCGAACCTGCAGAGGCTCAGGCGGCTGGCGCAGCAAAGAGGTGTCCGGCTGCGCTTCATGAACGCGCGGGAGGCGCTCGACAGCATCAACAGGGCCGCTCCGAAGGAACGAGTCGCATGAGCGTCGCTGAGCGCTATGAAGCAAGCGCCTTTGGGGCTGCCACCGACCAGGTGGCGCGGCCGGGGTCGGTCTGCTTCGTGGCGACGGGGCCGCCGATGCTTCGCCTGCTGACCGGTGAAGGTCCCGACGCGATGGGTGGCGCGGAGTTGCAGCTCAGTATGCTGGCGGGCTACCTGCGGGAGCGCGGCTGGGACGTGACGTTCCTCGTGGGCGACTACGGGCAGGAGCGCGAGATCGTGACGCACGAGGGCATCAGGCTGCTGAAGGCGTACCCGCAAAGTGACGCCAAGAAGTCGCCGGCAGGCGCGCTGCGCGATGCCTCCCGCTTCTGGAGGACGCTGGCTAAGGCCGATGCACAGGCGTACATCTGCCGCGGCCTGACCGGGCAGGCAGGCGTGGTGGCCTCGTGGTGCAGCTCATACGGCCGCCCCTACATCTTCTGGTTCGCCAAGAACGCCGACGCGCTCTACGGCGTCCCGTGGCTGTCCTCGCTGCCGCTGGTGGAGAGGCTTCCAGCCGCCAGCGCGATCCAGTCGGCTGACGCAGTCGTGCTGCAGACGAACGAGCAGGGGGAGTTGCTGCACAAGCACTTCGGCCGGGAGGGCTTCCTGATCCGGAACGCCATCGCTGCGGCTGAGGGAGCGGCAAACGGGGACCGCGGGGGCTTCGTGCTCTGGGTCGGCTCGATGCAGCCGAAGAAGAGGCCCGATATGCTGCTTGAGATGGCTGCATGGCTGCCCGAGGTTCAGTTCGTCATGATCGGCGGGCCCGTGAAGAGCCACCCGCAGCTCCATGAACGCATCGTCAGCGAGGCGGCGGGGCTGCCGAACGTGGACTACCGCGGTTTCACTCCGTATGAGGAGACGGAGGAGCTGTTCAACGAGGCGTCGGTCCTCGTCAGCACCTCAGACGGTGTCGGCGAGGGCTTCCCGAATGTGTTCCTGCAAGCGTGGGCGGCGGGCGCGGTGGTGCTGAGCCGATGCGATCCTGACGGGGTCATCAAAGCCAACGATATCGGGCGCTGCTTCCACTCCTCCGCGGATGGTATCGAGAGGCTTCAGAGCCTGCTGGAGGCGCCGGAGGAACGGGTCGGGCTGGCGCGGCGCGCGCGGGAGCACGTGCATGGGGAGCATAGCATCGCGACAACCGGTGCGCGGCTGGAGAAGCTGCTGCGCTCGCTGACCGGCAATAATGAGGGCCTGGTGGCTGCGACATGCTGAGCGAAGTGACCACAACTCCTGCCTCGGATATCGCCGCCACGCCGGCCGATCTCGCTCCGGCACGAGCGGCCGCCCGGGAGGCCGCTGCATCAAGGCGCGCGGGCGATCGCGTCTGCCTGCTGCACACCGGGCGCGCGGTGCCGGAGATGCTGCTGGGGGCCGGGCAGAGCCGCGCCGGTGGCGCTGAGCTGCAACTGGCGGAGATCGCGCGCGGACTGGCAGATCGCGGCTGGCCGATCACATTCGCCTTCGAGAACCACGGGGAGGCCGATCTGCCCGAGCAGGTGGACGGCATCAGGCTCGTGAGCGAGCGCCGCTCGGGGCTTGCGATCCCGGGGCTGCGGTTCTTCACGGCGACGATGCCGGCCTGTAGGCGGCTGATCGCGAAGGCGGACGCGGACATCTACCTCCAGCGCGGCGCAGGCTGGCAGAACGGCGTCATTGCGCGCTACTGCCAGCGGCATGGCCGGCGCTTCATCCTGTGGCTCGCGTCAGCGACGGACCCTTACTGCGATGACCCGTCGCGCTCGCGGCTGCCGCTGCGGGAGCGCTGGCTCGCGCGATACGGCATGCGCAACGCCGACCTGATCGTGGCGCAGACAAAGGAGCAGCAGGCCGCGATGCTTGAGCGGCACGGGCGGGAGGCGGTGCTGATCCGCAACATCTGGGCCGCGCCCACTCCGGAGCCCGAACCGCCGGTGCAGCCGCCGGAGGTCTTCTGGGCGGCCACGATGCGTGGCCTGAAGCGACCGCACCTGGTGCTTGACGTCGCGGAGCAACTGCCGAACGTGACCTTTGTACTCGCGGGGGGACCCGCTGATGACGACGCCGGAGTCCACGATAGCGTGGCAAAGCGGGCTGCGGGAATGCCCAACGTGAAGGTGCTCGGCTTCGTGCCCTTCAGGGAGATCGACGGGTACTTCAAGCGCGCATCGGCTTACCTGTGCACCTCGACGGTGGAGGGCTTTCCGAACACATTCCTGCAGTCGTGGAGCCACGGCAGGCCGGTTGTCTCGACCGTGGACCCGGATAGTGTGATCGAGGAGTACGACCTCGGAGTGCACTGCCGGGAGACATCCGAACTCGCCGCTGCCGTGCGGCACGTTTGCGATGAGAGCGAGTCCTACACCCGGCGCACGTGGGACCATGTTCGCAGCTTCCATGCGCCGGGGGTCATCATGCCGCAGATTGAGGCCATGCTTCACTCGCGGTAGACGCAGCAGGTCGTGCTGACGTGACGGGTCGGGAGAACTTGGAGGTGGTCCTGGTGCCACAGGACACCGTCTTCTCCATGATCCTCGCCGGTGGGCGAGGAACACGGATGAGGTCTGACACAAAGCACAAGGCATGCTTTGAGGTGGCCGGTGTACCGGTCATATTGCGCGCGCTGCAGGTCTACGAGGACTGCGGCATAGAGCACCATGTGATCGTCATTGGTGAGCTTGGCGAGCAGGTCGTAGAGACTGCCGGGTCGCGCTTCCCCGATGTCACCTTCGCCTATCAGCCGCAGCCGCTGGGTACCGGCAATGCCGCCCGGTGCGGCGCCCGGGTGCTGGAGGCCACGGGCTTCGACGGCCGCGTCTTCGTAGTGGCGGGCGACCGCCTCCTCCGGCCGCAGGCGCTGAAGCGGCTGATCGAGCACGCTGAGGCGGCAGATGCCGACCTCGCCCTGCTCGTGGGAGACAAGGCGGACAACCCCACCTCCGGCCGAGTGGTCTACCAGGGCAACGGGCAGGTCGCCGGGATAGTCGAGACGAGCGAGATTGGCCTGTCGAGGGTCGTGGCCGACCTCCGCAAGCAAGCCGAGGGCCGTTCGGGCGATCTCTCCTGTGGTTCGCTCCTCGAGATCGTCCACGAGCACCTCCCGAACCCCAAGAAGGCCGCGAAGGCCTGCGGCGAGCTCTACAGCGTGCTCACCACCCACGATCGAGTCTCCTCCGAGCAGTTGAGCGACCTGCTCGACCCGCTGGAGAAGCTCACCACGCTGCGTCTGCGCGATGGCTCTGAGACGGTGGATGTTCCGGCCTCTGAAGTGGATGAGCGCACCGATGATGTCAACCTCTCCTCCTATCTGTTCCGCGCGGAGGCGCTGTATGAGGGCCTCCGGCACCTCGATCGGGACAACGCGCAGGGCGAGGAGTACATCACCGACGCGATCCGCGCGTTGGTTGAGTCGGAGGACGAGGATGGTCGGCCGCGGTTCAGTGTCACCACGGTGAAGATCGAGCACCCCGATGACGCGCTCGCATTCAACACGCCGGAGGAGCTTGCGGCGGTCGAGCGCACGATGCGCGCGGAGGTCGGCGACCAGGCGCTGGAGCTGGTTGAGAACCCGCGCTTCCTGCACGAGCGCAGCCTGCGGACGGTGAAGCAGTGGCAGCAGCTTTTCACCGAGGATCTGCCGGAGACCCGGCAGTTCATGGAGCAGACCTACGGCGCCCTCCCGCAGCTGCACGAGACGAAGCGGCAGCAGTACCTGGACGCGCTCCAGACCTACGCGAAGAACCATAGCGCGGATGACAAGGTGTTCATCGTCCGCTCTCCCGGCCGGATCAACCTGCTCGGCAGGCACATTGATCATCGCGGCGGCCGGGTGAACGTGGTCGCAATTGATGATGAGATCATCCTCGTGGCCTCGCCGCGAGACGATGATGTCATTGACCTGCGCAACTGCAACAGGCTCTTCAGGCCCGCGAAGTTCTCCATCCACGAGGAGATCTCGCACCTCGACTGGGGCGACTGGCTCAACTGCGTCAACAGCCCGAAGACCCTGGCGATGGTGAGCAACGGGCACTGGGAGAACTACGTGAAGGCAGCGGCGTTGCGGCTGCAGTCGCGGTTCAAGGACCGGCCGCTGCAGGGGCTCAACATCGTCACGCACGGGAGCATCCCGCTGGGGTCCGGGCTCAGTTCCTCGTCGGCCATCGTGGTCGCCGCGGCTGAGGCGATGGTGAGCCGCAACGGGCTGCCGGTGCGCGCCAACCTGCTGGTGGACCTCTGCGGCGAGGGCGAGTGGTTTGTCGGCACCCGCGGCGGCAACGGGGACCATGCGGCGATCAAGTTCGGCAGGCGCGGCCTCGTCGCGCACATCGGCTTCTTCCCGTTCGAGGTCTACGACTTCCTCCCGTTCTTCGCGGACCATCGCCTGGTGGTCTGCAACTCGGGCATCAGCGCCCGCAAGAGCGAGTCGGCCCGCGGTGAGTTCAACCGGCGCATCCTCGGCTACGTCGCGGGAGAGCTGATCCTAAGGCAGCTCTACCCCGCCTTCGCCGGGTCAATCCACCACCTGCGAGACGTCTCGTGCAGCAACCTCGGCATGCACCTGGATGAGCTCTACGGGATGGTCAAGCGACTCCCGGAGAGGATCACGGTCGCGGAGCTTCTGAGCCACTACGGTCGCCTCGACAGCTCAGACTGGCACAAGCTGCACAACCTGCTGTCGGGTCTGGACAATGAGGATGAGCCGTTCGATGTGCGCGGAGTGACGCTCTTTGGCATGGCCGAGTGCGAGCGCAGCCTGCGCTGCACGGAGCATCTCCGTACGGGCGACGCGGATGGCTTCGGAGCGCTCTGGTACGCGTCGCACGATGGCGATCGCGTCGTCTCGCATGACACGGATCTCCAGCAGCGCCCGTGGGAGTACGAGGTGAGCGACCGGTACCTGGATGGGCTGATCGCCGACATCCGCAGTAGCGACCCCGATCGCGTTGAGCGTGCGCAGCTTCATCGCCAGCCGGGAATGTACCGCTGCAGCACGCCGGAGATGGACCTGATCGTGGACGCCGCGCGCTCCGTACCGGGCGTCAAGGGCGCGCAACTGGCGGGCGCGGGGCTCGGTGGATCGGCCATGATACTGGTGGAGGAAGACGCAGTTGACCCGCTGATCGAGCGGCTGGCAACACAGGGCTTCGAGGCCCGGCCGTACTGTCCGCCCGAGGGCGCCGGGATGGTCATTGTCTGACGTGCAGCACGTTGAGGATCAGGCGAAAGGAAGAGGCAGATGGCAACGTATCTGGTGACAGGTGGCGCGGGCTTCATAGGCAGCAACATTGCGACGGAGCTCGTCGAGCGGGGCGAGACGGTGCGGGTGCTCGACAACATGGCCACCGGCAGGCGGGAGAATCTCGCGGCGATAGAGGACCGCATCGAGTTCTTCGAGAGTGACATCCGCGATCTCGAGGCGATCCGTCCCGCGTTCACGGGCGCGGATTTCGTGCTGCATCAGGCGGCCCTCCCCTCGGTCCCGCGGTCCGTCAAGGACCCTGTCACCTCGAATGAGGTGAACGTAGGGGGCACCCTCAACGTGCTGCTTGCCGCTCGGGACGCGGAGGTGAAGCGGGTGGTCTTCGCCTCGTCCTCCTCGGTCTACGGCCGCAACCGCGAGCTACCGAAGCGTGAGAGCATGCTGCAGCAGCCGATCTCGCCGTACGCCGGCTCGAAGCTGGCCGGCGAGAGCTACCTGGCCGCCTTCTGCGCGGTCTACGGCCTGGAGACCGTCGCGCTGCGCTACTTCAACGTCTTCGGGCCGAGGCAGGATCCTGCGTCGCAGTACGCAGCGGTCATCCCCCTCTTCATCACAGCTATGATGGAGGGGCGGCAGCCGACGATCTTCGGCGACGGCGAGCAGTCGCGCGACTTCTCCTACATTGCGAACGTCGTGCATGCGAATATCCTTGCAGCCAACGCCGAGGGTGGCGCGGGCGAGGTCTTCAACATCGCCTGCGGCAGGCAGGCATCGCTCAATGACCTTGTGCGAGATCTCAACGAGATCCTCGGCACGGACATCACGCCCATCTACGCGGAGGCACGTATCGGTGACGTGAAGGACTCTCTCGCCGACATCTCGCGAGCCCGGGAGACCCTCGGCTATGAGCCGGTGGTGCATTTCCGAGAGGGCCTCCAGAGGGCCGTGGGATGGTATTCGGCCGCTACTCCCGCGCAGAAGCTGGCGCAGGCAACGTCATGAGGCAGAGGACCTGTCCAGGACCGGGACTATCCCTATGTGTATCAATGCGGGGCTTCTCTGGCGAGGGGTGATGCCACTGACACGGTAGGCACGCGACGACCGATCTGGGCGGACTCCCGGAGTCCTTCTGGTCTCGGGAACCGCCGGTTCCCGTGAGCAACAGGAGTTCGATCGGACTGAAGGAGGTAATGATGTCTATTGCACGAGCGTCTGTCCTACTGACCGTTGTGCTGGCGGGCATGTTCCTCATGGGCTGCAACGGCGGCTCTTCGGTGCTACCCGTCACGCCGGAGGCTCCCGGCTATGACGTAACGAGACCGGATACCGAGCCCTCGGCTGGTCCTTCGCCTCCGTTGCCAGTCGTGCCAGAAGATGACACTTCTGGTGTGGTGGTACCGGTAGCGCCGCTTTCACCCGAGCCGCCGGTCGCCGGCGGTAGCGAGCCACCGGTCGGTCCAGGGAACAACAACGGCAACGGGAACGACAACCTGGATGATGAGGGTCACTCGCCTGAACTGGGCACGATGACCCTGCTGGCTCTCTCCGGGCTCGGCGCCGGCGCCTCGCGCCTGCGCCGCAAGAAGAGGCAGTGATCTCTGGTCGCTGCCCAAGCACGCCGCCACCCTGGAGCGCGCCTCTGGGGTGGCGGTCCTTTCTGTCGTTACGCGGCTGCGCAGACTCCCAACGCCTCCACGGAGGCAGGACTCCCACGCCGCAACTTGAACTAGATCGAGTGACCGTGACGCTCCTGCGGTGGGGACCCGGCAGCCCGCTCATGTCTGAGCAGCATTCATTGTGAGTGGATGTCGTCATGAGCATCAGAGCGCGCCTGACGGCTGCGTTCCTGGCGATCTCATTGCTGCCACTGACGATTGTCAGCATCATCTCGTGGACCACCGCCAACCGGGCGATCCGCGAGGGCGTGCTCGACCACGTTGAGTCGGTCGCCAGCATCCAGGCGCACCGGCTCGAAGCCATCGCGCGGCAGGACCTGGAGCGCCTCAGCCTCGTCGGAAGCCGTACCCAACTTCGCGCCAGCCTCAACCGCTACAACAGCGAGCACAGTCTTGATGACGTAGAGGTCATGAACAAGATCCTCGTGGACGCGCTGGATTCCATACCGGATTTCGAGCAGATCAGCGTGCTGGACCTTCAGGGCACCGTCGTAGCCTCAACCAGCCAAAGCGAGATCGGCAAGCGGTTCGGTCAGGAGGCGTTCTTCCTCAGCGGCCGGGACAGACCTCATGTCGAGATCATTCCGGAGGACGGCGAGCAGATCGGCATGCGCCTCACCGGACCGCTCATGCTTAGCGATGAGAAGCTTGGTGTCCTCGTCATCCGCTCGCACGCACAGAACATCCTCGCGCTCGTGAGCGACTACGCGGGCCTCGGACACACGGGAGAGACAGTTGTGGCGCGGCGTGGCTTTGAGGGCGCAGTGATCTTCCTCACGCCTCTGCGGAACGAGCCCGATGCCGCATTCACCACGGCGCCGCGAAGACCGGGAGCACCACTGCCGATTGAGCGCGCGGTCGCGGGTGAGGAGGCGCTTCTCGACGGCGTCGCCGACTACAGGGGGCGGCCGGTCCTCGCAGCGACCAGGTATGTCCGCCTGACAGGCTGGGGGCTTGTCGCGAAAATCGACCGAAAGGAAGCGCTTGCTCCTGTCGCGGAGCTGCGCACGGTGACGCTGCTCACCATCTTCGGCACCGCTCTGCTCACGGGGACCATCGCGACAACCATAAGTAAGAGCATCAGCGGTCCGCTGCTGGAACTCACGGCGGTGGCCGAGCGGATCTCGGACGGTGCCCTCGATGAGCGCGTCCGCATCTCCTCCCGCGACGAGATCGGAACGCTCTCGCAGGCATTCGATGACATGGCCGACATGCTCGTGGAGGCCAACCAGTCGCTGGAGCGGCGCGTCGAGGAGAGGACGGCCGACCTCCACGCCGAGATCGAGCAGCATAAGGCCACTCAGGAACAGCTTCGTGAGGCACGGGACGTTGCGCGCAACGCGAGTAAGGCCAAGAGCGAGTTCCTCGCGAACATGAGCCACGAACTGCGCACGCCGATGAACGGCATCATCGGCATGACCGACCTCGCCCTCGATACGGACCTCTCCCCCGAGCAGCGGGAGTACCTGCAGATGGTGCGCGATTCAGCCGAAGTGCTGCTGAGGCTGCTCAACGATATCCTGGATGCCTCCAAGATCGAGGCCGGGAAGCTCGAGCTGGAGCATACGCAGTTCCGGTTGCGTGAGAGCCTTGGCGATACGCTCAGGGTGCTGGCCGTCCGGGCGTATGACAAGAACCTTGAACTGGCCTACCGCATAGCGCCCGAGGTACCCGACCATCTTCTCGGCGATCCCTGGCGCCTGCGGCAGATCGTGGTGAACCTCGTGGGGAATGCCATCAAGTTCACCGACGAGGGCGAGGTGCTGGTTGAGGTCGAGGAGCAGGAGCGGGAGGGCGCATACGTCACGCTGCACTTCTCGATCCGCGACACCGGCATCGGCATCGCGCCGGAGGAGCAGAGCAGGGTGATGGAGGCCTTTGCCCAGGCAGACAGTTCAACTACACGCCGCTACGGCGGCACGGGCCTTGGCCTGACGATCTCCTCCCAGCTCGTGGCGCTGATGGGCGGGCGGATGTGGCTGGAGAGCCGGCCTGGTGTCGGTAGCACCTTCCACTTCACCGTGCGGCTGGAGACCTCGGAGGCAGAGGAGGAGCTTCCCGAGTGGCTCGATGCCGAGGGCCTGCGGATCCTGATCGTGGATGACAACGCCACGAACCGGCGGATTCTTGAGGAGATCCTCGCGAGCTGGAATATCTGCTCGGTCTCGTGCGAGGGAGGCGCCTGTGCACTCGAGGCGCTGATGGCCGCCGAGGAGCAGGACAGGCCCTTCCACGCGGCGTTGATTGACATGATGATGCCTGAGATGGATGGAGTGCAGCTGGCGGAGCGCATCCGATCCGACGCGCGTATAGAGCAGGCCGCACTGATCATCCTGTCATCGGTGACACCCGGGGAGGCGTTACGGGGAGCTGCACTGCAGGCCGATCGCCTGCTGATGAAACCGATCAAGCAGTCCGAGTTGCTTGATGCGATCCTGGTCTCGCTGAGGAGGCGGCCGGTGGAGCGCATTGAGACTCCCGGGGCGACGGCGCGCGATCTGCCGCCACCGGCGCGTCCCCTGAGCGTGCTGGTGGCCGAGGACAATCCAGTCAACCAGCGCCTCGTGATCCGCACGCTTGAGAAGCGTGGGCACACTGTCACTGCAGTCGGTGACGGCCAGGCCGCGGTCGAGGCCTCCGCCGAGGGCAAGTTCGACGTGATCGTGATGGACGTTCAGATGCCCACGATGGATGGTCTTGAGGCGACCGCGGCGATTCGCAAGCGGGAGCGCCGGGAGGGAGGGCATCTGCCGGTGGTTGCGATGACCGCGCACGCGCTGTCTGAGGACCGCGATCGGTGCCTGGCCGCCGGGATGGATGCGTATGTCTCCAAGCCGCTCAGCGGCGTGACGCTCATCAAGACGGTCGAGGCGGCCGCAGCCGGCGACACGACGGCGGCGCCGGTGACGTGCGATCCGGAGGATGCTCTGGTCATCGACTCCACGGCTGTCCTTGAGCACATGATGGGCGATCGCGAGTTGCTGTCACAGATGGTCGAGCTGTTCGCGGCATCGCAAGGGGACCTCGTGGAGCGATGCCGGGAGGCGATCGTCCAGCGGGACACGGACGCGCTGCAACGAGCGGCGCATGCGCTCAAGGGCATGATCGGCAACTTCGAGACAGGGGAAGGATTTGAGCTGGCGCGGCAGCTTGAGACGATGGCCCGAGAGGGGGGCGACATGGGCGAGGCCTCGAGGGTGCTGGCCGACCTTGATCGGCATATCGTCCGGCTGCAGGCGGCACTTCTGGCGCTGAAGGAGGAGCGGACATGAGAATCCTCATTGCGGAGGATGAGCCGACGAACCGGCTGCTGCTTGAGGTCAGCGTCCGCAAGTGGGGCCATGATCCGGTCGTGGCGACGGATGGGGATGAGGCGTGGGCGCTGCTGAAGGAGCCGGATGCGCCTCCGATCGTCCTGCTCGACTGGATGATGCCGGGGATGGATGGCGTCGAGATCTGCCGCCGTCTACGTGCCGGCGATGAGCCGCGTCTGATCTACGTCATCATGGTGACCACGAACGCTCAGGCCTCGGATATCCTCGAAGGACTCGAGGCGGGGGCGGATGACTACGTGACCAAGCCGTTCGACCCACAGGAGCTGCGGGCGCGGGTGGACGTGGGCATTCGCATGGTTGAGCTGCACCGTCGGTTGATGGAGCGGGAGGCGGGCCTCGCCACCGCGAACGCGCGGCTGGCCCATCAGGCGCGCTTTGAGGCAGCCGTTGAGGGCATGACCGACGGCATCGTGACCGCGGACGCCGACTGGCGGATCACATATGCAAACCGGTCGGCGGAGTTGCTGCTGGACCTGCTCGACGGCCCCTGCGTGGGCCGCCCCCTCGAGGAGGCTCTCGAGCGATTCGAGCTCTCAACTGATCTCGACGCCCTGCGCGACGGAACTGAGCCAACGACCGGCTTTGAGATCGCGCGCACCGGCGCCGGAGTGAAGCTCTGGATCGACGGGCGCCTCACTCGCCTGAGCAATAGCCGGGGCGAACTCACCGACGTGGTCCTGACGCTGCGAGATGCGACCGACCGCGTCAATGCCGGGCAACGCGAGATGCGCTTCATGAACTCCATCTCGCACAAGCTCCGCACGCCCCTGACGATCATCGGCGGCAGCATCGATGTCATGGGCGGCCTGACCTGCGAGAGTGCGCCGGAGACATTCGCCAGGCTGCTGGAGATCAGCCGCCGCCAGGTGCGGCGGCTTGACGAGACGATCGGCCGGCTCCTGAAGTTCCGTGAGCTCAGCCGCGAGGAGCAGGCCGTGGAGCCCTCGGTGGTGGATCTCCCGCACCTGATTGAGAGCGTGGAGATGGCAGTTCGCGAGCGCTACCCGGACGAGGAGATCGAGTTCGCCACGCAGGTATCGGCAGGGGCGGAGCAGACTTCACTGCCCGAGGATGACCTGCGACTCATGATCGAGGAGTTGGCTGACAATGCGGTGAAGTTCGCAGAGCGGCGGCCGGTCGAGGTCCGGGTCACGGCCGCGCGCCGGGAGGACGGCGCGCTGGCACTGGGCATCGCGGACAATGGTCCGGGCATCCCGCACGAGTTCCTGGACCGCGTGTTCGAGGGCTACCTGCAGATCGAGGAACATACGACCGGTCAGGTACGGGGGGTGGGCCTCGGGCTGCGTATCGTCCGGCAGATTGCGGAGGCACATGGCGGCACGGTCACTGTACGCTCCTGGATGGGGCAGGGAACGACTGTCAGCATGATCATCCCTGAGCGCGCCGCCGTGGCTGAATAGTCATCGTACCAATCGCCAGGCGAGGAGGTTCCGTCCGAAACCTCGGCGAATGGTCATGGTCAACTGTGCCGGCAGGGCGCCGAGGGCGAGGCGGAATCCATGCGGCGAATGCTGACGATCAGCGTGTTGGTCGCTCTGCTCATCGCGGGCATCGGCGAGGCGCTCGCGCAACCTCGGTCGGCCCCCCTCAACCCAGGGTTCCGTACGGCCTTGCAGCGGGCGCAGGTCACTGGAAACAGGGCCGACGCCCAGGGCCACACACTCGGCTTCATCCCTCCCCCGTTCAAGCGATCGCCTGCCGGGGCCTCCATATCCGCTCGTGGGATCGTCGGGGCGCCAGCAAGCTACGACTCTCGCACCACGCCCGGCAAGGTGCCCCCTGTGCGCAACCAGGGAGATTGTGGCAGTTGCTGGGCGTTCGCTACGTATGGTTCACTCGAGACCTACCTGCGGCCCGGCGACACCAGCGACTTCTCCGAGAACCACCTGCGCAACAACCACCTCTTCGACTACGCTCCCTGCGCTGGCGGGAATGAGTGGATGTCGGCGGCCTACCTCGGTCGCTGGGCCGGCCCGGTGCTCGAGAGTGAGGATCCCTACAACCCGACTGGCCCCTCGCCCGCGGGGCTTGGCGCCGCCAGACGCGTCCAGGAAGTCCTCTTCCTGCCGGCAGATGCCGCTACGATAAAGAACGCAGTCATGGCGTATGGAGCCGTCTACGTAGCCTACGAGAGCGACGGCGCGTACTACTACGCGGGCCCGGCCGGCATGACCTACTACTACCGCACCGCCCGCACACCGAACCACGCCGTCTGCATCATCGGCTGGGATGACAACTTCGCGTCCACGAACTTCAAGCTGGGCAACCGTCCTTCGGGCAATGGAGCGTGGCTCGTACGCAATAGCTGGGGGGCGACCTGGGGCGACGACGGCTACTTCTGGGGCTCATACTACGATGGTCTGCTGGGAAAGACCGACATCGCCGCATTCGTCAGCGCGGAGGCCATCACCAACTACGACAACAACCACGGGTACGATGACCTCGGCGATATAACCGCCCTCAACTCCCCGTACGCGGCCAATGTGTTCACCAGTACGAAGAACGAGACACTGCGAGCCGTCGGCATCTACACGGAGAGCGCCGGCGCCAGCTACACCGTGCGAGTCTACCGCAATCCCAGCCCCCTGCCCGCTGGCGGTACCTCGGTAGCGACGGTTAGCGGAAGCGCCACATATGCCGGCTACCACACGGTGGCTCTCGACACTCCGGTCTCGCTCGCAGCCGGTGATGTGTTCACGGTAAGCGTGCAGAGCACCGACACAAGCGGCTACCCCTCTGCAGTCGAGTTCGCCTACGCGGGTTACAGCAGTAAGGCAACCGCCTCACCCGGCCAGAGCTACTACAGCTTCGACGGCACATCGTGGGGCGACTTGACCGCGTGGGACAACACCGCGAACTTCTGCATCAAGGCATTCACCGACAACGTGCCTCCCACTGTGACGGCCATCGACCCGGCCTCTGGCTATAACACCGCGCCGCTTGACGTGGTCATCACCGGTACCGGCTTCCAGAGCGGCGCCTCAGTCGTCCTCCGCAAGCTCGATGAGGATGACATCACCGGCACATCGGTGGATGTGAACAGCGCGACGGAGATAGAGTGCACGTTCAACCTCACCGGCGCCGCGGTTGGTCTGTGGGATGTGGTGGTCACGAACCCGGATGGCGAATCAGGCGCGCTCGAGGACGGTTTCGAGGTTGTCGCTGGTGATACCTCGCCGCCCGATATCGCGCAGTGGTCGGTGGCGCTGACGCACTCAGGCGTGGGCGAGCTAATCACACCGATCGCCGACGGCTTCGTTGAACCGCGCACGCTGGGCGTGAGGTGCTTCATTGTAGCGTTCGATGAACCGCTCGATGCAGCAACCTTCACGAACTCCTGCGTCACGATCACCGGAGTGACGAACGGCAATCAGTCCGGCCTGCTCTCCTCAGTAGCGCTTCAGGGCGACGGAAGCATTGCTCGAATCACGCTCTCAGGCGCCCTGCCTCAGCCCGATCGCTATACGGTGAGCATCAGCGATGCTGTAAAGGACCTCTACGGGAACGCACTGGGCGGAGATCGTGATATCGCGATTGGCGCGCTGCAGGGCGACGCGAACGCGAACGCGACGGTGGATATCGGCGACATGCTCGCCGTGCGCGCGAACTTCTCAGTGGCTGTGACCGGCGCGAGTTGCCGCTATGACGTGAACTGCAACGGAATCATCGATGTGGGTGATCAGCTGGCGGTGCGAGCAACATACGGCGCACGCCTGCCGTGAGACTCTCCTGAGGACAGAGCATATGGAAGCTGTAGCCCACCATAGAGTGGCTGTTGCTTGCACTCTCGGTCCCTTCACAGTACGCTACTCATGATGGTGGACCGTCACCGGGCCTTCATTTCGTCCCATAGCGGACGGTGAGCATCATGGTGGCATCCCCTGAAGCCAGGCGGCGGAGCCGATGGCTGCTTCCGGCGATTGCTGTACTGGTGGCAGCATCAGTCGTCGTCCCCCTCGCGAGCGGCGCCGGCGTCGCTGGACTGCTGGCCATGCTCCCTCTCTTCGTGATTGCGACCATCCTGCTGGTCGTCACATGGCTGCTGCTTAGCCTCTGGCCGCACACCCGTGTGCGCGCGCTGAACGCTATCCGTGCACTGCTGGCGGCGCTGCTCGTTCTCGTTGCCGGCCTGATTTATGTGCGAGGGTCGCTGGGGATCGCCGGTTTCCTCGGTGATCGCGCAGAGCTGCCCGTGCAGGACCGCTACGTCTGCGTTGTGGTCTGCGACGGGGCAAGCCTGATCCACGCTCGCGAGCTACTGATGGAGGGCGTCCAGCGCGTCCCCGTGTACTCCACGGACATCGAGAGCCGGAACTTCCCGACGATCTCCCATTACTTCATCCAGAACGGGGCTGCGACCGCCAATGGGCTCTCGGTCTGGCCGTCCTCGAGCGTTCCGGCTCATACGGGCATCATGACCGGCTGCTACCCGCGCCACACCGGCGTGATGGGCCAGCGCCAGTTCAACCCGGCGCGCAAATACCACGTCTCCTATATCGGCCTCGGGATCTCGATGCTCAAGAGGATGCTCTCGTCAGATGTTCGCACGCTGCCCGAGTACTTCCCGGATGTGCGCTCGCTGATCGTGCTGCAGATCGCCAACCGCGGAGCATCGCTGTATCTGCCGACCACTCCGCAGGATGAGCAGGTGATCAGGTGGGCATCGCGGGCGATTGAGGCGACCGACTTCCTCGGCCGCTATACCGGACACCGGGAGATACCCCGGATCCTCGTGATGACGCTGCCTGACATTGACCACCAGACGCACAATGCTTCTCTCGACGACGCGCGGTCGAGATCCATCTACCTCGCTCAGGACCAGCACCTTGCCGACCTCATTGGCCTCTACAAGCGCAAGGGCATCTACAGCAAAACGCTCTTCGTGCTCTGTTCGGATCACGGGATGGAGGATGTCCACAGTCATCTCACGATCGACAACCTGATGCACGACCTCCGCTTCAACGTCTACCAATCGCTCAAGTGGACGATGGTGCCGCAGTGGGGCAGCTTCGAGGCGAACTTCTGGAAGGGCCGCAAGGCTCTTTTCGACAGCACCTACAACGGCGTCACTCTCTGGGGCGGCAACAGCGACGCGCTGCTCTATGTCCGCGGTCAGCGGTGTGGCGCAGATGGGGAGGTCACGGAGGAGTCGTGGGACTTCCGCTGCACCGACGCTGATCTGCATTCGTACAGGGTCGGCGGCAGTAAGGTGGACATAGTCCAGCGGCTGTTTGAGTACTCCCCCGGCATCGGGCTGATCTTCACCAATCCGGAATCCAGGCGCTTCCTCGTGTACTCCCGTTCCGGACGCTCCGAGATCCGTGAGCGGGAGCGGGATGGCCGGCTCGAGTTCCGCTACAGCATCCTCGATGGTGAGGACCCGTTGCGCTATGACGGGAACCCCGCGATCCACCCGCACGTGGAGAGGGGCGCATGGCTCTCCGATCAGCAGTGGGCAGAGCTCACGTACCTCGAGCACTATCCGGACGCTCTGCGGCGCATCTCCCATTCCTTCGGCTCCCCCTGCGCGGCAGACATGCACGTGGTGGCCTCTGATGGCTGGGACTTCGCGCCATACTACGTCGCGAAGAACGTGCTGTCCGGAAGCCACGGCAGCCTCAGCGAGTACGCCTCGCTGGTGCCGATCATGTTCCATGGCCCCGGCGTACGGACCGTGGAGCTCCCGTATGCCCGAACCGTGGACATCGTGCCCACGATCCTTCACTACCTCGGCGTGGATGCGGAGGGCGTGGATGGCCGCGTGCTGCCGATCTTCGCAGACGATGCGATGAACCAGGAGGTGCTCACGCAGGCAGGCAGCCTGTTCGCTGAGCCGCAGGTGGGGGACGCGCGGTATGCCTACACGCTGGAGCACTTCTACGCGTCCTATGACCGCCGCATAGTCCGGATCGATCGCGCAACCGGCGAGCGCATGGTGTTGGTTCCGAGCGTTCGCGAGGCATGTCCGGAACTGTGCGAGCAGACGAACATCTCGCTGCAGTTGGAGGGCACTGAGGACGGGAAGCTGCTTCTGAGGAAGACATACGCGGATCAGGATGTCGTCGGCCGTGTGATGCGATTTGATCCGGTGACGCTCCGGTTCGAGTAGCCGTGCGCCGGTACTCCGGAGGGAGAGTCCTGTGTCGCTGCTCAAGAAGCTGCTTTCTCGGGCCGCCGTGGGTCTCGCGCTGGGCCTGACCCTCTTCGCCTGCGCCTGGATCGGCGGATGGCCGTGGTTCGCGTGCGTCGCGGCGCTCACGCTGATCGCGCTCAATGAGTACTACAGCGCCCTGGAGAAGGCGAAGATACGGCCGGACAAGTGGCTGGGTTGGCTGTGCGCGGTGATGCTCCTGCTGCTCACGCAGTTCGGCGAGAGCATCTCCCTGATGGCCGGTCCACAGGATGCCGCGCTGGACTATGGCGGCATCGGCATTCTTGCAGGGGCGCACATGCTGCAGCTCAGTCTCTTCGTGCTCCTGTTCTGCGTGGCGGGAACGCTGGTCGCGCAGTTCAAGCTCGGCGGCGAAGGCTCGGCAGTCGCGAACTCAGCAACCACCGTCTTCGGCGTCGTGTACATCGGCGTGCTCTTCACATTCCTGATACGCGCTCGTTACGTGGACATCCCGATGCTCGTCGGCAATGAGCACACGAGCGTCCTGGCGAGTCGCCTCGGGGCGCTGTTGCTGATCCTCGTCTCGGTCTGGTCCTGCGACACCGCCGCATTCATCTGCGGTAACCTCCTCGGTAAGCACAAGCTCGCGCCGCTCGTGAGCCCGAACAAGACCATCGAGGGCTCGGCCTGTGGCCTCCTCGCCGCGATTGCCAGCGCACTGCTGGTCGGCCTGTGGCTCGGGCTGCCGGGCCGCGACAGCATCGCTCTCGGAGCCCTCATGGGCGTGATCGGGCAGGTGGGGGATCTCGGGAAGTCGGTTCTCAAGCGCGATCTCGGCATCAAGGACTTCAGTTCGCTCTTCGGCCCGCACGGTGGTGTGCTCGATCGTTTCGATGCCGTGATCGTGTCCCTGCCGCTGCTGTACTGGTACTTCTGGTTCTTCTGGCTGCACCCGCTGTAATGCCTGAGTGGCTCACAGAAGTACGCTGGAGGTGCAGAGAGATGGCGACCGCCACCCCCGCGTTCCGTAGTTTCGCGACGCCCGCGAACCTGCTCACCTTCTCGCGCCTGATCTTCCTGCCGGTGGTGATCTATGGCCTCGTCACCGACCGCTATCTTGTCGCGGTGATCGCGATGTTTCTCGCGTGGATCACCGACCTGCTCGATGGGCGCATCGCGCGGCTGATGAAGCAGGGCGGCAGCCGCTTCGGCAAAGCCCTCGACAGCACCATCGACTTCGCGCTGATCTACTGCCTGTTCATCGCCTTCTACGCGGCGGGCCGCCTCACGCACTTCCAGTTCGGGATACTCTACCTGTCGATGCTCAGCATCCTCACACTGCAATTCTTCCTGGAGGGCACCGGGCATGCGGGCGAGGTCGCGAGCACGAAGCTCGGCAAGCCGACAGGCGCGCTGCAGTACGCCTATCTCCTCATCCTCGTGGTGCTGGAGATCCCGGGGCTGCGCGAGATGAAGGGTGTGATCATCGCGCACACGATCTACTTCACCGTGATGGCGGTGGCCATCATCCTGAACGCAGCCGAGATCGTCGGCATGCTGACGAAGATGCAGGACGCCGGACCCGGCCCCGGCGAGCGGTGAGGCCGCGATCTAGCCCTCGGCGCTCTGCAGGTTCGTCAGCAGCAGGTTCCGCACGTTCTCCAGTCCCGATACGTAGGAGATCGGCTCGCCGGGGATCTCCCAGCGGATCACGTTGCTGATGGCTGAGTCACAGAGAGAGCCACCGAGCATGATCGTGTGCTCCGACCTGCTGATGACGTTGTTCACGATGATGCGCGCGGTGTCGCCGAGCGGCGCCACGCCATCGCCGTAGTGGCTGTCGCCGATCTTCACCGCGGCCTTGCAGCGCATGTCCCCCGGAGAGGTGTCTATCAGCCCGTCGATGACCACGTCATAGAGCCGCGCGCCGGAGGAATTGAGCAGGCGGATGATGTGGTGGCCGCCCCTGCAGTAGCCGCGCACGTTGCGGATCATCACCTGGCGGATGTCGTCGCTGCCACCGTCATGCCGCTCGGCGCCGCTGACCATTGTGCTGCCATACTCGCCGCTGCGCCAGAGCGCCCGCGGAATCGCGGTGCAGGCGATGAGGTCATCTCCGCTGTAGCCGGTGATGTTCTCGATGAGCACGTCGTGGCAGCCGAGGCGCAGGTCAATGCCGTCCTGGTTGAGGATGGTCTGCTCGACACCATCGATCAGCTTGCGCCCCGTTGAGGCAAAGTCAATGTCGCGCAGGAGGCCGTGCGCGCAGCGCTCCAGCGAGATGCCCCAGCAGTGCGAGTCCTTCATCGCGATCTTCTCGATGCTGAAATGCTCCACGTATGCCATCAGGATGCCGATGTTCCGCCAGTCGCCGTTCGGTGTCTCGCCATCCACGCCGGCATCGGTCCCGTAGGTCCTCTCGCCCAGCGTCTTCCCAGAATCGCCCGTGGCGCGGGGCCGGTCGGCGCCCTCGAGCAGCACCCGACCGACCCCGCGGATCTGGATGTTGCTGATCGGTTCGATCTCGCTGATCCCGGGGCCGCAGTTGACGCTTCGGATCATGTTGTCGCGGCAGGCGTCACTCAGCTTGATATGGCAGCCGTCAAGCTCCAGGTAGCTGTCGCCCGGCACGAGGATCGCGGAGTCCAGCAGCCACAGGTCACGCGGGCCGTCTGCAGCCTCGTTGCGGCGCGGGATGACCACGCGCGTCCCGGTGCCTGCCGCCTCCTGCAGCGCCTGGTTGATGCGCTCGACATCGGTGCCCTGATAGTGATTCGGGGTGATGAACCGTTGCGTGCTCATTGTGCGAAATGCCTCCGGAAGACGCCGGCGATCTCTTCATTGTTGATCACATGGATCGTGCTGCAGACCTGGATGCGGCGGCAGCCGTTCTCGATCATCGTGGAAAGCTCCATCTCTACCTGCGCCGCGTCCTTGACCGGGAACTCACCCGGGCGGTCGTAGTAGCCGATCATCCCGACGCCGGTCTGCCGGTCGTAGTAGCGCCTGGCGTCCTCGCAGATGATCCGGCTGTACTTCGCGATCTTCTCCTGCGGCCAGAGCGTGTACCACGCGGCCGTCTGGCCGCAGTAGTCCACGTCGAGGCGGTTCCCGTAGAGCGGCTCGGGGGCGAAGACCGGCCAGATGTGGATCGTGGTCTTGATATCCGGCCGCTTCGAGCGCGCGTAGTCGGCGAGGTGGTTGATGTAGCCGACGAGCATATCGCGGAAGAACTCGACTGATGCTTCCTCTTCGCCAAGCTCCGGGCGCGCCTTCATGAACTCCTCGAAGAGCCGCTGGCAGCGCTCGCAGTAGCAGCGGTGGTAGTTCTGGTAGCCGAAGCCGTCGAAGCCGAGCCCCTCGAGGCCCGGCACGGAAGCAACCGTGTCGATCATCCGCTCCAGCAGCGCGCGCGCCTCGAGGTTGCTGAAGCAGACGGCGGGCGTGGTGAGCACCTCGTTCGTCATGATCGGCTCGCCGCCCCACTGGTAGGGGATGAGGTAGATGTTCCTGCCGGCGGAGATGAAGCTCGCCGCCGCCTGCTCATCTTCGCTGAGCACCTGCCAGGGGATGGGCTGCTCCGGGTAGGCGGCAGTCCACGCGCTCTTTACGTGCCCCATCGGGGTGATATGCGTGAAGATCTTGATGCTATGCCGCGCGCCCGCCTCCACTGCCTGCCGCAGGAACTGCGGATCGAGGGAGCCGGTGATAAGGGCGTCGAAGCCGACATCGGCGGCCTGCGCCATGAAGGTGTCAAGGTCCTTCGACGCCACCCCCCACCCGACCAGGGTGAGAGGCTCATCCTGGGCCTGAGCAGACGAGGATGTGACAAGCAGCGAGACTGCCATGACCACGAGAACGGCTGCTTTCATCGCCTGATCGCTCCTGAAGCGGACGAACTCAGTCGGCATCGGCGAGGCGGACGTTGTCAACGGTGAAGTTGAACACGACGCCCTTCGAGCCGGTGCCGGTGATGAACTGCAGCTTGACGATCTGCGAGTGGTCATCAAGCTCCACCCGGCCCGGCTCCCACTTGATGGTGCCGAAGCCCTCGCCGGGCACCAGGCAGTACTCACGCGCCTCGGATGTCAGCTCGCCTTCCCAGCTCAGCCAGCTCAGGACGCAGTTTCCCGACGCATCGTACGCTCGGACGTAGAGCGCGCGTGACAGGTCCGGAGTGGACGTTGCGGCGTCGAAGACGAGCGCGCGGCCCGTAAGGTCGGTCTGCTCGACCGGGATGTCGATGCTGATGTAGGTGTTGCCGGTCCCGCCCTCCGGGGAGCGGGCGCAGGCGCCGATGGCGCCCACACCCTCGGTCACGTGCTCGGCGGCATAGCTGACGAACAGCTTGGCCTCCTCAAGCTGCCGCCCGGTGCCCATCGCCACCCCCTCCAGGTTCTCGCAGGAGTGCAGCAGCGTCTCGTTCTGGGCGCAGGCCCAGCCGATGGTGGCGAGTATAAGCGTGACGGTGGTCATTATCCGCATGGGAGAACCTCCCGGCGAGTGGTCAGAACTCAATCTGCATTCCGTCGTACGCGACCTCGACTCCAAGCGGCGCGAAGTGCTCCTCCAACTGCCCGTGCAGCCAGCCACCGTTGTGACTGAAGTGCGTGACGATGACGCGCGCGTCCGGCTTCAGCGCGCCGATCTTGCGCAGCTGGTCGCGCACCTCGATGACCTGCGCTGCGCCAAGGTGGTTCCGGCCGGCATCGCGCGGCCCGTAGGTGCACTCAATCAGCAGCACGTCCAGCGCGCCCTCCCACCTCTCGAGGAAGCGCCACGTTGCGTCGGGGAACCACCCGGTGTCATTGGCCTGCAGCAGCGCCCGCCTCTCGCGCTCGAACAGGTAGATCACCGGCTCCTCGCCCTTCGCGTGATCGGCGGGAAGGGCGGTGGCGGTCACGCCCTCCCCGAGGTCCATCGGCTCGAAAGGCGCCACAAGCTCAAAGCGCGCGCGGATCTTCTCGAAGTCGATGACCGTCTCGAGCAGCCTCTCGCGGACCGCCTCATTGCCATGGATCGTGATCGTGTCGATCGGCTCAACCACGAAGCCCGTGCTGCGGTAGCTGAACTCCTGCGGATCGAGGTGGTCCTGGTGCGAGTGCGTGATCAGCAGGTGCTCGATGCGCTGGTACTGCAGGCCGAACTCGATCATCTGCCAGTAGGAGTCCGGCCCGAAGTCTACGCGTATCCGCTCGCCCAACTGGTAGGCGGCGCGGCGGCGGATCTCTCTGCCGCCGAGTTCGCGTGCGCGCGCGCATACCTCACAGGGGCACCAGAGTGCGGGCCAGCCCTCAGCGGCGGCGGTTCCCAGGATGGTGAATGTCACAATGCTCCTCCTGACATGATGCGACGCCCGATCAAGGCCTCGCGTAGATCTTTCTCCAACCGACGACCTCAACAGGAGCACAGTTCGCTCCCACAGGCCGTTCGTCCTCCACGGCAGGTGCGGTTCCCGCAGCTTCGGCTGGGCGGGGCATGCAGGTGAAGCGGCAGCTACAGGGGAATTTGGCCGGCGCCAACTGGTGCGCTTGAGACTGTGCCCCCGCCCCGCAGCAACACGCTCGAGGTGACACGCACGTGAGCGGCCCGCAACTACTGGCCGACGATTCGCCCGTGGAGCGCAGGGAGGAGCCTGCGCTCACCGCGCGAGCAGTGATCATCGCGTGCCTTCTGCTGCCTCTGAACGCCTACTGGATCACGCAGATGGCGGTCGTGCGCTACCAGGGCCACCCGACCACCGTCTCGCTCTTCTTCAACGCGGTCTTCATCCTCTTCGTGCTGCGTCTGGTGAATGAGCTTGTCCGGCAGATCTCGCCGCGGGTGGCGCTGCGACGGGGAGAGCTGATCATCGTCTACTCGATGATCACCGTCGCCTCAGCGCTCTGCGGCCACGACCTCGTGCAGGTGGTCGCGCCGCAGATCATCATGCCCTACTGGCTCGCGACGCCCGCCAACCAGTGGGAGGACCTCTTCTTCCAGTACCTCCCGGCGCACCTCACCATCAGCGACCCGGAGATCTACCGCCCGGCCTTCGAGGGCGGGGACACGCTGTACACTCGTGAGCACCTGCTGGCGTGGCTGCCGCCGGTGGCGAGTTGGGGAGGCTTCCTCGCGGTGCTCGCCACGATGATGCTGGCGGTCAACGCGCTCCTGCGGCGGAGGTGGATGGAGCAGGAGAAGCTGACCTACCCGATCACGCACGTTCCGCTGGAGCTCTCCGCCCCGGACGCGGCACTGCTGCGCAGCAGCATGATGTGGATCGGCTTCGCACTGGCCGGGACCATCTCCCTCATCAACGGCTTCCATGAGCTTTGGCCAGCTTGGCCGCTGCTGAAGGTGCGTGTGGTGCACTACGACGCGTTCATGAACTCGCTCTTCGTCGGCCATCCATGGTCGGCGCTGCGCGGCTCGCGGATCTCGTTTTACCCGTTCGCGATCGGCCTCGGGATGCTGCTGCCACTTGACCTCGCATTCTCATGCTGGGCGTTCTACATCATCTGGAAGCTCCAGGCGCTCGGCAGCGCAATGGTCGGGCTCAACCGCCTTCCCGGCTTCCCGTACGTGGAGGAGCAGTCATCCGCCGCCTACCTCGCACTCGCCGGGTTCTCGCTCTGGATGGCGCGAGGCTACCTGTCGGGGCTGTTCCAGGGGCTGCTGCGCGGCCACCCCGACGACGAGGGGGAGCCGATGCAGTATCCGCTCGCGCTGCTTGTGCTCATCGGTGGAGGTGCGTTCCTGATCCTGTTCGCCAAGGCCCTGGGGATGTGGGCCTGGCTCGCGGTCATCTTCTTCATCCTGTATTTCGGGCTCTCAATAGCAGTGACGCGTATCCGCGCTGAACTTGGCCCGCCCGCGCATGACCTTCACCGCGGCGGCCCGGACCTGATCCTGACGAACATCCTCGGGACCGAGCCCACCGTGCTGCCTCCCCGGCAGCTCACCGCAATCAGCCTGAACTACTGGTTCAACAGGGCCTACCGCGCACATCCGATGCCGGTCCAGCTTGAGGCGCTGAAGATGGCGGACAGCATCGGCATCCGCCAGTCTCAGATGGCGATCGCGCTCACGATCGCGGCCTTCCTCGGCTCTTTCGCGGCCTTCTGGGCGCAGATCCACTGCTACTACACCTACGGCATCAGCGCGAAGATGAGCAGCGTCGCCACGACCTTCGGCACCGAGCCCTTCGCGCGCCTGCAAAGCTGGCTCATGCACCCGTCAGGCACGCAGTGGCCAAGGGTCGGCGCATATGCGGTCGGGATCATGCTCACCTGGGGGCTGATGGCAGCGCGGATGCGCTTCCCGAACTGGCCGCTACACCCGGTCGGCTACGCGATCTCCGGAAGCTGGTCGATGAACTGCCTGTGGCTGCCGATCTTCATCGCGTGGCTTGCCAAGCTGCTGATCACGCGCTACGGCGGGCACCGCCTGTTCATGCGTGTCATCCCGCTGGCGCTGGGGCTGGTGCTTGGCGAGTTCATCATCGGCAGCCTGTGGTGCATCATCGGGATCGTCCTCCAGATCCCGACCTACAGCTTCTGGGTGTAACGGACCGGGCGGAGAGCTGCTACTACTCCCACGGGAGGAAGCAGATCTTCAGCGCCCGGCGCTGGTCGAGGAGGTCTATGCCCTCACCGTAGCGCTCGAGCGGCAGCGCGACCCTGGCGAAGGGCGACATGTCCAGCTTGCCCGTCGCGATGAGATCGCGGGCATACTCAGCCGACTCCAGGAAGTGCCCGCGGTAGCCGAGGAGCCGCAGCTTCGCGTGGCGGGTGCCGTACGTGTAGTCCTCGCGCTGCACTCCGAACAGCGCCACCGTCTTCGCGGTGTGGTCCATGAGCCACTGGACGGATTTCCGGGCGCCGTGGCAGTCGATGCCGGCGTCCACAGTATCGCGCAGGGGCAGCCGCTCGTTCGGCTCTGTCGGGTCGAAGCAGGCGTCGGCGCCAAGCTCCAGTGCTAGTGCAGCGCCTTTGAAAAA
>DHPY01000033.1 GCA_002411015.1 Armatimonadetes bacterium UBA5352 | reverse complement strand
GGGGCGCGAGGGCCACAACAGCTACGGCTGACGACAACGGCTGACGGCGACGACGGCAGGCAGGAATGCCTGCGCCACGAACGGCCAGGGATGGAACGCATCGGCGTTACTGACGAGATCATCAGCCTCCGCTCACCTTGTGGGCGGAGGCTCTTCTATGACATAAGGAGGTGCGGCGTTTGGCGCGGGCTCAGATGCTCTACATAGGGAAGCAGGGCGCGGTCAGCTACCCCGCCATCGGCAACATCGCGATGGGCAGCGGCAGCGCAGGCACGATCGCCCTGTGGTATCACGCCGCAAATGACGAGCAGTGGTGCAACATCATCTCCGCCACCATCGACGGCTCCAACTACCTCGCGCTGGGGCGGGAGAAGACCAAGTGGTACTGGCAGTCGCGCAGCAGTGCTGTCCCGGTGACCGTCGAGACCATCTCCCCAGGCGTCGCGTGGCGGCACGTCGTCGCCACCTGGGACTTCAGCGGCGGCCCCGGCGCAGGCGTCCTGCGGCTCTACCTCGACGGCCAGGAGGTCGCGGGATCGCCCGTCAGCACCGCCAGCGCGCCACTCGGCGTGCCGGGCAGCATCATCCTCGGCCCCGGTGAGGCGAACGTCCGGCCGATGGCGCACGCGGTCATGGACCAGCTCGCGATCCTCAGCCAGGCGCTCAGCGCGCAGCAGGTAGCCGCGCTCCATGCGCTGGGCCGCGAGCATGAGCCGCAGGCGAGCGATGGCAGCGGCTCGATGCTCCTCGCGGCATCGTGGAACGAGCAGTTCGACGCGGACGTCGCGGAGGGCTCGGGCGTCGCGACGCTCCTCGGCGCGGCCGATCAGTACTGCCGCCTCGACTGCCGCAGTCGCCACGATGGCAAGCGCTTCGCGTACCGGATCGGGACGCCGAAGCATGACGGGAGCGCCGACGATCGCGTGCCGGTCTTCGCGGTGCTGCCACCGTGGTATCGCGGCACGGTCACCGGCGCGAACGCCGCCGACTACGGGCGGATTGACGTGAACGCGAACGGGATTGTGCAGGAGGTTGGCTGCTACCTCGCACCATGGCTCCCGGCGCCGGCGAAGCCGATGACGCTGCGAGTGGGCGCGCACGTGCTCACGATGCCCGCTAGTTGGGCGCACGTGGCGGTCGGCGCGCAGGACTACTACCACGGGAACTCCGTGGCGCTGGTGACCGGCGCGGGCTGCACCGCGAGCACGATCGCCTCCACAGCGCTCACGCAGGCCGACAACTACTGGGCGGGCGCGGAGCTGCATGTCCTCGGCGGCACGCAGCGCGGGCAGAAGCTGCGGATCGCCGGGAACTCCCAGGCGAACCACACGCTGACGCTGCAGGGCGCGCTCGGGGAGGCGCTGCCGTCGGGCGTGAGCCTCGCGGCGGTCCATCCGACGCGCATCCAGCCGTGGCAGACCGGCGGGGAGACCTACCGGCTGGAGTGCAACCTGCGCGAGAGCTACGGCGGCGTGGAGCGCTTCGGGATCGTGGAGACCTCGATCATCGGCGACTGGGGCTACTCGCGGATCAACCTCGGACGCATCCAGCAGTATCCCTTCCAGCTCGCGCGGGAGGGCGTGTTCTTCGGCAAGCGCACGGGCACCTACGCGGACTACCAGACCTCGATCCTGGTGGAGCGGCTGGAGATGGACGGGCCGGGCGCGTATGAGGTCACCACGAACACAGATGACACGTTCCTCGTGAGCGACCCGGCGAGCGGTGAGAGCGTCAAGGTCGCGCGCGCCGAGGGCGTGGAGCGCGAGCTCCGGGCGCCCGCGCAGTGCATGACGCCGGCGGCGGTGCAGGCTGCGATGGCCGCTCCGGGGACGTGGCGGCACACGATCGCCTACTGCCCGAGCTGGATGAGCTACGACGCGCGCAACGACCGGCTGGTCGCGGTGCTGGTGGGCACCGACTCATCCGGCGTCCAGCGCGTCGGCTACGTCCACGGAACCTGGAACGAGGCGCTGGGGATCGTGGAGTGGGCGGATGACCCCGATCCGCGCAACCCGTTCCTCGGGGTGGCTGAGCTCGAGGCGGTGCTGGGCGGGCGCTCGACGCCCTACAACCGCCTCGTGCGCGTGAACGGCGCGTTCGAGGTGGAGGAGCGCGACTGGGCGCTGGTGTTCACGGCGACCCTCGGCGACCCGGACGGCTACACCACCTGTGCGCTGACCGGTGCGCCCGATCGCTACTCATTCGACCCGGCGCTGCACTTCGACCCGGAGGCGAACCCGATCACGCCGCCGCTCGGGGGCGATGACAAGGTCGTTCCGGAGGACAGCGGGATCGGTCTGCTCGGCAACCGCGACTGCGAGGTGCTGTTCACGGAGAACCCGTGGGCGCGGCGGCGGGCCGACCGCTTCTGGGGCTACGGGCGCGCGAAGACCATCGGCCACGCGGGGACGACCCTGTGGTATCAGCCCGCGCGGCCGCTGTCATGCGTGGTCACCGGCGACTTCCGGAACCTCCGGCATGTCCCGTGGCGCAACCAGGTCGTGGCGCCCGCGTGGGGCTGGTTCCACTGGCCGCACGCGGAGTGGTACCAGCCTTCGACGGTGACGCTCGCGGTGGATGACGGCGGCGTCACGCAGTCGGATGTGGGCCTGTGGGCGGCGGAGGACGGCGTGCACTTCCAGCGCGCGCTGACCGCCATCCCGCGGAACACCCCGCCCTTCAACAACCTGTGGCTGATGCCGCAGGCGAACTCCCCGCGGCTCGGCAAGCGGCGGCTCTACTGGTATCGCGAGGACAAGTCGGGCAACAGCCTCAACCTCGCGAGCATCCGCCTCGACGGCGAGGCGCTCTACCGGCTGAGCGCGGGCGAGCTGATCGGCGAGCTGGAGACGTGCAGCCTCCAGCGCGCGGCGGCGTGGGAGCAGCTTCGGCTGAACGTGGATCCGCAGGCCGGGATGGTGACGGTGGCGGTGCTCGATGCGGAGACCGGCGCACTCGTCCCGGGCTTCGACCACGGAGACTGCAACGTGATCGGCGAGGGCGTGGAGCTGCGCGTGACCTGGCGCGGCGTGGGCCTCAGCGAGGTCCCGCACGAGCGCATCCGGCTGCTGTTCCGTGTCACGCGGCCATCGGCGGCGAGCGCATCGCCGGAGCTGTACGCGTGGCGGATCGCGGCGGCGCCGGGCATCGATCGGCCGTGGGCGAGTGCGGCGCAGGTGGAGGGGCGTGTGAATCCCTGCGCGATCGCGAACCCGGCGCCGGTGCTGAGCTGGCGCTACGAGGACTACCTCGCGCGGCCGCAGTCGGCGTGGCAGGTGCTGGTCGCCTCCACGCAGGAGAAGCTCGACGCGAAGGAGGGCGACCTCTGGGACAGCGGCGTGGTGCTCGCGGAGGAGACGCAGGCGAAGTATGAGGGCGCGCCGCTTGAGTCCGAGCGAACCTACTTCTGGAAGGTGCGGGTGCGCAACAGCGAGGGAGTGTGGTCTGAGGAATGGTAGCCGAGGGTGTGTTCACAACCGCGAACCTCGTCTCCTACTGCCGCGCGGAGGAAGTGCTGAGCTTCCTCCGCGCGTGGGATACGTCGGGCTGGGGGACGCCGGAGGAGCTGCTGGCCGACGCCACCGCGCTGCTCGCGACGACGCGGGCGGCGATCGAGTCGGCTGCCGGGCGCGATTTCTTCCTGCACCCGGATGAGACCGTGCGCCTCGACGGGACCGGCACGCGCGTGCTGCTGCTCGCGCCGCTCGGGCTCACGCCGGTAGTGGCGGTGGAGCGCGTGGCGGTGGGCGGGCGCGCGCTGCCCGCCGGCGACTGGCTGTTCTACGCCGACGAGGCCGCGATCGTGCTGGCCGCCGGCGCAACCATCGGCGAGCGCTTCCCGGTGGGCCGGCAGAACGTCGAGGTTACGCTCGACTGGGGGTACGAGGCGACGCCGCCTGAGGTGGTGGCGGCGCAGGCGAAGCTCGCGGCGGCGGAGATGCTCGCGCGCTTCACCGGCGACCAGGGCGGCGTCGAGGCGCTGTCGCTCGGCGACTACACGGTGCGCTACGGCGGCGGGCGCTTCGCACACAGCATCAGGCGGCTCGTGAGCGAGGCGCAGGAGGCCCTGGCGCGCTACCGGCGCCTGGACTTCTGCGCGATCTAAGGAGGAGTGGCGATGGCGGATGCGACCTTTGAGGCGCTGATGACGGAGAGCGCGCAGATCGCGCGGCCGGTGGTGCTGCTGGACGCCGATGGCGGCCCGGCCACGCCGATCTACGAGCCGACGGGGGAGAGCGTGCGGGTGCGGATCGCGCCCGCACGCGCGGGCTCCCGCGACGGCCTCCTCGGCCGGACAGAGGAGGCCACCCACGTGATCTACGCCACGCCCGAGGATGTGCGCGTGGCCGACCGGCTGATCGTGCGGCCGATGGTGACGAGCCTCAGCGCGGACGTGGACGCTGGCGTGAGCGTGTTGCCGGTGACCGCGACGGAGGGCCTACTCGACGGCCAGCGCGTGGAGATCGGCGACGAAGAGCTGACGGTGGCGGCGGTCGGCGCGGGGGAGATCCACGTGACGCCGGCGCTTGCCGGGGAGTACGAGGCGGGAGAGGCGCTGACGTTGGTGGTGCGCTACGAGGTGCTGGGCGTGGCGGACGAGGCGGGCGTGGGGCACCACCTGCGGCTGAGCGCGACGGAGATTACGGCATAACAGGATTCGGGCTTCGCCCGGCAGGATTGACGGCAACGGCACAGGATACGGCAACGGAAACGGCTTTGGGGGGTGTACGACAACGACTGTGGGACAGGCGTCCCCGCCTGTCAATCCGTTCCGTGGCGCAGGCATTCCTGCCTGCGGTCGTTGATTCCGGGCGTCCCCGCCCGCAGGTCGTCCAGGAGGGGCGAGCTTCCTTGCTCGCCCACGCCCTGGAA
>DHPY01000103.1:3454-4153 GCA_002411015.1 Armatimonadetes bacterium UBA5352 | reverse complement strand
GTGTTGTGGCCCTCGCGCCCCGCGAGGGGCTGTTGCGGTCGTCGCCGTCAGCCGTTGTCGTCAGCCGTAGCTGTTGTGGCCCTCGCGCCCCCGCGAGGGGCCGTTGCCGTCGCGCTTGAGCGACCGTCTCCCCGGCGAGGGCGCCGGGGCCACAACGACAACGGCTGACGGGCAGGATGCCCGTCGCTACGAACAACACGACGACGGCGACGTCGTCCTCCCCCCTCTCCCGCCAGCGCAGCGCCGTTTGCTGCGCCAGGGGGAGGGGGGCCGGGGGGGAGGGGCCGTCGTTTACGCATTCACCCCCACATTCACCGCCAGCACGACCGCCTCGTCCTGCTCGAACTCGACCGCCACGCGCGTGGTGATCGTGTAGATGTTCATCCCGCGCAGGATGTCGCGGTCCTTGTCGATGCGGATGTCCCGGTGAATCCCGAAGACCAGGTTCTCCCGCGGCGTGAGGAAGCCGTAGGTCAGCCCGGTGCCGACGAACTCGTCAACCCCGTCCTGGTCGGTCGGGATGCCCGGCACGCTCACGATCGGCACACCCATGTAGGGCGGCGTCTGCGCGGTCGTGAGGGCGCGGTCGCCGAGGTCGCCGGTGCGCTCGCTGAAGGTGTCGTGCCAGTCCTGCACCGCCGCCGGGGCGAAGTAGAACCGCAGGTCCGCGTGGTTGCGCTTGAAGCGGTTCGGCAGCTC
>DHPY01000103.1:2689-3288 GCA_002411015.1 Armatimonadetes bacterium UBA5352 | reverse complement strand
TTCCCGTCCTCGGCGAGCTTCCGCCAGCCGTCGCAGCCCGCGAGGAACGGGTCGGTGGAGAGGCTGTCGCCGCGGATCGCCAGCTCCTCGAGGTCCGTCGCGGTCTGCCGCGCCATCACGCGGATGACGGTCTCCTCGAGGTTCCCGTGCTCGATGCTGTCCTCGAGCGCCTCCATGGTGATCTCGAAGGGCGTGATGATGTCCACCGCGCTGAGCATGACCTTCGAGAACGCGGGGGAGCTCAGGGACGCGGGCGCGATCCCCTCGGCGCGAAGCTGGCTGACGCGCCCGGTGGTGGCGATGCGGTCGAGTTCCATGATCGCGCTGCGCATCCGGACGACGCGCGCGTCCTTGAGCATGACGGACTGGTCGAGGGACATGTCGATGAAGCGTTCGGCCTGCCCGGTGGAGAGCAGCCCCCCTGCGGCAAGCTCAGTGGTATCAACGGCCTTCTGCAGCATCTGTTCCTGACTCAAAGCTCAGCACTCCCTTTCAGATGAACGTCACACGCGAGGTGTTGCTTGATGTACTTGAGCGTGCCTGTCGCTTCCGCCGTCGCCGTCAGCCGTTTCTGTTGTGGCCCTCGCGCCCCGCGAGGG
>DHPY01000103.1:0-2588 GCA_002411015.1 Armatimonadetes bacterium UBA5352 | reverse complement strand
TGTTGTGGCCCTCGCGCCCCGCGAGGGGCCGTTCTGCCATAGCTGAACCAACGACTTCCCGGCGAGGGCGCCGGGGCCACAACGACAACGGCTAACGACTGACGGGCAGGATGCCCGTCGCTACGAACGACACGACGGACGTTGCCGTCCTCCCCCTCTCCCGCCCGAGACCGCGTCGTTTGCGGTCTCCAGGGGGAGGGGACGGGGGGAGGGGCCGCCGTCGCCGTCCGCCGTCCGCCCTCACACCACTCCCCGCCACGGATCGCGCCCCTCCACCCGCTCCTGGCCCGGCAGCGCCTGGGAGACGCCGCGCGCGGGCCGCGCCGGCTCCGTCTTCCGCAGCTCCTCCAGCGCGCCCCGCACCTCCCCGAGCGTCGTCGCGATCTCTTCGCGCAGCGCCTGAAGCTCCTCGGCCTCAGGCTGCTCCTCGGCCTCACTCTTCGCGAAGGGCCACAGCGACCGCGCGGCGTTCACCGCTGCCCGACCGATCCGCGCCAGCATCGCGTCCTCATCCACGCACTCCTCGATCACGTCCTCCGCGGCCTTCGCGAGGGTCGCGAGGTAGGTGTCGGGATTCGCCGCCTGCTCCGGCCGGCACACCGCCACGTGGTCCAGCTCAACGTCATCGATGTGCCGCACCTGCCGCCCGGCCTCCGCGTCGTAGCGCCAGAACGCCTTCGTCACGCGCCCGCCGACGCTCAGCCCGTAGCGCCTGCCGGAGGCGGCCTTCTCGAAGAGCTGCCGGGCGCGCGGATTGCCCGCGTCAAGGCGCCCGGCGATGCGGAACTGGTCGTTGTCCACCCACGCCTCCTCCACGATGCCAAGCTCCTCGAGCGGCCCGGCCTTGTGCGAGGGCAGCAGGTCGAGGCCCACCTGGCCCGCCATCTTCTGGATCGCTTTCGGTGTCATCCGCTCATGCTGTCGGTCGAGGCGTGTGGAGGACGCGGTCCCCTCGAACCACAGCCCGCCCTCCGCATCCTCCCAGACCTTCGCCAGCGGCAGCGTCAGATCGAACGCCGCTCCATCAGCTGTCGCCATCAATGCACCTCCATCGGCCATCAGCTGTCGTTGTCGTTCTGGAGGGGAGGCGCTTCAGCGGCTCCCATATGTTGCGTGTGCGTACCGGCCATCGTCGGAGCGGCTGAAGCCCCTGCGCTCCATACGGCTGGGCGAACGGCAACGACTGACGGGCAGGATGCCCGTCGCCACGAACGAAACGACAACGGCAAAGTCGTCCCTCACCCCTCGTCCCGAAGGGCATGCCGTCTATGCCCGAGGGAGAGGGGGGATCGAGGGGGGTGAGGCCGCCCGCACCTCCTCCGGCGTCCACACCCCTATCTCCGTGTAGATCCTCGCGATCTCCGCCTGCTGCAGCTCCTCGCTCAGGTCCATCTCCCGGAAGCGGAACTGCCAGCCCGTGATCCCCATCTGCTCGCGCAGCAGCCGGTTGACGCGGAACTCAATCCGCCGCTGCTCCGGCCGCACCACCTGCTCGCGGAAGGTCTTATCCTGGTCGCGGCTGTTCGCGAGGTTCGCGTTCTCCACGATCGTGATCTTGCTCGGCGGCACGCGGTGGACCATTAGGATCTCGTCGCGATTCGCCCGGCGGTAGTCGAGGAACCCCGCGTCCTCGCTCTGCGCGCTCCCGAGCGGCTCCAGGCGCAGCTTCGTGCCATTGTTCGGCACCTCCAGCACGAGCGTCTTATGCGCCTGGCCCTTGATCTCGCTCTCCATGAAGCGCCGGATCTCCTGGATCAGCGCCTGCGACATCTGCCCGCCCTCGCAGATGATCGCCATCCGCGGGACCGCGTTGTGCTCGAAGAAGCTCACGTTGTACTCCGCCGCCGCGCGGTCGCCCGCGATCGCGGAGATCGCCGGGAGCACATCCGGCACCCCGTAGTAGCTCGACTGCGGGGTGTACTTGCGCAGGTGCAGGATCTCGTTCTGCGCCTCACCGCTCTCAGGGTCGGCGACCGCTTCCGCGCCGACGTTGCGGAACTGCCGCTTGCGGCCGTCGCGGAGCTGCACGAAGCCGCTGCGGTCGCTCCTCACGCGGATGGTCGTCGCGGGGACGTGGTAGAAGCCGTCAACCTCGCCCGCCGCGCTGCGCGTGATCTCCAGGTAGCCGTTGCCGACGGTCTCCACGTCGGTCCAGACGGCGCGCATGAGGTCGGTGAAGGTCACCTCCGGGTTGCAGGACGCAAACAGCGCCTCCAGCCGCACACGGTCGCTCTCGTCGGCCTCCGGGTGCGCGGGCACGAAGTGGTGCCCGAGGCCCACGATGTTCGTGGCCTTCGCGTCCACGCAGGCCTTGTGCGTCGAGTTGATCTCGTAGAGTTCGGCGAGGGCCGTGAGCGAGTACGGAGGCTCCTTGACCTCGCCGCTCTCGTACTCGCCGCGCCAGCCGTCCTCGGGGAGCTGCCGGCTCCTCCCCCGCTCATCATCGCCGATGATCTGTGCCTTCATGAGTGCTTCGGTCATTGCGGATACCTCCATGCAGATTTTGCCGTCAGCCGTTGTCGTCAGCCGTAGCTGTTGTGGCCCTCGCGCCCCGCGAGGGGCCCTGCGGTCGTCGCCGTCAGCCGTTG
>DHPY01000042.1:78690-86420 GCA_002411015.1 Armatimonadetes bacterium UBA5352 | reverse complement strand
CCGAGGTCCGAGGCAGATCCTCGCTACGGGACTGCTGTTCGCGGCCGGCGTGTTCCTGGCTTACCTGGGCGTGGGTCTCGGCCTGTTCCGCGGCCTACAGGCGCTATCGGGATTCACTACTGTCTCCAAGCTGCTCTACCCCGTCATGGCCGCGGGTACCGCGGTACTCACAGGACTCAGCTTCCGCGACTTCCTGCGGGCCCGAGCAGGAGACGCCGGGGGCATGTCTCTCCGCCTACCGAAGAGGCTTCTGCGCCTGAGCCATGGGACCGTGCGGAAGCTGCTGGGAGGTCCGGGCTTCCTGGGGCTGGCGTTCGTCGCCGGAGCCGGTGTGTCGGTGTTGGAGCTGTTCTGCACGGGCCAGATCTACCTGCCAACGCTCGTGTATGTCGCCAGCACGGACGGGCTGCGGTCGCGCGCCATCCCGCTGCTGCTGCTCTACGTCACCATGTTCACAGTTCCGGTGCTGGTCCTCTCCATCACCGCCTACGCGGGCGTCAGCTCGGACCGCATCCGCCAGTGGGCTCAGAAGCATACGGCCAGCACCAAGCTGGCGCTCACGTTGGTCTTCGTGGTGCTTACCGTCGGCCTCGTCGTCTTCTCCCTGCACGTCTGGGGCGGCTAATCAAAAGGAGCCACATTCACCGCCTCCCTCAAGCCCTCCATCTGCACGTTCAGATAGACGGCCGTCGTGTCCAGGCTGCTGCGGCCCAGCAATCGTTGGATGCTCACCAGGTCAACTCCATTTCTCAGTAGCGATGTCGCGAAGGTGTGTCTCAGCATGTGAAGCGTGACATCCTCCACTTCGGCTCTGTCAGCCACCCGCTTGAACATCGCCCAAAGCCCACGGACTGAAAGCTCACTCCCGTCCTGCGTGGTGAAGACAGAAGCGCTCCCTTCTGGGCGGACCTCAAGCCATTCGGCCAGCAAGTCATGAAGTCTCTCCGAGATAGGTATCATCCTGTCTCGCGCGCCCTTGCCGTTTCGCACGTGGATAGTCATCGTTAGGAGATTGACATCCCTCAGTTCCAGCGCCTGCAGCTCGCTTCGTCTTAGACCGGCGTAGAGAAACGTCCCGATGATGGTTCGATCCCTGACTGCAAGCAGGGGATGCGGCGTCTCCTGTGTGGCCTCTATCAACGACCTACACTGCTTGGGCGTGAGCGACTTCGGCAGCCGCTTTGGCTCCTTCGGCTTGGCTACCCTCGCCAAAGGGTTCGAGGTCACCTGCTCCGTCATCTGAAGATAGGAAAACAGCGACTTGAGGCATGCTATCCTCCTGCCGATGGTCGCTGGGGCGTAGCCATCCTTCGACAGCGATGCCACGTACTGCCGCACGCAGGTGGGGGAGACACTGTCCACCTTCAGCGCGAAGTCGTTCTCCCGCAGCCACTGTCCAAACAGCCTAAGGTCGGATTCGTAGTTGGTAATCGTGTTGATGGAGCAGCCCTTCTCGTACTGCAGGTAGGCGAGGAATTCCTGTGCTGCTGAGGTCAGTTTCATGGCCCTCATTCCTGTAAGTGGTTATGGTCACTGAATACGGGAACGAGGGGTGACTGTAATAGGGGTTGTGTGTCCCTAAGCGATTCTTATGTTGGCACAAACGGGCTTTTCCCGTGTCCCTAACTCGGCTTACAGACGCACTCTCCGCCCCCCAAAGATGGGCCAGAGGGGCTAAATGTGACGGGAATCGCGGTTTGGGGCGCAACATAAGCCCCCTTCGCAGACTTATCGTCACTACTCGCCACCTGGTCTCCCTAACATTGAGGTCCTGAGCGGGCAATGTTGTCTTCGAAGCGGGCAGCACACGAGAAAGGTGTGTGCAGAACTCCCATGCTTATGGAGACTATCGCTCAGGATTCCGCGCCGTACTTGGAGGCTGAGAAGGGCCACAGCCCCCTGACCGCCAAGTCGTATTGTTACGACCTCGTGAGTTTCCTTGACTACATGGACGGCGAGGGTGCACAGCCTCCTGTAGGCGCCGTGGCCGTCTCCCTCGTCCGGGGCTGGGTGGTGCAGATGCATCGGAGGGGCCTCTCCAAGTCCACTGTCGCACAGCGTCTCCACGGCCTCCGGAGCTTCTGGTCTTATCTCCTCGAGTGCGGTCAGGCATAGCCACTCCGTCTTCTGTGCATTCCGCAACTACGCGATGGTGTGCGTGCCGGTGTTCACCGGCATGCGTCGGGGGGAGCTCATCGGGCTTCACACCGGTGACCTCTCTCTCCATGAACGCGTCGTCAGGATTCGCGGCAAGGGGAGCAAGGAGCGCCTGGTCGCGCTTGTGGGCCGCGCGGTGGACGCGTTGTCGGACTGGCTGGAGTTCAGGGCGCAAGACTGCACGCACGACTACCTCTCCGCCATCACACCCCGGAACCGTATCCGCTCGACCCGGATGCAGCGCATCTGGCGCGGCGTTCCGGAGCGCACGGAGATGGAGGACGACGGGGTCAGCCTGCACACGATCCGGCACTTCACGGCCACGCTCCTGCTACAGCGTTGAGGCGTCTCTGCCGGAGATACAGCGCATCCTTGGACACTCGCGGCTGGACACGACAGCGATCTACCTGCACGTGAGTGACAGTGAACTTCGGGAGGCGGTGAGCGCGCATCCGCTCCCATGCGACGCTCGTTTGGGCCATGCGTTTCCATCTATGGCCTCTGGAGCCCCGGACAGTCGCATCCGGCACACGTGCGGGCTGAACGATCCAAAGTTGCAGGACCTGAGCGAACGTTTCGCAACGAGAGGGGGTGGGGCAGATGGCGCACGGCCCTCTCAACCCGACGGCCAGCGTTATCCTCGTTGTTCTCGGACCGCGTCGATCGAAGTCACGGGCGTCCGCAGCAGGATCGGGGCCGCCCATATCAGACAAGCGCCCTCACGTCTGTCCGACGGCACGTCGACCGGCGATATCCACGGAAACCGCCCGGAACTCGACAGGTTCGTCCGGGCGCAGGAACTCCACCCGCGCGGCGTGTTCGGTAACCAACGCACGATCCAGGGTTGTCCTGCGCACCGGTCCTCCAGACGCGCTGAACTCCACCTGCGTGGTTGCTGGGCGATCGGTACGCCAACTCACCATCGCCCACGGCTGCCCGCCCGCGAGGCCCTCCTGCGGTGGATGAAGCTCCACGCGCAGTCCGCTGATCTCCAACGGCGTCGGGGCCTCCGCACGCTCCGTGCGCAGGAGGCCGTCGTCGACGCGCGCCGGGATCTGCTGACCATCGGCAACAATCGCGGTGGCATCCTGTGCGATCAGCGACAGATCGGTGAGGCCCACGCAGTCGAGTTGCACGCTTCCGCCCGGCCAGGTCGCGGTCAGTGTGTCGATCACCTCGTCACCCGCAACCAGCGTCTGCCCGCCACGGCGAAGCTCGCAGCCACGGTGGATGACCACGCGCGCGATGCGCCCGTCCTCATCGGTTCGGATCAGCGCCATCTCGCCGTCGAAGGAGTACTCGCCGTAGCTGCGTTGCCCGACGCCGGCCTGCGCCATCAGCAGCGTATCGGTCCAGCGCTCCGTCGTACGCTCCTCCCGCAGTGCGGCGATGCGCGCAAGCTCGTCGCCGGCCACCCGGTAGGCCTGGAACTCGCGCATGCTCAGCCGGCCGCCTGAGGGGCGCTGCACCGCCACGGAGATAGCGTCGGTGGTCACAGGCTCGAAATGAACCTCCGCGACGAAGTCATCGCCCCAGGTCACCATCGGCCCGGTAACATCATGCCATGCACCGTCGGCGCGGTACTGCACGTTCATCTCCTCAGGCGGGTAGAGCACCGCCGAGCCGTTCCATGTCCCGTGGTGCAGGAAAACGCAGTTCAGCTCAGTCGGTCGCGCGAACTCGATTCCGAAGCGGCCTGCAAGCGCCACGCCCGGCTGATGCGGCGTCGACGAGACTGCCGCCGGAATGCTTCGCGCACCGGTGTCACCGTCAGTCAGGCGCGCCGCGCCACTCTCGGGGAATGCGCCCGCATTCACCTCGACGAAGGCGCTCTGCCCCAGAGCCAGGTTGTCACCCGGGTCGATCACGATCTCCTCGGGCTCGTGGGCCGGACGGTCGATGACGACGTCGATAACCAGTCCGATCGCCTCCGTGGCGGCGAGGAGGCGGTCGCCGCTGGAGACCGGCAGGGTATCCACGCTTACCCGCGCATCGCTCTCTGCGGGTGAAGGGAAGAGGACGTCACAGAAGGCCTGGGGCACATTGCCCTCGCGCGTATAGGCGACCACGGGTGACTTGACGCGCTGGAAGGTCGCGCCCGTGACCATCCAGCCGAGCATGGCCGCGCGCTCGAACTTGTCCTCGGGCAGCATCGCCGTCTCCTGCGCTTGGACGAAGTCGGCGCTCAAGCCCTCGGTGATCGCGGGGATCACCTGGACGTTCGCCGTGCCATCATGCAGGGTGGTGGCTGCAAGCGTGTTTCGGTCAAGCGCGACCTGAGCCGCGAGTTGCTGCGTCGGTCCCGCGAAGTGGAGGAACTGCTCAAACCGATGTGTGCCCTCGCCGCCGAGCAGGTCGTACGTCACGAAGTAGTCCGGTTTCACGAACACGATTCTGCGCCGCTGGCTTACGCCCAGGCTCGCGAAGGCATCGTGCATCCCATCCACGAGGTCGTAGCCGGGAGTGCTGAGCCACTCGACCGGCATCATGTCCACGGCCCCCCGCGCCTGCTCCTGTCCATCAACCTCGATGGCGTTGTGCAGCGCGGTGCGATAGCCCCAGCCGAGGAAGTAATCACCCGTGTCGGACAGCAGCGGCTTGCCGTACGCGTAAAGCTCGAAGTGGGTGGCATCGTTGTGTGCGTGGCCCATCGCCTGCGCCGACAGGTCGAAGTAGAGGTAGCGCGCACTGTCGGCATTCCAGCCGCTGCGCATCACGTAGTAGCCGGTGCCGGGCATCGCCATCGATGAGAGGGCCGGCTCGTCGCCGGCGCGACCGTCGGCGATTGCGAGTGCCGCCTTGAGTCGCGCGAACGGATCGGTGATCGCCTCCAGTCGCGCCCGCTCTTCGGCATCGAGCTTGAGCGCCATCCACGGCTGCAGCGAGGGCAGGAAGGCTGCGGCGTTCCAGTCGCTGCGCCCGTAGGTGTCTCCGATGTTGGGCAGGCCGCCGTTGGGCATCGTGATGCGCAGCATCATCTCCAGCAGCTTGCCCGCCTGCCGATCGATCATCGCCGCAAGCTCATCGTGGCGTCCCCCCGGGTCGTTGGCCTGCAGGAACTCGAGGCTGCGCGCCGCCCACGGCACCGGAACAGTCTGATAGGAGACTGAGTGTGTGTCCCACGCGCCCTCGGGCGTCGTGCGGTCCACAAGCTGGTGGTGGATGTCGACCATGCCCGCCGTTAGCCACTGATCGGCTTCGGTGAATTCGGGGAACATCACCGCTGCGGGTATCAGCCCCGGATAGGACACGCCAGAGTAGGTCATCAGTTCGCGGCAGGCGGTGATGAACAGCTTCCAGAACGCCATATGCGTCTCAGGCGTCAGCGACGGCGCCGCTCGCACTGCGTCATAGGCCGCGATGGCGTTGCATAGCCGGTTCCGCACCTCCATGCCCGAGTTCACCAGTTCGCCGGCGCGGGTGTAGCCGTAGCCACGCGGCACCTGCCGTGTCCAGCCTACCACCAGGTTGCCGATCTCCATCGCATACTTCTCGTCGCGCGTATCGCGGTAGACGCCGGCCAGCTTCGAGATGATGTTGAGCTGGTTCAGGTAGAGGCCCCAACTGAAGGCCGCGCTGGGGGTATGCAGCCAGTTGATCTCCGCGCCCAGGTCGTAGGTCTCCAGCGTGCCCAGATCGTTGTTCCGCTCGGTGAAGACGTGCCTGAGCCACTGCTCGTCGGCGATGGTCCGGTCCATGCCCGAGCCCGGCAGCATGACCATCGAATTGCCCTCGCTCACGCCTGGAAACCGCGTCGGCGGGACGACAGGCTCCTGGCGGTTGGCGAAGTGCGCCACGAGCAGTTCCTGCGCCTCGGCCAGGTCACCCGCCGCCATCGCCGCAGCGAACTGCTCGAGGCCGGGATGGGCTGCGTGAACCAGGCGCAGCACCTCTTCAGCGCTGATCTCCTGGTCAACCGGAACAGCGCCCTCGCCTTGGGCAAGAACCGGATGGCTGCAGCCGATCAGCTGTATTGCGCCGACGAACATGGCCAGAGCGTATGAACAGCCGCTGAGTGTTGGCATGGTCTCCTGGTGGCCTCGCCATGCGACATGATCTTCGCTTGCCCATTCGCCGAAGAGTCGGGCTCGCCTCCTCCGCATGATCAGGTTGCGCGAGCAGGAGGGGCACCAGCGCCAATAGCCAGCAACACCGTCTGCACTCTCATTACTCGAAGCGCTCGCGTCGAGAAACCAGCTTTCGATGAGGGTCGCTCCGTGGGCCGTTCTATCTTCACCGATACCGGCCGCCATCCTGCACGCACAGGTCGCTGCATTCAGAAGCTCAAGTGTTGACCGCTGGCTCGCTGCAAGCCTGGGTACCAGCAGGTTCACGCCATCACTCCCTGTCCGACCTGGAAGTCGCCCGCGTCCGTCACCTCGATGACCGGCGAGCCCGCGGTAATCCTGGCGGTCGTCTGCGCCGCCTTGCCAACGCTTCCGCTCAGACCCGGCCTGCTCGGCAGACGATGGGCGAGGGCACCTGGAACTGGGGTACCGGTGGTTGGTCGTGGTACAAGGCAGACCTCGGCACTAATCGTACGGTGGACCTGAACCTGACCACACCCGGGCACGATGGCGAGTGCCTCAACGGCACAGATCATCCATGGGGAACCTACAGCCTATGACTTCCTCGTCATGGAGTACACCGGCACCGAGCCGGCGTGGGTGCAGGCGAACGCCGTCGACTGGCAGTTCCTCAAGCGCTACCGCGACGGCTACCACCTGTGGGTGCCCGAGAACCTGCCCTCGCCGCACGCGGATGAGCCGGGGCACGAGGTGTGGACCGACGTGCCCGAGGATGGTGATGCAGGGCTTCGGGGCTTCTACTGCCTAAAGAGCGATTGGGGCGCTCAGGAGGGAACTTCCATTCGACGGAGCAAGGAAGCACCGGTAGATCGCGCCGGAGACAGCCGCCTCCCCCCACGACTCTCCATTATCTCTGGAACATACTCGCTCAGTCTTACGCCATTCTTACGCATACCCCCCTAGCTATCTGCTACTGTGTTTGCCATGTTGAAGCAGCCGACCGAGACGCCACTCGGCGGACAAACCACCAGGGGCACACCCCCCAAGCATCCAGGAGGAAGCACAATGAAGAAGCTCGCAATCGCAGTAGCAGTCATGGCGCTCTGCGCCACCGGCGCATTTGCGGCCGACAACGACACCCTGCGCATCAACTACGAAGTAAAGGCGATCAACGAGATCGCGATCACCGACGAGGCGGTCACGCTCACCGTCGACACAGCGGTCGCCGGCTCCCAGCCGGAGCAGGCTACGGCAGGATCCACCTATGGCATCACCACGAACGGCAGCGACATGAAGATCACCGGTGCCATTGACACGGCGATGGATACGGGCCTCACACTGAAGGCAAATCTCACGGCTCCGTCGGTCGGCACAAGTGCGAGTGCAGTCGAGATGACAGAAGTAGCGGCCGATCTTGTGACAGGCATCACCGAGGTCACGGGTAGCGGACTCGCGCTTGGCCTCACGCTCGATGCAACGGTCGATGCGGGTGTCGTCGCGAGCGCCCAGAAGACCCTGACGCTTACCCTCACCAGCGCGCTCTAG
>DHPY01000042.1:0-78565 GCA_002411015.1 Armatimonadetes bacterium UBA5352 | reverse complement strand
CTAGGCCTGACACAACCCGGAACGGCCGGCCCCCGAGGTCGGCCGTTCACGTTCACTCCTTGAAGGATTCGTTTCAGGCTCCTCCACAGACCCATCGGAGGGGCAGCAGGAGCAACGCTTAGTCTCAGAGGAGAACGACCGTGAACAAGCTTGTCGTCATTGCCATCTCGCTCATTGTGTCCGCGGCAACATGCTTCGCCACGGATGACGACACTCTCAGCATTGACTACTCGGTGGAAGAGATAAACGAAGTGAACCTTCATCTCAGTTATGTTGCGCTCACGATTGGGAGCGCCATACCAGGGCAGCAGCCGAACTACGACATCGCCGGCGTAAGCCACGACATAACCACCAACGGGATCAACAAGAAGCTGACCGGCGTGCTCGACGGTGCGTTGGAGGACGGCGTTACAATCACCGCGTCTTTCCACAGCGATCGGTTCGGCAACGGCCTGTCCACGGGCGAGAGGAGCCTGTCTACTGATCCCGTGGATCTCCTGACCGGAATCAGCCACAGAGCGAGCAGTGCCGCGTCCAACTTCCGCCTCTACGCTGACGTTAGCGCAGGGATCATCGCGCCGAAGGAGCGCATATTCACGCTCACCCTCACCGACGGCGCAGACTAGGCGCCATGGCTTGACGCGATGTGTTCTTGGTGGCGGTTCCCGCTTTTTTCCATGGCATCTCTGTGATACACTTCAGCCTCACGCTCTCGGCGCCGATTGATGGCAATGCAACTCCATCACAGGACGCTGGCTGAAGATCCTGTCGCGAGAGGGGCCATCGAGGATGAAGCGTATGCTCGCCGCGGCCACATTTCTGGTCGTGCTGTCCGCCGGATGCGCATTGGCAGGGAGTAGCGCCACGCTCACGATCCACTACGAGGCCACACCGATCAGCGAGATTGCGCTTGGTGATGACTACATCAATCTACAAGTGGGTTCATCCGTCTCCGGCGATGAACCGACGACGTACACGGCTTCAACGACATACGATCTGACCACCAACGGCTTCGACGGGAAGCTCAGCGGCAGCATCGGCGACGATGTTGCCGGCGGGCTCTCTCTTTCCGCGGAGTTGACGCCGCCAGAGGGTGCTGTCGGATGCGGCGAAGTCGTACTCGGGAGGTCACCGGTGGATCTCATCACCGGCATAGCGCCCACCGCTGCCGGTGGGCTCGGACTCACGTTTCGGCTCACTGCGGGAGTTGAGGCGGGACTAGTCGAGCCGTCACACACACTGTTCACGCTGACGGTGACCGATCGGTAGGAAGAGGAGACGCACAGCGGTGACAACCGGTCCGGCGCGTTCAGCGCGAGCAGCCAATGCACGGGAGAGTACTCAGATGCGGAAGACCCAGTACAACTGGCTGCTCGCTTTGATTCTGATTGCAGCCGTCCACGCGCTGCCAGCGCACGCGATCGACATGTATGTGTCGGGCGGATGGACCACTCTGACGATTACCGCTTCGGATCTCGTTGGCGAGGCCGGCAGCGGCCTCGTGTCCACATATGATTCCGATCCCGCCACCGCCGCGCTGGATGTCGCCAATACCAGTTCCTCAAGCGACGCCTGGCGAATTGAGGTGCGCCGTTCGGAATCTGCCTCATGGAGCGATTCCTGCCGAGTGCTGATCCGCAGGACCTCCGATGGCTCGGGTGCCGGTTTTGTCAGCGGGGGGACGATCTATCAGGAGGTCGGGCTGATCGGCGCCGCCTTCTTTGATGGTTCGGGAGATCGCCTCGGAATCAACCTGCAGGTGCGGATCGATGGCGTGAGTGTCTCCGATGGCCCCAGCATGTATTCATCCGATCTCGTACTCACGGTGGTGGATCTATGAGAAAGCTCCGGTTGCTCATCCTAATCGGCATTTCAGGCCTCCTGATGCTTTCGTGCGCCGACGCGGCGCGCGTAAGCGTCGTCGGAAAGCTAACGCGCAGCTTCGATGTCGCTGCCGGGGATGTCCGCGAGGGGCAGATCGACCTGCGCTGCAACTCCGAAGACGCTTCCACTGTGCGTGTATACCAGTCTGATTACACCTTCCAGGCGGATGGCTCCAATGCATACGGTGAGCCGGGTACGCTCGAGCGCTCGAACGCAGCCTGGATCTCGTTCAGCCCTTCCGAAGTCACGCTTCAACCGGGTCAGACGGATGTCATCCATTTTGAGATGAGGGTTCCGGATGACCATGGTCTTCGGGGGAGCTACTGGAGCATGATCATGGTGGAGGCGGTCCCCGCGCCTAAGCCACTTGCGGATGACGAGGATGACCGCCCGAAGATCACTCTGAACACGGTTTTCCGCTATGGGATCCAGATCGTGGCGAATCTGACCGGTGGCGAGGCCTCACTGCAATTCGTGCGCCGCGAGCTGGTCGCCCGTGAGGATGGCCTGCAGTTGCAGATTGATGCAGCGAACAACGGCGAGATCTGGCTGAACCTGAGCATGTGGGCGGAGCTATTCGACGCGCAGGGCCGGACACTCGGGCGTTTCACAGGCAACCGGCAGCGCATCTACCCCGGTTGCTCAGCGGCGTTTCACATAGATCTGGGCAAGCAGGAAGCGGGGCAGTACCAGTCGCTGGTAGTCGCTGATAACGGTGATGAGAACGTCTTTGGGGCTCAGTATGATCTACAGGTCAATTAGGGCGACGCTGGGCCTGCTGTCCCTCCTCGCCCTGACGGCGTCGGTCGCCTGGCCGCAGCCAGCAGCACACGGCCTGGACGTCCGGCCGTTGACCACCGACCTGCGGCAGGCGCACCCCGGCTCCATCTCCACCATGAGCTTCCGCACGATCAACCGCTCCGAGCAGACCCGTGAGTTCAGCGAGGCAATAGAACTACCCGCTGGCTGGCGCGTGCTCTCCCCTCCGCGCAGCTTCGAGTTGGCGCCCTCAGAGGATCATCTGCGCATCCTCGCCTTCTCCGTCCCGCGCTCCGCAGAGGCGGGGATCTACGAGATCGGCTATCTCGTGCGCGCTCTCGATGACTATGCGATCACTGCCGCGGCATCCCTCAGCGTACAGGTGACGACGGTGCGAAGGATGCGAATGGAGGTCGAGCAGGCTCCGTCACTGCTCATCGCAGGCGAGAGCACCGACGCAATCCTGCGGCTCGTGAACGAGGGGAATTCGGCGAGGTCGGTTCGGATCTCCGCGGAAGATGGGGGAGAGGGTCTGTCATTGGAGGTGACTCCTGAGGAGTTCGACGTCGTGGCAGGCGGGTTCGCCAACATCACTGTTCGCCTCACCGCCGCTCGCGCGGCCCGGGGTGGCAGAACCACGGTACCGATTCGGGTGTGGTCGGCGGATGATCCGGCGGCGGCCCCGCTGGCATCCGCAGGCTTCGCCGTCGAGGTTGTGCCGGTCATCGCTGGTACAGCCGCACGCGAGCATCGCTTCCCGATGGCTCTCACACTGATGCTTACCGGCGACAGTGAGAGCAGCGGTTTTCAGGCGCAGTTGCAGGGCAAGGGTGACCTCTCCCCGAGAGGCAGGTCGAGTCTTGAACTCCTTGCCCGAGGCCCTGATCAACAGCACACAGGTACTTTCGGCCTGCGCGACGAATGGCGCGTCGCTTACGCGAGCGAGGGGTTTGCGTTGACCGTTGGCGATCAGACAGCAGGTCTGTCACTGCTGACTGATCCTCACAGATATGGCCGGGGCATCGCTGCACAGGGGGCGCTCTCACCTGACTGGCGTGTCGGAGGCTACACTCTAAGTGGACGCGCTTTCTCCGACGACGACGAACAGACTGGCGCATGGGTGGCACACAGCGTTTCGGAGCGGACCGATCTGCGCATCAATCATCTGCTGCGGGACTCCGTGCATGGCGGAGATCGCGCGGTTAGCTCGCTGGAGGCTCACCATCGGGCGGGGGCGTCGTGGGAGCTTGAGGGAGAAGTCGGCGCGTCCACCGGAGACGGATCTGGCGCCGCCTGGCGGCTGCAGGCAAGGGGGGAGATTGCACGCGACAGCTATCTCGCGGCCAGTACCATCCACGCCTCTTCTAACTACATGGGGTATTACTCGGGCATCGATTCATCGTCGTTCTCGCTCTCCCGTCGACTTGGGGACCGGACGACCGTTCGGGCCGGATATCGTCGGTGGGAAGGGGATCCGCGGGTCACTGCCGAGGGTGCAATCGCACCATCTGAGCGGCTGCGACAGATCAGCGTGGGCCATGGCCTCTCCTCGCGCTGGCACGCGGGCTTGATGCTGGAGGATTATCGCCGCAGGGACACTGCGCAGCCGGTCGATTTCTCCTACGAGGATCGCGCCGTTCGTCTGACCCTCGACCGCGCATTCCCCAATGGAAGTATTCGCGCGGAATTCCGCGCCGCTGAGCGAAGCGACAGGCTCACCGGCTTGACATCATCGTCGGAGCAGCTGCGCCTCTTCGGCATGTGGCGCCGTGACTCAAACCATAGCCTGAGCCTGTTCACCACGCTCAGCGGCGATGACCGAGATCGTGGCGCTCGCCTTCTCTCGGGCGGCAGTAATACAGGCGCATCGCTTGCGTGGCGCTTCTCTGACGAGATCTGCGCAGACTTCAGCTATCAACGCTATGGCGGCTTCGCTTCATCATGGAGTTCGGATCAGATGAGTGGGCGCGTAAAGTACGCCGGGCGCGACGGCATCGATGCATTTGCTGAGGTACGCACGAATCAACATGCCGCCGGCGAGAAGAACACAGCGTGGGCGGTGGGAGTTACGCTTCCGTTCGATCTGACGCTCGGCAGCGACCAGGCCGCAGGCCTCTGTGGCAGGGTCTATGATGCCCTCTCGGACGGCCGTGAGGGTATTGCCGGGGTGGTGGTGCGTCTCGATGGTATGGCAGCCGTGACCGATGCCACGGGGTGCTTCAGATTCCGGAACCTGTTACCCGGCAGGGGGCACTTGAGTGTCGAGCGCTCGAGCATTCCCGCCGGGAGCATCAGCATGAAGCCAATGCCAATCGAGATCGAGATCAGCCCCGATGGCACAGAACCGCTGGACATCGGACTGACGAAGAGGGCGTCTCTTCGTGGGCGACTGCAGGTGAGTAAACCGGATGCGCCTGACAGCGGAGTCATCGTCGGCTCTCCCGGAGACGGAAGCATGCCGAAGCTGTCGAATCTGACGGTGGAGATCCGCAACGAGGATGAAGTGTTGCGCCGATACACTGACAGCAATGGGGCATTTGAGTTTGAGTGCGTTCGACCGGGAAGCTGGCAACTGCGAGTAGACCATCGGGAGCTGCCGGCATACTACGAGTTCGGTCGGGCGGAATGGACCGTGGACCTTCGTGCGGGACAGAGCGAGGAATTGGCAATTCCGGTGCTTCCGCGGGTCAGGCGCATTCGCATGATTGATGAAGGAGCGGTTGGCGGAGGCTGATGGAGAGGGGGCTCCCACGTGCGGGCACATCAAAGCCGTGCGCCGGCGGAGAAGGCTGGCCGAGTTCTTAGCCCAGTGTCCATAGAGTAGTTGTGCTGTGCAAAAGGGTGTCCTGCGGATGCGGAGCAGGCATCTGTTGGCGACGTCAGATCGCTGGAGTGTCCGGGGATAGCCACGTCATCGTCGCCCGTCGCTTCCGCGCACCTTTGCTGCAGCGACCCAGAGCATTCCCTGTGCGCGAGCGGCTCGACAGGCAGGTTGCGCTATGCAACGCCAGACGCCTGGTGGATCAACACACTGCGCGCGGTGGTCTGTATGGGCGCCGAGGAATTGGCGGAGTGTCCCGCCGAACAACACACAGGTACTCTGGGCTTGCGCGACGAATGGCGCGTCGCTTACGCGAACGAGGGGTTTGCGTGGCCGTTGGCGATCAGGCAGCAGGTCTGCCACTGCTGACTGCTCCTTACGGACATGGCCGGGGCATCGCTGCGCAGGACTCGCTCTCACCTGACTGGCGTGTCGGAGGCTACACTCTTAGTGGCCACGCTTTCTCTGGTACACCCGTCACAGTTAGCCGGCTTCGCCGATCTGAATGGTGTAGCCGTGCCGGGGACGGGTGACAATCCAACGGGGCGGGCCGCCACCTGGCTCAATCTTGTCGCGCAGGTTCTTTATGCAAACACGCACTGTGGCCTTTTCGCCGATACCGTACGGATACTCCCATACCGACTGTAGCAGCTCCTCCGAGGAGAAGACCTCGCCTTCGTTCAGAAGCAGGAACCGGAACAGGGACAGTTCTGTCGGCGTGAGATCAACCTGCCGGTCCTCGACATAGACCAGACGCCGACGCTGATCAATCTTGAACGGCCCTCTCCAGAGGACCGCCTTGTCTTCAGCGTCATCATGGCTATCTGTGACCGGGTCTTCAGAACGCCTCAGAAGCGCCCTGACGCGAGCGCACAGCACGCGGATGTCGAATGGTTTGGTCAGATAGTCATCGCCATCTTGTTCCAACCCACTTATGACATCCGGTGAAGATTGACGTGCGGTGATGAACACGATCGGCAGGGCCCGAAAGACAGTATCATCGCGCAAGTTGCCACGGACTTCCAGGCCATCGGGACCAGGCATCTCGATGTCCAGGACGAGCAGGTCGGGGCGATGGAGCTGAGTAGCGGTGAGGCATTCACGACCGTTGGAGGCTTCGAGGACCTGGTGGCCGTCGTGCGCCAGTCCCCGGCAGAGAATGGACCGCATGATATCTTCATCTTCTGCTACTAACACACGCGCCATAGTTTGACCTCCCAATGCGATGATCAACCAACTCGAGCGGATTCACCCACACGGAACGGCTTCATCGGAGTCTCAGCGCTTCTGAGCCATCCATGTGACGCCTGCGCGATATCGGAGTAGCCAACTGTGTAAGCCACCGGCACATCAGTCAGCATATCCCCCGCTGTCTGGACCCACTCAGGCCCTGACATTCCGGGCATCACAATGTTCGAGATGACCAACCCGCCCTCTGAGACCTGCGACAGATAGTCAACTTCGTCGCCGTTGCGTGCTGTCAGCAGTCCATGCCTCATACGGCGCAAAGCTGTCGCCATGAGGCCCGCTACCAGATCATCATCTTTGACCAGGTAAGTTCTCGCCAATGATGCCGCTTTGCCACGTCTGCTTTGCCGCGGGTGGTAAGCGACCTGCGCGAGGCCCGGTCGGGCCCAATACTACACCAACTCCAAACGGATAACCCGTAAGTGTTGCGTAATGATTTCCCTACGTCAGGAGGTCTATGTTTCGGCGCCTCGACCACCCAACTACTCCTCATATCAGGTGCTGACCGAGGTCTGGCCATGACAAGCCGCCTCGGTGGGCATGGCAAGGTCTCTCTCTTGTGGCGGTGGTCCGGCGCAGCGGATTGGCTCAGCTCGGGGCTAACCACGTGGGAGGATTGCCGAACTGACAGCCTCCTCCGAATTGTATCAGTCTGGGCCTGCCCCTGCAAACGCGCGCATCCCGCCGCCGGGCGCCTCACCGAGAACGACGGGTGGTCTGCCGGGAGGCGATGAACTCTACGTGGCGTAATGCGCGCTTTGCTTGCGAATACCGATCTGTCTATCACCGTCTATTGCCGATTCCCGCGGCAGGTCCGCCATGCCGCGTGTGGCGGACCGCTCTGGAGGAATCAGGCCTGCCGCCGCGCAAGAGCACCCGCGCGGAAACGGATCTGTCGCCACAGAGGATACCTGCCATGCGTGATGCACGAGCGACGTTCGCCTCACTCATCTGCCTGCTTGCAGTGTGCTCGTGCGGCTGCGGCCAACCGGAGCCGTTGGACTACCTGAGTCTCGCGCAGCCGCGCCCGGCCATCGAGCCGACGCCCACCGGCGACGGCCACCTCGGGGAGCTCGCGTCGGGGGCGTTCGTGCGCCTGCGCTTCCCGGTGCCGGCGGATATGCCGCTCGCCTACGGCCTCAACCTCGCGAACGTGGTCGCTTTCACCGGCGGCGGGAGCTCCTACCGGCTCATCGTGCGCCGGGATGGTGAGGACGGCGAGGTCGTCTACGAGGGGCCGCTCGTCGCGGTCGGCGATGACTGGAACGCCGACAACCGCCTGCCGATTGATATCACGGGCGCCCTCACCGAGGCCGATCTGCAGCGCGGCTACCTCGATGTGTATCTGACGGCCATCGTTGACGGCGACGGCTGGACGCTCTACCGGCACAACCCCGGCCGGCGCGAAATCACCGCGCTCGTGGCCGAGGGCACGCCGGAGTTGCTGCGCGCGGTCGGTGCGATGGAGGCGATCCGCGAGCGGCAGCTCGCGGTCATCCCCATGCCTCGGGAGATGGAGTTCAGCGCCGGCGCGATGCGCCTCGGCGCGCGCAGCCGGATCGTCCTCGGGCCGCTATGCGATGAGCGCGATCGCTTCGCGGCAGACGACCTTGCGGAGCAGATCGCCGAGCGCGCCGGGCTGCGGCTGACGATCACGCGGGGCGAGGCGCGCGCGGGCGACATCCTGCTCGAGCGCGTCCAGACCTTCGCCGCGGAGCCCGAGGGCGCTTACCATGCCTCGGTGGGGGAGACGGCGCGCGTGGCGGCCTCGAACGCCGCCGGCCTGTTCTACGGCGCCCAGACGATCGCGCAGCTTGCCGGTCCGGATGGGCGTCTGCCGCACGTGGAGGTTGGCGACCGGCCCGCCTACCCCGTGCGCGGGCTGCAGTATGACGTGGCGCGCGGGCAGACCGTGGCGGTGGAGTGGTGGAAGCGCCTGATCCGCGAGCTGGCGCGCTGCAAGCTCAACATGCTCGTCATCTACGGCGAAGACGACTACGCGTTCGAAGCCTTCCCCTTCCTCGGCCGCGAGGGCACCTTCACGCCGGAGAAGGCGCGCGAGCTCTCTGAGTACGCGCAGCGTTACCACATGCAGGTTGTGCCGCAGTTCGAGTCGCTCGGCCATGCCTCCGCGATCCTCGGACATGAGGAGCTGGCGAACCTGCGTGAGGCCGGGCAGTCGTGGGTCTACTGCACCTCGAACCTGGAGACGTGGGAGTTCCTCGATACGATCTACGGCGAGCTTGCGGAGCAGTTCCCGAACTCGCAGTACATCCACGTTGGAGGCGATGAGTTCGAGACGGGCTTCGCCAGGTGCGAGCGATGCTCGGCGAGGGATCGTGACGCACTCTACGCCGAGCACATGAACCGGCTCAATGAGCTCTGCCGCAAGCACGGGCGCACGATGCTGTTCTGGCCGTCGCACCTGAAGTGGACGCTTGGCGCCGAGGAGATGCTGGAGAAGGACTGCATCCCGACCGAGTGGATCTACCACGGCCCGTCCACCTACCCGACCATCAAGCAGTACCAGGACGCCGGCTTCGCGGATGTCTGGCCATCGCCGGCGGTGGTCTGCTTCTCCGTCATCTGGCCGGACTACGGCACGACCTGGCGAGGCATCCGCGGCTTCCTCCAGGCGGGCGCCGAGGAGGGCTGCGGCGGCTGTATGACCACCACCTGGGAGTGGCGGCACGGAGGCGTTGTGGCCAACAGCCTCCCCGGGATGGTCTATGCGGCCGAGTGCGCGTGGTCACTCGGCCGCGCCCCCGTCGCCGACTACGAGCGCCGCTACGCACAGCACTGGCTCGGCCTGACCTCCGAGGACGCGGGCGAGCGGCTTGATGAGGCGCTGATCGAGCCGTGGCCGCGCGAGGGCGCGGCGGCGATCTGCTACGACTCCCGGCTCATCACCGAGGTGTGGTGGGCCAACCCGCGCACCGTTTTGCGCGACTACGCCGCGAAGAACCCGCGGCCGATGGAGGCTGCGGGCGCCATTCTCGAGGCCAGCGACGCGGCCATCGCGCGCGTGGACGCCCTTGAGGCTGATGCGACGCGTAACGCTGACCTCCTCGAATACGCGACGCTCGCGTTCACGATGTACCGCGAGGCCGCGCACAAGCTCATGGCGCTCAGTCGGGCGTCAGAGGACTACGCCGCCGCCCGAGTGGCGTTCCCGACAGACCGAGCGGCCGCGGCCGAGCACGTGGCGAGTGCGGCCTCGGCGATGCGCGAGCTTGCGGAGCCGCTGCTCGAGATCCACGTGGGCCTGCGCCGGGCCGCGGGGCAGTTGGGCGCCGCGATGGAGGACGCGGAGCGCACGCTCGCACTGCATGCGGAGGTCGTGGCCCTCGCGGATGAGCTGCAGGCGCTTGCTGGTGAACTGCGTGCGGGCACTCGCGATGAGCTGCCCGACGGGCGGCAGTTCGGCTTCCTGCGCGGCAGGATCGTCCGGATCGGCACCTGGACGCCGCAGCAGATGTCCGAAGAGGGCGCGGAGCTGCGATACGACGTGACCGCGCTGCTCACCCGTCCGGGAGCGTTCAGCATCGAGTGGGACTACACCGATGGAGCCCATGCGCTGACGATCAGCCGAACCGCGTTGCTGGCGGACGGTGAGGCTATCGCCTCGGACGAGCACTCGGGCAACACGGGCGCAAGCGATCGCGGGAATGTCTACCACCTCAGACTCGATGGGCTGCGGGAGGGCGCGACGTACGAGATCGTGGCGAGCGTGACGCCACGCGGCGGCACGGACTCCCTCGGGGACGTGTGGCTGATCTCCGACGATGAGCGGTGAGGGCAGAAGCGAGAGCGTGGGAAACAACCATCGTCTGGACCTCTTGCCCAGGGCCTGCGCGTGTGCAACCGAGAAGGAAATCAGTCAGCTTAACAGGGAACGGAGGACTGTGAAGGTAGGCCGCGAACCCCTCGTTCTGGCTGGAAAGACGTTCAGAGTTGAGAGTGACCGTCGCACGAACAGGGAGCAACACGAATGAAGATCAAGGTCGGATTATGTGGGGCCGGGCAGTTTGGCAGACGCTTCGTGCCGGTATTCCAGCGTCACCCCGACGTAGCAGAAGTCTATCTGGCGGATGTGCTGCCCGACCGCCTGGCGCGTGAAGCGGCCCGTCTTGGCGTGACGAAGACCTTCGACTCCCTGGAGGCCCTGTGCCGCAGCGACTGCGACTGTGTGGCCTTGTTCACCCAGCGCTGGCTGCACGCGCCTCAGGCAGTACAGGCGCTGAAGGCAGGCAAGCATGTCTACAGCGCTGTCCCCGCTGCCGTAACGCTCGAGGAACTGGGCGAACTGGTGGAGGCCGTTAAGTCCACCGGCTTGATCTACATGCTCGGAGAGACCAGCTACTACCGGGCGCAGACAACCTTCTGCCGCGACAAGTTCGCGCGTGGCGAGTTTGGCGATTTCGTCTACGGCGAGGGCCAGTACCATCATGACATGGCCCACTTCTATGCCTCGTACATGCACAGCGGTGGCGATGCCTGGAAATCAACCGCGAGCTTCCCGCCCATGCTCTACCCGACGCACTCGACGGCCTTTGTCCTCGGCGTCACCTTCGCTCGCATGACCGAGGTGTCGTGCTTTGGCCAGGTGGATCACCACGACGATGGCGTGTTTCGGGCCGAGACGAGCCAGTGGGGGAACGTCTTCAGCAACCAGTCTGCGCTCTTCCGGACCTCAGACGGCGGCATGGCGCGGATCAATGAGTTCCGTCGCGTAGGCGCAGGCGACGGCCGCATGACCATCATGGGCACCCGGGCTGCCTATGAGGAGCAGCCGGGGCAGGGCGTCTTCACCTGGCTTGATTTCCCTGAGGACTACGGCCAGGGAGACTCGATCCCCTTCCGCGAAGCGCGGAGGCTGGTAGCCCTGCGGCGTGAGGATGTCAGCGACATTCGCGTCTTCGACGGCGTTGAGGTCACGGAGGAGAATCTGGGCGATCTGCCGCGGGAGTACCTCGGGAAGACGTTCCTGGGGCTATCGCCTGCCCAGCCCTTCTGGCAGCTTCCTCTGGAGTTTGCCGGAGTGCCCAATGGCCACGATGGCACCCACGTGTTCCTGGTCAACGATTTCGTGCGCTCGGTGGTGGCGCAGAAGCTCCCGCCCAACCATGTGTGGCAGGCTGCCCGCTACAATGCCCCGGGTATCGTGGCCCATGAGTCTGCGAAGCGGGACGGTGAGCGGCTGTCGATCCCCGATTTCGGGATGCCACCGGCTGATTGGCCGGTACTGGACACAACCAGGCCACTGCAGCCGTAGCACCTGCCAGAGGAGTCAAACCTGCCGCGCAGAAGGCTGTTGTGGAGCAGATCGGTCCGGTATGGGCCGATCGGGTTCAGGTGAGGCAACTGGCGCGGATTGATTGGAGCGGCTTTCCATGGGACCGACCTCGACTTTGAGGCACGAGCACGAGATCATCCTGCTGGTCCTGAATGGGATCGAGAGGGGCGCGGGATCGCTCCGGGCGACGCTTCTTGACGACCCGGACTGGCTCGACACCATCGTGGACTTCGTCCGCAACTTCGCCGATCGCTGCCATCACGGCAAGGAGGAGCGGCACCTGTTCCCGCGGCTCGAGGAACGCGGCATCCCGGGTGCAGGTGGCCCCATCGGCGTGATGCTGCAGGAGCACGAGCAGGGACGGGCGTTCATCCGAAGCGTAGCCGGTGCCGCTCCGGAGGCGAGGGCCGGCGACACTGAGGCGATGGACATCGCCAGCGAGGCCCTGCTCGCTTACGTCAGCCTGCTTCGAAGCCACATCGCAAAGGAGAACGATGTGCTGTTCATGATGGCCGAGCGGGTCCTCACGCCTGAGGATCAGACCGAACTGGGTGCGGCCTTTGACCGGGTGGAGGCGGACGAGATGGGTGAGGGGACGCACGAGAGGTACCACGAGCTGGCACACCAGTTGGGCGAGCACTGAGGGGCGGTTAGCCGGGCAACTGCCCGGTGGCCGCCCGAGCCCACAGGCCCTGCCGTTCAGCGTGCCACAGAGGATGAAGATCCCTGGCAGGAGCCTCGACGCGTCCGGCGAAGGTCCTTGAGACAACGAGTATCTTCCCCTTGCCGGAAGTGGCGAAGTTCATGCGGTGGTGTGAGGAGGGCGAAGATGAGCAAGCCGCTTTTCCAGGCAGCCGAAGTGCTGGACATGGCGATCGACATCGAGCGCCAGGGCCTCGCATTCTACACCGGCTGTATTGCCGCGAGGGCAAGTGAGGCCGTGTCGGAGGTATTCGAGTATGCGGCCGACCAGGAGCGCCGCCATATCGAGCTATTCGCACGGATGAAGCAGGACCTCGCTGAGTACACCGTCCCAGAAAGCTACCCCGGAGAGACCCTCAGCTACCTGCGCGGCTTCACGAAGACGCGCGTGTTCTCAACCATCGATGAGGCGACATGCAGCGCCGAGGCCGTCAGAGACGAACTCGAAGCCGTGGAGATGGCGATCGAGCTCGAGCAGAGCGCGATTGCCTTCTACTCAGGCATCAAGCAGATCGTGCGCAGCTCGGAGCAGGATGTCGTGGAGGAGATCATCGCCGAGGAGCACCGGCATATCCGGCGCCTGCTCCAACTCAAGGACGCGCTTCAGTACCAGGATGACTGAGAGGGTCAGGGGAACGCGGACGGGTGGAGGTGGGTGAGATGGGGCGGGAGCTGGTGATGACCCGCGAGGGAGCGCAGAGCTTCTTCGGCCGGCTCATTGAGGAAGGCCCGGTCATGGGGCCGCGCGAACGCATCAGCCAGCCCGGCTTCGTCATGTTCGACTGGCTGGACTCCGCCGGACAGCTCAGGCTCAAGTACACCACGACGACGATCCCGCCGAAAAAGGCCTTCTTCCCGCCGCGCCAGCCGCTCTTCGAGTTCGAGTCGAGCCAGCCGCCGACGATCACCGCGGTGCAGGAGGCGACCGCCTTCACGCTCGTGGGCGTTCATCCATGCGATCTCGCTGCGCTGGAGATGCTCGATGATGCCTACGCCCAGGAGCCTGCCGAAGCCTGCTGGCCCGCGGCACGTGCGCGCGCGCGGGTGATCGGCGTGGATTGCCTCCCCGACGAGTACTGCTTCTGCTTCGGCTTCGGCACCTGCTATGGTCGCGAAGGAGCCGACCTGTTCCTCACACCGATCGGGAGAGGCTACCTCGTCGAGGTGCTGACTGAGGCCGGTGGCGGGATGTTGCGGCTGTCGGATGTCGAGGACGCCACTGATGCCGATCGCGAGCAAGCGGCGGCATTCCGGCGCGCCAAGTCGGAGCGGATGACCGCCTCCATCGATGCCTCGCCGGCCGAGTTCGCCGATATCCTCGAGGAGGACGATTTCGGCGAGCTCTGGCGCGAGGTTGCCTCCCGCTGCTACTCATGCGGCTCCTGCAACACCACCTGCCCGACCTGCTTCTGCTTCGACATCAAAGACGAGTTCGATCTCGGCCTCACCGGCGGCCGGCGCATCCGCTCATGGGACTCATGCCAGCTCCAGGAGTTCGCACTCGTGGCGGGCGGGCACAACTTCCGCCGCATTCGCTGGCAGCGTGTCCGGCACCGGTGGCACCGCAAGTTCCTCTATCTGTACCGCGATTTCGGCCGCCCCTACTGCACCGGCTGCGGGCGCTGCTCCCGCGCCTGCACGGCCGACATCAACATAGTTGATGTGAGCAACGAGATCATCGGCCGCGCACGCGGGAGGGCGTAGCCATGAGAGCCGCCGACGAACTCCCTGTCACTGAGGACATCACGCGATTCTATCGACCCGAACTCGCTCGGGTCATTGCGAAGCAGCGCCTGTCGGAGATGATGGTGCTGCTGCGCCTCCAGCTCAACTCCGCGGAGACCCTTGACCACGGCCCGGGCCAGTTCCTCCAGATATCCCTGCCGGGCTACGGCGAGGCGCCGATCTCGTTCTGCTCCTCACCGACGCGCACCGAGAGCTTCGAGATCTGCGTTGCGGCGGTCGGGAACCTGTCGCAGGCCATGCACCACCTGCGCCCGGGCGATTTCGTGGGTGTCCGCGGGCCGTACGGCCATGGCTTCCCCGTGAACGATATGCGGGGCCGGGACATCCTCTGCATCGCCGGCGGCATCGGGCTGGCCCCACTGCGGTCGCTCATCAACTACGTCGCAGACCGCCGCTCCGAGTTTGGCCGCATGATCCTTGTCTATGGCGCGCGCAAGCCCGGGGAGCGTCTGTTCAAGGATGACCTCGCGGTCTGGGACGCGCGCGACGATTTCGAGACGCGCTACACGGTAGATGAGGCAGACGCGGACTGGACCGGGCGCACGGGGGTGGTGACGATCCCGCTGCGTGACGAGGTGGAGATTGACCCGGGCCGCACGACCGCCGCCGTCGTCGGGCCACCGGTCATGTACCGTTTTGTGGCCGCGGAGTTGCTTGAGAAGGGGATGGTTGCCGAGGACATCCTCTTCTCGCTCGAACGGCGGTTCAAGTGCGGCATGGGCAAGTGCGGCCACTGTCAGCTCAACGACCTGTACGTCTGCCAGGACGGGCCGGTCTTCCGCTACAGCCAGCTCCTCGGCCGCTCCGAAGCAATCGAGGTCTGGGCGCCCGAGGATGAGCGGAAGTAGCAGCAGGCGCGTCGCATCTGTGCGACTGATCGATTGCGCCGATGGGAGGCAACAATATGTCACGCGAGGAGCCGATCCCACGCTTCGGCCACAAGCCGCAGGTTGCGTTCTTCGACTTCGCGTGCTGTGAAGGCTGCCAGCTCTCAGTCCTGCAGCTCGAGGAGAGGTTGCTGGAGATCCTCGGCCACGTGGACGTGGTGACGTGGCGGGAGGCGATGACGGAGCAATCCACGGAGTACGACATCGCGTTCTGCGAGGGTTCGGTGACCACGGAGGAGGATGTTGAGCGAATCAAGCGGATCCGGGAGCAGGCGGACGTGCTGGTGACGCTGGGAAGCTGCGCTTCTGGCGGCTGTCATAACGAGCTGAAGAACCAATGGTCGATGGATGAGGTGCGTCGGGTCGTCTACGGAGATGCCGCAGACACGATATCAACCATTCCATCGCGGCCCGTCACGGCAGTCGTGGATGCCGACTACCGGGTCTTCGGCTGCCCCGTATCGCTGCCCGAGTTCATGACGGTGGTCAACGCCATGCTCACCGGCCAGTCTCATCAGCCGCCCAACCAGCCGGTCTGCGTTGAATGCAAGCTCAACGACTACGTCTGCGTCTATGAGATGGGCAAGGTCTGCCTCGGGCCGGTCACGCGCTGCGGCTGCAACGCCATCTGCACCGCCTACGGCGACCCCTGTCAGGGCTGCCGAGGGCTGATGGATGCGGCGAACATCCCCGCCATGCTCAAAGCCCTCAAGCGCGAGCAGGCGCATGCAATTATGTGCGCGGTCGTGCAGCGGCATGAGCTTTCGGACGACGAGATCGCGGCGAAACTGCGCATCTACAACAACTGGCCGGAGTTCGACCTGAAGGAGGCGCAGCCTGATGACGACTGACGCCGCCATTCATGTGCATCATATCACGCGGGTAGAGGGCCACGGCGATGTGATCGCGCGCATCGAGAATGGGCTGCTCAAGGAGGTCCGCTTCTCGGTGGTCGAAGCCCCCCGCTTCTTCGAGGCGATCATGCGCGGCCAGTGCTACTCAGATGTCGTCCACATCGCCTCACGCATCTGTGGCATTTGCGCCGTGAGCCACAGGTGCGCGGCCCTGCAGGCTACCGAGGCCGCGCTTGGCGTGGAGATCTCGCCGCAGACTGACCTGCTGCGCCGCCTCGCCTTCCATGGCGAGGTTCTGTCCAGCCATCTCCTGCACATCTACTTCCTCGCCGCCCCGGATCTGCTCGGTCTCCCGAGCGTCATGCCGCTGATCAGCAGTCAGCCTGACATCGTGCGCCGCGCCATGCGCCTGAAGCAGATCGGCTACGATCTGGCCGCGCTGGTCGCCGGGCGCCACACCCACCCGGTCGCGATGACCGTCGGCGGCTTCAGCTTCCTCCTGGACCCGGCAAGGACGCTCGGAATGCGCGAGCGCCTCGCGAACATCCTCGATGATCTTGAGGCGACCGTGGAGCTCTTCGCCTCGGTCGAACTGCCCACTTTCGAGCGCGAGACCGAGTACGTATCGCTGACACATCCAGATCGCTACGCCTTCTACTCGGGCGAGATCGTCTCCAGCGATGGGCCCCGCATCCCTGTCGCTGAGTACAGAGACGCCATTGGCGAGCGCGTAGTGGAGCACTCCACCGCGAAGTGGGCGCGGTGGAACCGCGACGAGTACCTCGTCGGGGCACTGGCGCGCTTCAACAACAACTACGAGCAACTCCACCCACCCGCGCAGGCGGCGGCGCAGCGCCTGGGCATGGAGCCGCCTGTGCACAATCCCTTCGCGATGACCGTAGCGCAACTGATCGAGTGCATCCACTGTGTTGAGGATGCAATCGAACTGACTGACGAACTGGTCTCCCGTGGGACCGACCGGGGGCAGCAGCAGGCGGAGGTGGAGGCGAAGACGGGGCTGGGCGTGGGCGCGGTGGAGGCGCCGCGCGGGCTGCTCATTCACGAGTACGAGTATGACAGCGCGGGCAAGTGCGTCTCGGCGAACCACATCATCCCGACCGCGCAGACCCAGGCGAATCTGAACCGTGACATGCAGGAGTTCACGCCACGGATCATGGACATGAGCCCCGACCGCATCCAGCATCTCCTCGAAATGCTTGTGCGAGCGTACGATCCGTGCATCTCGTGCTCGACGCATTGAGCGACGGCCATCGGATCTTCCTCATGCCATCCGCCCTCGGTTCGCGGACGGCGCGACGTCGCCCGTCGCCACCTGGGTCGCGCGATGCAACGCTGCGACCGGCCGGAGCCTTCATCCGCGGCGCGACCTGCCGCTTCCGTCGCCGGCGCACGCTGGGCGTGGCCACGGCCCGCCTATGGCCGGGGGATCGCGTAGCTCCAGACCAGCGGCCCTGATGCGTAGAAGAGCCTGTCACCCACGCGCGCACCGCCCGCGGTGGCGGGGGAGGGCGTGTCATCGAGCTTCTGGTGCTCGAAGGTCCCGGGCGTGATGCGCACGATCGCGCCACCCAGGATAGCGTAGAGATAGCCGTCGGCGCCCCACTGCAACGCGTGGCGCGGAACGCCGCCGAATTGGAGGCTCTCGGAGTGGACGACGCGCTTCTCAACCGGATCGAAGACGAAGAACGTTCCCTTACCCGACAGGCCGTAGACAAGCCCGTCATCGCCGACCGCGATGCTGACGATGTTGCCGTCGCCGGGGACGGGCACCGTCCGGAAGACGACCTCCCGAGTCTTCCAGTCGAGGATGAACAGCTCAGCCTCGGTTGCAGTCGTATGGCCGCCACCGGGAGCTGCGACCGAGGTGCCGCCGACGAGGTCGCCGCTCGGAAGCGCCTTGAGCGTGATGCAGCTGTGGCCGAGCAGCAGGTCATCCGCGGCGGTGAGCAGCGTGGCCTCCTCAGTCTCCAGGTTGAAGATGCCGATGCCACCGCCAACCCGGCCGTACCCGGCGAACCCGGCCATCAGCACATGCACCCCGTCAGGATGCACGAGGGCCGTGCGCGGGCGCGTGATGTCATCCTTCCACTGTGCCAGCACGCGCGGATTCTGCTCCGCGGGGCCGCTCAGCAACGTCTCCTTACGCTCGCGCGAGAGGTCCAGCGAGACCAGGCTGAACCATGGCTCGCGCCCCTCTGTCTCAAGCAGCCGCACGTGCAGGCGATGCTCCCCGGCCTCAAGCGCGAGCGGTCCGAAGACCTGCAGCGGCCCCGGGCGCGTCTCCGGGTTTGATGGATCGAACGGCTCCCCCAGCGCCTTGCCATCGAAGAGGAACTGCACCCGCGTGTAGGGCTCGTGCAGGAAGGGCTGGATGTGCAGGTAGTACTCTCCCGGCTCCTCCACCTGCAGCGGGAACTGCGCCTCGGCATCGAAGTCATCGCCGAAGATGAAGACCACGTCATGGCCCGAGAGGTATGACAGGTGACCTCCCGCGACTGCGCCGATGGCGTTGAGTTCCTCCGCCTGCAGGCCCGACACCTGCCGCTGGACAGACGGGTTCCAGGGCTTCGTGGCGTCGTACGCCCAGAGCTGACCGGCTGCGTACTGCACACCAAACACCTGGTCGCCGGCGCTTGCTATCGCGCAGAAGTTGCCGCCGCCGACTTGCGGGATTGCCCCGTAGTCGCGCAGATCGCCGCGGCCCGTGTCCAGTGCGAAGAAGTGCATTGGATGGCTGGTAGAGCCGTAGACGACGCCGCCCGGGCCGAGACCGAGACTCGTGATGTCCGCTCCGCCACTCTGGTAGTCGAATGGGTATCGCTCAGTCTCACCGGTGCGTGGATCCTGCACGGTAATGACACGCTCGGACAGGTCATAGGCCCGCACCTGCCGGCCATCCGGGAGGTCCCCGAGGCGGTTGCCGTAGTGCAGGCTCACCACGTTGCGGGCGGGCCCGAGCGCGTCGCGGCTGTCAATCGACATCGCGACCCCGTCATGCAGATGATAGTGGTGCTGATCCACGCGGCCGTAGACGGTGCCGTCGGCGAGGGGCTCGACGTAGCCGGTGCCGACCGCGCGCAGGTCCTCGGCGATCAGCGACCGACGCTCGCCCGATTCCGGGTGGAACGCGACGATGTTGCTGCGCGCGGTGCCGATGCCGCAGTAGATCCAGCCGGCGTCGTCCGTGGCGAGGTAGGAGAGGTACTGCTCGGCCTCATCCATGCGGCCGTGATCGGCCATCTCCTGTGTCTGCGGGTCGTAGGAGATCAGGCCGGTGTTGTAGACGCCGCCGGCCCAGACGGTGCCGTCAAGACCCTCGGTGAAGCACAGGTAGGGGTTGGTCTGCCGCGACGGGCGCCCGTGGAAGGTGAACTCACCCAGCGCCGGATCGAACTCCAGCAGGATCGGGCCCTGCGTGTGGTAGTACTTCCCGTTGCTGTGCAGCAGCGCCCCGAACGGGTCCGACTGCGGCACATCATCCGGGCAGAAGTACTGCGTGGTCTCACCCGTGGCCATGTCGGTGACGAGGAGATAGCCGACCGGCCCGCAGTCGGTGGGCGATGCAATGAGCAGCGTCCGCCCATCGGGGGGCACCGCCGGGACCATCGAGCGCAGTTCGGCAACCTCGGCAGCGATGCCGTGGTTGGTGAAACGCTCCTGACCATGCACGATGCTCGCGCAGATCACGAGCCCGAGCGGTGCAAGCGCATACGCCCTCATGAACCGGAACATGCCGTCACCTCATCGCGGTATGATCAGGGATTCGCCCCGGCCGGAATCACGCGCAGGTGGATGATCGAGTTCCACGCGTTGGCCGTGTTCCCGTAGCCGTGGAGGCGCACGAAGGCGACCTCCTGCGGCTCGAAGCTGTAGGTCTCCAGACCATCCACCGTGCCTGAGCTGGCGCCATCGAAGACCTTTCGCCATGTCGTCCCGTCTGTGCTGGTCTCCAGCGCGAACTTCGCCTGGCGGGCGTTCCCCTGGTGCCACTGGATCCCGACACCCTCCAGCCGCATCGGGCGCGCGAGCGTCAGGTCAAGCTGCACATCCTGCCCCTCAGCCGCCCAGTACTCCCGGCGGCCGGGGATGTCGGTCACCATCATGCGCAGCGCCTGCGGGTCGTTCTCCCTGTTCGCCTCGACCCACAGCACCTCGGCCGGCGCAGCGGCATCGACTTCGCTGAGTTGCGCGCACTCGGAGGCGTTGTCGCGCAACAGGTCGAGGCCCGTCACCGCGGCGAGGACGCTGTCGGGGATGAACCACTCCCCACGCTCTCGCACGGCCGCGGCAGGCATCTTAAAGCGGTGCCCGTTCAGCTCGAACTCGTCCTCGCCTGCACGGAAGCGGGCGATCCGGTCGCCGGAGGTGACGCGAAGAGCTCCGTCCGCCTCGACTGCTTTGGTACCGAGCGCCTGCAGGATCGAGGTGGCGGGCAGCAGCAAGCCACGCTCCGCGCTCTTCGTCGGCGGAACGCCAATGAGACTTCCGTTCAGGAACACCCGGTTGGCGAGCGAAGGAGCGATCGGCGGCATGAGGTCGGTCGGGGCCTGGAACTCCGCAGCTCCGGGCCGCGACTCGGGCCGCACCGTGAAGTCGCCGCCCGGCACGACGAAGAAGGCCGTGTTCTTCTGAGCCTCAACTTCGGCATTGAACTCGGTGGCGCCATCTGCCGAGCTGATACTCCAGTTGCCGGGCGCGAGGCTCGCGAGCAGCAACTGGTACCGCCCGCCCGTGGGGATGCTCACCCGGAACGCGCCATCAAGCAGCCGCCCGGTCTTGCTGAGCACGACCACACGGTCGGCGAGCGTCAGCGCGAAGGTCGTCGGCGTCTCCGCCAGTTCGACCGGAAGCTCCGGCGCGCTCTCGTCGGACATCGGCATGACCGTCAGGAAGACATCGGTGGCGCGGGGCGTTTCCGGCGAGAACATGACGCGGGTGCCATGGCCCTCGGGCTTCTCGGGCCTGGGCGGAGTGAACTGCTCGCCAAAGACGTTGTGGGCGTCCACCTCTCCCTGCAGGATCTGCATGGTGCGCTCCTGCGGCTCAGGGCGCAGCATCCGCACGTCCACCCGGCCATCCAGCCCGAGGGCGCTGTTGCGGAGGATGACGCCATCGGCCGTCTGCTCCGGCGGGTTGAGCGTGTTGATCTGCCAGTACTTCCGGAACTCCGGGTTGACCGCCGTGACGTTGTCGAGGACGATGAGCGCCGCCGGTGTCTGCTCATTCCCGAGGTTGAGGAAGCAGAAGGTACGCACGTACTCGCTGATCTTCTCGCTGTAGGCCGATGTCAGGTCCACTGAGAAGTAGCTGAAGAAGGGCCGCTGCTCATTGGGTCCGAAGCTGGCGGAAACCTTCGTGCCGTGGGCGAACGCGGGTTCGTTGATGGCCTGCTCCGGCGTGATGGGGCAGCCGCGGTTGTAGCGGCTGCCGCCGTCGTTCGAGGTCGTGCCCGGGAACTTCTCCTCCGGGTCCACCACCAGCATCATGCTGTGCGAGATGGACCGCTTGCAGAAGTTGTTGTCGTAGGGCGTGCCGTAGAAGTGGTACTGGCCGAGGTCCGTCGCCTGCAGGCCGCGGTAGTAGATCTGGAAGCTGCCTGCATCGGAGTGCTGGTGGTTGCCGAAGTGGTAGCCGCCACCCTTCATCTCAACCACCACGTCGGAGGTGTTCGCGCCCATGTTCCAGCCGGTGCGCGCCACCATCGATCCGAGCACCGGCCCGAAGTCGAGGGTCAGGGGCAGGCTCTCCAGGCTCTCTTCCGCGATGAGGTTCGGATCGTTGAGCAGCAGGAACATCAGCGAGTCACTGGCCGTGCCGCCCTGACGCTGGAAATCGCCCTTGACGATCGGATCGCCGGTGTAGGCATACACGAGCAGTGGCGTCAGTCCGAGGTTCACCTGCTGGCCGTCTGAGAACCCATCGCCATCGCGGAGCATCTGCCCGATCGGAAGGCGCATGTAGAGCCAGAACTTGTAGACGTCGCCGATGTTCTCGTCGAAGACCGGCCGGCCGGTCATGCGCTGGAAGAGCGTAGCCGCGTGCATGTCCCAGCTGAAGCGATACGGGCCGTAGCTGATGCCCTGGTTGTGGCGCGGCGACTGGTACTCGAAGGCGCGCATCGGCGCGAGCTCCTCGAGCATCCGGTAGGAGCAGTAGCGGTAGGGCACCGGGTCCTCGTCGTAGATGGCGATTGACATGCTGAGGAGGTCGCGGTTGACCTGCGCCTCATTGCCGTGGCCATTGACCACAAGCTGCCGGAAGGGCGGCCAGCCGATCTCCATGTCATCGGCGAGGCGCATCAGATTCGCGCGGATGCCCTCCCGCTCCTCGGGCGTCATCAGGTCGTAGCACCAGTCGTAGACCAGCGAGGCGGAGTAGATGGCGCGGCCAATCTCGCGGGTGATGTCGAGGAGGTTGTCGAACTGCACCGCCGCCAGGTAAGTGCTGACCAGATCAACAGCCTCGCGCCCGCGCTGCCTGTCATCGGTCATCAGGTAGACGAAGGCCCTGTTCGCGGCGGCCTGTTCCAGCCCGCCGTTGTAGCTGATCTCCGTGTTCGGGGGCACACTGAACTCAAACGGCTTCTCCGCCAGCGCCTTCACGCGCGCCCAGACTGCAGCGTTCTCGCCAAGCTCCAGATTGGCCCGCACCTGCGGGAGCGACTCCTCGTTCACCCACAGGCGCGGCCGCGAGGCGGGCGGCACGACCGTCGGCTCATAGGTGGCCACCGCCTCAGGCACTGCGGGGGGGACATAGGGAGCGATCTGCAGGTAGTCCAGCCGCACACCCTCCGGCAGCCAGATCCGGATCTCCTGCTCCTCGCCGGTGAAGTCGAACTTGCCCGTGGACTGGACACAACTGCCCGGCTGGCTCCACGGCACGAAGACCACGCGCCTGGTCGGGCGACTGCCGTCGATGGAGAGCATCAGCCGCAGCGAGTCGTTCTTCCCGGCCGCCACGCGCATCGCCTCGGTGCCGGTTGCATCCGTGGCGGCGTTGGTGCGTATCCAGTAGCGGCCCGGCTCGGCAGTCTGCACCGTGAACACGAGGTCCGGCGGCGTGTCGGGTTCGCCGACGGTGCTGGCTACCCCCGCGCTGAGCGACACGCCCTGCTTGCTCGCGAAGGTATCCTGCTCGACCACCTCCGCGCGATCCGCATTGATCTGCGCTGCCTCGGCCTCAAGCGTGATCGGGCCAGGCGCGGCGGCGGCTTCGCTCTGCCACCCGGCCAGCGCGGACACCAGGACCAGGCAGCCAATCCCCACCACGAGTCTCTCGATGAGCATGATCGTCGTCCTCCTCATAGGATGCTACTTTCCGTTAGCCAGAAACCACGTGGTGCGGGCGCTCTCGCCCGTACACCCCCTGGGAGGCCGGAGGTTTCGCGTACGCCCGTGTTCTGGTGGGGCGAGGGCGCCCCACCTACTTCACTCGGTGGTCCGCTACGCCTACTCCGTGACGTGTCGGATCTCCTCGCAGCTACCGCATAGCGCGCGTGTCGGGCTGCTGCCAGTTGCCGCGCGTGAAATCCGGGAACGGGAGGGGCAAGTTGCCCCACGCCACCGAGATCTCCGAAAGCGCACCGGGAGCCGACCACGCGGCCGCATCGTAGGCATCTATGTCCGGCGCCCGGCCCTGGCGGTAGAGCTGCAGCAGCCGGTAGTTCATTATGAAGTCCATTCCGCCATGGCCGCCAAGCTCGCGGGCCAGTTCGCCCTGCTCGACCCACAGCGGGTGCTCATACTCTTCCTTGAAGCGATCGATCGGCTCCCAGTCATGGCCGGGGGCATCGTCGAAGAAGAAGCGTGGCGGGTAGTCCACGAAAGCGCCTTTCGAGCCCTGGATGAGGTTGATGCGGCTGTAGGGCCGCGGGGTCACCACGTCATGCTGCAGTACGATCGTGCGGCCGAGGCTCGTCTGCATCAGCGAGACGTTCATGTCGCCGCAGGTGTAGACCTCGGCGCGCTTGGGGCTGTCCTCCGGCAGGGTCGCGTCCCGGCGCTCGGCGAGGGCCGCGGGCCGGCTGCTCATGGAGACCAGCCGGGTGAAGCGGTCGCCGCGGTTGATGTTCATGTACCAGGCCACCGGCCCGAGTCCGTGCGTCGGGTAGTGGTTGCCGTTGCGGTCAATGTGCGGGAAGCGCCGCCAGAGGCCCTCGCCCTTATCAGACAGCAGGTAGTCGCGGAGGTCGTGGATGTACGCCGCCTCGCCGTGGGTGAGCGTGCCGAAGAGGCCCTCGCGGACCATGTTCAGCACGAGCATCTCGGCGTAGCAGTAGCAGCAGTTCTCGAGGATCACACAGTGCTTGCGGGTGCGCTCGGAGGTGTCCACCATCTGCCAGCACTCAGCGAGCGTCACGGCCGCCGGGACCTCGATCGCCGCATGCTTGCCGCACTCCATCGCCTGGACAGCGATCGGCACATGCGAGTCCCATGAGGTGCAGACGTAGACGATGTCCACGTCATCGCGGTCGCAGAGTCTGCGCCAGTCGGCCTCGACGGCCGGCGCAGGCTGCCCCTTGTCTATCACTGCCTGCTCCGCGCGCGCCCTCGCGTCTTCGGAGAGATCGCTGATCGCGGTCACCTGCGTGCCCTGGACGGCCAGCACCTCGCGAAGCTGCCCGAAGCCGCGTCCGCCAACCCCTACGAAGCCGACGCGCACGAGGTCGCGCGCCTCAAACGGCACCCCCAGCATCGATTCGCCCTGGCGGGCCGGCACGGTCTCGACGTACGCCAGGGCCTCATCAGCACTTGCACACAACTCGCTGGACATCTGTCTCTCCATTCGCGTGCGGCGGCCGACACGGTGGTACGACAATGTACGCTCATTTCGACGCGATCCGCAGAAGCACCTTGCGTTCTGGCCGCACGGGAATCGCGCATCCACCTTGACATGACGCTGCGCCTCGCCTAAGGTGATATCGACGACTGAGCAGATGAAAGGATCGCTCGCGATGCTTCGACTGCTCGCCACCGCCCCAAGGAGCGGCGGCTGCGTCCCCACTGTAACGCGCGCGTTCGATGAGCGCCTCGGGTACCCTGGTGGCCGATGCCATGGGCTGTTGCGTCGTCACCGCCCGTGCTTGGCCTCACCTGTCCTCCGACCTCTTCACCTTTGCCCGCACACGCCCGCCCACCCACTGATCGTGTACGCAGCCATGCGAGCGGCTCTCACCTGCGGAGGTGACGGCTGAGCGAGCGAGGGTCGCTCCCTTCAGTCCCGCGTTGGCGGCAGGCCCGTTGGTCAGGCTAATCACAGGAGGCTTAGAGACGCAACGCGACAGGGGTTTCACGCTCATTGAGTTGCTCGTGGTCATAGCCATTATCGCCATCCTCGCGGCGATCCTGTTCCCGGTCTTCGCAAGGGCGCGTGAGAAAGCGCGCCAGACCTCATGTCTAAGCAACATGAAGCAGATTGCGACCGCGTCCATGATGTACGCGCAGGACTATGATGAGACCTATACCCTCACCGCACTCGACTGCCGCGGCCATTTCTCGGCGACCTTCACCATGTGGCAGGAGATGCTGCAGCCGTACATCAAGAACTGGCAGATGCTCGTCTGCCCGAGCCGCAAAGTCGCCGACTTCACGAGTCTGCTGACGGGCGAGTCGATCCCGAACGTCATCAGCAATGCCTACGCGATCAACCAGAACTTCGGGTACCGCTCCGGCCCCATCGCGATGGCGAACGTGGAGCAACCCGCTCAGATCATCTTCGCCACCGAATCCACGTACTACACCACCCGCCCCTTCTGGTGGACCTACGGGACCGGCTACTACTTCCTCGCTCCGGTGCATAACAACGGCCTGAACGCCGCCTTCGCGGACGGCCATGCCAAGTGGCTGGGAGAGCAGGAGGCGAAGAAGCTGGAGTACTGGTACTTCACAGGCGGCAGGTATGCCTGGGGTGCCTAGTCTCCGCGATGAGTTGACCTGTCGTTGGTCACCCCGCCCCCGGGCGCCCTGCTGAAGGCCAGGCGGGGCGCCCGTTGTCGCTCCGGAACGCGAAGGACCGTCATGAGAATCGTCCGCACCATGCTGAAGCGGGCGACTTCTTCGCCGGCAAGCTGCTGATCGGCCCCGACGGCGCCGCCACCACTCCGCGAGGTGGTCTACGGCCAGCCGCGGGTGATCCGGGTGGACTCAACGGCCGGGTTCGCTGATGGCGCTGAGTGCTGGTATCAGGACGTGCAGCCCGGTGACGAGGTGGAGGTCCACTCCCGGGCGAGCCTCTTGCGCACCGGCGATGGCTCCTACCGGATCGTCGCCAACACCCCGGTGACCGTCGAGGCACAGGGCGCAGTCTCGTGGCGCACAGGCGATGGCGAGTGGCAGACGGCGCAGGGGACCATCCCGCACGGCGCTCAGGTGCGGATCGGCGCGCAGTAGGGCCTCGATGCCGGCTTCACCGCGCGCCCCACTCCTCGATGCGCACCTCATGCGCCGCGAGGTCGAAGGTCCGTGCCTCGTCGCCGGCGCGTGCCACCGCCCGCGCCGGCTCCGCCTCGCCATTGGCGAGGAACAGCCAGCTTGTGCCGTTGAGTGTGCGAACCGTCCAGCGCACCGTCTCGGGCGCCTGCACCTCAAGCTCGGGCGTGGGCTCGACCGAGAGCAGCACGGGAATCTGCTCCGCGACCTCCTCCACCACTGCCTTCAGCTCCGGCCAGCGCTCATCGAACGGCGTGGTCTCATCGCGGTGCAGGTCCTGCCATGAGTAGTAGATCAGCCCGTCGGCGCCCTCGCAGATGCACTGCCACGTCATGGAGCGCACCTCCGCCGCAGTCGGTGGTCGCGCGCCCTCGTACCCGCGGTAGACGCCCCAGTTATGCACCTGCGGCACCATCCAGATCGGCCGTGCGTCGCCGACCGCCTCACGCGTAGTCTCAGCCCACTCTCCCGCCATCGCGGCGGAGCGGTTCGGGATGGGATACGGATCGGTGCCGATGGCGTCGAATGACCGGATGTAGCCGCCGACGTCATTCACCTGGTAGAGCACGACCCAGGTCGGGTGGTTCGGGTCCTCCTCCTCCACCCAGCGCTGGTGCGCCTCAAGCTGGTCGATCATGCTCAGCGGGCGCTCGTCGTTGAGATACCATGCGAGCAGCGCCGGGTGCTCCCGGTAGCGCCGCACGCGCTCACGGACCGCCGGCTCCTCGTCGCCGACCACCTGTATCGAAGCGGGCGCGTATTGCGTACCGGCATAGAAGTCCTTGATGGAGTAGATGCACTTGAGCCCGTAGCGCTCGATGAGGTCCATGCCCGCCTCATCCGGCGAGGCGTAGGGCATCAGGCAGTTGAAGGGCGCTTCGGTGTACGTCTCCAGCAGCGTCTCGGTGACGCCGCTGCAGTACATCCCGAGAGGGAAGAACGGTTCGCCCTCCACGATCAGCCGGTTGTGCTCGTCTATGTACGTTGTCGGCTCATCGTCACCCTCGCGGCGCATAATCCGCCACTCGTCGGTGGCGAGAACCTCCCCCGTCTGCCCCCGAACAAGGTCAACGCGCGCTGCGTACCGCCCCGGCGCCAGCTCCGGCAGTGGCATCTGCAGGTCGGTCTGTTCCGGATCGACCGCATCCACCCGTGCCATCGCGAGGGGCTCGCCGCCGTCCTCCGGCAGGAGGCTCAGCACCAGCGCGAGTTCCGGCACCGGCACGTCAACGTCGTCGAGTGTCAGGGTGACGCGCACACGGATCGCGTCAGGCCCGTCGTCGGTCACCAGGCCGCGGTAGTTCGGGCTCAGAAGCACCGTGTGCAGCGGCCGCTCCCGCACCAGTCGCACCGAGACATCATCCCACCAGGCGGCCCCGGTCATCTCCTTGCGCACGTAGCAGAGAACGCGCATCTCCGCCGCGCGCTCCGGCACCCTCGGGCAGACGCCGCCGACTTCAGTCCAGTCGGCGGTGTCGCCTTTCCGCCCGGGAGGGTAGTAGCCCCCGAGGTAGCCACCATCCGCGTCGCTGTACTCGAGACACACCGTCGCGCCAGTATCCTCGCCCTGCACGTTCTCAGTTCGCACCCACGCCTGCACCTCATACCGCCGCCCCGGCTCAAGGACCACGCGCTGGCTGCAGAGCATGTAGCGCGCGGGATCATCGTTCGCGTACTTGAGGGAGCGTTCGCCCGCACGGACGGGCTCATCCGCAATGGAGTACACGGGCTGCGGAGCCGACCAGTGCTCAGGCCGCCCGTTCTCATCGAGCGCCTCGAACCCCGGGTTCTGCACCAGGTTCGGGCCGCTCCCCACGCCCCACGGCTGCGCCGCGGCCACCGCCGCGCTCGCTGCGAGAAACATGCAGAGCCATGTACCGGTACGCATCGCGATCACCTCGCCTGTATGACCTGTGCTACTGTGCTATCATGATGTCCAGCACACGCGGCTGGTACGGCGCGAAGCTCGCGGTGATCGTGCCTCCGGCCACCGCCATCGCCTCACCCGACAGTCGGTCCGTCGCCGAGGTGACCGCCTCGCCCAGCGTGATCGAGACATCCTCCAGCGCACGATTCTCCGCGTTCACCACTATCAGGTGCCGCCGCCCGCCGGCTGACCGCTTGAGCAGCATCTCCAGCGGAGCGCCATTGGCGTCTGCGCCCGTGTCCGCCTTCGGCGCGAAGACCACGTCCTCGCAGGAGCGAAGCTCGTGGCCGATCTGCTTCAGCCCTTCCCACCCCTGCCGGTCGTTGTTGTAGCCGTGATAGAACGAGTACCACGTGACACCCTTCGCCTCGGCGGCAAGCGAGAGGAATGCCATGCAGCGCATCTCCTCGGTCGTCGGGTAGCGCCCCTCCGGGTAGCCATACCACTGCAGCACCGGCCAGACGGGCTTGCGGTCGCCCACGGTCCTTCGCGCGGCGCGAACCGCGTCCGAGACCATCGTGAGCGGCCTCGCATGATCGGCGCGGATCGGATACGGATCGGGCATCAGCACATCAAGGGAGTCAACAAAGCGCGGATCAGACCAGCTCACCTGGCAGACGAGCTTCGGGTGGTACGGGTCGCGGCTGTCGGCCATCTCGTAGAGGTAGCGCATCTCCTCGGGCGTGCGCCCGGCGATGACCGGCTCGTCATAGACATACCACGCGCCGAGCGCCGGGTGCTCGCGCCACCGCTCGAGGAACGCGGTCATGAGGGCCTCGGCTTCCGGCGCCTGTCCGCTGAGCAGCCTCTCGTAGAAGCCCTCCTCGCCGTCGCCCGCCGCACCGAAGCCGAGGAATGCGCGCATCCCGTGCTCCGCGCCGGTGTCCGTGTAGCGCTGCCAGTCCCAGTTGCTGTCGGGGGCCAGGCGCGCCGGGCGCTGTGAGGCGTAGGTGTGGTACCACAGGTACCCCGCGCCCGCGACCTCCTCGGCAAGGTTCGGGTAGTCCATCGAGTAGAACCCGAGGGGGAAGTGCGGCTCACCGTTGACGATCATGTTGTTGTCGCGGTCGAACCAGACCTCATCATCGGCTGACGGCAGCTTCTCCAGCGGCAGGCCCCGCACCGTCCCCAGCACCTCTTGACCGCGCATGAGCTGGATGTCAACCGTGTACCTGCCATCAGGCAGGTCGGCGCACGGGATCGCAAGTGTCGAGACCGCGGCCTCCGCGTCCGCGCTGGCAGTTGCGGCGGTGCCGACATCGCCGACGATTCGCCCGACGAGGCGCAGGCCCTCTTCCTCCGGGTCACGGATGCCGATGGCGGCCTCGACCTCGATGCTCTGGAGGTTCATCTTGCTGAAGATGCGGCCGCGGTATGAGGGCCTGCTCAGCACCGCCTCCAGCACCGGCGGCACCTCCAGCGAGCTTCGCGAGCCGGAGTAGAGCGGCCGGCCGGTGGCCTCGTCCAGCACCGTTACGCTGATGCCCCACTGCCCGCGTTGATCGAGGGTGAGCGGAAGCTCGAGCGTCTGCTCACCGCCCGCGGGCAGCGTCGCCTCAGCCCGCACCTCGCGCTCCTCGCCGCCGGGCGTGGTGACATCGGCGCTGAGGATGACCGGGAGCTCGCGATCCGTCCGGCTGCCGAGCTCAAAGCGGAGCCTCGAGGCGCCCGGGGTCGGGTCATCCACACCCGAGAAGCGCGCCCAGACCGGCGCCGCGGCCGCCGCATCGGGGAGGCCGACCAGGTCTCCGAAGCGCCACGGTGCATGGAACCGACTGCCCGTCGCGGACCACGCGGAGTTCTCGCTGTGCCCGGGCAGATGGCGCTCGCGGGCGATATTGAAGCCCCAGATATCTCCCGAGCCAGCCACGGCGATAGTGGAGAACGGGATCGCGACCTCGACGGTCCATTCGCCCTCGCCGCGCGCCGCAGCGGCGGTCATCCCCGCATCGAACTCGATGCCATCCACGACGCCCTCGCCCGAAGATGAATCGAAGACCGTGCCGAGCGAGTTGACCGCGAGGTGGAGATAGGTCTCATGATCGTTATCCGCGTCGATGAATATCTCGATGACCTCATCGTTGAAGATGCGGGAGTTGTCGCGTTCCTCTGCCACCGATACGGCATCGGCGATCAGCGGCTCATGGCAGCGCGCCGCGATCAGCAGCTGCGTCGGCGTGCGGGCCACCCACGCCTCAGTGTCAGCCTCCGGGGTGGAGCCGTCAGTGATGATCGCGAAGCCGGTGATCTGCGCGGCATCGTCCCACTCCCCCTCGGACAGCAGCCCGTCGATCCGCGTCGATTCGCCGGCGGGCGCCTCCGGCCACCCCGGCACCGCGAGCTTCGGCGACCAGCCATCCGCCGCGCCGGAGGTAGCCGCCACGGGTACCACCTGCACCTCATCGAACTGCGCGGTCGCGCCCTCGATCCGGTTTAGCAGCAACACGCGGGCGCTGACGGCATCTCCGGGAATCTTCACGAGCCGCGCGAAGTGCTCCCAGGTGTCTACCGCAGTGCTTGCGCTGCCGAGGGAGTAGTACGCATCGTGCGCGTTCTGCCGAGAGACGATCAGAGACGCCGCGATGTCCTTGCCGGGGGCCGAGCGCCGCATGTCGAGCTGGAAGACGTAGCTCTGCCCGCCCTCAAGCTCGACGCGCTGGAAGAGGTCAACAGTGTCGCCATCGCTCGTGAGCTGCAGGCAATGCCCCCGGTCCGGACGGTCTGCGACTGTCGCGTGCTCAGCGAGAGGGAAGTCATGGTTGCGCGACCAGCCGGCCATACCGTCCTCGAAGCCGCCGTTGTGCACCACGTTCTGGGCCACGCATGGCGCCAGCGAGAACAGCATCGCGAGCATGAGCGCTGTCCTGTGCATCAGGGATCGACCCCCTGTGATATGTCCTGAATGATGTGCGGGCTCAGCCTTCACCGGCGGTATGTTGTCCGCAGGCGCCCTATGTCCTTCCAGTGACCGCGTCACTTGCGCCGGCCCGTTGCCACTTTCCGCGGAATCAGGTATGCTGATAGTGAGGGAACACACAGACAAGTTCCCCGCGGCACCTGTCGGGCATACTGACGCTCTGGCTCTGGCTCGGACGTACACCACCACGCACTGAACTCCGTGCGCCGTCTTCCCCAGGTCTGACTGGCAGTCGAACACCCCCTCGATGAGTGCGACTCCGCTCCCGGCATGCGTGATATCTATGTACACGTACGGACGATGCACCGCATTCGCCACCAGCTACGCCGGTACAGCGGAGACAATCCCTTCGATAGCTGGCGAGAAGAAGGTTGCGCAATGACACGCAAGCGTATCAGTCTCGACGACCGCCTGCAGAGAGCAGTCCAGGCGGCCGGCTACACCGAACCCACCCCCGTTCAGCAGGCGGCCATCCCACCGGCGCTTGAGGGGCGAGACATCATCGGTACGGCGCAAACGGGCACCGGCAAGACGGCGGCGTTCGTGCTGCCGATGCTGCAGAGCCTGCTGACCGCGCCCGGCGGGCACAAGCGCACGCGCGCGCTCATCGTCAGTCCCACGCGGGAACTGGCCGAGCAGATCAACGAAGAGATCGCGCGCCTGGCCCGCTTCACGAACCTGCGCTCAGCCACCGTCTACGGCGGCGTCGGGATGGGCCCGCAGGTGAGCGCACTGCGCGCGGGCGCTGAGATCATCGTGGCCTGCCCCGGACGGCTGCTCGATCATGTGCAGCGCGGCACCGCCGATCTGAGCCACGTGCAGACCCTGGTCCTCGATGAGGGCGACCGGATGCTCGACATGGGCTTCCTGCCGGACGTGCGGCGGATCGTCGCCCAGACCCCGCGCGACCGACATACCATGCTCTTCTCAGCGACCTTCGCGCCGGAGCTTGATCGCTTCGCGCGCGAGATCCTCCGCGACCCCGAGCGCATCGAGATCGGCCTCACCGCGCCGGCACAGACGGTGAAGCATGCCCTCTGCCCGGTGGCGCCCGATCGCAAGACCGAGATGCTCCTGGCGCTGCTCGACAGCACCGACGCCGGCTCGGTGCTGATCTTCACGCGCACCAAGCACCGCGCGAACCGGCTTGCGAAGCAGATCGGCCGCACAGGGCGCGGCGCGGCCGTGCTGCACTCCAATCGCTCGCAGAACCAGCGGCGCAAAGCACTCGATGCCTTCCGCACCGGCGAGGTCGAGCTGATGGTCGCGACCGACATCGCGTCGCGGGGGCTGGACGTGGACACGATCTCGCATGTAATCAACTACGATGTCCCGGGCAGCGCGGATGACTACATCCACCGCGTTGGCCGCACCGGGCGTGCGGAGCGCAGTGGCGACGCCATCACACTCGTGACACCCGAGGACCGGAATGCGGTTCGCGACATCGAGCGCGCGCTCGGCGAGCGCATTGCAGTCCGTAGAATCGAGGGCTTCGACGCCGATGCTACAGTGCCCGCTATCGCCACGGTCGGCGCGCCTGCCATGGCGCCAACCGGTGCGCGGCGATCGGCCGCGTCCGGCGGAGGGCGCAGGAGAACCGGCAGCCGCAAAGGCTCCGGCCGGCGCTGATGGCTGCCCCGTAACGGCTCCGTATGCCTCACACTGAGGCATACGGAGCCTCTCACATGCACTCTTCCAGCGGATGATCCCTGCGCCTCAACGGGAAGCTGACGAGCCCTCGCGCAAGATGGGCGGCGTAGATCCCGTAGATCATCTCCAGCGCGAGCCGCGCGTGGGTCACGTTGGACAGCGGCTGGCGATCCTTCTCAATCGCCCGCATCAGATCCCATGCAGCGAAACGATTCGCCTCCAGAAAGTACCTCGCCCTCGGGATGTCCTTCTGTCCGCACAGGGAGTAGTCGAGAGGCTCCGCACCAGGGATGACGCGGTCCTCCCTTAGCGGAACGTCTTCGAAGCGCGCTCCGTACTGAAGCGGGTCGCGACTCCTGCTGATGCGCAGCGTCCGGGTGGCGGCGTCATCGAAGCGCATGGAGAGCGCGCCCTCGGTGCCGCAGACCGTGATCCCCATGAGCGTCCCGTCCCGCTCGCGGTCATACAGCCCCCGTCTGCTCTCGAAGACCCCGCGCACGCCTCCGGGAAAGCCGAAGCAGGCGTAGATCGAGTCGCCGGCCGCAGGGCCGATGGGCTCCACGGTCTCGGTCCTGTCGCCGCAGCTCACCGGACGCCCGCCCGCGGTCACCGCCGCGTAGACGTGCTCGGGCTCCCCGAGGAGGAACGTCTGCAGGTCGAGGATGTGCGTGCCCAGGACGATCAGGTCCTCGCCGCCGCCCCTGTGGTCGCACTTGCCCAGGCCGTAGACCGTCAGCGGCTGCCCGATCTCTCCAGCCTCCAGCATTGCCTTCATCGTGCGGAAGACCAGCGCGTAGCGGCCCGGGTGCGCCATGCAGATGCGAATTCCCTCCTGCTCCGCGAGCGCGACGATCCGGTCCGCCTCCCGCAGACTCGCGGTGAGGGGCTTCTCGCAGTAGATATGACAGCCGGCGGCCGCGGCGGCCTCGATCTGGCCGAGGTGATCGCCGGGGTGCCTGGAGCACAGCACCACGATGTCGGGCGCCTCACTTGCGAGCATCTCAGGGAGGGTTGCGTAGTGGCGCCGGGCGCCCGTCCACGCCATCTTCCGCTCGAGATCAGCGGCATTGGCGTCAACGTGCGCGACCACCTCAACGTCCGGGAGGTCGCGGAACGCCGTGTGGAGCCCGTGCAGCCCCAGCATCGGCTTCGAGGTGTCCTTGAGGATCGCGACACGCCATCTCCTGCTCATCAGTATGGCCCCCCAACGCTGCGCCCGCCGTCGATCACGTAGTTCGCGCCGGTGATGAAGGCGGCGTCGTCGGAACACAGGTAGAGGATCAGCTCCGCTATCTCCTCAGGCTCTGCCGCCCTCCCGAGGCGCGTCCTCATCTTCGCCATGGCCGGGCGCGTCAGCACCGGTCCGGGCGAGACGCAGACGGACCTCACGCCATGGGGCGCGCCGAGGATCGCGATGGACTTCGTCAGCCCGATCATCCCGCTCTTGGCCGAGGAGTAGTCCGGCGAGCCGCACCCGGTGACGCCATCAACGGAGCCCATGTTGATGACGACCCCGCTCCGCTGCTCGATCATCGCGCCCAGCACCGCGTGACAGAAGTACACCGCGCCCTTGAGGTTCACGTCGAGGCCCCAGTCGATGACCTCGATATCGAGCTCATGGAAGGGCCCGGAGCGCCCCAGCACCCGGGCAGCGTTCCCGCCTGCTGAGTTGAGCAGGATGTCCACCCGCCCGTAACGCTCCGCCGCCAGCGCAACCGCGGCCTTAACCTGGTTGTAGCAGCGCACATCAACCTCGACGCCGATCGCCTCGGCCCCCTCCGCAGAGAGTTGTGCGGCCGCGGCGTACGCCGCGTCAGCGTCGACATCGGCCAGCACGACACGGGCGCCGTGCGCAACGAACCGCCGCGCGGCTGCGAGGCCGATGCCCGATGCCCCGCCGCTGATGATTGCCACTCGATTGGCGAGTCTCATGGTAGGCTCCTCACGTCCGTGGGGGATTGCGCTGTGGGATGGTCAGCACGACCTTCCCGAGGTTCTCGCGCCGCTGGAGGATCTCGTGGGCGGCCTCGGCCTCGGTGATCGGGAGCGTCTCGTGGATCACCGGCCTGACCCTGCGCGCCTCGAAGGCTTCCCAGAGCGTCTTCTCGAGCCCCGTGAGTATCTCGGCCTTCATCTCGGGCGTGCGGCTGCGCAGAGTGCTGCCGATGAGGCGGACGCCGCGGCGGAAGAACTGGTTGACATCAAGTTCGGTCTGCGAGCCACCGAGCGTCGCGATCACGATCCAGCACCCGTCGACGGCCATCCGCTCGATCAGGCGCCCGAGGTCGGGCCCGGCGATGCAGTCGAGCGCGAGATCCACCGGGTGCTCCTCCATGGCTGCCGCGAGATCGTCTGTTGTGCGGTTGATGACGTAGTCGGCGCCGAGGCCGCGCACGAACTGAGCCTTCTCGTCGGTGCTGACGGTCGTCATCACCATCCCGCCGAGCGCCTTCACCAGTTGGATCGCCGCCATGCCGACGCCGCTTGCCCCGGCCTGGATGAGGACGGTATCGCCGGCCCTCAGGCCACCCTCGATGCACAGGTTCAGGTACGAGGTGGCGAACGCCTCGGGGATGGCCGCGGCCTCCTCCATCGTGAGGCCCCGAGGGACCGGCAGGACCATGCCCGAGGGCACCGCGACCCTCTCCGCATAGCCACCGCCGCCGAGAAGCGCGCACACTCTGTCGCCGATGCGCCAGCGGCTACCCGACGGAGCGTGGCTGATCACACCGGCAGCCTCGAGCCCCATCCACTCCGGCCAGCCAGGTGGAGGCGGGTAGTCGCCCGCGCGCTGCATCAGGTCCGCCCGGTTCACCGCGGTGGCGCGGACATCAATGACAACCTGGTCCTCTGCGGGTGCCGGCTCGGGGACCTCTGTCCATGTCAGCGCGCGCGCATCGTCTACTGTGATCACGTACATACTTCTCACTTCCAGGCTGCCGGGTGAGCGATCGTTACCTATGGCGCGGCAGAGCTTCGTCGTTCCCGCCGCAAAGACCTGCGCGGCGGGGCGGCTCTCGCAGCGTTCGGCCTTTCGAACCGCCCACTTGACTTCAGCCCTGCAAAGGACCAGACTACAAAGGAGCGATACCCCACGCGATCAATGGCCTGTTGGCCCGGTGGAGTTGTTGTTTCTCTTCAGTGAAGGAATCTGTGCCAGTGTGGAGCAAGTGTTCTTCCTGCACTAGAGCGCCCGCTTCATGAGATGCGAAGGGAGACGGTGATGATGCGTCGCACAGGGTTCACGCTGATCGAACTGCTGGTTGTGATCGCGATCATTGCGATCCTCGCAGCGATCCTCTTCCCGGTCTTTGCGCGCGCGCGGGAGAAGGCGAAGCAGACAAGCTGTCTGAGCAATGTCAAGCAGTTGGGACTTGGCGCGGCCATGTACCTCCAAGACTATGACGAACGACCGGTACCGGCGTATATCCGCCACTCAGACGGTGTCGGCTACACTCTCTGGTACGGCACGCAGGGCCTCCTCGCTCCCTACTCGAACAACCAGCAGATCTACCTCTGCCCGAGCTCAAGCTCGCCCGCCTACTCCTCCCGCGGAGGGACCGACTACGGGGCCAACTACCGAATCTGCCAGAGACTGACACTTGTTACCTCGACCTCCTCTGTCATTCTGTCCGATATCAAGTACCCGGCTGAGACGGTGATCATCGCCGACTCCGACTGGACCCGGAGCACTGTTGACTACACGGGCAGCAATGCCTGGTGGCTCCAGGACACGCACCACCCGAGCCGATTCGTTCCCGCGCGCCATAACGGAGGCGCCAACATGGCCTTCGTTGACGGTCACGCCAAGTTCCATACGGTCCAACTCGACCCCAACAGCACCTATGTGGGCCCGATCAAGTACACCCTGCCGATCACCGATATCTGCTGGCTGGTCACCGGTGCTCCGAAGTACTAGGCGGACTGCCGCACTGCGGGGCCCGATCGATCAGATCGGGCCCCTTCCGTGCCTCGCCCTCAGGCGCCCCCTGCTCTTACCTCGTTCACAGCCGTCAAAGTAGACCTCAGATTGTCTCGTGTCCTTCGAAGTCTATAGGTTAAACGCTTGACTTAGGCCACGTTAAGCGCTAAACTGCGGTAACAGCGAGAGTTGCGTCCCGCGTGGCGGTGCGACTGCAGTCGGGGTGAGCCGGTGGCAACGCTCAGCGATGTAGCCCAATCGGTCGGCGTGTCGATCACCGCAGCTTCCCTCGTGCTGAGCGACTCGCCTGGTGCGAGCCGCATCAGTGAGGCCACCGCGCAGCGCATCCGCGAAACCGCGGAGAGACTCGGCTACTACCCAAACGTGGCGGCGCGCCGCCTCGCGAGTAGCAGGACGGACCTCGTCGGTGTCCTCGCCGATACCTTCTTCTACAGCATCTCCCTGCGGCGCCTCGAGGCCACCACGAGGGCTCTCCTCAAGGGAGGCTATCAGCCACTCGTGTGGGCGGCGGACTGGTCGCCCGATGGCTGGACACAGGCCCACAGCATCCTCGCCAGCAACAGCGCGGCCGGAGCCGTGCTCCTCGGCCCGACATACCCCGTGCCAACCACCGAGATCGCGCGGGGACTTACCGGCGCCGGCATCCCCACCGTCAGCTTCGACGCCGGTGACGGCCTTCCCGGTGCCGGCGTTGACCGCCTCGGCGCGTTCTACGAGCTTACCCGGGCCGCCATCGGCGCGGGGCACACGAAGATCGGCTACCTGCAGCCCGGCCAGGTCACTCAGCCCGATGTGCTGCGCATGGCCGGCATCGAAGCCGCCGTCTCGGAGTGCCCCCACGTCACACTCGTCACATTCCATCCCTTTCCGGCCGATGCTCCGCCGGCGCGCGAGCACTCGCGAGATCTCGGCTTCGAGACCGGCCGCCTCGGCGCGCACAGGTACCTTGAGGACGACCATCCCCCGTCCGCAATCATCTGCTACAGCGATGACGTCGCCATCTCCTTCATGCACACCGTGCAGTCCGCGGGCGTGAAGGTGCCCGAAGACGTGGCCGTGTTCGGCTTCGACGGGCTTCCCGAGAGTAGTTGCAGCTACCCGCCCCTTACGACCATTGAGCAGCCGGTTGACGCTGTCGGTGCAGCAGCCGTCGGCAGCCTCCTCTCCCTGATCAATGTCCCGGACACGGCCTCTGAAGAGTACCGCCTGTTGCCCGGACGGCTTATCGCCCGAGAGTCAACTGGCACGCTCCCTCGGTTCCCACAGGATGGCGACGGCCCGGTCGATCCAAAGCCGCATGACGGATAGCGCCACAGGATAGCCGTGGATGACAGGAGGAGATGCCTGCGGTTCGACGTGCGTCGCTGAGTACGACCCTGCCGTACCTCAATGCTCGTACACCGTCATGCAAAGAAGGTCAGCAGATGCGCATGCGTAGAGGTTTCACGCTGATCGAACTGCTGGTTGTGATCGCGATTATCGCGATCCTGGCCGCAATCCTCTTCCCGGTGTTCGCTCGCGCGCGGGAGAAGGCGCGGCAGACGAGTTGTCTTAGTAACGTCAAACAGATGGGGCTCGCGTCGGTTATGTACTCCCAGGACTACGATGACATGATTGTCCCCAGCTACATCCAGTGGTCGAACGGGAAGAACTACACGATCTGGTACGGCACCACCGGCGCCCTCGCTCCGTACACGGGCAGCCGCCAGATCTTCCATTGCCCGAACTCAGGCGGCCAGGCCTATGCCTCCGGCGGGGGCACCGACTACGGGATCAACATGCGCATTGCGCGGAACATCACCGTCAGCTCAGGTAGCAGCTACAACATGTCCGAGGTCAAGTACCCGGCTGAGACCGTTCTGATCGCCGACTCCGATTGGACCCGCAGTCTCACCGACTACAAGACCTCGAACTGCTGGCGCATCAACGACTCGAGACATCCCAGCTACTTCATCCCGGCTCGCCACAACGAGGGTGCGAACATAGCCTTCGTCGATGGGCACGCGAAGTGGCACACGATCAAGCTCGACCCCAACAGCCCGTACGTCGGCCCGGTCAAGTACACCTTCACGCCCCAGGACCTCTGCTGGTACGCAGCCGGCGATCCCAAGTACTGAGTCGGTACTCAGTCGGGATCAAGAGCGTGGGGCCCGGTTGACAGATCGGGCCCCATCGGTGTCCGGAATGGGTCATGGCGGAGGTGTGTACGGATGAGTGGCGAAGTATCACGCGAACCGGCCTACGCGAGCTCCTCTGTGTAGACGGTGCGAAGACGGCGAGCGCGCACGCGCAGCCCGACTGTCGAGAGGAGAATACCACTATGAGACGCGGATTCACGCTCATCGAGTTGCTGGTGGTCATCGCGATCATCGCGATCCTGGCCGCCATCCTGTTCCCCGTGTTCGCACGGGCCCGTGAGAAGGCGCGGCAGTCAAGCTGCCTGAGCAATCTCAAGCAGCTCGGCACCGCCGGAATGATGTACATGCAGGACTACGACGAGACGCACTGGCAGACCAGCGCGGCCCACCTGACTGCCTGCATGAATGCCGGCAACCCCGACGGGGTCTGGTACCAGGCACTGTCGCCCTACGTGAAGAACGCCCAGGTCTTCAAGTGCCCGAGTGACAGGGGTCAGTCCGCCTACTACTCAACCACCTGGGACGAACGCCCAGGTAGCACCACCGGTGTCTACCCGTCGTCCATCGGTCGATCCTTCGCCCTCAGCTACGGCAGTAATCATAACATGGGTGGCGCCGCCATGGCGCAGGTGCAGTACCCCGCTGAGACCGGCATGGTCGTCGAGTGCACGCAGTTGCTCGTCTACGAGAGGTCCAGCAGCGGCGGGGAGTTGCGGGGCGTCATCCGCAACGCCGCAAGGCACAACGACCAGTTCAACGTGGCCTACTTCGACGGACACGCGAAGTCGGAGGCCATGAGCAACTACCAGATCAACCTCGACAACGACCCGAGCAACTGAAGCATGTAGCAGCGGCGGTGCGGTTGGCCCCGCCGGGGTGGTGGGGCCAACCGCCTCTCACCTGCCGCGACATGAGCCGGCGCCGCAGGTCGCCGAAGCACCATGATCAGGGCTTCCGGGGAGGCCATACCATGCACTCGCACATGCCGGTCCTGTGCCTGACCTTCGCCCTCATTGCAGCCGGCGCGACGTGGGGCGCCGAGCATCCGATCGTTCCCGTATCCGTCAGCGCCGACCAGCTTCAGAGCCTCCGCGCGCGGGTGCAGCCGCTGCTTGACGTATCACCCGAGCAGATGCTGGAGATGATCCCGGAACAGTCCGGCCTCTTCTTCGTCGGCTGCCCGAATTGCGACGAGGGGCGGCAGGAGGGGCAGTTTGGCGGCGGCGGCCCGCATCAGGCATGGAGCCCGCTGAGCCCGCTCGAGATGCGCTGCTCCTACTGCGGGCACGCCTACCCGAGCGAGCAGTACCCGATGGACGGGGTGCTGGAGGTCACTGATCCTGCGGGCAACGTGGACCGCTACCCCTACTGGGAGGATGCTGACGGCTATCGCCACTACTTCGCCGCGCGCATCGACTACCACCGCATCAGGTACATGGAGTCGGCCGCGAACACGCTCGCCCGGCTCTACCTCATCACCGGTGAGGACGACTATGCGCGCCGCTGCGCAATGATCATCCACCGCTTCGCGCAGGTCTGGCCCGGCTACTGCTATCACTTCGACTACCCGTTCCGCCAGAAGGAGATCTACGAGGGCGATGTGGCGCCTGAGGACTTCCGCGGAGGCTACCGCACGGCCCGCTGGACGTGGTGGGCCTACGGCGACATCCCATCGCTGCTGATCGAGGCCTGGGACCAGATCGCCTCCAGCGATGTCGTCGCCGCGATGGAGGCTGAGGCAGAGGGAGCGCTGACCGCCGAGATCGAGGGGTTCTTCCACGGTGCGGTCGCGCAGGTGATCGCAAACCGGGACGACCTGCACAACATGAGCCCCGGGATGTGGCGCGACTTCATTCACGCCGGCCGGACGCTGGAGACCCCCGAGTACGTCCACGTTGCCATCGACCGCCTGGAGCGGCTGATGACGGTCCGCTTCTTCGCCGACGGCTCCTGGCAGGAGGGCGCGCCGTCATATCACTCGCAGGTGGTCGGCGGCCTCGCCCAGGTCTTCTCGGCTGCGGCGGGCTACTCCGATCCGCCCGGCTACCTCCACCCCGAGACCGGTCGGCGCTTCGACAACCTCGACATCCCAGACAGCTTCCCGATCGTGGCCAGTGCTCGCACATGGCTCGACACCATGCGCCTGCCCAACGGCCGCCTCGTCCCCGTGCATGACACCTGGTCAACGAACCGGCGTAGCGCGCGCGAGGCCTCCGACGCATTCCTGCTGCCGGCTCTCGGCCACGGCTGCCTTGCGCGAGGCGAGGGCGACAACCAGTTCCAGGCGCACCTGACATGGTCGCCGGGCCTCGGCCATCAGCACTACGACGGCCTCAGCCTGATTCTCTTCGCCAACGGGCGCGAGTTGCTCTCGGATATCGGCTACACGCACACCAAGGGCCGCGCCTGGAGCCTCGTCTCGGCCGCGCATAGCACCGTCCTTATAGATCAGGAGAACCAGGTCGCGGATGGCGGCGCCTTCGGCTCGCTGCGCTACTTCGATGCCTCCGATCCGGCCTGCCAGCTTCTCTCAGTGGACAATCCGTCGGTCTACCCGGACCGCGCGACGCAGTTCCGCCGCACTCTCGTCTCCGTCGCCATCGACGGAACCACGAGCTACCTGGTCGACCGCTTCCAGGTGGAAGGCGGCGAGACCCACGACTACTTCCTCCACGGCTGTGCCGATGAGCCGCAGACACTGACGCTGCTGCCTTCGGGCGACGAGCCGGTGCCGGCGCTGCAGCCCCGCGAGACTCTTCTGCCCGAAGGCGTGGAGTTCACTCCCTCGCAGAACGAGGGCGACCTGGGGAAGATGGCCGTCCGCGGCTGGGCTTACGGCTATCTGCAGGACGTCACCGGCACGCAGATCGGAGACAGGCGGCTCATCACCGCGGAGTACCGGATGGAGGACGGCGCTCCAGCTCTGCGGGCGCACATGCTCGTCGAGCCCGGCGATGAGTTGTCCACCGGGCGCAACATCTCCATCCGCCGTGCTGGCGAGAACGACACCGGCCTCACCGATCACACGCGGCCATTCGCGCTGCTCAGGCGCACCGGAGGGCAGTCGGGTTTCTCCAGCATTATCGAGCCGGTCGGCGACGCGCCGCGGATCGAGAGCGTACGCGTGCTGCCGCTTGAGGGCGTCGCCACCGCGCTGGAGATCACGCTGGAGGGTCGCCGCGACCTCGTGCTCTTCGATGCGCGTGGCCTGCAGGCGACGTGGCTGGGACGCGACCTCTCGGCCGACGCCGAACTGGTGGTCCTGCGCGTGTCCGATGGTGGCGCGCCCTCCGCGACCGTCGTCGCGGGTGAGCTGACCTTCGGGGAGCTGCAGCCTCAGGCCGATGTCTCGGCGGAGCACGCGCTGCTGGAGGTCGACCGCGCCGCCCGCACGATGCGCGTTGCGGGTGAGCTGAGCGTGCCACCGGGGACCGTGGTCATGCTCGACCATGCGGGCGAGCGCACGTCGGCCTTCACCGTCACCTCGGCGACAGCAGCTGCTGAGAGTACGCTGCTGACGCTGACCGACGATCCGGGCTTCACGTGGGATGCGGACGCCTCGGCGAGCAGCTTCACCTTCCTGCCCCACGCGACCTACACCGGCCAGCACACAATCACCGCGCCGGCCGTGGCACACCTTACGCACGTGCCCAGGTGAGATGCACAGCGGCTGATCTGGGTTCAGAGCCGCCACTCGAACAGCGGCGGCTCGACGCGGCCCGTGCGTAGTGCCAAGACGAGGGCCCGGGCCTCGGCCGGGCTCAGTTCGCGCTTACACCCGTCGCGGCGCCGATGGACCGCTGACCCTCCGACGTCCTGGCCGCGAGCACCGCATTGCGAACGATCGTCGAGGCCATGATGGATCCGATGAAGAGCCACATCCAGCGAGTGGTCTGACGCGTGTCCGCGGCCGGCGTGGTCGCCTGTGCGGTCCGATCATCGTGCGGACAACTCCACGCCCCGTCGCCATCCGGGCGAGTCCGTGCATCAGAATCCCTCCGCGGTGGATCGCTGCCTGCGAGTCGGGGCATGGCCTGCCCAGCGCCACCGGGGCGGCCAAGGACCGCTGCTCATAGCCTTCAACGGCGGCGCGCGCCTCCTGCTGCGATCAGGTCAGTAGAGGAGGCAGCGCTCCCGGCGTTGCATGTACTCCTCCAGCGCCGCCTGCCATCCTGCGATGACTTCATCCGCCGGGGCGCCGGCCTGGATCGCTTCCGCCACCGGGAGGCCGCCCACGAGCCACTCGCTGCGCCGCATGTCGAACTCCTCCGGGTAGAGCGCCGCCAGCTCGCATGCGATGCGTACGTTCGCCTCAACTGGCCGGAGGCGCTCGCGCTCGGTCGTGAAGACGAAGCAGCCCGAGCATCGCTGCTCGGCGAAGCGGGAAGACCGCGGCGTGAACTCGATCGGCACGAAGCGCAGGTGCATCTCCTCGAGCGCATTGAGCCGCGCGGCAACCTGCCCTCCGTCCATGAAGGGCGCTCCGAACAGCTCGAACGGGCTGTCTGTGCCTCGACCGACCGAGACCTCCGAGGCCTCGAAGCCCCCGATAGCCGGATAGAGCGTCGCCTGGGTGAGGTTGCGCAGGTTCGGCGATGGGTTCACCCATGGGAGGCCGGTCTCGTCGAACCACATCTCGCGGCGCCACCCCTCGCAGGGGACCACCTCAAGCTCGCAGCCGATGCCATACTCGCTGTTTGCGAGCAGCGCCAGCTCGCCGGCGGTCAGGCCGTGCCGCGTGGGCACGGGGTGGTATGCCGAGAGCTTCCGGAAGGCCGGATCGAGCACCGGGCCCTCCACGCGGGAGCCGGTGATCGGGTTCGGCCGGTCCAGCACCACGAAGCCGATTCCCGCGCGCGCGGCCTCTTCCATGCAGTAGACCATCGTGGTGGTGTAGGTGTAGAAGCGCACGCCGACGTCCGCGATGTCGAAGACCAGCATCTCTATGCCCTCAAGCATCTCGAGCGTCGGCCGCTGCACTGAGGAGTAGAGGCTGTGCACCGGCAGGCCGGTGGCCGGGTCCGTGCTGGATGTGACCCTCAGCACCTCGTCAAGCTCGCCGCGAATGCCGTGCTCGGGCCCGAACAGCGCGCGCAGGTTGGCGCCCGCCTCATGCAGCACGTCCACGATATGCCGCCGGTCGGCGGTGACTGCGGTGTGGTTCGCGATGAGCCCGATAGCGGGACCAATCAGCGTGCTGCAGCCCTCTGCGGCCAGAACGTCCAGTCCGGTGCGCGTGATCATCGCCGGAGCTCCCTCATGCTTCAAGCCTTACGGACACGGGGTCTCGCCTTCGCCGGGGGAGAAGCCGCGACCTGCGCCTCACGCACAGAGGAACGGCCTCCGCAGGCGGCGAAGCGGGGCGGGGCCGGCTGATGGCCACTCTGGAGGTGCCGCGGAGATGAAGAGCGCGCAGATCGCACCGCTGACCTACACGCCCGGGAAGCTCGAGTACTTCTGCTTCCTGCGCGGGAGCGTGGTCGCCGACTACCATCAGAACCCCGGCTTCCACCAGTTCCCCGATGGCGACGTCATGGTGCACTGGTCGGCCTACGACTACGATGAGTGCTCGCAGGATTCCGTCACGTTCTACAGCGTCTCGCGCGATCGCGGCCTGAGCTGGTCAGAGCCACAGGTGTTCCTGGCGGATTACTCCGGAGGGCCGATGATGCCGCTGCTGCTTCGCCTGGGCGGCGACAGCGCGCTGATGTTCGTCACGCAGACCCGGCATCACATCGAGGTAGACCCGCAGCGCCGGGTCGCCATCGCGGGCAGCAACTACTTCGCGGTACGTACCAGTGTGACCGTGCGTCGCTCCGTGGACGGCGGGAGGACCTTCGATCGCGGCGAGGAGTTGCCCTGCGCCCTGCTCACCGGCGGCAAAGAGCTGCCCGGCGGCGGCTGCTACGGCTCAGTGGAGGCCGCGATCCACCTTGCGAGCGGGCGTGTGCTCATCGCCTTCATGTTCATGGACCCGATACGCGCCGACGTTGCCACAGGCCAGCAGCACTTCACTACCGGCTGCCTGCTCTCAGATGATGGCGGCCTCACCTGGCGTCGCAGCAGCGAGTTCACCACCGACACGCCTCGCGGGGCGATGGAGCCGCAGATCGTCGAGGTCGCGCCAGACCGGCTCCTCTGCCTCCTGCGCACGAAAGCCGGCTGCCTGTACCAGACCGTCTCCGTGGATGGCGGCGAGAGCTGGAGCGCGCCGGGGCCGTCAGCGCTTACCGCGCCGGAGTCGATGGCGCGCATGATCCACCTCCGCAGCGGCAGGCTGCTGCTCGTGTGGAATAACGTCTCCTCCATCACGCAGCGGCCACGCTACCCGCTCGTGGCGGCGATCTGCTCCGACGGTGGCGCAAGCTGGAGCGAGCCGCGCGTGATCGCTGAGGAGAGCGGCACGAACCAGCTCAGCAACCATGGGCTGATCCAGCTTGATGATGGCTGCATCCTGCTCGGCATCAGCCACTACCGCGCCGTCCGCCCGATGACGTCGGACCTCGACATGGCCATCTTCGACGAACAGTGGCTGCTGGAGGGCGGCAAGTGATCGGCGCCCCCGCACCGCCTGACCGCTCGGGCTGAGCCCGGGGTGATCGCCGGGCAGGAAGATCGCCTCGTCGCCGGGCTGCAGCATGGCGTTGGCCTGCGCGATGCTCCGCCACGGCGCCATAGCGGTCCCGGGGGGGGCGCCGCTGTCCTCGGCGACAGGTAGCACTGCGCCCCGAGGGACCGCGATGCGAGCGTGGCCAGCAGCGCCATGATGATCCCGCGAGCGGCGAGCATGGGTACTTGGCCTTCCTCTCGATCAAGCCGTGGGGCTACCGAGCCGGCACCAGCGCGAACAGGTCGAGGTTCATCGAGCCCGTGAGCATCTCCATGCGCAACAGGTGCGTGCCCCGTGTGAGATGGATCGTGAGCGGCTCCCCGTCCTCGGCCATCGGGCGGAACCAGCGCCAGTCGTCGGTTGCGCGGCACCAGCCGCCGGTCGAGCCGAATGAGGCGATCTGCAGCAGCTCCCCGTCAAGCTCCAGGCTGCGGGCGATGCGGTCGTAGACGCTTGCGGTGCGGATCAGCAGCTCGTAGTTGCCCTCAGCGGGCACCTCGATCCGCCACGTGGCCCACTGACCGGGGCTGTCCCAGGTAGTATGCGCGACGCCGCCGGACGCGCCGATCTTCTCCACCACGAGCCCCCTGATCGCGCCCTCTTCGGCGGTGTCCTCGGCCTCGTGCAGGACCGCTCCTGCCGGCGGCGCCCACTCCTTCGGCAGCATCTCCGCAGCCGTAGTGCTGGCATGCTGCGGCGTGAGCGTGACTGACCTCAGCGGCTTCGCGGCGCTGATCGTCATGTGGTGCGCGCCGGGCTGGTCCCAGAGCACGCTCACCAGCGCGTCGCCATCCGGGGTGAGCTCCACGCCTCGCCCATCCCACGTCACGCGCGGCGCCTCACCTGCGGCCTCGATGCGCAGTTCATAGCGATCGGCGGTCGGCAGCTCGACAGGTCCCCACCAGTAGCTGCGGAGGTCGCGCACATCGCGTCGCGCATAGCCCTGAAGCTGAGAGGCCTTGTCTCCGAGGCGGATCTCCAGCGGCTCCAGCGCGTGCGAGAGCGCCTGCTCAGGCCGGCCGCCCCAGGCGATCGTGTGCGAGCCGGCCGCCAGTGAGAGACTGAGCGGCTCTCTGGCCGTCGAACGCGCCGCCGTCGGCTCGCCATCAACGATCAGCCGTCCGGGCCGCGCCATGAGGCGCACGGTCGTCGGCTCGGCAAGCGCGATCTCCGCCACGTTCCCCTGCTCAGTCACCACGAGGCTGCAGTCAGCGCGCGCACCGTCGGTCGCGAGCAGCACCTCTCCGCGCCAGCGAAGGCCGTCCGCCTGTATGGCGCAGGCAGAGGTCACTGCGCCGCCATCGGTGGTCACGGAGGCGCTCTCAGCATCGGCCTGCAGATACTCCGAGGAGAGAGCCACCGGGTCGCGATCTGGCGCGAGGAGCACGGTCGTCCGCTCAGCGTTCCGTGTCACCTGCAGCCCGATGCCGCCCTCGCAGGCGATCTCGCGGGTAGAAGCCGCCTCGTCACCGCTGCGGCGGATGTCGAAGACCGTCAGGAACTCCCGCTCGCTGGCTGCGGGCGCCTCGGCCCGCAGGTGCCACTCCTGCGCGAGTTCATCCTCCGGCACAAGCACCGTCCCATAGCCCGTGTACGGATGGACGGGATAGCGGTCGGTGATGCCGAAGGAGAGCCCGGCCGGGCGCAGCATCACCGCGCCCATCGCCGCCTCGCCTGAGACCACATCGAGCGCCTGTCGCGTCTCGTCAAGCTCGATCGGCGCGGCAGTATGCAGTAGCCACTGGAAGCTCGCGGGCTCCGGCGCCGCCAGCAGGTCATGCATCACGACGACTCCCGGCTTGATGAAGAGGATGCGCCGGTCGAAGCGCGTCAGCTTCCCATCGTAGACATCCGGATCGGAGGCGTCGCCGACCATCCAGGTGTGCCCGGCGCCATCGAACCACGCCGACATGCGGCCATCGGCGCCATTGCGGAAGACCGCCTGGCCGTTGCCGCCGACGAGGATGCTGTTGTGGGCCTCGGTCTTCGTCGAGTACTCCTTGAAGTGCGGGCTCCCGTACCAGTCGTAGTAGCCCGAGTCGATCGCCAGCTTCTCCCCGTAGGCGTTGATGACGAAGGCGTTCTGGTCGGCGTGCTGGTGGCCGGCCTGATACTGTCCTGAGTGCATGGCGACGGTGACGCCCTCACGGCCGTCAACCAGCGAGGTGTTGGCCACGCCGAGGCCGATGAGCCGGTAATGACGCGACTGCGGCAAGTCCACCGGAGGCTGCGGGGAGATGCCGTCCACCGGGTCCTGCGCGCCGCCGTACCAGAGCGCGTAGGGGTCGCCGGTCCGCTCGCCAAGCTCCCGCACGTATCTCTGGCTGTAGGGGCCCTTGATGCCGTGGTTCGGCAGACCGGTATCGGCGAACGACACTCCCCACGCGCTGGGCGGTGCGCAGTACATCGGGAAGCGGCCGGTCTGGTTCAGCCACGGCTGCTGGTAGAGGTCTATGCCGCAGACCGTGCGCATCATGTCCGCGTACTCGATGACAAAGCCCAGGCCGTAGGACCAGTAGCTGAGGCCCTCATTGTTGTCGCCATCGAAGCCGAGGCCTGAGAGGAACTGGCCGAGGTAGAGCTGCCGGATGTACTCCGCCCACTCGTGCGCGGGCTCGTAGTCGCCGATGAGCACCAGGCCGCTCTGGCCCAGCGCGAGCGCGCACAGCCAGGCGTGGTTGTTCTGCGGATCGCCCCGCAGCGGCAGGAGCCTCGCCCTGAAGCCCTCCGCGCGCTCGATCAGCGCCCCGCGGATGGTCGCCAGGTCCTCCTCGCTGGCGTAGTCGCGCAGTACATCGTAGGCGGCGTTCAGCCCGCGCAGGACGTGCTGGGCGCCGATGTCGCCGCGATCCACTGAGCTGCCGCCCTGCGGATCCCAGGCCGCCACCGCAAGCGCAAGCTCCAGCGTCCAGTCGCGCACCTCATCGCTGTTGGCGATGGCGGCCTGCTGCGCGATGACCTCCAGGCGGCTACCGGTGCGGCTGGTGATGCCACCGTGCACCTTGCCATACCAGTCGATCCACGCGGGCCAGCGCTCATCGCCCTCCACCCAGATCGGCGGGTCCTCGGGGATCGGCTGCTGCGCCGATGCCCGGGCTTGCGCGATGAGACTCGCGATGCCGGCGTCATCGAGCGCCGCCCGTTCGGCGGCAAGATCAATCAGCCGCGGGCGAGGAAGCGCCGCCACGGCCTCCGCATCCACCGGCGGTGTCGCGAACCGATGGGCCTCCTCCGGGATGAGCAGGCGGCGGATCTCGCCCCAGCCCTCGGTCAGCTCAGTCTCCGAGTAGACGCGCCAGAACCACTCGCCCGATTCAAGCGGCGCGGGCGGGGTGTGGAAGCTCCAGTCGGTGGTGACGGTGACTGTTTCGGCCTCGGGGAACTCCGGCGACCGCGAGTACTGCAGGCGGCTCTGACCGCTGCTCTCCCCGGGAGCGAGCGCCCAGGTGAACATCGGCGGGTTCGCGTATGAGGTCTCGACGCGCTCGCTGATGGCGGTACTGGCCTCCGCGACCTCCAGACGGATGTTGTCGAGCCAGACGGTCATGAGCGCGCCCTCGTCGGGGGCGCGGCCGTAGAGGTTGAGCCTCGCGAACTCCCGGCCCACCGCCAGCACGCCGTCATTCGGCGAAGTCAGCCCTGCTATCGGGACCTCCACATGCCGCCACTCGTCCGTGAAGGGCTGATCGAAGCGGCCGAACTGCGAGTTGTCCTCGTAGAAGAACAGGATGCCGAGGTAGTTGGCGGTGACGCCTTCCTCGATCTCCGCGCGATAGTCGAACGAGAGCACGAGGTTCTTGACCACCGGCATCGGCCCGGCGATGCTCAGGGTGCAGTAGCGCGTGCGGTCGCGCGAGGTCAAGCGCACGCAGTGGCCATCGCCATCCGCGCCGGGCGCGACGATCTCGGCAGTGGCATCGGGGCTCTGCAGCCCCTCGTACTGAGCGAACTCCCCGGACTGCTCGAAACCATAGAAGAACGTGCTCTGGGCGGATGCGGCCACACCCGAGAGCAGAATCAGCGCGATCAGGTACCGCGTCATTCGGACTCACTCCTCATGCTCGGGCCACACTGCTTCGCCGCTGCGGTAGTTCCCTCCGGCGTAAGCGGTGGCCTTCGTCAGCGGCCGAGCCGTGTGGCATGCAGGAGGCCCGCTGCCCGCGCTGGAATACCCGCGGTGGTCGACCCTGCAGACGTCGGAGGTGATGCAGCCAACGACGGGGGAGGGCCGGCGCGCCCCCACGAGGAAGGGGACCGGGCAGGGCCGCATGTCAGCGTCGAGAAGGAGAGATCTCTGTGCGAGCAACCATCGGCTTCCTCACCGTGTGCATGGTCCTGACCGCCATCCCGACAGCGATCACGGCCGCGCCCGATGATGTCGCTCAGCGCCGCAACCGCGTGCTCAAGGCAGTCTCCCGCGGCGCCTCCTCGGTGCCGCTGCTCAGCCGGGCGCTTGAGGATGACAGCCCGCTCGTACGGCGAGCAGCCGTACGCGGGCTGGCGGCGATCGGCGCGCCTGCGCGTGAGGCGCTCGATGGCGCGCTCGACAATAATGACGTGATCGTTCGCCGCGCCGCGCTGCTCGCGCTCGCGGGCGACGCAACGCCCGAGGCCATGCCCTACGTGCTCCGCGCCATGGAGAGCGAGGACGAGTACGTGCGGGAGATCGCGGTGCGGATCCTCCTGGCGATGGAGCCCAGCACGCCCGAGATCATCCGGCTGCTCGAGGTCGCGGAGAAGGACCCCTCGCCGCGCGTGCACCGGCCGGCGGTGCTCAGGCTCCTCGCGCTCGACCCGGAGGCCACACCCTTCGAGGTCACGCCGCCGGAGCGCGTCCCGCTGCGCGAGCGCCCCGATATGGCCGACCGCCTCGACCGGATCGAGGTGGCCCTCCAGATGCCGCTCCCGCGCGATGGCTGGCGGTTCCAGACCGACACGCGCCTGCGCGGGCACCGCGACGGGTGGTTCATGCCACAGTTCGACGACAGCGGCTGGCGCGACATCGAGATCGAGATCGCCTGGGAGGCCGGGTACAACGGGGTCGCCTGGTATCGCCGGCAGATCAACCTGCCGCCGAAGCATGAGCACGTGGCGGCAGAGCTGGCCTTTGAGGGCGTGGATGAGGACTGCTGGGTGTGGATCAACGGCACCTACGTTGGCGGCCAGTCCATCGGGCCGTCGGGCTGGAACAAGCCCTTCCGCGTTGATGTGACCGATGCGATCCGCTGGGGCGAGCCCAATCAGATCACCGTGCGCGTATACAATAGCGCGGCTGCGGGAGGGATCTGGCGGCCTGTGCGGCTGGAGGCGCTGACGGTCAGGTGACGGAGCGGGCGTGCACACGCCGGCCGATCATGACGAGCATCACAATCAGCAGCACCATCGACGCGGGCAGCACCAGGATGCCCGCGCGGAGGCCGACTGCGTCTCCGAGCGCGCCGATCACCCACGGCACGACCACCGAGCCGATGATGCCGGCGGTCGCCAGCAGCGAGAGCAGCGACATCGAGCCGACACAGATCTGATCGGAGCCCACGGCGAGCAGCGTCGGCCAGAAGCAGGAGACGAAGAGGCCTCCCAGCCCGAACAGCAGCCATGCCGCCCAGAGGTGCGGCGCGAAGGCCAGCCCGAGCGTCGCGGCGCCGCAGAAGATCGCGGAGAGGAGCATGATCCGAAGCGGGCTGACGGCGCCGGAGATCGACCCGATGCCGAATCGCCCGATCGCCATGAAGCTGCCGTAGAGGATCGTGGCCCACGCGCCGCCACGGGCCGACGCGCCAAGCTCCTCGACCACGAAGTTCGGCGCCCACGAGGTCAGCCCGGACTCGCAGCCTCCCCCGAAGACCATCGCCGCCGCGAGCATCCAAAAGAGCGGGTTGGCCGCGAAGCCCCCGACATCAGGCCGCACGTGGCGGCTGTCCGAGGTCGGTGAGGGCGCCGGGTAGTGCGGCGTCAGGTAGAGCACCGCCGCGAGCAGCGTCGGGACCATCCACAGCCAGAACGTCAGCCGCCAGCCGAAGCCCGCCTGCAGCAGCTCCCCGGTGCTCAGCGCGCCCACAACCAGCCCGAGGGCGAAGATGGCGTTGATGATGTTCAGCGCCCACGCCGACCGGCTTGGGTGCAACTGCACGAGGAGCGGGTTGACGATCGCCTCGACCACGCCGAGGCCGATCCCGGAGACCACTACCCCGCACAACAGCCCCGCGTAGCTTGAGGCCAGCGCGATCAGCATCTGCGCGAGCGCGATCGCCATCAGGCCCCACGAGAGCACGTGGCGCTTGAACGGCCGCTCGGCGAAGTGCCCGATCAGCAGCAGGGCCGGGAGCGCCGCCGCGATGCGTATGCTGAAGAGCAGGCCGCGTTGCTCGAAGTTGAGCCCGAGGTCCTCGCCCAGCACATCCAGCGCCACCGCGGGCAGCACCTGCACCGCGCCGAACATCAGCATGCACACGACCGACGCGACCATCAGGCGCCGGTAGGCAACAGGGGTGGGCGTTGCGTCTGCGATCTCTTCGGGCTCTTCAGTGCGGCAATCCGTAGCTGTCACTCTCCGTCTCCTGCCCACCTCGTGGGGCAGCCTTCCAGCTCGCAGCCGTTGCCGCGCCTCTCCCTCAATCGCAGGCCTCCGAACGGTTGACGGGCTGGAAGCCCGTCGCTACGAACGGAACGGCAACGGCGGACGGCCGCGCGGGCGAGACGCCCGTGCCACAGACCGACCGCCACCTGGTACTCGCTCTTCCGTGTCTCTCCGGTGGTTACTCAACGCGCTCCCCACGCACCTCGATCTCCGAGAGCATCGCCCATCCCGCCTCCCGGCGCACCGTCACCCGCACATACCGTGCCTGCGCGCCCTCAGCGCCCACCCGGCACGCGCAGGGCGTCGACGGGTTCGCAGGCGCATCCTCCACCGGCGCCTCGCCAAGCTCCCGCCAACTCACCCCATCCTCAGAGACCGTTACGCGCGCCGAAGGCAGCGGCACGATACCCATCGGCGAGCCCGTCATCGTCCACACCAGCACCTCATCGAGGGCGCAGAGGCTCTGCAGGTCCACCGTCACCGTTCGCTCCTCATCATCGCGCCAGCCCACCACCATCCGCGGGGCGAATGCCGTCACCTGCCCGTCCGTGAGCTTGCGGCCGTCATCCGGATAGCTCTCCGGCGCCCGCACAGGCGTCGGCGGGGTCGCCAGCGCGTATGCGCGCCCGGCAGCCACATTCTCACCGCCGCTGAAGATCCGGATCTCCGAGACCATCAGGTGCCCGACCGGCTCAAGGATAAAGCTCACGAAGCGCCCGGTGACAGGCCGCCCCGCGCGGAAGGCGATGTGCCCGAGGTGGTCGCGCTCGGAGCGCCGCAGGTCCACCACCACCGGTCCGCCGCCGAGCCATGTGAGGTTCCCGGGCGCGGCACCGCGCCCGGAGGCTCTCCGTGCCGGCGCATCGTTTGAGACGAACATGATGGCTGACTTCGGCCAGTTAATGCCCGCCACCGAGCCGCCCTGCAGATGCACCTCGGCATGGCTGATGGTCATCGGCTGCTCGAGATCGAAGGTGATGCACGCTGGCGGCCCGGTCCAGCCGACCGTCCCGCCGGATGCGTAGCCCGTCTCCGGGATGAGTCCGTCGGTCAGCTCGCCGCCGCTGTCCCCGTACTGAGCCTCGCCGGGGTGGCTGAAGCGATACGGCGCGTCGCAGGCGAGGTGGGAGACGCCATCGAAGAGCCACGGCTGCAGCGCAAGCTCGGAGACCTTCGGCGGCCTGCCGTCACCCTCGAAGCGCACGCGCAGGCGCCTCCAGACGCCCTCCAGCGGCACCGTCACCGCCTGCCACGGCCGATCTCGCTCATCACCACGCGCCCGTAGCGCCCAGCCGACCGGCCGCCACGGCGCCTCCGGTCCGGCCTGCCCCTCTACTCTCACCAGCCCCACCCAGGGCTCTCCGGGCTCGTGGAGCATCACATCGAGCGTCCCCCATGGCTTTGCGGGCACGCGAGCCTCCGCCTCGCGCAGCGGATGCGCCTCGTCCTGCAGATGATCGCTCAGCCAGCGCGCCGGCGAACCTCCGCTCGTCCAGGTGATCGCCGGGTCCGGCTCCGCCACCACGCCGCCCTGCACGTAGAGGCACAGGTCGTCATAGATCGCGCGCTCGGCGGCGTCGGCGGAGGTAGCCAGCGTCTCGACGGCGTCGCGCCCGAGGTAGTAGGCGGTTGCGGCCTGCTGATAGCCCAGTCTGTCGGCCGCGCCATCGCGCAGGTAGTGCCGGAAGAGCAGCGGCCCGCCCGGCAACCGCCAGCCCATCGGCAGCTCAATCTCCACGCCGAGGCCCTCGCGCTCTGCGGCGCGGGCGTTCACGACGAGGCGGTTGCGCCGGATGCTCCCCCCGTGCGTCGTGAGGAACGCGTAGTTGGGCTGCATGATCGCCACGTCAACGCCCATCTCCCGCCACCGCTGCCAGTTCGATGCCATGAACCACGGGATCCAGAGCACGCGCCTGCCCGCCCCGTGGACGGCGCCCGCGAACTGCCGGGCGACAGCGATGTCGGCGTCAGAAGCGCCTTCGTTCATCCAGTAGAGGCCCCAGAGCTCGAGGTTCGGCAGCTCCGCCTCTTCGAACCGCCGGATCGCCTCGGCCACGTACCACCGCGCGACACGCTGCCGTCCCTCTTCGGTCGCCAGGCTCTCGGAGACACCGTCGCCGTCCACGTCACCGAACTCGGTGACTTGCGGGTGCGGGTAGGGGATCGTGAGGATCACTTGCCGCGGCGGCACGGCTCCATGCGCGGGCTTCGCGGCCGCGATCGCCTCGTTCAGCGCATGCAGATCGCGGCCGGGCGCGAACCAGGTGTCAAGCTGCGCCTCCCAGTCGGCCCGGTTCGTCATCCCGTTCATCGTCGCGGCGCCGCTCTGCGCACGCTGGTGGAGGAAGAGGAACGCGTCGAAGAGCCAGCCCCGGTCGTCGGCGACATACCACGCCAGGTCCTGCGGCCCGCGCGTGTCACGCTCGTAGATGAGCGCACAGTGATGGAAGCCCGCCTCATCCGGAGTCGGATAGTCAGCAGACGCCACGCCTGCGGCCGCGAACGCGACCGCGGCGGCGATCAGTGCTTTCATCGCCCACCTCCGTGGCATTACGCCGCCCATCACTACTGCACCCGCAGGACGCGGTAGCGCCAGCTCTCAACCGGCAGCCGCAGCCTCCCGCGCTCGACCGTCAGCGTCTCCCCGCTCAGCACATCCCAGACGCGGCCGGTGCCGGTGCCAAGCTCCTCGAGGTTCAGCGTCAGGCGCGCATCGGCGTCGCGATCGGTGAGGTTGCTCACCACGATCAGCGAGCCCTGGCGCGGCAACTGCCAGACGCTGGCGTAGACCGCGGGCGGGCCGGACTCCAGGCTCCCTGAGGGTGAGCCTGCGATCCGCACGAGGTCCCCGTTCATCCAGTAGCCACTCATCTCACCGTGGCTGAACGGGAACTCATCATGCACGCCCCACAGCGCCGAGACGCGCTCCATCGACTCCGGACTTCCCGGGCGGATGACGACGCCGTGCAGGAGCGTGTACGCGAGGACATCGCGCGCGTAGTATGGCCGGCCGTCATAGACCAGGAACTCCGCCGGTACGCCCCATTGGCGGCCCATGAACTCCGTGCGGAACGAGTCCATCGGCAGGATATCGAGCGTCTCGACCGGCGGCTTGATGGCATCGATCTGCTCCCCACCCCAGGTGCTGGTGCCCCAGCCGAGCGTCGGGATCACCATGACGGTGGAGTTGTGGATGTTGAGCTGCCCCTCCGGCTTCCGCTGGCGCGTCAGCACGTAGAGCCGCTGCATGAACTCGCGCGTGGCGAAGAGGTCCCAGGTCGGTCGGATGCTCCCGTCCGGCGCCACGTAGCCACAACCATGCTCGCGGTTCGTGCATTGCTGCGGCCACTCCGGCCCGTCGAGGTACCAGCCATCATGGCCGAACTCGTCGATCGTCTGGCCGAGGTAGTGCAGCGCGAAGTCCTTGAACGGGCCCTTCCAGCAGCCGATGTAGGCACGCTGCGTGGGCTGGCGGGTGTAGGCGCCGGGGCGCGGCGCGATCAGGAAGTCCTCGTTATACAGCTCCCACTCCGGCGCATTGTCGGCGAACTGCCGCGACATGTAGAGCAGCAGGTCCATCCCGTGCTCATGGATGCCATCCACCAGGCTCTGCAGCCGCGGACGGTCACTGTCGGTCACATGCGGGTAGGACTGGTATGGAACCCAGTGTTCATGGAAGCAGATGGTGCGCACACCTAGCTCGGCCAGCTCAGCGAGCCGCAGCTTACCGCCCTGCGGCTCCCACGTCGGCGCCAGTCCCCACCGTCCGGGCCCGAAGGCGATGCCCGCCTCAGGCACACCGGGATTCGTGGCGGTTCGGTCTGCGTAGCTGTCGAAGTGATCGAGCAGCAGTGTCTGCTCGTCCGCCTCGTACGGCTGATCAAGCACCTGCGGCTCACGCGCTACGCTTGCGATGCGCACCTCGTCTATCGTCGCCAGCGCGCCGGTATCGCCGATGTAGATGCTCGCGTCCTCCAGCGGCCCTGCGAGGAAGCCGTTGTTCGGCGTCTCCGAGACCATCCGCCCGTCGAGGTAGATCCTCAGGTGCTAGCTGTCCCACGTGAACGCGACGTGATGCCACTCGCCGCCCTTCCAGTCGAAGGCGTAGCCGGGGTTATCGGTGACGACGCCGTCGGTGCGCGCCCACGCCACCAGCCCCTGCACCGAGCCATTCCAGTAGAGGCCGTAGTTCGAGCCGCCGGCGCCCGGGCTCAGCTCGACCGTGAAGATGCTGCGGTTGCCCTGCCAGGTGCGCTCGGCGAACGGCTTCTCGCGCTCGCTGTCCACCGCGGGGCGATACCAGCACTCGAAGGCGCCCTCCTCGCGGCGGACGTGCCCGGCGGCCGGGTAGACGATCCGGCCGCCGGCGGTCGCCTGCTGCTTCTCAAGGCCATAGTTCCCCTGATGGGTGATGCGATAGTCCCAGACCGTCTTCTCCGGCTGCTTGACCGGAGTGGCCTGAAAGCCAAAGGTGTAGGTCAGGGGCTCCGTGACCTGCGTCTCCCCGGCGATCAAGTGGCATCGGAGCACCGTCGCCTGCTCCCCGCGCTGGATGGTGATCGCGCTCTGGCTGTCGAGCGGGAACCAGTTGCGGTCGCTCTCGCAGAACCACGAGAACCCCCGGTCCTCATCGCCGAGCCAGACGAACGGGCGGAAGCTGCTGCTCCAGCCCTCCTCCGGCAGGTACGCGCTGTTGGCGACGCTGCCCCAGCGGCCGGGGAAGTGGTAGAGGTAGCGCGCGAGCTCGGGCTTCAGCGGGATCCCCAGCGTCAGTTCCTGCACTGTCACGCCAGGGCGCGTCGGCGTGAGCGTCAGATCGCAGCGGATCATCCCGTCATACTCGACGCAGGTGGTGCCGCTGATGGCAAGGGGCTCGCCGGCCGCGTTGCCCGCGAGGCTGACGATGTCCGCGCGCGCGCTCTCGACCCGCGCGCGCTGCCCGGTCCACTCCAGCGGGCGCCCGTCGGCGCTTCCGGTGAGCGTGATCGGCGCCTGCAGTACCTCCGCATCCCTGGTACTCACCGCCGAGGGCAGCAGCCCCTGGGCGAAGCCGTAGCGCCGCCCCCAGCACCGCACTACAGGCCGCGACCCTCGCGCGCCCTCCACCGTCAGCGCCGTCCACGGCGCCGGGACCTCGTCGGTGAGGCCCTCACTGGTGCCGAGCCACACCGGGCGCAGCGGGCTGTCGAAGCTCTGCTGGCTCTCATACTGCTTTCCGGTCACGCGGTTGGTCGCGGTTGCCATAAGGGTCAACTCGCCCGCCGGGAGATCAGTCAGCGTCACCGTCGTTGGACCCGACTGCGCCGCCGCCACGTCCTCGTCATATACCCTCGTGTCCTCGACGCTCGCGGTTAGGTGAAGCGTCGTTTCGCCGGGCGGGAAGAGCAGGCCGGACGGCTGCAGCTCCACGTGCAGGCGCTGTTCACTGAGCGAGGTCCGCGCTGTCACGCTCAGCGGTGAGGCCACGTTGAACGCGGCCGAGCGCACCAGCAGCAGTCCGCCCGGGCCCTCCGCGGTGTACTGCGCGACGTAGCGGCCCGGTCGCGGCATCCCCTGCTCCTCCGGAACCTGCACCGGCAGCGGCTCATCCGCGGGAGCACTCAGCGTGAGCGTGCGGCGCTCGACCTCCACCGCGCCCGCTGCTTCGTCGCGCGAGAGCACGTAGCTGACGGTCGCCTGCCCCGTGCCCAGCGCGCTCACGCGCACATCCTGTGGCGCGTCCGCATCCAGGCCCTCCAGCGTCACGGCCAGGTCGCTGCCGTAGACGAGATGCAGATATCGCGCGGTCTCGTGCGCCGAGCGCGAAATGGGGCTGAGGGTGAGGGTGCCGCCGAGGTAGGAGGAGTTGACCACGATGTTGAAGCCATCGAGGTCGCCTGCCGCCGGCGCTCGGCCCACCGCATCCCACGGGATGAGCAGCTCACACGACCAGTGGCCGGGCTGATTGACCGCCGCGGCCTGCCACTCGGCGCTGAACTCACGGTCGCCGCCGAAGGCATCGAAGCGCGTCCCCAGCGCGTTCACGACGAACTGGTAGTTCTTCTCGTGAGCGTGGCCGCGGTCGAGGTGCACTTCGATGCAGTCGTCCTCCCAGACGGTGCCATCGAAGTCCGTCGCGCGCGCCCGCGCAAGCTCGCCCGGCGGCAGCGGCACCTCGGCGCCCACCATCAGGCCCTCCGCCGACCATGCGACCTTCACCAGCGGCTGGTTGCCGACGAGGTCGGTGCCGGGCAGGCGCGTGAAGCCGCTGAGGGTCACTGCGCCGTCCCACTCACCCGGCGAGAGCACGCCGTCAAGCGACGGTGCGGCCATCGGCAGGATCGTCACTCGCGGCCAGGAGCGGTCTGCGGCGCCTCCCGCCCAGGTGGCGACCGGCACGGTCATCAGCAGGAGCGTCGTGAGATGGCGCATGGTTCGTCCCTCCGTCGTAGCCGAAGCAGCGGAGTAGTCCTGGAGATGGTCGGGGCGATCGCCTCTCGGGCTGCCCTCAGAAGCCGACTGGCAGCTTGTTGAAGCCCTCGCCTCCGAAGCTGGCCATGAACGCCCAGACCGTGCCGGACCAGAAGTAGTGCCCGACCACGATCCCGATGAAGAATGGCAGCAGGCGGTTGTAGAGGCGCATGCCGCCGAGGCGCAGCGTGATGCTCTTCACGATCAGCGCCAGCAACAGGCTGGCCCAGCCGATGCTGGCGCCGCCTGTGAGCGCCATCACGAAGCCGCTCGGGTGCAGCGGGAACTGCAGGAAGAGGCGCCGCAGGACGACCAGCAGTATGACCATCACACTGCCCGCGAAGAACGCGATCGTCTGATTGCGCTGTGGCTCCACCGGCCCGCGCATCCACGATGCAAGCTGGTCATAGGCCTGGGTCATCAGTGCCACGCGCGTGCCGCCCTGGGTGGCGCCGCCCTCAAGGACATTCGCGCCAAGCTCGTAGGCGGTGCTCAGGTGCATCCACCAGCTCACGACCGTGCCCAGGATGACCGCCCAGATCATCAGCGAGACGATCTGCTTGCGATCAACCTTGATCTCCCCACCGATGCGCAGCGCCTCCGCCTGGTAGGAGATGAACTGGCCGAAGTAGCCGCGGTACATCCAGTTCTGCACCTCAAGTCCGGCCAGACTCCCGAACTTGCCGCCCGCCGACATGCGCGCGGTGCCGAAGAAGCTGATGAGCATGTCCCGCTCCTGGTTGAGCGGCTTGATCCACCAGGTCGGGTAGCCGGTCTCGGCGCGAATGCGCATGTAGCCGATGCTGTGGCTCAGCACAAGGATGAGGTAGACCGCGAGGACCCACAGCTTCATCCCGAAGATGAGCCAGAAGCCGAAGACGATGACGGTGCTGACGATGACGCCGATGGCAAGCCAGGGGCTCTCATTGCCGCGACCGGCAAGCGCGCCGAAGACGTCCGCAAACCGCTTGCGAGCGCCGTAGATGAGCACCACCGCCAGCGCGACGAAGCCGCCCATCGCCTGCGGGTAGTCGAACGGGTACCCCGGGATGTCGAAGCCGGCCATCGCGCCGGTGAGGCTCAGGCCCTTCAGGTAGCCGAAGTAGAGCACGAGCGTCGAGATCACGATATCGCTCGGCATCATGTAGGCGATGCCGAGGATGGCGGGGCGGTAGTTGATCGTGAGCGGACGAAGCGCCGTGAGTGGATGCTCGGCAAAAAGCGGGTCGAGCGACGTTGCCAGGCCGATAGCGGGGAGCCCCGGGTTGAACGCGTTGAGGATGTTGGAGAGGTCGGCGATGCCGACCACCGCGACACCGATCCAGAAGATCGGGTTGGTCCACACGCCCTGCACTCTCCCCTGGCGGTAGCCGGCAAGCAGCAGGGAGAACTCGGACATCGGGTAGCTGAGGTGCTCGCCCTCCTCCCAGACCGGCTGGAAGATCATGGCGAGGCACAGCAGCAGCGTGTAGAAGCCCACGAAGAACACAAGCCAGATCGCGAGCGGCTGGAGCCATGCGCCCCAGGGGACGCCGAGAAGCCAGACATTCAGTCCACTGGACGCAAGGTCGCTGCCCTCGAAGTACTGGCGAATCACCTCATCCCCGTGTGGCGTGGCCCATGAGGGGATGAACTTGAAGATCTCGCTGTAGCGGTTCTCCTCGGACGCGAAGTAAAAGGGCGTGACCAGCGCCGGAAGGAAGAGGCGCATCGCAGCGCCTGAGGTCAGCGCAACCGCCAGCGTCAGGAACATGTAGACGCCCATGACCTCCTTGCGCCCGATGCCCACCTTGCGAATGATGCCGAGGCCCGCGAGGAGCACAAGGAGGGTAACCAGCGCAGGCACCGGAGGCACCGCCATCGAGACCTGCGCGGCAAGTGTCAGCAGCTCCCCCTGTCGCACCCAGAGATTCGCCAGCACGAGAAATATCAGCCCAACCAGCAGCACACGCCCTGTCCGCATCTTCCGCCGTCCCTTCCGACTCACTCGGTCCATACATCCGCCACGATGACATCACATACAGACGTTCTGGCAGTCTCAGCATACACCAGACACAGGAGCATTCGCAGCCGACGCTCTCAGACCTCCATCGGGCGAGGTCGCGGGCCGGTCGGTGCCCTGCGTCTCACTTGGAGCGCGACACGCATTGTAACAGAAATGGCGCAGATCACCCGCCCTGTTCCGGCCACTCCCAGCGGATGAGGTGAACGCCCGATGCGAAGTAGACGCCCTCATCGTTCATCGCCCAGCCGCACCTGATTCCGCCCTCGTACCGGGCCACCTCCCGCACGGCGTACGTCTGCGGGTCGATCGCAATGATGCCCTCGGGCGTCAGCGCGTAGATCATGCCGTCGCTGTGCAGCCCCGCCGCGCCGGGGAAGACCCGTCCCGAATTCGTAGGGGCCTGCGACAGGATGGACCGGTCGGCAATGTCATACACTGTGAGCGTGCGCGAGGGCAGGCTCATGATGAAGACCTTGCCCTGCGCTGTGGTGACCATGGGGATCGCGGTATCGCCGGCCACCGGCACGATCTGGTGCGCGAGTTGCCTGGCCTGAGGGTCCCAGACAAAGAAGACGGCGTCTTTCTCCACCGGGGAGGTCCCGCCGCCGCCGGAGATGTCGCTGCCACCGAAGATCAGGCCCGACTCGGGATCACAGGCCAGCGCGTTGATCGACTGCCGGGGGATGAGATTGCGGTAGTTCTCGACCACCTTGCCCAGAACCGGATCGAAGACTCCCATGGCCCCGCCGTGCTCGCCGTATGGGGCATGGCTGCCGACGTAGAACCTGTTGTCGGGGCCGAGCACCAGTGCGATCGGGCGCAGGTGCCCGTCGCCCATGTTGCCGTACATCCGGGGATTGTTCTGAGGCTCGCTTCCCTTGTTCCATGGCTGGCCGGGGTCGTAGCTCGCGATATTCGCCCCGGGGTAGTCGAAGATCCACAGCTTGCCGTCCAGCGGCAGCATCGAGTAGATCTCCCCGCCGCCCCCGCTGGGGTTGCCGAGCACCTCGGATGCACCTGTGTGTGGATCCGTGCGGAAGAGCCACAGCGGCAGCATCGTTGAGCCGTAGATCTTCCCGTCCGGCCCATCGGCGATCACGAACGGCTCCATCCCCGCGCTCTGGTACTCGAACTGGCCCGATGTCCGCTCGCCGCTCACCGGGTCGATGAGTTCCCATCTGCCCTCCGGGAAGACGCCGACGAGCCTGCGCCCATCCGCAAGCTCCGGCGTCACCGCCGGTGGAAGCTCCTCATCGGCAATCGCCTCGGCGCGCCCGCCCACCAGCCGGTACCACTTCCCGCAGTCGCGCTGGTAGGCATGGCCATCGGTGCCCTTGCGGAACTGCCCCCAGCCGCCCTGCTCGAGCTCGGCCACGCGCGTGCCCGCGAGCTCCTCGGGCCGCGAGGAGTGGTGCTCACCGGTCACCGGGTCGAGCGCGATGTAGTCCGGCTCGGTGGTGCCCGCGGCGGTGTAGACCCAGCCATCCTTCCCGACCACGATCGGCCGCGTGTACTGCTGGCCGGGGAGCATCTGGCCGTAGTCGCGCATCTCGCCGGTGCGGGTGTTGTAGGAGACGACCTTGCCGTTCCCGTAGGTGCAGCCGTAGATGCAGTCGTCGCCCTCACCGTTCGCCAGCGCCCAGATGTAGGTCTCACTCTCGGCCATCTTCCCGAGGTTCACGAGGCCAATCTCCGGCCGGGCCGGGTCGAACTTCAGCAGCAGGCCCCCCTGCGCCGCGTCACCGGCGGTGCCGATATACACGCAGTTGTCCGGCCCGACGGTCAGCCCCCAGGGATGAGTGCCCAGCGGCGCGTCGAACTGGCGCGCCTCGCCGGTGGATGGGTCGATCTGCACGAGGAATACGGGCGCGCCGTTCTGCGTGAACACAGCGTAGACGCGCGACATCTCCCCGGTCTCATCCGGCCCGAGCGTCTGCCTGAATATCGCGGCCCGCGTCACGGGCACGCCAAGATCAACGAAACGTCCCATTTCGGTCTCCTGCGCCACTATGGCAGCGACGGAACCGGCCAGAAGGATGAGTACGAAGGCGACCGGCAACAGCAGTCTTGTTCGCCACGATGCTCGTATCATCTCTCGCTCCCTCGTGGGATCGACCATCTGGTGTCGGAACTGCGAGCCGAACCCTGCACGGGTAGATACGGCATCCGGTCGGCTGTGACCTCCCCCAATGTGCCGCCTGTGACCGCCGGCCAGGGGCAGGTGCGCCCGTCTCTCTGGGCGAAGGGGTCTCTCGTTCGCCGGTGCAGCGACAGGTTCAGTTGGAGGCCAGACCATGCTCAAGCCGAGCACGCTCGTGAGTGCAGTCATCATCCTTCTGGCTACTGCCAGCACTGCCTGTGCCGCAAACCTCCTCGATCTCATCGTGGCCCATCTGGACCAGAACCTCGCGATCCAGGCCACCGCAGAGGCATCATCCTCAGCCGGCGGCGCCTACGTCGCCGCGAGTCTCAACGACAACCACGCGGGCACCGTCTGGGCGAGTGCGCACCAGGCCTCTCTGCCGCAATGGGTAAGCCTCACCTTCGCTGAGCCGCAGACCTTCGACACAATCGTCATCGTGAACCGCGGCATTGACCGTCACGACGCCAACCCGCGCCACGTGGAGATCAGCTTCTCCTCCGGAGAGCCCGTGCGCGTCGAGCTGGAGGACCGCGCCGGTGCGCAGATCGTCCGGTTCCCGGAACGAACCACGGAGTCGCTGCGGCTGACGGTCGTGGATACGTGGGCCGACAACATCTACATCGCGCTGAGCGAGCTTCTCGTCTTCAGCGACCCCGGCGGCCTCGTGCATCTCGCGCAGGCGCCGGAGGCTAATCTTCAGGAGTGGACGCCGTTGGAGCTGACACAGACCGATCGCGAGGAGCACCCGTGCGTCTACGTCACGCCTGAGGACGTGGCTCGCGCGAGGCAGAACGTCGAGCGGCACCCGTGGGCAGCAAGTCGCGCCCGCACAGTCATCGCGCGCGCCGACCAGGTAGTCGGCTACAGCCCCGAGTGGATCCATGAGCATACGCCGGAGAAGGGCGCATGCTTCGCGGCGGGCAAGGGCGCATGCCCCGTCTGCGGCGCGAAGTGGACGAAGTCGGATGGATGGGGCGGCTGGGCGAGCCTCGACTGCAGCTTCGACCGGCCCGGCACCGTGAAGTGCGTGAACGGCCACGTGCTCCCGAACGACCAGGCTCCCGATCCGGGCACCGGACATGTCACGGAGGACGGCCGCGTGCTCTACTTCGTCGGCTCCTACAACTCCTGGGTGGTCGAGAACTACATGCAGTGGTGCAGCGACCTCGCCCTCGCCTACAGCCTCACCGGCGATGAGCGCTACGCCCGCACCTGCGCGGTCATCCTCGACGCCCTCGCGGAGATCTACCCGTACTGCACCGCGGGCTCGTGGGACTACCCCTCGAACCCGCCGAGCGGCAGGCTGGCCCGGCCATGGTACCAGGCCGCGCGCTACCTGGTGCCCATCGTGGATGCATACGACCAGATCTACCACTCCGCGGCGCTCGATGAGGCCTCATTCGTTGACGGCATGCGCCGGCGGGAGAACATCGAGACGAACATGCTCAAGGACGGCGCTCGCTACTGCTACGAGCAGTCGCTCAATGGCGGCCTGCACAACGGTGAGGCCGATTACCTCCGGGGCGCGCTTGCGGTTGGCTGCCTGCTCGGGATCGAGGAGTATGTAGACTGGGCGCTCGATGGCCCCTACGGCATCCGCGCGATGGTCCACAACAACGCGGACCGAGATGGCCGCTACTTCGAGTCCTCGCTGGGCTACGCGCTGCACGCCCGCAACCTCTACTTCACCTTCACCGAGCCACTGCTGAACTACCGCAGCGCGCGCTACCCCGATGGGATCAACCTCTACGATGACGCGGGCTTCCGGGCGTTCTACGTCGTCCCCGCGCTGTCCATGGACCTCCTCGGGCACTCACCGCGCTACGGCGACTCGAGCCCTGACACCCGGCGCGCCTGGCCGCCGGAGACGAGCTTCAACGCCAATGACTACCAGTACGCCGAGCGGATCTACCGCCGCACCACGCTCCCTGAGGTGCGAGAGCAGTTCGGCGCGCTGCTGAGCTTCTTCGCTCAGGGCGACCTCGAGCGCCTGCACGCGAGCTCCGGCGACACCGACTGGCTTTTGTTCCACGCCGACGGGCTCGGAGAGCTGCCCGATGCGCCGCTCGGGCCAGACCTCGATCGCCTGCTGCACGGCTCCCACAACATGGGCCAGAAGGGCATCGCGATCATGCGCACGCCGAACTCCAGCGACGCGCAGGCCTGCCTGCTGCGCTACGGGCCATCGCTCAACCACGGGCACCTCGATGACCTGAACATCAGCTACATCGGCCTCGGCTATGAGCTCACCTACGACATCGGCTACGGCGATGGCGGCACGCCCACCCAGGTTGGCTGGGCGCGCCAGACCGCCTCGCACAACCTCGTCATGGTGAACGAGCAAACCCAGCTTTCCGGTGAGGCTGATGACTCCGGCGGCAGCCTGAATCTCTTCGCCGGAATGCCCGGGATGCAGATTGTGGACGCGGACGCCGATCTCGCCTATCGCTCGCGCGGCGTAGAGGAGTATCGGCGCTTCCTCGCGCTGGTCGGCGACGGGCCGGGCAGCTATCTGCTCGATATCTTCCGCGTCACCGGCGGCACGCAGCACGACTACCTCGCCCACGCGCTCTCCGATGACGCCACCTTCGAGGGCGTCAGCCTCGGCGAGCCGGAGCCGGGCTCGCTCGCGGGGCCTGAGATCAACTGGGGCGAGCGGCAGATGGCCGACGGCTACATGTCAGGCACCGAGCACCAGCAGTACAGCAACCCGGCTCCCGGCAACGGGCTCGGCTTCATGATGCACCCGCAGCGCGCGCAGACCGACGACGCGTGGGCGATGACGTGGCGGCTGCCGGACGGCGACAGCTTCCTGCGCATGCACATGCTCGACCAGCCCGGCACCGAGGTCATCAGCACCTGGGCGCCCGGGATCTTCCCCCAGTACCCTCGCGCGTCTCACGTCGTCGCACGGCGCAGCGTGGCTGAGGGAAGCCTCGATAGCACCTTCGTCTCAGTGCGCGAGCCCTATGGCCCGGCGTCGGCGGCGGGCGGCCTGCGCGGCATGGACCTGATGGCCGCCGCCTCGACCGATGACGGTGGCCTGAGGTACCTCGCGGGCCTCGACATCGTGCTCTTCCAGGCGCGCGAGTTCGGCGGGCAGGCGCGCTTCCGGCTGCAGGCGCCCGAAGCCGACCGCTACTGGCTGCGCCTGCAGCCGTGGCGCTCGCCGAGCTACTCGGCGGCAACCTTCAGCATTGACGGCAGCCCGATCGGCGAGCAGTTCCTCGGCACCGCCCCGGAGGTCGGGCCTGCTCCGGCGGTGACCCTGGGGCCGGTTGATCTCGCCGCCGGCGAACATACCCTCGGCGTCACAACCGTCCGCGCGGATGCGGGCGAGCCCTGGATCTCGCTGCAGAGCATCGCGCTCACCGACCGCCCGGAGGAGGCGGGGGCCGGTGCGCCCGCGCCCTCGATCGCGCAGGTGCGGCGCATCCCCGCCGGTGACGGCGCGACCGCGCTCGAGGTTCGGCAGGCCGCCGGGCCCTCTGATCGCTTCGTCTACGCAGGCACCCCGGGCGCCGCCGTGCAGGCGGGCGACCTCTCGCTTGATGGCTCATTCGGCCATCTGCGCATGGACGGGGAGCGCGTGGTGCAGGCGCACATGATCGGCCGATCGCTCAGCGCACCGGGCTTCAGCCTGCAGTTGGCGCATGGCGAGCACACCGGTGAGATCGTGCGGATAGACTACGAACGCAACCTCGTCTACGTTGACGCCGACCTGCCCACGGACGGGCGCCTGCGCTTCCAGACGGTCATCTTCGACAGCCCCGACTACTCGCGCAACACCTCCTACACCATCTACGACATCCGCCGCGAGGGCGACCTGTGCGTCATTGACCTCGGCCGGCAGCGCATCATCCTCGGCCAGGGCACGCTTGACCAGGCGCCGCCAACGCCAACGCGGTTGACCTCACTGACGCCGCACCCGTACACGCGGCCCACGTTCTTCGCAGGGAAGGGCGTCGCGAAGGCAGACTTCACCACGATCACGCAGGTGCAGCGCGTGCAGAGCGCGCAGCCATTCATCGTGGACGTCCGCTCCAGCGCGGGCTTCGAGCAGGGCGACACGTTCTACTACCTCGACCTGCGCCCGGGCGACAGCTTCGTGATCCGCAACTGGGCGGCGCTGACCGTGGCCGATGATGGCTCGGCCGAGGTGGTTGCGACCGATGATGTGGAGCTTACAATCGCGGGTCAGCGGGTGGAGGCGGCGGTCAGATGGCCCTCAGGCTGAGGATCACCCGTAGAGGAGGCATCTGCGCCGAACCCGAAGACTGAGCTACATCGGGCTGTGGCGGCGGAGGTGTGGTAGTGGTGGCGGATAGCAGGCGTGGGTTCACCCTGATGGAACTTCTTGTGGTGATCGCGATCATCGCGATCCTGGCGGCGATTCTCTTTCCCGTGTTCGCCAGGGCCCGGGAGAAGGCGCGTCAGACCTCATGTCTCTCCAACGTCAAGCAGCTTGCGCTCGCGACGTTGATGTGCGCGCAGGACTACGATGAGACTCTCCCCGTAGCGATCGGTGGCCTTCCCGACTGGAGCCTCTTCTGGAGCACCGTGGAACTGGTGCAGCCGTACGTGAAGGATGATCAGAACAGCACTTGTCCATCGGATCCCACCGGCTCGGTCAACTTCACCTCATTCACCGGCCTCGGGCGATACAGCTACGTCTGGAACCGGGTCGCGTTCGCCTACATGGTCCCCGGGATGCCCTCAGGCAGCATCCGCACCCTCGCCAGCGTACCGGTGCCGAGTGAGACCACCTGCTTCTTCGACGGAACGATGGTGGGCATGGCGCTGTGGGCGGCAGCGAGGCACAACGACGGTGTCAACGTCTCGTTCTTCGATGGTCACGCGAAGTGGAACCACCGCAATCAGCCGCCGAGGGGCTGCACGAGCCAGGACTACCACGTGATCCCGCAGTAGCCGGTCGGCCTACCGCCGCGTGCAGATGGTGAGGATGTGAGCAGTGACCCCGGCGGCGATCACCAGCAGCAGCACCCGCAGCCACATGTCGTCAACCGCGATGAAGATTGAGACCCCGACCGCGGCCCACAGCAGGATGAGGGTGGCGATCTTGGCGGACACCGGCGTAGCCTCGCCGCTGAGGTAGTCGCGGGCATAGGCGCCGAGCACGCGGTTGTTGAGAAGCCAGTCGCGGAACCGCTTTGAGCTGCGGACGTAGCAGGCCGTGGCCAGCAGAAGGAATGGCGTGGTCGGCATGACAGGGACCACGATCCCGATCGCTCCGATGACCAGGAAAACCGTGCCGACCGACGCCAGGAGGTACCTCTTCAGTGGCTCCTGCGGGTGCCTGGGCTCCTTGTCAGCCATCTTCAACTCCGCATGCGGGGTGCACTCGTGTACCTGAGGTAGTTCCGCGCCATGAGGCGCCGTTCCTGCCGGCGCCGACTTGCCCGTGGTGAGGCGGGAGGGCCTCACGCGCCAGAGCCTCTACCCCGCCCGAAGCTCACTGCTCTGAAGGTACCTCACGATGGAGGGAGGATTCGTTGCCGAGTATGTGTCGAACTCAACGCCGGCCAGTGCCAGGGCATCCCCGCTGACCTGATAGCAGTCATACTCAATCAGATCGGTGGCGATGAGGACGCGTGGCGGCAACTGCTGCTTTGAGCTGACCGTCTCGATGACTTGCAGGATGTTCCGTGTATGCCAGCGGATATCCGTTGCCGGAGGGATCTCCTCCGGCCGCTCCTCTGCCTCCTGATGGTGCCAGCCGTGGACGAGCGAGGCGAACACAACGAGATCGACCTGGCCGACCGAGTAGCGTACATAGATCCTCGGCACATCCGTACAGGTCACTGCGGTGTAGACGACGTAGCCCGCTTTGCGCAGAGCGCTCGCGTGCCCGAGGTTCAGCAGCTTGTAGTCAGACACAACCACGACACAGCCTACCACGTCTCCTCGCGGCAGGTACTCGCTGACCGGCTCAAGTTGCTCGGTGCGCACGGTAGCCACCTCGACGCGTGTACGTGTGATCGACCCCGCCCCGAAGGCCATTGCAGAGAAGGGAGCGGGGCTCAGGGCAGTTCGTTGTCCTGCCGCGGCCTTAATGCAGACCCCACCGTCGACAATCTCCCGACATGACCTTCATCATCGGCCCGACAGCATCGCGCCGCCGGGAGCAGGCCCTCAACTGCCTGCAGCAGCTCCGGACAGGTGAAGGGCTTGCGGAGGAATGCGGCGGCTCCGAGCGCCATGGTCTCCGCCTCGACCTCCTCCTCCACCATGCCGGTCACCACCAGCACCTTTGGCGGGTCTGGCAGCGTCCTCACCGTTGCCAGTAGCTCGCGCCCGCCGCCGCCCGGCATGAGCAGATCGGTGATCACCAGATCGAAGTCGTCGGCCGACAGTGCCGCCAGGGCACTCTGGGTGTCATGGACGCACACAATCTCTCGCCCCTCGGTCTCCACGACAGCCGCGATCAGATGGGCCAGTTCCTCCACGTCCTCTGCCACCAGTAGCCGCGCCCGACGGCAGCCTCTGGCTGGAGGCGGGATCGGTTCGCTCCTCTCGGCATCATCAGGAGGCATCGGGGCCGTGTGCTCGTCGCACTCGGGAAGAACGATCCTGAACGTGGTACCCGCGCCGATCTCGCTGGACGAGTCAATCGTCCCTCCGTGGGCGCTCACGATTCCCATGGAGACCGACAGCCCCAGCCCGGTACCTGGCGGGTCACTTTCGCCGGGGAGGCCCTTGGTGGTGAAGAACGGGTCGAAGATGCGGTCGCGATGCTCCGGCCTGATACCAGTGCCCGTGTCGGAGACGGCGGTAACGATCTTCCCGCCGCCCCCGCCGTCTATGTAGCCTGTCTCGATCGTCAAGCTGCCACCTGATGGCATCGCGTGGCAGGCATTGATGATGAGGTTAAGGATGACCTCCTCGATCTGGGTGGAGTCGGCGTAGACGTGGTGCCCGGCTGTGTCGTAGCGTCTCGTCACCGTCACGCCCGCGTTCTCAATGTGGTGCGCCGCGACGGCCAGGGAGGCGTCAATAGCCGATTCGACCGCGATCTCCCGGTGCCGTGGCTCTCTCGGGCTGGCGTACGCGGTCAGCCTCCGGCAGATCTCACTCCCGCGCAGCCCGAACCTTGCCACGAGCGACGTGAGTCTCTGATACTGCTCCAGACTCCGCGTCTGCGCCGCGATCTCCGCCTGCAGCATCGTGGCACCCAGCAGGTTGTTGAACTCGTGGGCCACGCCGCCGGCAAGCTGGCCCACTGCAGCCAGGCGCTCCGCGGCCTCAGCCTTCTGCCGGTCGGTGATATCCCGGATCACCGCGCGATACCCGAGCAGTTCGCCGCCGGCGGAGATGATGCGGGTCGAGTTGATCTCCGCGGGGATCGTGCCGCCATCCCGCCGCCTGATGGGGAACACGCCCTCGAGCAGGTGTTTGGACGGTTCAGTGGCCTGCAATGCCTCGATCAGCCGGGCGTATGTGCGTCTGTCCATCGCATCCATGACGCGCAGCCCCGCATCCAGATCGGCCCTCGCATACCCCAGCGCCTCGCTGACGGCACGGTTAGCGTAGGTGACTCGCCCATCCGCGTCCAACTCCACGACCATGTCCGGGAGCAGGTCGGCCATCTCCCGGAAGCGCGCCTCGCTCTCTGCCAGCGCCGAGTCAGCCCGGATGCGGTCGGTGATGTCAACGAAGACCGCGATCGCCGACTGCGCCCTGCCGCTGCCCGCTGCGAACACGGGCTCCGCGTTGCACAGGAGCCATCGGCAATCATCACGTCGGTCGGCGTAGACACCGATGACGGCATCATGCGCCGGCCGGCCGCTCCTGAGCGCTACGATGGCCGGCCGCTCAGCGACGGGAAGCGGCGAGCCATCCCGGCGGATCACATGCCAGCCGAGGGCGTCCAGCCCGTGACCGATGCACTCCTCGGTAGGGCGGCCGATGAGCGTGCACGCGGCGTCATTCATGTCGCTGATCAGGCCGCGATCATCCAGCACCATGATCCCGCCAGGATGCGCGTTCCACAGGCCTCTAATCCGCTCGAGCGCTGCCCGCAGCTCCTCCTCAGTGTGAGCGAGGTCGGTGACATCGGAACTGATCGAGCCGATGGCCTGCACCTCGCCCTTCTCGCCGAGTATCGGGAAGCGCACGATGCGGCTCTGGACGCGCCGCTCCTCGCTCTCCAGCACCTTCTCCAGCGTCACCGGGAGACCCAGCTCGATCACCGGACGATTCTCCTCGGCCACCTCCTCCGCGCTGGCGGCGCCGAACAGGTCGGCCACGGTGGCTCCGATGGCGGCCCCGCGGGGCACCCCCATCAGCGCCTCCCACGCCGGGTTCACGAACAGATGAGTGGAATCAGGTCTCGTGGCGGAGATCGGCATGGGGGCGTATCTCAGCAGCGCGGAGAGGAAGCGCCGGGTCAGCCGCAGCTCCTCTTCGACGCCTCGGAGGCGAGCGGCCTCAGTGAGGTGCGTGATGAACCATTGCGGATCACCGTGCTCGTCTCGTTCGAGCGCGGTGCAGGCCTCCAGCCGAACCGTCTCCCCGTCCCTGCGGATGCAGCGCCAGGCATACCGGTAGAGGTCTCGCTCCCGCGCCAGCAGAGAGCGCTCGCACTCGAGGACAGCGGCAAGGTCCTCGGGATGCGTGACCGCCACAGGGCCACGCGAGATCAACTCGCTCTCTGAGTAGCCGAGCACCTCACACGCTGCCCGGTTGGCCGCCAGGAAGCCGCCATCGAGGCCGGTTACATAGATGCCGATCCGGACCTGCTCAAAGACGGCCCCGAAACGGCATTCGCTCCCGTGGAGGCTGCTCTCGCCCTGCCCGCGCGCAACGTTGCCATCAACCCGATCGTCCACGGTCAGCTCCTGATGGGCCCGTGCAAGACCTCCGCCTCGCCCCGCCCGTCATTGCGGCGCACGCCGAGACGGTCTGTGAACGAGTCCCTGCCGGTGCCGACACTTACACGCAGGCAGCACATTCGACGTACATTTGGACATAACCTCCTGCCGTCCTTAGTCAGAACGAATACGTCGCGGATGTACTGCATGAGGCGAACGCAGGAGGTCTGATCGGAAGACAGCTCTCTCAGGCGTAGACGGTCGCGCCGTAGGTCACGAACTCCTCCGCCATCGCGTCGATCTTCTCGCGGCTGTGCGCTACAGCATCGGGCGAGGCATACCACTGCGCGATGAAGCCGCCGTTGAAGCGGCCGAGGTTGTCTATGAGCCTGCGCGCGTAGGCGCGGACCTCCTCAATGCTCCCGTGCACCATCGTCTGCTGGATATCCACCGGGCACCAGAAGCACAGCCGCCCGCCGAAGCGGCGGGCCAGCTCCTCCACGCCCATGTTCTCCTGCTGATCCTGCTGGATGAGATCAAGCTCCGCCTCGATGAAGTGCTCCAGCAGGTCGGTGATGTGGCCGCAACTATGCAAAAAGGTCAGCAGCCCGCGCTCGTGCGCGTGGTGATAGACGCGGTGGTAGACCGGCTTAAAGAACTCCGCGAAGATCGCGGGGGAGAGCATCGGCCGGTCCTGCAGCCCCCAGTCATCGCAGGACATGACCGCATGCGCTCCCGCGTCGGCGAGGCGATCCACCGCCACTATCGCGATGTCCCCGAGCGTGTTCAGCAGCCGGCGAAGCTCCTCCGGGTGCTCGTAGGGGTCGGTCCATGCCTCCACATGTCCGCGCAGATACTCTAGCCGGTGGATGAGGCTCATCGGGATGCTTCCGAGCAGGAACTTGTCCTCAGGGTTCTCTGCGCAGGCCTTGCGCGCTGCCTCGTAGCGCGCATCCACCGTGTAGTCGGGCCACTCGAAGTCATCCAGCAGCGCGTAGTCGCTCAGCGGATGGCCGACGACCTGCCCCATGGTCCGGTCGCCGGGGAGCTTCCGCCAGACGCAGTGGAACTCGTCCTCGTGCTCGGTCTCAGTGCTCACCGCCGGCGTCCACGATGGGTCAGCGCCAACTCCGCAGCCCCGGAAGTCGCTCCCCCACGGCGCCGGGAGGTTGTACGGTACGCGATCCGGGCCCTGGAAGGTGACGGCGCGCACAACGCGTTCGTGTGAGGTCATCGGTGGTCTCCCTTGCAGGCCATCCTGCGCTTCAGTTACCCGAGCACGCTGTCGAGGCTGGCGAAGACCTTCTCGAATGCGCCCACGTACGCCTTCATGACCGACAGGTCATTGGGCGCATGGAGATGTCGTACCAGCGCGTACTCCGCGAGCCACCGGCGCGTCTCCGGCAGATCGAGGTTCTCGTAGCTGATCTCCGGGCGCGTGTGCGGGCAGGCCCACGGGCAGCCCTTCCCGTAGCCGTCCTTGTTCTGGAAGAGCACCATGTCCGGCAGCGCGATGTTCCACCACTGCGCCACCTGCACGCCCTCGGCGTTGAGGGCCGCTGAGACCTTCTCGCGGAAGCTGCGCGCGTCCACGTCGAGGCCAAGCTGCTCGGGCTGGAAGCGCACCGCGTAGTTGTAGTAGACGTGCTCGTAGCCCTCGGGCTCCGCAGGCGGCTCGACACCGGGGATCTCCGCCAGCGCGCTGGAGAGGTAGCGGGCGTTCTCCTGGAAGATCTCCGTGTAGCGATCGAGCTTCGCAAGCTGCGCCCGGGCGAATGCCGCCGAGAGTCCGGAGGTGCGGTACATCCAGCCCATACCATGCGCGTTCATGTCGCGGGTCCCGTCCGGCTTGCGGATCTCCCCGAACTGCCAGAGCCGAGCGGCCTTCTCGTAGACCTCGTCATCGTCTGTGGTCAGCAGGCCGCCCTCACCGGCGGAGAGGTTCTTGTTCTGGTTGAGGCTGAAGGTCGCGACGTCGCCCATGCTGCCAACCTTCGCGCCGCGGTACTTCGCCCCGTGGCTCTGGCAGCAGTCCTCGATCAGCCGCAGCCCGTGGCGCTCGCAGGCCTCGATGACCGGCTGCATGTCCGCTGAGAGGCCGTGCAGGTGCGGCACGATGACCGCCTTCGTGCGGTCGGAGACGGCGGCATCGATGAGCTTCGGGTCGAGGCTGATCGTGACCGGGTCGACGTCGATGAAGACCGGGATCGCGTTGTGGTGCAGCACGCAGGTGGCGGTGGAGGTCCAACTGAACGCGGAGGTGATGACCTCATCGCCCGGCTCGATCCCGACCGCCGCGACGGCCATGTGGAGCGCGGCGGTGCCGCTGTTGGTCGCCAGGCAGTGCTTCGCGCCCTGCCACGCGCACCACTCCTCCACGAGCTGCTTGACCTCCGGAGAGTTCGCGGTGTGGCTCGGCCAATCGAGGGCGCGGACGACCGCCTCCCGGTCGCTACCATCAATCACGGGCCAGCGCGTATCGACAACTCCCTCAGCTACCGCAGGCGTGCCGCCATGGATCGCAAGGCTCTCGGACATGTGCAACTCACCTTCTCAACGGGTCTCTTGTGTTCGGAGCTGCCGCATTATAGGCGAAGCGGGCGCGGAGGGCCAGTTCTGAGACCAATCGTCGGGATTTCGCCGGGTCGTTGCCGCTGTCATGGAGAGTGCAGCGAGGAGTGAGGAGGCGTCCGCGTCGTTTGCGGACGCCGACGAAGCCGCTGTGCCGGCCCTGCCGTTCTGACGACAAGGGGCCGGCACAGCGGCTGAGTTCCGCAGGCGGAACCCACCCTCGCTTCGCTCGGGCGGCCCCTCCACGACGATGGGGCTGCCCGGATGTGCGGCGCGCACAGACGCGCATGCGGGAGGTCCCGCTCGCTCATGCGGACAACCTTCGGAAGCTCAGGAGCTTACCCGCATCCGACAGATCGTCCGGGAGGCCGTGAAGATGAGAGTGTGCGTAGTCGGTGGTACCGGCAACATCAGCACCAGCATCGTCCGACTGCTCCTCGAGGAGGGGCATGAGGTATGCGTCTACAACCGCGGCCAGCGCCCCGGCCTGCCCGACGGCGTCCGGCATCTGCCAGGCGACCGCCAGGAGCGCGCAGACTTCGAAGCCGCGATGCAGGCCGAGCGCTTCGACGCCGCCATAGACATGATCTGCTACAACCCCGATGACGCGCGGAGCACGCTGCGCGCCTTCCGCGACGTGGGCCACCTCATCTTCACCTCGACCGTGTGCACCTACGGCGTCGAGTACGACTGGCTCCCGGTCACCGAGGATCACCCGCTGCGCCCGATCACGCCCTACGGCACCAACAAGGCCGCCGCCGAGCGGGTCTTCCTCGAAGCCCACTACCGCGATGACTTCCCGGTCACCATTATCAGACCCTCGACCACCTTCGGCCCGCGCTGGCCGATGCTGCGCCAGCTCGACTGCAACGCCAACCCGAGCTGGATTGACCGCGTGCGCAAGGGCAAGCCGATCGTTGTCTGCGGCGACGGCCGCGCGCTGCACCAGTGGCTCTACGTGGATGACGCTGCGCTTGCGTACGTCAATGTCCTCGGCCGCGAGCGGTGCTTCGGGCGGACCTACAACATGACGCGCCCGGAGTTCGGCACGTGGGAGGAGTACCACCACATCGCGATGCGAGTGATCGGGCGAGAGGTGGAGATGGTGGGCGTCCCGCTCTCGACGCTCCTCGCGGTCGGTGCGCCCGCGCTCGGCACCTGCACGAGCATCTTCTCGCACAACACGATCTACAGCCCCGCCCGGCTCATGCGCGATGTGCCGGAGTTCCGCCCGCGTGTGCCCCTCGAGGACGCCCTGGGGCGCGTGCTGGAGGCGATGGACCGCGAGGGACGCATCCCGGACTCCGACCAGTCCGACTGGGAGGATCGGCTGATTGCCGCCCAGCGCCGAGTGGGGGAGTTGGAACTGGGCCTGTGAGGCGCGGGGCGACGTCGACCTCGTGATGATCGGGAGCATGGAGGCAGAGCGGCGGTTCGCAAGCTGCTTCGCGAACCACCGCACCTGCAAGGCCTGATCTGAGGCGCAAACCGCGGCGAAGCTACCTCACGACGATTCCAAGCTTGCCCGTGTCGGTGACCACTACCGGGAAGATCGCCTGGGCGCTGCCGGTTGGAGTGGTCGCGGTCACCGTTATACTGGCGACACCCGCTCCGTTCGCGGTCACAAGCCCGGTCGGGCTCACGGAGGCCACAGTGTCGCCGGCGCTCGCGAAGGTGATGACGGCGTAGCTGATGGGCTGATCGGTCGCATCGAGCGCGGTCGCGTTGATCTGCACCGTGCTCGGGTCGCCCTGCAGAAAGAGGTTGGCGCTGGTCGGGTCGAGCACGACCTTCACCGGCGCGCGCGTGAGGACACTTACGTGGCACGTGTCCTGCTCGCCCGAGCGGCTGTCGGTGACTGTCACATCGGCGGTGCCATTGGCCAGCGCGGCGAAGGTGACGCTGCTGCCTGTCGAGGGCACAGAGACAACCGCAGGTGCGGTGTTCGTCCAGGCGTAGTTCACATTGATGCAGACATTTCCGTCCGCGTCCAGCGCCACGGGCGTGACATTGACCGACTGCCCGTACTCCATGTTGAGCGTCGCCGGGATGTCCACGCTGACGGCCAGCGTGTCAACGGTCATGGTCACGTTCGTGGTATTGCCCGAGGTGACTGCGGCATTCGTCTGCGCCTCGGCGATGATCTGGCCGGTGCCGTCGTTCGTGCCATACGCCTGCGCGAGAACCGTACAGGAGCCTACCGGGATGTTCTGGAACTGCGTCTGGACGGTGCCGCCGCCTGCCGGCCGGACGAGAACCGCCTCGCGCGTCCATGGCTCCGTGCCGCCGCCCCCGCCGGTGGCGCCGCTGATGGTGATGCGCACGCTGTTGGTGGCGTTCGGCAGGCCCTCGCCCGCCGCCGGGCTCACCTGACTGGGCCGCGGCGGGAAGATGACGCCGAGCGCGATCGTGCCGGTGCCCTGGCCGGCGTAGTCGTCGCCACCACCGCCGCACCCGAACTGCCCGATCATCATCGCCAGACCGACAACTGTGAGCGCCACGATGAGCAGGTACCGCTTCATGATGGTCATCCTCCGCATGATGGGACCCCGATGATGCTACTGCCCCCGTGAGCCATCAAAGCGCCAGGCAGCGCCCAGCGCGAACTCCACGTCGCGATCCTGAGGCAGACGCGCGCCCGCGAGCCCGGTCCAGTCGCCACCCGCCTGCCAGTAGCCCGTGGCGGAGAAGACCGAGTCGAAGCTGTCGCGGTCGGCGTATTCCACGAACAGGTCAACGTTCGCCGCGCGGTAGAGGCACGGCAGGTAGGCGCCCACAGTGTAGAGCGAGCGCCCCCGCGGATCCTCGCCCACCTCGGCGTAGAGGTCAAGATCGCCCGGAATCGCCGGCAGCGATCCATCCACGCTCAGGCCCCAGTCGCCCGCGGCGGCGTCATAGAGCACGTTCGCGCCAAGGCTGCCCCCGGCTGCCGGGGCCGAGAGCCGCGCGAACCATCCGCGCCGGTCATCGTCCTCGCCCCAGCCCGCGTAGCCCTCGACCCAGGCCGCGGTCGCGGTGCACGCCGGGCCGCGATGCTGGACGCTCACGCCATCGAAGTGCGTGACGCCAAACAGCGCCCCGAGGCCGCTGTTGATGACCGGCCCCTCCAGGTACCGCTGGCGGCCGGCGATGACGTCGGTCGCTCCGATGCGGTCGGCGACGAATAGTTCGCTCACGCGCGTCCCCCAGCCATCGCCATCGAGCCTGCCGAGCGTCTCCAGCCCGATCTCGCCGTAGAAGCTGTCGTAGATCGCCGACGAGCGCAGCCAGCCGCCCGCCATCGAGCCGCCATCGTAGGCAAGCGCGATCAGGTCAACCTGTGGCGCTGCTGCGAAGAACCTGCGGCCAAGCCACTCGCGCCCCCCCTGCTCCCGCCCGACGGCCGCCGCAGCGATCAGCAGCGGCCCAAGTCCGCCTGCACTGCCTGCGACAGTGGCGGCACCCGCCTGCTGTACGATCACGTCTACGCTGCCACCCCTCCTCCCGGCCTCTATGAAGCGGCGGTTGCCGATGAGGCCCCCCCAGTTGTCCTCGCGGAACTGCATCCCCGCATTCGTTCCAGGGGTTGTGCCGGTGCTCACGCCCGAGCCCCAGCCCTCCCAGAACGGCCTGAATGAGCCGGTGCCGTACTCCTCGGGAAACGCCGCGCCCGTGCCGCCGGGGCCGAAGCTCGAGCCGGGCGGCAGGTTGACCGGCCTGAAGCCGCCCAGCATGTCCACCGAGCCGTCCCAGACGCTGAAGCTGTCGCCGCCGGTGGCGGGAGCCTCCGGAAGCCCCGCTGACAGCTCGCCAACCAGCGTCACGCGCGTGCCCAGGTCGGTGTGATACTCGTAGCGCGTGGTCGTATCCTGGAGGATCACCCGGTAGCCGTCGGTCAGTACCTGGAGGTAGACCATCCCCGGCTGCGGGTTCCCGAGCGAGGCGTCCGGCCAGGTGACCGCCTCGGTGCTGATGAGGCGTATCTGGCCCTCAGGCACCGCCAGCCTCTGCGCGAGGTCGGCGATGGCGGCGCGAACCGGCGGCAAATCGACCTGGGCATCCGCGAGGGCGGCTCCCAGGCCGATCAGCGCTACGGCGAGGCACAGGCGCGTGCGGTTCATGGAAGAGCTACCTTCGTGCCCGGCGTGACCACGCCAACTAGTGCAGCGCCTTTGAAAA
>DHPY01000005.1 GCA_002411015.1 Armatimonadetes bacterium UBA5352 | reverse complement strand
TCATCTGGAACGTGTTCACTCCAGGTGTCAGGAAGAACAGCTGGCTGAACGCCCCGTCGGCTGCCAGCCCAACGACATTGGGCTGACCGTTGTGGAGGATCACGGCACTCGTGGAATCTGCATTGGCCACGTCACCGCTGACCACGGCCGTACCGGCGGTCTCGTTGAGCTGCGGAGTCGCGAAGGTCACAGTCGGGCAGGCTGCCGGGGTGCCCTCGACCGGATCATCGAGAACGACCGTTACCGATCCGCCCTCGCTGACTACCTCGACGATCTGGTGGTCGGTCCTGAAGCCCGCGGCTGCGGTGGTCATGCCATACTGACCGACCTCAAGGTCGCTGAAGCAGATCCTGCCGTCCGGGCCGGTCTGAAGGCGCGGCACCTCGCCAACGGCGGAGTTGTTGATGTGGATGTAGGCATCCACCGGCGCGCCTTCGCCATTCACGACATTCACGCAGAACTGCCCGCCTGGACCGGGGCCGTCACCGCCGTCGGGCGACGGGAGCGTTGGGCCGTAGCCTCCCGAGCAACCCGCGATCACGATCAGTACAACGAGAGTGGCCAACGGCAGATACAACCGGTATCCGGTTCCCATCAGTACCCGCTCCTTCTTCAGGGATGGTCCTCTTCCGATCCCCAGACTTGCGCCCGAGTAGGCCCCCGACGCGAAAACCGCGCGGGCTTGCCTGATCTCCTGTCAATCCCCGTCCCCGGGCAGGGCGATTGAGCCATGCTGTCGCCCTCTGTACTGTTCTCCCCTCAGCCCTATCCTCCTGCCCCTCTTTTTTTGCCGGGCTGGGAGTGGCTATCGCATCCCTGGCAGGCAGCCGCAGTAGGTCTGCCGATACAGGCCCCACTCCCGGCTCAACTCGACGCTGCGCTGGAATCCGCCCCGCTTCTTGAAATCTTCTGCGAGAAAGCACAGGCCGTGGCGCCCGGCAACTTCCCGTCCCATAGCATTGACTATGGCAACATCTTTGTGCGGGCTGATCGAGAGGGTCGTTGCGATCGTGCCGATCTCCTGCGAGACGGCCCAGCGCGCCGTCGCCTCCAGTCTCATCCGGAAGCAGCCGAGGCAGCGCGCGCCGCCCTCCGGCTGATCCATCAGACCCTCACGGAGTTCCATCCAGCGCGTGACATCGTACTCCAGCACGGCCAGCGACGTCCCGGTCCGCTCGGCCACAGTGCGCATCGAGTCCAGCCGCAGATCATGCTCGCGCTCAGGCTGGATGTTCGGGTTGTGCCAGACGCACTTGACGTCCCAGTCTGTGCACAATCTCTCAATCACCGCGCTCGCGCAGGGCCCGCAGCAGACGTGCAGCGCCAGCCGCTCGTTCGGTCCACCCGCCACCGCGCTGCGTTCGGGCGCCTCCAGCGTCTCCACGACCTCCTCAGGCAGGCTGCACCACCCCTTCTCGGGCAATCTTGCCGACGCGCTCAATGCCCTCGTAGGCGACAGCAGTCAGCCACGCGGAGCGCTGCTCACCGGGCTCGAGCACAAGCTGCGTGCCCGCCTCGATGGCGTTGCAGAGGATCGCGGGGATGCTGCTGAAGGGCTCAAGGGCAACCGTGTAGTGCCGCCCCCAACTCGGACTGCCCCAGGAGCCCCCAAGCGGCATCCAGAGCCAGATGTGCCTGAAAGTCTCCGGGTCAAACGAGATGCCGAATCCGAGCTTCCTCGGCTGGCTCGTGACGGCCCACCAGCCCTCATTCTGCAGGTCCGTGAGGTAGAGCATATCATTGAGGCGCGATTCCGGGCCGGGGATGACGCTCACATCAACCTCGGCTCCCGAGCGCCCGATACCGATGGGCCAACTGAATCGCGCGCCCGGCTCGAAGCGGCAGTTCTCGACCACGTTCTCATCCACTACCACCGTGCGCGCAGAGGTGTCTATTCTGCAATCCTGCTCAATGAACCTGCTGCCCAGCGCGGGATGATGCCCCCACATCAGGTCCATCTGCTCATGGCCCTCGTTCGTCAGGCTTTCGGCAATCTCCAGCGCCCCGCTGCCCGACCGAAGCGTGAAGGTCTTCTCGAGCAGGAACGGCGTCCGCACCGTCCGCACCCACGTCCTGGCCACAACGACCTCGGGATCGTCCTGCGTGATCTGGCACTCCCACGGCAGCCCCCAGACCTCGCCATGCAGGCCCATCTCCGCGCCCCGATACTGGCAGACACGGCCGCCGTTCGGCATACACTCCTGCCATCCGCCCTCGTAGAAGTCAGTGAATGGTCCAACGCTGGAGGCGATCATCTCCAGCGACTTCCCCGGCGCACGCACGCCCCGCGGGGTGCGCCACATGAAGTCGGTATCGCTGGGCTTGTGCAGGAACTCGTAGATGTCCGTGCCCTTGTCCAGCAGGATGGTGACACGGATCAGTTCATTCTCGAGCACGAGCAGCCGCAGGCCGCGATACGTGTATTCGTCGCTGATTCGGCAGCCGAAACTGCGCTCGTGTGTGTAGTGGCGGAACTGCATGGTCAGAGTCACCTCACCAGCTCTCGGTGTGCGGTACGGAACCATTCGACCGAGGCCCGTGCAGGACCTCCCTCACTCCCCGACCACGATTGCCGCTCCTCTCCCGGCGGCCGCAGAAGGGCGTGCCGGGCGTGATGGCGAAACCCGCACCATCAACCGCGAGGGAGCTGAACGCCCATGCGCCGTCTGTGCCTGCTGCTTGTCGCTCTCGGCGGGGTCCGCTGCGCCACAGCCGACGCCATCACAATCGCGACCGGAATGCTGGACCTGGTCATCGCCGAGGATGCGACTCTGCAGTCGCTGACCCTCACGGGCTCAGAGCAGGAGCTTGCCCGTGCGGGCATGCCCACGGCATATGCGCACCTGGCCTCCACCGACCAGCCCATCGCCGCGACAGCCGCCGCTGCGGAGGGTGGTCGCATCACCTGGAGCTTCGGCGACAGCGGCATCAGTGCGGTGATCTCGTGGAAGGAGGTCGGCGGCATGCCGATCCTCACGCTCGAGGAGATCGCTGGCGAACCCGTGCAGCTTGACTTCCTGGTGCTCCCCCTCGCGGAGGGTGGCGCCCTTCGAGCAGGTGGACACGCGGTCGAGTACGCGGACGGGCCCGGGGTCGCGCTCATCGGTGGCACGCAGGAGTGCTGGGTGCATGCCGATGCCACGCCGCGGCTCTTCGCAAGCTACGTGGCCGGGGTCTCCACGTTTCCCCTGCAGGCAGCCGTGATCGCGGCTCCATGGACCGAGATCCCGCAGGCAATCATGGCCGCGGAGGCGCGCTTCGGCATTCCCGTGGGCATGAAGGCCAAGCTCTCCGACGCCGCGCGCGGCAGCTACCTGATGATCTCCGGGGTCTCGCATTACAACATTGACACGGTCATAGACTGGGCGAAGCGTGGCGGCTTCGGCTCGATCCTCATGATCTATGGCACCTGGGGGCACTTCGGACGCCACTACGCGGTCCCTGAGGCGACCTCTCCCGGCGGCATCGAGCAGCTTCGGGCGGCGGTCGAACGCATCCACGATGCCGGACTGCTCGCAGGCGCGCACATGTTCTCCTCGAAGCAGCCCAAGACCACCGTGCTCAACCAGGGCGATGCCGACCCGCGCTTCTATGAGGACCTGCACCTCACTCTCGCCGAGCCGCTGGCGGCCGACGCCGATCGCCTCGTGACGACCGAACCACCATCAGACTGGCCTGTGACCACCGGCACGCGCGATATCCGCATCAACGGCGAGATGATGGTCTACACCGCCCTCTCGCTGGAGCCATCCTTTGGCTTCACGGGCCTGCAGAGGGGCATGTACGGAAGCACCGCGCGCGCCCACGAGGCGGAAGCGGAGGTCGCACACGTGAAGACCGACGAGTCGCGCGGCATCTTCATCATAGATCAGGCGACGGACCTGCTCGACGAGCATTCAGGCGATATCGCCCGCACGTACAACGCGGCCGGCTTCGACTGGATCTACTTCGATGGCGCTGAGGACGTGCACGAGCCGCGCTGGTTCACCACATCGAACGCGCAGGTTGCCGTCATCGAGAAGCTCGAGCGCGAGCCGGCGCTGGTCCAGATGGCCTCCTCATCGCCATTCTCATGGCACCTCGCAACACGTGTCGGGCAGCGTGACTACTTCTGGGTCTCGCCGAGCTATAAGGACGAGGTGGACGATGCGGTCGCGAAGTCCTGGCCGCGCGCCCGCCGCGAGCTGATGGTGGCGGACTTCGGCTGGTTCCCGCTGCGTGAGGGCGGCGAGCACGTGCCACCGACGCAGGTGGATGATGCCGAGTACCTCTGTGCCCGCGCGCTCGCCACCGACTCCGCCTACTCAATCCTCACCGGAGTTGACGGGATGCGCCGCGTGCCGAGCCTCGACGCAATCCTGCACCTCATGCAGCGCTACGAGCACCACAAGTTCGCGGGGACCTTCGACGAGGCGCTCAAAGAGAGGATCCGCGAGCCGCACCGCGACTGGATGCTCATCGAGCGCCCGGGCGAGGAACCCCGCGTCGTCGCCGCTCGGGAGATGCCCTACGTCGGCGGCACGAGTCATCTGGTGCGCGCGTTCATGACCGAGGCGGCTCATCAGGGCGTTACGACCGTCTCGCTGGCGCCGGTGCGCGGCCACGCGGAACTTGAGTTCTCGCTCGACCCGCGCAGGCTCACCTTTACCGACTACCGTGGTGAGCCGCTGGAGGTCCAGCAGCTTCCTGGTGCGCGCGTCGTCGTGCCGATCACCACCCGCATCTTCATGCACTGCGACGGAATCAGCGCCGGCGAGATCCGCATGGCCCTGCGCCGTGCCGCCAACCGTGAACTCAAGCCGCCGATGGTCTTCCTCGACGCCGGCAAGCCGGTCCGGCTTGAGGGCCTGCTGACTACAGCCGAGGAGGCCGGCGTGGATCACTCCGGCTCCATCGGGGACACGCTGGTGCCCTCCGGGAGCTTCCGTGCGGAGCGCGCCAGCGGCAACCTCGCTGAGTATGAGGTTGATCTCCCAACGGGGGGACGGTGGCTGCTGTGGATCCGCGCAAGATACGCTGACACCAACTCGAACAGCTTCTTCTTCTGGGACCCCGAGAAGCCCGAGGAGCCGGCGGTGCTCGGCAATCGTATCGGCGCGTACGGTGAATGGCTCTGGGAGGGACCGGTGGAGCTGGAGCTTCCCGCGGGGCGCAGCGTTATCCGTATCACCGGCCGCGAGGCGCGGGCGCTGGAGAGCCCTATGCTCGACGTCATCGCCCTCGTGCAGGACTCGTTCTACTATCAACCGACCGACGGCGATGCCAGAGCGGCACTCGCCGCGGACTGATGGAACCTTTCGGGCCGCGAGCGGCGTCTAAGCCGCGGGCACACGACGCAGAGACATGAACAGGTGGCAGATACCATGACAACAGGGCGCGCAGTTCTGATTACCCTCGGTATCGCACTCGCGGCGACGCTCGCGGGCTGCGGTGGCGGAGACAGCGGCGGCAACGGCGGCAGCACCAGCTACCTGCCGATGAAGCTCGGCAACACCTGGCAGTACCGCATGACCCTCGCGCCGGATGTGGTGCCGGCGCAGGCGACCGAGAACCAGCTCTTCGACTACCACGAGGAGGTCATCGGGATCGCGGAGCTCAGCGGTAACGACTACTTCATCGTGCGCTCGACACGTGACGCAACCGGGCAGTATCCCGAGCGCGTCTGGCAGCAGGTCCGACGGGAGGATCGCCAGGCCATCTACGCGCGCGTCGGCGACCCCGCCTACGACCTGCCGGTGCTGATGCTCCCTCCGCAGCGCGGTGAGAGCTGGCCCGACCCGTTCTTCCCCGAGGTGACTTTCACCGTGGCCGCGGTCGGCGAGCAGGTGACGGTGCCGGCCGGCGCCTTCGGCTGCGTGCGCGTGGAGGAGCGCTGGGAGGAAGCCGTCTCTGGCGGCGATCCCATCGTCCATGTCATCAAGAGCTGGTATGCCCGCGGTGTCGGTCTCGTCAAGGACGAGACGTGGGAGGACGAGGCAAAGACGTCCATGATCGAGTTGACCGCGTACACAACACTCTAGCTTGTCTTTCCCCAAACTCTTCCATCTTCGCCACGGTTTCGGGTATACTGACATCGACGCAGGCCGAGTCGCCCGCGGTCCGTGGACGACAGCCGGGCCGCGAGAGAGCCCGGAGGTGGACAGGATGCTTACGGTCAGATGGACGACGCTCGGGCCGCCCATCACGCCGAGGATAGCACCGGTGAGGGGCGTGGGGACTGTGCGGATCACGGCCGAGGACATTGAGCGCTTCGGCCCAACGGCTCTCGACGAGGACCCCGAGGTGATTCTCGAGCGAGTGCTGGACGATCCGGAGGCGCGCTACCACGTAGGCGGTCTGGCGCCGCCTGAGCCTGTGGTGAAGGTGCCTGAACCCGCCCCGCACGCGGCGTCACAGACAACGAAGCCCAAGCGCGGCGGGAAGCGCGGCTGGCTGTCAAGCCTCTTCGGGAAGTAGGCGGCCTCCGCAGTCGCAAGCTGCTGACGAGCGCCAGCCCGCGCCCTGGCGAAGGAGTTGAACGTGTGCCTCCTTCCCCGCCGGGAGGTCTCCCCCCGGTCGCTGTCGAAATGCCTCCGCCAGACTGAGCCTCCCGGGCGCTTCGTCTCTCCAGGCTCGGCAACCTGCGCCCTCTACCGGGAGCCAGCGAACCGGAGGTGGAGTTCCCATGGAGAAGATCGGTTGCGCCATTTTCGGCGCCGGGTGGGTCGCCGATGAGCACCTCAACGCCTACCTCGCCGATCCTCGCGCGGAGATCGTCGCGATCGGCAGCAGGCGCGAGTCCAGCGCGCGCCGGGCGGCCGACAAGGCAGGCCTGACCGACGTCGCAATCTACACCGACCTCGATGAGCTTCTGGCGGATCCTCGCGTTGATGCCCTCTCCGTCACCGGCCCCAGTGATGTGCACGTAGAGCATGGCATCAAGTGCTCCGAGGCCGGGAAGCATTTCATCATGGAGAAGCCGATCGCGCTCAACCTGGCAAGCCTCCACGCCCTCCGCGATGCCGTCGCCGCGTCAGGCGTCCGCACCGTCGTGAGCTTCTGCCTCCGCTGGAACCCTTCGCTGATGAACACCGCCAAGCTCGTGCGCGAGGGCGCCATCGGCAACATCTTCTATGCCGAAGCCGATTACTGGCATGGCGTCAGCGCGTGGTATGCGGGCTGGGAGTGGGCGAAGACGATCGCCGGCGGCGGCTCGAGCTTCCTCTTCGGCGGCTGCCATGCGGTGGACGCGATCCGCTGGCTCACGGGCTGCGACATCGTCGAGGTCTCCGGCGCCTACGCCGGGGGCTGGGACGAGCGCTACGAGTATCCCGCGACCGTCGTCGGCACGGTGAAGCTCAGCAACGGTGCGATCGGCAAACTGTCCTCTTCGGTCGACTGCGTAATGCCCTACCAGTTCAACATAGACCTCATGGGCGACGGCGGCGCGATCCGCGACAACCGCGTCTACTCCCGTGAGCTCTTCCCGGAGCAGAGCGGCTGGGCGGTCGTGCCGGCGGTGCTGCCCGACTCCGGCGACGTGTCGCATCACCCGTTCGAGGGCGAGATCCGGCACTTCCTCGACTGCATCGACAGCGGCGAGGACAGCTACGTGGATATCGCGGATGCGGTCAATACACACGAAGTCTGCCTGGCAATGGACCGCTCCTGGCAGCATGGTGGCGAGACGATCTCGTTGCCGATGAAGGGCTGATGGCGACGATGATGCCGTGGGATGGCAACGGGCTTGGGGAGCGCCTCGGCGCTCTCCGCGCAAATCAGCCTGCGCTCACAGCAGTCGTGCTCTCAACGCGCACCGGGCTACTGCTGGCCGCCGAGGCCGATGAAGGTGCGGATACTGAGGCCCTCGCGGCGCTCGGCGCGGACCTGCTGGCCTCCGCGGAGGCACCGTCGCGGGCGCTTGCGGGCGGCTCGGCCCGCGAGGCGACGGTGCGGGGCGCCGCAGCGCACCTCATCGCGCTTGCCGCCGGCGGCACCGCAGTGCTGGTCGCGCTCACCGACGCCCTCACGCCGACCTCAAGCGTCCTGCCCGACCTGCGCGAGGCTGCGGAGGACCTGGCGAAGCTGTAGCTCTGCAACGGATGTGCGGGCGGAGCGACGCTCTCACGGGTGCACCGCGAGCTGCTGCGCGATGAGAGCGATACCCCTTCGGCCTACGAGAGCAGCGAGCTGATCATCCCGGAGACCGTGCTGCCGGACGTGCACGAGGCAGTGATGGCGACGGGGCTGATCGAGCAGCGTGGCTTCATCGAGCTGGCGGAGGTCGGCGAGGCAACCGGCTACCGCAGTCCTTGACGACCCGTGCGCCCCCGCCCGCGACCGCTACTTCCGTGCGCCACCACTTCGTCTGCGCGCCCTGTCGCCCCGCCAGCAGCTCCACCACCCTCCCCGGGCGAAGGTCTCCGCGGGCCAGACGGTGCATTGACTCGCAGCAGCGATGGCCGCGCACGGAGGCATCTGCAATGACCCGCACCCGGATTGTGCCCATTGCCATGCTCGTTACGCTCACCGTCGTCGGAGGCTCCTCAATCGCGCAGGAGTCAGCCGCGAAGTGGCTCTGGTACCCGGAGGATGCCGCCTCCGACGCGCGCGAGCAGGCTCGCTGGTTCCGCTATGCATTTGAGCTGCCTCAGGCGCCGGCACGGGCCTCCCTGTGGCTGATGGTGGACGACCGGCAGACGCTCTGGGTCAACGGTGACGGGCCACTTGAGCCTGATGAGCGCGACACCGCCGCGTGGCGCTACGACCTGACGCGGCATCTGCGTGCAGGGGCGAACCTGCTGTCAGTCGAGGCCTGGAACGCCACGAGCGTCGCCGGGGTCATCGCGCGGCTGACGCTGAGGATGCCAGACGGCACGGAGGCGACCCTCACCTCTGACGACACCTGGCGGGTCTCGCGCGAGGCGCCGGAGAGCTGGACCGCGATCGGCTTCGACGATACCGACTGGCAGCAGGCGCGCGTTGTCGGTTCGGCGTTCATCGCACCGTGGTACGGGCACGCGTCCTTCGCGACCGAGCCGTTCATCACGGACGAGGAGCAGGCGGCCTATCAGCAGCATCTCGCGAGCCTCACCGCGCCGCCCGAGCAGTTCGAGGACGATCCCCCGCTGCGCGCGGCGACCGGCTTCGTCAACGGCTCACCGGCGGTCACGATCAACGGTGAGCCACGCCCACTGGTGATGTACCGCGGCACCGTTGACCTCACCACCGAGCACGGCCGGCGGCAGGTCACGAGCTTCCGCGATGCCGGCGTGCACCTCCACTGCGCCTACGGGCAGATCGGGAGCTACTGGACCGCGCCTGGCGAGTACGACTTCTCGGCGCTCGACGATCAGATCCGGATGTACCTCGCTGCCGACCCGGAGGCCTACCTGATCGTGATGGTGCGCCTGATCCAGCCCTCGTGGTGGACGGAGGCGCACCCGGATGAGTTGGTGGACTACGCGGTGCCCGGCGAACTCGGCGGCGAGGAGACCTACCGTGCGGTCCGCGCCTCGATGGCCTCCGAGGCATGGCTGGAGAACACCGGCGAGGCCTGGGGCGCGCTCATCGAGCACATCGAGGCGCAGCCATGGGGCAAGCGCGTTCTCGGCTACCACCCCGCCTACGGCATCTCCGCGGAGTGGCACTACTTCGGAAGCTGGCGCGAGCAGTACCCGGACACCGGCGCCGCGATGACCCGGCGCTTCCGCGAGTGGCTGCGCGAGCAGTATGGGACGGACGCGGCGCTGCAGGCGGCGTGGGCGGACCCGAGGGCGAGCATCGCGACCGCCGAGGTGCCGGGCGTCGAGGAGCGGCAGTTCGGCGAGGTGATCGCCTTCCACGACCTGGCGACCGAGCGCCGCGCGATGGACTACTACCGCTGCCACCAGCGGGTGGTCGCCGACGCGATGGAGCACTTCGGGCGCATCGTGAAGGAGACCACCGACGGCGCGAAGATCTGCGGCGTCTACTACGGCTACTTCTACGGAGTGCGGCCGCAGACGCAGGGCGGGCATCTCGAGCTTCAGCGGCTCTTCAGCAGCCCCTACCTCGACTACTTCGTGGCGCCCTACAGCTACTCGCATCGGCTGATGGGGCAGGACGGGCGGCTGCGCAGCCTCGGCGCCGCACACTTCATCGGCGGCAAGCCGCATATCCTCGAAGGCGACATTCGCACCTACCTGCACCCGCGCAACGAGTATGGTCGCACCGATGACGTGACGCAGTCACTGGCGGCGATCACGCGGGAATTCACCACCGCGCTGATCGAGCGCGCGGGCTTCTGGTGGGTGGACTTCGGCCCGGACAATGGCGGCGGCTGGTTCGATGACCCGGCGCTGATGGAGCGCGCGGCGGAGCTTCAGGATGTCGCGGAGCGTGCGCTTGAGGAGCCGCGCGCGGCGACTGCCGAGGTGGCACTGGTCTGCGACCTGGAGAGCTTCTACGGCTTCAGCGACGGGCACGGCATGGGCATCGGGTACTCGCTGGTGGAGAGCATCGGCACCGAGCTCTACCACGCGGGCGCGCCCTTCGACGCGATCCACCTCGAGCAGCTTGCGGAGGCCGATCTCGATCGCTACAAGATGCTGATCTTCCTGAACACGGTGATGCTCGATGCGGAGGAGGCGGCACTGACCGAGCGCCTGCGCGAGGCCGGTCAGCACGCGATGGTCTTCCTCTGGGCGCCGGGGCTGCTCACGCCGGAGGCCGTGTCGGCGGAGCAGGCGGAGGCGGTCACGGGGCTCGACCTGACACTGGTGGAGCGCTGGCTGCCCGCGCAGGTCGATGCGGTCGCCGATGACCCGCTGATGGCGAGGCTGACGCCGCTGCTCGTCCACGATCTCGAGGTGACACGCGAGGCAGCCGTGAACGGCTTCGCAGAGCTCGCGAACTGGTACAACCCGCGTGATGCGGAGACGATGGAGCGCTGGTACACCGCGTATGAGACGGAGCCACTCGAGAACGGCCTCCGCTGGACCTTCGACACCGGCCACAGCTACACGGATATCCACTGGACGGCGCCGGAGCCGTTCGATCCGGGCGACGGCCTCGCGATGCGGATCAGCCTGACCGGCGACGCGCCGCTGCTGCGCTACACCTTCGTCATCAAGGACGCGAACCTCAGCGAGTTCTCTGCTCCTGAGGAGGTGCTGGTGGCCGGGGAGCCGCGCGAGCACGTCTACCCGCTCGCCGCGTTCACGAGCGCCCCGTGGTCACGCGTGGCAGTCGAGGCGCCGGTCCTGCCGCTGCGTGGCCTCAAGTTCGTGATGCACGACACCGCCAACGTCGGGCGCTATGTGGTGGAGATCACGAACCCGCGCGTGCTCGCCGGCACTCTGACCACCCGCGGCGAGGCCCGCTACGGCGCCGGTGCCTTCGCACCTGCGCTGCTGCCGGCGGAGGGCCAGGGGCGGCTGCTGGCGCGCATCGCGGGGACGGGCGATCCGGCGGTGGTCGCGGCTGGCGCAGGCACAAGGCTGATGCTCTACTCGGCCCTCCCCTATCTTCCGCGCGAGGTGCTGGCCGCGGTGATGGACGAGGCAGGGGTGCACCGCTATCTTGACGAAGGAGCCGACGTGCTGCGGGCCGACGAGCGGTTCGTCGCGCTGCACACCGCAGAGGGCGGCCGGAGGACTCTGCGCCTGCCTCGGGAGGCCCTTGTGACGAACGCACTCACAGGAGAGCGCCTGGGCGGCGGCAGCACAACCACTCTCGACCTCGAGCCCAACTCGACGCTGTTGATGGAGCTGACCGACAGATGAGCGACGATCGCGTGCTGGTGCAGGACCAGGAGTTCGCGGCGCAGGAGTGGTCGTTCGAGCCGGGCGAGCGCGCGGTGAAGATGTGGGTGGACGAGCCGGTGGCCGGGATCGGTGAGGGCACCGGGCTGATGCTCTGCCTGCACAACTGGGGCGGGATCTACGACCAGCCGATCTATCGCGGCTGGTGCCGCACCTTCGCCGACCGCTATGACGTGGTGACGGTCAGCGTCAACTACCTCCAGAGCGGCCCGATCGGCCACCAGGATCACGGGCGCGTGCATCCCTACGACTTCGGCTACCTCCAGGCGATGGACTGCATCGGCGCGCTCTACCATGTGCGGAGGCAGCTTCTCGATGCCGGCCTGAGCCTCAACGAGCACCGCGTCTACTCCATGGGCGGCTCGGGCGGCGGGAACGTCACGCAGATGGTCTGCAAGCTCGCACCGCACACCTTCGCATGTGGCGTGGACATCTGCGGGATGCCCGGGCTGACCGAGGCGTTCGCCCACGGCACTGGCGAGGGCACGCATATCAATGCGGGCTACTCCCGCGATCCGCAGAGCCCCTACTACATGACTGCGGACATGCAGCGCATCCGCGACTTCGGCGACCCCGAGCACTGCCGGCTGCTCGCGGAGGCGAACGCGGGGCTGCAGATCGTGATCGTCCATGGCACGGAGGACGCATCCTGCCCGGTGGTGCCGAAGATCGAGCAGTTCGCGCGTATGACCGCCACCGGGATGCACGTGGACGGGCACTTCCTCACGCCGATCGACGTTGATGGCTACGCGGTGACAACCATCGGTCATCCCGTCGGGAGGCGGGACCTCGTCGTCATGAAGTACGCCGACGACTACCTCCTGCCAAACGGCCGCCTCGCGAAGCGCACTGAGCAGGAGAATGACTTCGAGCGCGGCGGCACGTTCGAGTATCCCGGCGATAGCGGCACCTTTGTGCTGGATTTCGACGGCTATCCCACGATCGAGTATGTGGAGAGGAACTGAGATGGCTGAGGATCGTCGCGACATCGAGATCATCCGAGGGCTGGCAGAGCGCTACGCGGAGATCGCCGCGCAACCGATCATGGACGAGCGCCGCGATCTCTGGCGCAGGCACAACTCGCTCGAGCGCACGCGGCCACTCGTCTACATGCGCTGGTTCGCCGCGTGGAACGAGCATCCCGAATCCCGGCTCCAGTGCACCCATCCGCTCTGGAGGACGCACGAGCGCTTCCTGCGCCAGCACATCGTGCAGGACGAGGTGGGCGACGACTACGTGATCGAGCCGTGGATCACGCAGCCTGCCACGCGAGTGCTGCCGGCGCATGGGCGCTGGGGGGTGCCCTACAACCGCATCCCCAGCCCGATCCCGGGCGGCTCATGGCTTTATGATCCTCCGGTGAGGAAGCTCGAGGACATCGAGAAGCTCGCTGAGCCGCACCACGTGATAGACGAGGAGAGCACCGCGCGCAACGTGGAGCGGCTGCAGGAGGCTGTCGGCGATATCCTCACCGTCAACGTGGACCGCACCCCCGCCTACTGGGGCTTCACCGGCGATATCTCGACCGACATCGCCTACATCCGCGGCCTCGAGCAGATCATGTGGGACATGAGCGACAACCCGCAGTGGCTGCACCGGCTGCTCGCGCACATGCGGAACGGCATCCTGCGCGTGCATGAGGAGGCGGAGGCGGCGGGCGATCTCTCGCTCACGAGCCACATCAACCAGGCGCAGCCCTACAGCAAGGAGCTTGCCGACCCGGCGCCAAACTCCGCCCCGGTGCAGCGCAAGGACCTCTGGCAGTTCTGCGCCGCGCAGGAGTTCGCGCAGATCTCGCCCGCGATGCACGATGAGTTCATGTTCCAGTACCAGATGGAAATCCTCAAGCCCTTCGGCCTCGTCGCCTACGGCTGCTGTGAGGACCTGACGAACAAGATGGAGATGCTCCGCCAGCTTCCGAACCTGCGCCGCATTGCGGTTGTGCCGCGGGCGGATGTCGCGAAATCCGCGGAGTTGATCGGCGAGGACTACGTCTTCTCGTGGCGACCGAATCCGGCCGACGTCATGTGCTGCGGCTTCGATGAGGGCCTGATCCGGCGCATCGTGACGGAGGCGATGGAGGCCAGCAGGGGCTGCCACGTGGACGTTACGCTCAAGGACGTGCAGACCGTTGGGCACGAGCCATGGCGGCTGCGCCGATGGGTCGAGATCGTGCGCGACATCACCGACAACTACGCCTGATGGGCGGAGGGCGACGGATTGGGGAACCGACTGCCATGAGGGATTGGCAACGCGGCTGCGTCCAGGTCTACACGGGCGATGGCAAGGGGAAGACGACCGCCGCGCTCGGACTGGCGCTCCGCGCGGCAGGCGCGGGCCTGCGGGTCTTCATCGGGCAGTTCGTGAAGGGCATGGAGTACTCGGAGTTGCGCGCTCTGGAGCGCTTCCCGGAGATCGAGGTTCGGCGCTATGGCCGCGAGTGCTTCATCGATCGCGAGCCGGAGCCTGAGGATATCGAGGCCGCCCACGTGGGGCTGGCGGATGCTCGTGAGGAGCTGCTTTCGGGCCGCTGGGACGTCGTGATCCTCGATGAGGCGAACATCGCCACGTACTTTGAGCTCTTCCCGGTGGAGGAACTGCTGGCGCTGATCGGGGAGAGGCCGCCGTGCGTGGAGCTTGTGATCACAGGCCGCCGCGCCGATCCGCGCATCATCGAGGCCGCCGACCTCGTGACGGAGATGCGCGAGGTGAAGCACTACTACCAGTGCGGAGTCCCCTGCCGGAAAGGGATTGAGAGCTGATGACCTGCTGTGTTCCATTGCCGCCAGGGGCCCGGATGCGTCGTATGACTGAGGCCGAACCCATCCGAAGGAGGGGCCGCACGAGTGGCGATCGCGCCAGCGATTGCCACGAGGCCGGCCCTGCGGTCGTCAGTGGCGTGTTGCGAGAATGCCATGGGCCGACCTCGCGCCGTCTCCTTCGTCGCCGGCGCTCCTGCGGCCCCTCCGTACGGCAGATATCTCGCGCAGCGTTCGGTCTGCTGCTGCTTCTTTCGGCCCTCCCCGCCTCCGCGGAGGTACAGATCGCCATCAGTGCAGACCCGCCGCTGCCGGTGGCGAACCTGATGGAGAACGCGGAGTTCGAGGCGGGTGATGCGCGCGCGCCTGAGGGCTGGGGCGCCAGCACGAGCATCGCGGATGCGGGCTCCTTCGAGCGCCTGACTGAGGGCGGGCGGAGCGGAGCGTTCATGCGCGTGGAATCGTTCACCTCGAACACCAACGCCTACGTCTCGCGCACAACGCATGTGCTGCCGGAGACGCGCTACCGGGCCGGTGCTTGGGTGCGGATGCGTGGCGGCACGATGATCATCTGGATGCACGCGTGGGTGGACGGCAAGCGCTTCGACGAGCGCACCTACCTGCGCTCTCTGGGCCTCAACCCGCTCATCCCGGAGTTCGTGCGGCTCGAGTGGACGCAGAGCCCGGACCCGGATGAGTGGCAGTGGGTCGAGCGTGAATTCAGCACCTGGCCGAACCAGGGCAACATCAACATGCACCTCGGCGGGTTCTTCGACCGCTCCTCGATGGACATAGACGGCGCGTTCCTCGGCCTCGCGCGCACAAAGCTCACGATCGAGGCGACCGGCGGGGAGATCGCGCGGGTGCGCGTACTGAACGATGCCGACGAAGAACTCTGGAACAGCGGCCAGCTTGCAGGAGGGACCACCGTATTGCGCCATGGGCTGCCGGATCTTCCGACCGACGCGCGCTACCGGGTCGTTGCCACGCAGCCGGACGGAACGGAGGTGGCGGCGTGGTATCCCGAGCAGCAGTAGTCGCAGCGTTGGTGGCATTCGCGATGGCGGTCGCCGGGGCGCAGGAGCAGCCCCTTGGCAGTCCTGACACGGTAACGATCCTGATCGCTGAGGGGCCGGCACTGACGCCCGTTGACCTCGGCGAGCCGACGGTCGAGGAGCAGAGCGCCACCTGGCGTGTGCCGGGGCTGACAGTCGCCCGCACGGTCATTCCGCAGGCGAACGTCTTCGCTCGCCACATCGAGTTGAGCTTTCGCAACATCGGCGATGCGCAGCGTTTGCTGGACGTGACGTGCTCGGTCCCGGCGATGCTGGATGGCGCCGGGTGGTGGGACGGGCGCGTCAAGCGTGACCCGGCGCCCGCGGAGTTCACGCGCAACGACTCCCTGCGCGCGCCGATCAGCGCCGCGATCGGCGAGCAGGCAGGCATGGCCCTCGCGCTTGACCCCGAATGTTTGCTGTCCACATTCGCTACGGGCGCGACCGGGGAGGAGGCACTCAGCGAACTGAGCTTCCGCACGCGGATCGTGCTCGATCCGGGTCAGACACTGACCCTGCCGCTGGTGCAGTATGCCTTCGCCGGGACTGGCGGCTACCGCGCGGCGGTGCAGGCGTGGTATGAGCTCTTCCCAGAGTACTTCAGCATCACGCCGGGCACGCGCCCGTCGCTCATCGGCGGGGGCGGCTATGTCTTCTCCGGCAGGCCCACGCGCGAACTGCAGTGGGAGGAGGCGCGGCGCTTCGGGATGGGCTGGGAGTGGGCCTACTGCCCGGCGCAGACGCCCGGCGACTGGTACCCGGACGAGCGCTTCTACGATCCGGAGAAGGGCTACGCGGGTGACATGGACCGGCATCGCAACGAGGTGAAGGGCAGCCTCGATGACTACCGCCGGGACATGCGCGAGCGCTTCCAGCGCGGCTGGTGGCGCACAAGCAACGCGTTCTACCTCCTCCCCCACGCCGCTGACATTACGGTGCTGGAGCAGTTCCCGGACGGCGCGATCATCGGCCCCACCGGCGAGCCCACGAACATCATGGTCGGCTGGATCAAGACCGACGCGCAGACCCGAATGGCCTACCCGTGGGGCAACGAATACGGGCAGGAGGTCGCGCGCGACATCGAGCAGATCGCGGCGGACTTCGGCGCGGCCGCCATCGGCTTCGACGAGGCCTACGGCGCCGATCTACAGTATGGCGCGGGCATCGAGGGTGAGCCCGCGCGGGCATGGGATGACGAAGGGCGCGTCTACGCCTCGACGCAGGTGGCGCTCTCGCGGCTGGCAGAGCATATCCACGAGCAGAGCGTGCGCGGCCACACGATGGGCATGGTGATGAACAAGCCGACGAACTACCAGACCGCGACGCGCACCGACGTGGCGATGCACGAGTACGTGCCGTGGATGAACACCGAGGCGATCGAGCCGATGCGGCTGCTGCTCGGGCACAAGCCGATGAGCTGGTGGACGCCACCGCGGCCGGAGACGATCCTCAACTGGGAGGAGATCGCGCCGGAGGAGATCCGCGAGGGGATCGGCGGCCTCTACGACTACATCCGCCTCGCCAGCCTGCGCTGGGGCGCGTTCCCGATGAACATGCAGCTCTGGGGCGTGGAGGAGCTGGTGGAGCTGATGCCGGTCCTGCGCGAGCTGCTCACCGAGGGCTGGCAGGCCGATCCGGCCTTCACAGCCGATGAGCGCCTCTGGACCGCGCGCTACGGCACGGGCGCCGGCGCGTTCCTCGTGGCGGGCAACCCGACGCGGGAGACGATCGCGACCGAGATCGCCCCGGCGATGGAGCCTGTCACCACCCTCTACTGCGCATACGACGGCAGTGAGCGCTCGGTACAGACCGATGAGACCGGGCAACCCTCGATCTCGCTGGAACTCGGGCCGAAGCAGCACGAGATCCTGCGCGCGGCGGTGCACATCGGTCCGGCGCTCGGGAGCAGCGGCACGGCCTCCATGGTGCTCGATGGGCTGACTGAGGGCTCACTTGAGGCGCGGTGGACATGCGTCCCCCAGAGCTACGAAGGCAGGGGCACCATCGCCGCACGCACGCCTCAGGGCGCAACCGTAATCTCGCTCATCCTCAACGGCGAGGAGCAGGAGTTCGAAGCGCACGACGGCGCGGTGCAGTGGTCGGGGGTTCTGCCCAGAGAGGGCACTCTTCGCGTAGCCTGGACGCCGGCGGTCGTCGTCGAGGCGACGCATGGGCAGATCGCCGAGTTCCCGTTCATTGAGGGCGACGCGCTTTCGACGGTGGTCCTCCCGGCCGACCCGACCGAACGCGATCGTTACCTCGCGGAGCACATGAGCGTCTACTTCGATTATTGGCAGCGGCGACAGGAGAAGCCGGAGGTGCAGGTGAGTTCGCTTGTGGAGGTAGAGCCGGGCCCGCGCCTGCCGGTGGTGGAGGCGGCGCAGGATGTCGCCGGGCCACTGATCGTGTTCGAGGAGGCGCCGCGGCCAGTAGTGCGGCTCGACGGGCAGGTGCTAATCGTGGCGGGCCCGGATGACGAGGGGCGCGAGCAGGCGATGCTGCGGCTGATGGAGCTGATGGACGAGCGCTACCAGCACTTCGGCGCGTTCCCGGAGCACCCGATGTACGCGAAGGCGGGGATGGTCGGGCGGACGCTTGAGAAGGCGATGCAGGCGGCGAATCAGTAGGGGGTCTGTGTCTTAGTGGGACAGGCTTTCCGGCCTGTCGATGGTTCTTTGCTCGGGCGATTTGACAGGCGAGGACGCCCGTCCTACACAAGGCTCTAACAGGCGAGGACGCCCGTCCTACACAAGGCTTTGGCAGGCTGGAAGGTTGTGTTCAGAA
>DHPY01000006.1 GCA_002411015.1 Armatimonadetes bacterium UBA5352 | reverse complement strand
CGCAGCGCGTCCTCGCCAAGGTGCATCTCAAGCTTCGCCCACAGCCGTCCCTTCTCCATCCACACCTCCACCACAGCGGTCGCGGCCGCGATTCGCTTCGCTTCCCGCCTACGGCATCGGTAACGGGACGCCGTCCACGGTCAGCTCCGTGCCCGCCACCACGCCGCCGGAGAGGGTGCCATCCGGAGCTCGTCGAACGACCGCCAGCCGTCCGTTCGTGGCGATGCCCTCGATCTCCATCGCGCGCGGACCGTCGAAGGAATGCAGCAGCATCTCCTCCCCCACCTCGCGCACGATCCGGATCGCGAGCATCTCCGGCGTCTGCGCGAGCAGTTCCGCCTGCACCGCCGGCGGCTCCTCGGTCGGATGCGGCAGCATCAGGGTCACGAGCACCTGCGGCGTCGGGCCGCGCTTCGAGTAGACCGCGCAGGGGATGGCGCGGTGATCCTCACGCGGCACCCACCCGAGCAGCGGCTCCTCCTGGCCTTTCGCGATGCGCAGCGACAGGCCATCAGTCGCCAGCGGCACCAGTGTCAGGTTCGGCTCGCCCGCATCGGTGCTCGTGACCGAGAGGCCATCCTCATGCACCACCGCATCCGCGGCATCCAGGTTGAAGAGCGCCTCGTACAGATGCTGTCCCTCCGCGTCGAGCATCCGGTCAACCACGATGTATGCGTCCGGTCGCAGGTAGATGACGGTGCGCTCGTGCGTGCAAGGCATGTGATCCTCGCCGTAGCCGCTCTCATAGCGCCCCGTGCACCAGTCGAAGAGGTCTGTCGTCGCCCACACGCCCTCCATCGGCTCGGTCGCGAGGTACGTCTCGCGCAGCGGTCGTCGCCGCTGCGGGAGGCCGTCCACCATCACCGTGTTGTGCGAGGGCGTGTCGAGCACGAAGCGGCGCCAGTTGGAGCGGTCGTAGGAGTAGGTGCCGGCCTCAGTCAGCAGCGGCTTGCCCCAGCCCCACAGATAGAGGCCGAGCTTGTCCTCGTGCTGGTGGCCGAGGCCGAAGGGACCGACCTCGAACATCAGATAGCGTGCGTCAGTCTCCCAGCCGGAGCGCATGACGGCCTGCCCCGCCCACGGGAAGAAGATCGAGGCAAACTCAACCGGCTCGCCCTCAGCCCCGCCCGTCGCGCCCCAGAGGAACTGCGGGTCGCCCCAGGTGGCGTAGGCCTCCTCGAGATAGCGCTTCACGTTCGTCAGACCCGAGTCGTTGAGCGGCGGCAGATACCCTCCCGGGATCATCGCGTTCAGGTCGTACTCATACATGCGCTTCAGGCGCGCGTGATACTCCCCGGGGACCTCAAGTCCATTGCGCACCGCAGGGTCGGTCGCGCGCATGAAGTTGCCCAGCGAAACCTGGTGGTAGCCGGGCGCAAGCTCCATCTGCGCGCCGTCCGCATAGACCTGGCGATCAAGCTCCTCCAGCAGCCGCGTATAGGCGACCTCCCGCCACTTCTCCGCCTCGGTGAACTCCGGGAACATGCAGCCGATGTGCGCAAGCCCGTTGCACTCCATCGTGACCCAGTTGCCCTGGTGCTCGGGATGCTCCACGGTCATCCGCGTGAGGGTGCGGCCATGCTCAACCCACGACTTCAGGAAGGTCGCGTGCGCGTCAGGCGTCATCTGTGGCGCGAACAGGAAGTAGTAGTAGGCGTCCATCCACGAGCCGGCGGTACGGATCCCCTGCTCGATGGTGCGCCAGGTCGGCGCCTGATTGGGGCTGCCGAAGACCGGCGCGGGATTGTCCGCGATCCAGTCGAGCATCTGCGCCACGAACTCCTCCGCGTACTTCGGGTCGCCGGTTGCCCACCATGCGCGGCCGAGAATGCGCCAGTTCTCGAAGCGGTTGAGCTGATAGGTCCACTCCGGGGTGAACGCAGGCTCCGTCGGATCAAAGCCGTTGAAGCTCCAGTTGATGTCATCGCCGACATGCGCCTCGCGCCCGAAGCGATCGAACATGTGCGTGAGGACGTAGTCCGCCGGAGCGGTGTTGAAGCCCGGATCGCGGTGCTGATCGTACACAGATGGATCGAACGCCCAGGTGGGCCAGTCGCGTCCGCGGTAGTACTCGAGCAGGCGCTGCTTCGCGAGATCGTAGTCGCCTGCGGCGGCCGCCTCACGGGTGGGCGCGAGGGCTGGCAGGTCCTCGCGGAGCAGGCCGAAGAGTTCCTCGTCGGTGAGCAGAGGCCCCTCGCCACCGATGTCATCACGCAGCTCAAGCTGGTCTATGTGGACCACCGCCTCGGGGTGAGGCTCGTTATCCCAGCCGCTCGCGGTGAAGCGGATCGAGTCCACCTGATCCCAGCCGCGGGGGCTGCGGGTGCCGGCATTGCCACGGATGAGCGTGCCGAACATCTTCCAGCCGATGAAGTCCAGCGGCACCCGCACCGACCAGTAGTCGCCGCCATCGGTCGCCGGGTTCTCCGAGGTGATGATGCACGTGAACGCAGTCGGCAGCACCCGTTCGTTGTGCACCCAGAAGGTGAATGCACTCCACTCCGACCAGTCGTGTGGAATCTGCTCGCTGATGACGCTCGGAGTGCCGACATGATCGCGCCAGAGCGCGGAGGTCTTGCCGGAGTGGGCGACATCTTGGCTCAGCTCGAAACCGGGCCATGCATCCACCGACTCGAACTCCTCGAACACGAGCCGCTCCTGCGCGTGACATGCGCAGGAGGAAAGGACGATCAGCAGCGGGACCTGCCAGCACCTGGTGAGCATGTGGTGGCACCTCTCATGGCGAATGTGCGGACGTGATGACAGCGCGCGGCGCTACCGGCCGTAGAGCCCCTCAAGCATCGCCTGACCGATGATCCTGCCCTCCACCGCTGCCTCAAGCTCGTCCTTGGTTACGCCGGGATCAAGGTTCAGCCGCTCGGAGAGCGCGTAGAGCGTAAACTGATAGCGGTGCGGCTTGCCAGGCGGCGGCGCGGGCCCGCCGTAGCCGGTCTCCCCCCACGAATTCTCGCCCTGGATCAGCGCCGGCTCCTCCACCCGCTCATCAGACGGAATCGCCTCCGGGAGCCCCTGCAGGCTGGGGTCCATGCCGTAGACGACCCAGTGGGTCCAGCCACCCTCGCGCGGTGCATCCGGATCGTGGCAGATCAGCGCGAGCTCGGCCGTGTCGGGCGGAAGATCAGCGAAGGTCAGTGGCGGAGAGACGTCCTCGCCATCTTCAGTGTACTTCGCCGGGATCGTATCGCCGGACTCAAACGCGGGGGAGGTGAGTGTCCATGGCCGAGTGCCCTCCACGCCGGTCAACTCCTTCTCCGCAGCCGCGTTCTCCGGCACCTCATTCATCAGCTCAGATGGCCGGCCGAGGACTTGCTCACCCTCCGGTGGCCGCGGACAACCCGCGAGCAACGCCACTCCCAGAGCTGTTACGACTACCAGCGCCCCCAACAGATGCGCCCTCATCCCCATCTCCTCCTCGTGAGCCACCTACTCCTCAATCGGGCACTCCGTCTTCTTGCAGGCCTTCATCGAGCCGAGGAAGTTCTCGACCTGTGTGAAGCCATTGCGCTTCAGGATGGATGCGGCATTCGACGCGCGGTAGCCGGTACCGCAGAAGGTGACGATCGGCCGCGCATCGCCCACCTCGTCGAGGTGGTCCTGAAGCTCTCCGACGAAGATGTGCTGCGCGCCCTGCAGCTTTCCCTTCTTCAGCTCGTTCTTCTTCCGCACGTCGAGCACCAGGAACTCCTCGCCCTCGTCATAGCGGCGGTTGATCTCACCGGCGTGAACCTGCGGGATGCTGTCGTACGGGAGGGCGTTGATCGCCCACTCCTCCATCCCGCCCTCGAGCCAGCCCTCTACCTTCACATAGTCGATACGCTGAAGCTCCGTCCACGCTTCCCTGAACTGCGCCGGGTTGCAGGTCACGAGCACCAGCGGCGTCTCGTAGTCCACCTGGTAGCCGATGTAGGTTGCGAGCATCGGCAGGGCGATGTTGAGGCTGCCGGGGATATGCGCGCCACCAAACGCCTCCGCGCCGCGCACATCCAGCACCAGCCCGCCCTCCTGCCGGAACGCGTCCACTTCCATCGCGGTCATCGGCCGCGGGATATCGCCGATGGCGTCGCGCAGCAAGTCGGGGCCTGCCTGGTTCTTCGTGTGCATGCGCTCGAAGTACATCGGCGTGTGATGGAACTCGTTCGCCTTGTACTGCACGAACTCGTCGCGATCGGTCTTCTGGAGCACGGGGTTGTACAGGCGCTCATAGCCGAGTGTGGAGAACTCGCGCTGCGCCATCGATTCGCCGCAGGCCGAGCCTGCGCCGTGCGCCGGGTAGAGGATCGTCCGGTCGCCGAGCGGCAGGAGCCTGCCGAAGATCGAGTCATAGAGCAGCCCCGCGACCTCCTCCTTGCGATCCGGGAAGAAGTCGGTGCGGCCCACATCGCCGATGAAGAGCGCGTCGCCGGTGAAGACTGCGACGCAGGTGTCCTTGCTGAACTCTGTGTCGTAGACGGCGATGGAGATGCTGTCGAAGGTGTGTCCGGGGGTGTGCAGGATGTCGAGCCGAAGCTGCCCGATCTCGAAGCTGTCACCTTCGGCGACGCTGCTCCCGTAGCCCCAGTCGGTGTGCTCGTGGTGATGGACCTCGGCACCGGTCAGCGCGACGAGTTCCTTCGAGCCAATGATGTAGTCCTCATTGCGGTGCGTCTCGAAGATGTGCCTGATCGCCATGCCCTGCTCAGCCGCGAGGTCGAGGTAGACCTGGACGTCGCGGCGCGGGTCAATGACGGCAGCCGCGCTCCCGCTGCCGAGGAAGTACGACAGGTGCGACAGCCCCTCTGACTTGATCTTCTTCAGAATCATCCCGCGTCTCCTCCTGCCCCGTGTGTCTGTTCAGACCTCCGAACGGGCCGACCTCGCGTCACACGCTTCGCGCATGACGCTCGTGCGGCCCCTCCTCTACGTGGCGAGTGCCGTTCCCCCATGCCCCCAAACTCAGGCCCTATGGCCCGTAGCACTCCATCAGTGCTCGCATGTAGCCAAGTGCATAGGCGCGGCCGCGGTGGCCGTAGGGCGTATCGCCCGCGACCGCCGGTGTGTGGTCGGGCATCATCGCATAGCGATAGCCGACTTCGCTGTAGGCGCGCATCGCCGCGTGCATGTCGGTGTCGCCATCGTCAATGAAGGATTCGTCGAAGAAGGGCACCGCACCCTTGACATCACGGAAATGCACGTGGTTGATGCGGTCCTGGGCCCCAAACAGCCGGATCGCCTCGATGACGTCAACGCCCATCTCGGCGATGGTGCCCTGGCAGAAGTTCAGGCCGTTCGCCGGCGAGGGCACCTCCTCGAAGAGGCGCTGCAGGCCTTCAATGCTGCCGATGATGCGGGCCTCGCCGCGCAGCCACGGGCATGGCGGGTCGTGTGGGTGCAGCGCCAGCCGCAGATCGGCCTGCTCCGCCGCGGGGATGATCGCACGAAGGAACCAGAGCATGCGCTCCCACATGGTGTCGGCGTCCATCGCCTCGCAGGGCTCGACCGGAGGGATCTCCCGCACGGCCTCGTAGTCGAAGCGACGGACGCCTGCGCCTCCGCGGCCGGTGCCGCGGGTGCTGCCGAAGACGTCGGGCACGCTCCAGGTCCACTCCACCACCGGCACACCGAACTCGCCGATGACGCGCAGGGTCTCGCAGACGTCGAGCGCCTCCTGCTCGCGCTCGGGCCTGCCGAGGCGCGCGTTCCAGTACTGGGTGTCGCGCCCCTGCGGCAGCAGCACCACCGAGAGCGCGATGCCGAACTCCTCAAGCTGGCGGATGATCCGCTCGAGGTCCTCCGCGTGCAGCACGTTCCCCGTCTCGCGGCTGATCAGGTCGCTTCCGCAGATCTTCACGCCAGGCACGCCGAACTGCGCGGCGAAAGCCAGGTCCTCCGGATCGAACAGTGCAGGTTCGCCCCTAAGGCGCATTCCAAGGCACAGATGCATCGTCGTCTCTCCTCAGCAGTGCGGAATCCCGTTGTCCATCGGCTTGCTCTCGTTGCGTTCGCGCTGCTCGCGGGCAGGTGCGTAGTCGCCATAGAGCAGCGGATCGTTCGTCTCGACCATCCAGTTCTGCACACGCGTGCGCAGCGTCCATGCGGCGTCGTCGTGTGCCGGATCGGCGATGAGGTTGTTCATCTCCAGCGGATCGCTGTCGAGGTCATAGAGCTCCTCGGTTGGCCGAACCGCGCAGTAGAAGTCCTCCTTCATCGCCTCGCCCGCGGGGGCGACGTAGATGTCGGCGGGCATGTAGACCAGCGGCCTGCGCCCGAAGCTGCGGATGTACTTGTAGCGGTTCGTGCGTACCGCGCGCATCGGGTTGTACTGGTCGTGCCAGTTCATCTCGCAGAAGATCTCTTCGCGCGGCTCGTAGCACTCGTCGCCATCGGCCAGCGCGAGGAAGCTCCGGCCATCCACCTGCGGCGGCGCCTCCACGCCGGCGAGGTCGAGGAGCGTCGGGAGGAAGTCGCAGTTCGTGAGCAGCTCGCTGCGCACGCGGCCTCCCGCGAACTGCTCTGGCCAGCGGAGGATGAGCACGGTGCCGGTGCCGGGGTCGTAGCAGGTGCCCTTGGCGCGCGGCATGGCGATCCCGTGGTCGGTGGTGAAGATGAAGAGCGTGTTGTCGGCGAGGCCGCTTGCCTCAAGCGACTCTCGCATCGTGCCCACGGCCTCATCGAGGCGCCAGATCAGCCCGTGCAGGCCCGCGAGGTCCTCGCGAATGCCCGGCCGATCCGGCAGGTATGGCAGGACCTCGAGCGTATCCGGATCATCCCGGTCGTAGCCCTCGCGCTCGTACGGGCGATGCGGCTCGCCGATCCCGCAGTTCACGTAGAACGGCTGCCCGCCGCGCGCCTCACCATGCAGGAACTCGTGCAGTGCGGTGGCCACCGTGCGGGCGTCGTTCTTCGGAGACCCGATCGTCTGGTAGCCGAGCATCGCGGGCTCGGAGTCCTCGTGCTGGTGGCCGATCAGGCGGGTGTGGTAGCCCGCGCGGTTAAGGTACATCGGCAGCGTAACCTCGTTCGCGCCGATCTGCCAGCCAAGGTGCGCGAGGCCGACGAGGCCGTTGTTGTGCGGGTAGCGGCCGGTCATGATCGAGCCGCGCGAGGGGGAGCACTGGGCGGCGGTGCAGTGGTAGTTGGCAAAGAGCGCGCCCTCCTCCGCCAGCGCGTCGATGTTCGGTGTGTCGATCGGCGCGCCAAGGCAGCCTACGTAACGGCCGAGGTCGTGGCAGATGATCTGGACGATGTTGGGGCGAGCGTTGTGGCTTGCGGTCGGCATCCGTTTGGGCCTCCATCCTGTCTGCGAACTGAGCCCGTCTATTCGTCATCAGGCCTGAGCGTCCTCCGACGCTCAGGCCTGCCATCCCCGGTGACGCGATGCTACTCCCGCGGGAGGTTCACCTGCGCCTGTGCGCCCGCGTTCATCTCCCAGGTGTGCGGCGCGCGCTGAGTGAGGCTCGCGCTCATCGGCCACCAGACCTGATCGCCGACACCGTAGTCGTAGACCTCGAACCACGTGCCCGGTGGGAAATCCGCCGCGAGCGCGTCGGCGGTGGCCTCCGGGTGCAGCGCGCGGTCTATCATTGCGAAGGCCGCGTTGCGCACCTCGTTGATGCGATACTCCGCCGAGCCATCGGCGTTGCGGATACGCGCGCCCTCGTAGTAGCTGTAGCCCTGCAGCGGGAATGGTGTGCTCGTGCGCACCCGGAAGTCCTCGGTGCTCGTGACCTCTCCGGTGCCGATGCGCGGGTCCATCGAGAGTTCCAGCGTGACACTGTCGGCGGCCTCCTCAACGCTCAGCACCTCGTAGGCAAGCGAGCGCTTCTCGTTGCCGATGAACAGGTTCTGCCCCACCAGCGCGCCCGGCGCCTCAGGTGCGGGAGAGATCGTGATCGTGCGCGCGGCGTGATCCACCGCCGTGATCTCCGCGCGGAACTCCGGCTCATCGAGCAGCAGCCCCTGCCCGTTCTTCGTCAGCACCGTGCCACCGACCAGCGACACCGCGACCGGCTCGCCGTCGCGCTCGGCCCAGATCCCGAAGCGTCCGGCGAAGCGGAAGCCGCCCTCGGCGGTGCGCTCGATGCTGGGATCGGCTGACCAGAAGACCGTGTCCACGCGCCCGCTGACCAGCTCAATCCGCGCCGCGCCTGCCTCGAAGCCCGCCTCGTCCGCGCCGGAGAGGGCGATCGGAGCGGCGCTGCGGATGATCGGGTTGTTGAGGTAGGGCTCGAGCACCGCGAGCACCTGCGTGCGCACGGCCCCGTCCGCTTCCTCGCCCGGATTGTGCATCATGATCCACTTCATCTCGTAGGGCGATCCGCCCGATGCGGCCTTGCCATCGGTGATGGCGACCTCAATCGGTTGCCCCGCGCCATCCCGCGCCTGCAGGACATGCTGCCGCAGGTGCAGCCCGGCGCTCTGCGCATCTGACGAGGAGAACGCCCAGTCCCCCCACCAGGGCTGCTCGGCGCTGCCATGCTGCACGTTGTAGAGGAACGGGAAGGTGAAGTAGTTTCCGCGCCAGCCGTAGGTCGGATGCTGTGTCCCGCCATGCGCCTGTATCCACGGGATGTCTCCGTAGGGCACATCCGGCCCCGCGAGCGTCCCGCCCTCCTGCGCCACGAGGTCAATGCCCTCAGTCGCGTACTCGCCCTCCTGCGCATGGAAGGACCACCAGTGCTGCTCGCCGCCGGAGATGCGGTAGAAGTCGAGCGCGTAGAACTCTTCGGGGGATACGTCGATCAGCGCGAGCATCCGCCGCTGCCAGTAGTCGGGCTGCGGCTCCCCGGCCAGCTCGCCGGTCGAGTCGTCATACGCCGGGATCGGCTCGGTGCGCAGTTCGGTCACGTGCGCGATGCCCGCATCGGCCATGTACTGCGGCTCCCCGACCTGGTTCAGGAAGGGCTCGAACTGCCGCGCGACGTTGTGGCTCGACCACAGGCTCTCCCACTGCCCCCAGTTGCGCGGGTAGCCCATGTGCGAGAGGATGTTTCCGCGGAAGGCGTCCATGCCGAGGTCCAGCAGGTCGTCCTGCTTGTGGCCGCGCGCGTGGTCATAGTGCGCCCAGGCAGCCCGACGCGCATCGCCTGTGCCTCCGCGGACGATCGCCAGCCCGTAGCCGTCATGCAGCGAACTCGCGTCATTCCAGTCGTCCGGCACCAGGGCCGCCTCGGCCTCGATCTCCTCGCGCGTGAAGCCGAACTCAGCCGAGGGCTGCCACCCTGGGGCGTTCGCCAGCGCCCAGGCGAGCTTCGGCTCGCGGAAGACGCGGTAGGCGTGCTCGAATGAGTCAGTGCTCGCATCGTGCCAGGTGATGGGCGGCAGGACGCTGTAGCTTGGGTGGCTGCCGCCGTCGCCCACCTTCGGGAAGAACCGCCCGATGGTTACCGTGTCCATACAGAAGTCGAAGACGTTCTGGTAGCGCCGGCTCTGCGTGATGTCCGGGTACTTCGCACGCGGGTAGACCTCCGGCCGCATATCGCGCAGGTGCTCGATCGACTCGACGATCGGCCCAAGCGCGGTCACATGCATCGAGTTGTAGCCGCCGGTGGATTCATAGGGCGCGCCATCGCGGAAGAAGGTGTTCGGGACGAAGATGCGCATCTTCCCGTCGCCATCATAGAGCCAGTCCATGAACTCGTCGCCGCGCTCGTAGTTGAGCATCTCGGCCATGCGCACGAGGCCACGCTGCTGGTAGGGCTCATTGGAGCGCGTGGCGCCATCCATCGAGCCCTGCATCCAGACGGCCATCAGGTTCTCCTCGATGAACCGCCGCACGTCCTCGTGGCTCTCAACCGGAATCCCCTTGCCCTGCAGGAACGGGATGATCTGCTCATCGCGCTCGATGTCCGGCCAGATCATGTCATAGGCCTCAGCATGCGTCCACTGATGGCCGGGAAGCTCGATCGGATAGACGGTGAAGCCCGAGACGTTGAGGAACGGGCCCTCATCGAAGCGTCCCTGGCCGAGGCGCTCCACCTGCGAGGCGCTGTTGCGATGGCGGTGCTGCGTCATCGTCGCGAGGTAGGCGTACTCATCGGCCAGCCGGCAGAACGCCACGAGCGCCGCGTGGAGGTACTTCACGTCGCCGGTGGCGATATACGCTCGCGAGCAGGTGGGCGCGACCTGCATCATCTCCCGGCAGTACTCCTGGTTGGTCTCGGCGATGAAGCCATAGTGTTTGCCGTCGGGAGCGATGTAGCCGCCGCCGATGCCGTCGTCGGGGAACTCTCCGGAGGTGAAGTCATCGGCTCCGAAGTCATTCGACGGATACAGCTCATGCCCCACCGGGCACTCGATCTTCCAGTTGTACGGGAAGGTGGCGTCCTTGATCCATGGGTAGTAGGCGCGCGACTCGTAGATCTCCGTTCCGTGCACCGGACAGCCGTAGGTCACGTTCACCCAGTGCCAGCGCGGGATCGTGGAGTCGGTCTGCATCGCCCAGATCTCATCGTCGGTGTGTGCGGCGTAGCGTTCGGCGCGATCCCCCGCAGATCCGCCGCGCATCTCCTCTATCTGCTCGTCGGTGTAGATCGTGCGGCCCTGCTTCAGCTCGGGAAGCGTCTCGCCAAGCGGCCAGCGGCGCGGAAGCTGGACACCCTTGAGCTCGCGGAACTCGCGCAGGTCCTCGCGGCTCCAGATCGTGAGCGGCACCGCGATCTGCCCCGCCGGGTGCGCGAAGAGTATCTCAACGCGCTCCGCCGGCGCCACTGAGCGGAAGTAGTAGCGACGCTGCTCGGCCTGCGTCGGGAGCGGGGTGCGGTCGAGCATCTGCGCCTGCGGGGGCACGGTGACGGCGATCTCGGGTGCATCGGGTGGGACAGCGAGAACGATCAGGAAGAGCCGCTCGACCCCGACGATGTCCGGGGCGTAGACGATCTGCTCACTCATGGGAGCCTCCTGCGCTGAGCAGAGAGTGATGGGCAGGACGAGTGCTGCCGTCAGGATGATCGCCAGGGTCATCTGCCGCATTGCACCACACGCTCCTGTCTTGCACGCATTCTGTATACCTACGGGACAGTTCGCTCCTTGCGGCAGGAGACCTTGCCACAGGCAGGATCTCTCCGGAGGTCATTCGCCGGGCTGGGGCGAACCAGGAACCGTCGCTTTGCGCATGAGCCCCAAGGTCCTGCGGCGGGGCATAGCAGGGAGGATGAGCCTCATGTCAAGTATTCCGGTCGCCCTTCAGCTCTACTCGATCCGCGAAGAGATGGCGAGAGACGTGCGCGGAACGCTCGAACGTGTCGCCGATATGGGCTATGAAGGCGTGGAGTTCGCCGGCTTCTTCGAGCACACCGCCGAAGAGATCGGCGATATCTGCGATGAGATCGGCCTCGGGATCGCGGGCGCGCATGTTCAGGTGACCGCCATCGAGGAGATGACACTCAACGCGACCATCGAGAGCATGATCGACCTGGGCAACGACTACATCGTCGTGCCGGGGCTGCCCGCGGAGTACCGAGACTCCGTTGAGGCGTGGAAGCGCACCGCCGATGTCTTCAGCGTGGCGGCCGAGAAGGTGAATCAGCAGGGGCTCGAGCTTGGCTATCACAACCACGCGCATGAGTTCCAGGCACTTGAGGGCGAGATCCCCTGGGATGTCTTCATGCAGCGCGCGCACGAGGACGTGTTCGGCCAGCTCGACATCGGGCACTGCCTGCGCGGCGGGCAGGATCCGGCGGAGTACATCCAGCGCTACCCGGGCCGCTCGGTCACCGTGCACGTGAAGGACTTCGACCCCGACAACGAGGACGTCCTGGTCGGCGAGGGCATCGCCGACTGGAGCACGATCTTCAACCTCTGCGAGGAGGTCGGCGGCACGGAGTGGTACATCATCGAGCAGGAGCACTACCCGGTCCCGCCCATGGAGGCCGTCGAGAGGTGCCTCGCCAACGTGCTGGCGATGCTTGAGCGGGACTGAGCCGCTGGCTTCTGAGCGCATGCATCACGCGGCGCCCCAAACCTCTCGGGGCGCCGCAGCGATTCCCCCCGATGGAGGAGATGGCGCGACGCCCGGCGAAACCGCGACCTCCGCATCTGCATCCTGACGCGCTGGGGGGCCCTCATGCTCGCCCGAGTCCACTCATCTGCCATTCTCGGCGTTGACGCGTACCCCGTTCAGGTTGAGGTAGATGTCTCCTACAACGATGCCAGCATCACCATCGTAGGCCTGCCGGACGCGGCTGTTCGCGAGAGCGCCAACCGTGTTGAGGCAGCCATCCGCAACTCCGGCTTCGAGTACCCGAAGATGCGCATCACGATCAACCTCGCCCCTGCCGACATCCGCAAGGAGGGCCCCGCGTTCGATCTGCCGATCGCCCTCGGGCTGCTGGTCGCGAGCGGGCAGGTCGCCGCGGACGGCATCCTCGACGAGGTCGCGCTGACCGGTGAGCTATCACTCGACGGCCGCCTGCGGCCGATCGCCGGGGCGCTGCCGATTGCGCTCGGCTGCCGCAAGGCCGGCCGCCGGGCGCTGATCGTCCCCCCCGCCAACGGGAACGAGGCCGCGGTGGTGACGGACTTCGAGGTCTTCGCCGCTCAGACGCTCTACGACTGTGTGAAGCTGCTTGAGAGCAACCTCGCGGACGAGCCGCTGCAGGTCGCGGAGGATGACATCAGCCTCGAGACGCCGCCGTACGAGGCGGACATGGCCGATGTGAAGGGGCAGGACCACGTGAAGCGCGCGCTGGAGATCGCGGCGGCCGGCGGGCACAACTGCCTGATGGTCGGGCCGCCAGGCTCCGGGAAGACGATGCTCGCGCGCCGCATGCCCTCGATCCTCCCGCCCATGACCCTCGAGGAGGCGCTCGAAGTCACGAAGCTCTACTCCGTGAAGGGCCTCATGCGGCCGGGCGATGCGCTCATCCAGACGCGGCCCTTCCGGCACCCGCACCACACCGTCTCCAGTGCCGGCCTGATCGGCGGCGGAACCTTCCCCTCGCCCGGCGAGGTCTCGCTGGCCCACCACGGGGTGCTCTTCCTCGATGAGCTGCCGGAGTTCCCGCGCAATGCCCTTGAGGTCATGCGCCAGCCGCTGGAGGACGGTGACGTGACGATCGCGCGCGCGCAGAGCACGATGACCTTCCCTGCGCGCTTCCAGCTCATCGCGGCGATGAACCCCTGCCCGTGCGGCTTCGCCACCGATCCGCAGCGCGAGTGCACCTGCGGCCAGGCGCAGATCCAGCGCTACCTCAAGCAGATCTCCGGCCCGCTGCTCGATCGCATCGACATGCACTGCGAGGTGCCGCGGCTGATGCCGGAGGAGGTCATGCAGCGGGAGCCGGGCGAATCCTCGGCCTCGATCCGCGAGCGGGTCGTTGCGGCCCGGGTCCGCCAGCAGGAGCGGTTCGCCGAGGCGCCGTTCTTCAGCAACTCGGAGATGAACTCGCGGGCGCTGAGGGACTTCTGCCCGCTCTCGCCGGAGGTCGAGTCGCTGCTGAAGACGGCGATCGAGCAGTTCGCGCTGAGCGCACGGGCGCACGACCGGATCATCAAGCTCGCGCGGACGATCGCGGACCTCGAGGGTGCGGAGCAGATCGGCGTGGCGCACGCCGCCGAGGCGGTGCAGTACCGGTCCTTCGACCGCAAGCTGTGGGGATGAACGTGGGAGGATGACAGCCGGCCGACGGCGAAGGCCTGCTGCGCACACGAAAGCTCCGAATAGGGGTGTTGCAGCGTGGCGGAGATCGTCTACCGTTTCATGGATGCGCGGACGCTGATGAACCTGATCGCGGGCAACTGGGCGAGCTTCCAGGGCGATTTCGAGCCTGAGGAGCGGGAGAGTGACGGGCTGCTTGCGGTGGACATCCCGAAGGTTCGCTTTGAGCCTGATCGCGACTCCGTGCGCGCAAAGATCGCATGCCGGGGCGGCGTGGTCGCGCTGGACATCGAGCCGCTCATCGAGGATGAGGACTTCATCCGCGAGGGCGGCCAGGTCTTCGTGAACGCGGACGTGCTCGTCGCGGAGCCGGTGCAGATCGAACTGATGCCGTAAGCCGTCCGCAGCCGTCCGCAGCCGTTCGCAGCCGTTCGCAGCCGTTAGCCGCCGTTCGCCGTCGTTAGCTGCCGTTAAGCGAGGTGTGTCGAATGGCCGACTGGCTGAACAGACTGCTTGGCGGAGGCAGCACCCCATCCCGGGAACCAGACACGGACGAAGGGAGCGGCGGTCCGGAGCACGCGTTGCTCGTGCACATCCCCCTGTCGAACGATGAGTTCGGTTCGGAGGAGGAGCGTGAGGCGCTCTTCGAGGTCGAGGACCAACTGGTGGAGGCCATCGAGGGCGCCGGCGTCGGCGAGTACGATGGCAACGAGGTCGGCGGCGGGGAGTTCGTGATGTACATCTACGGACCCGACGCCGACGCGCTGTTCTCGGCGGCTGAGCCCGTGCTGCGCGCGCTGCAGCCTCCCCCGGGCGAGTTCTTTGCAGTGAAGCGCTACGGTAAGGCAGATGACCTGGAAGCGCGCGAAGAACGTATCGATCTGAGGTAGCGTCATGGAGTGACGGCCGGTGAGCGATGCGACCATAGTCTCAGTGAGCGAGCGGGTGCCGGTCGCGGGCGAGTGGGATGTCGTGGTGTGCGGAGCGGGGCCGGCGGGTGTCGGCGCGGCCATCGCGGCAGGCAGGCTGGGCCGGAGTGTACTGCTCGTGGAGATGGAGCAGCGACTCGGCGGGCTGATCTCCAACGCAAACATCGGCACCTTCTGCGACACTCCCGGCGGGCCGATCTTTGACGAGATGCTGGCGCGCCTCGAGGAGCTTGGCGCCGCGAGCGTGCTGGTCAACCGCGACCGCTACTACCCCCCGGGCCGCTGGCGCTGCCATCCCGGCACGACCGCCACGATCCTCATGGAGATGGCGCGCGAGGCGGGCGTTGATCTCCTGTTGACGACCATGGCCGAGCGCGCGCTGGTGGCCGACGGCGCGGTCGATGGCGTCATCATCGTGAACAAAGCCGGGCGATCGCTCGTGCGGGCGCGGGTGGTGGTGGACTGCACTGCCGACGCCGATATCGCGGCGCGAGCCGGGGCATCGTTCGTGCAGGGCGATCCGGAGGACGGCCGCGTCCAGCACTGCAACTTCCGCTGGGGCGTCGAGGGCGTCCAGAGTGAGACGCTGCCCCCACCGGAGGAGCTGGAGGCGCTCTGCGCGGAGGCCGTGGCCAGCGGCGCGATCCAGCCGCCCGATGCCATCTTCGGCGTGGACCGCGACTGCTTCCCGTTCTCGCGTGAGGCGGGCTCCATGGTGCTCGGAGGTTGGGAGCTGCAGCGCGTGGATCCAACGGACCCTCATGAGACCACCGAGGCGACGGCCCAGTGCCAGCTTGCGGCGCTACAGGTCGTGCGCTTCCTCCGCGAGCGCGTTTCTGGCTGCGAGGACTGCCGGATGCGCTCCGGCGGCATCTTCACCACCCGCGAGTCGCGCCGGATCGTCGGCGACTATACGGTGACCGCTGAGGATGTGCTCTCCGGTGCGAAGTTCGAGGACGGCGCGGTCCCCGCGTGGTTCTGGACTGACCTTCACGATCCCGCGCCGGGGCACTCCACGCCCTACCCGCGGGAGTACGTCGTGGCGAACCGCCCGAAGCCGGGCGACTGGTATGAGATCCCCTACCGCTGCCTGCTGCCTGACCGACCCGAGGGCCTGCTGGTGGCCGGACGCTGCGTATCCTGCGATCGCCTGACACAGGGCTCGCTACGCGTCGTCCCGACCGCGATGTACCTCGGCGAGGCCGCCGGCACCGCTGCCGCGTGGGCGATCCAGGAGGGTGTCCAGCCGCGCGAGGTTGATGGCGCGCGCCTCAAGCGCGTGCTGAACGAGGACTACTGGCAGCCGCCAATGTACGAGTAGCGCCACTCGGCAGTCGAGGCACCTCAATGTTGAGATATTCTACCGTCACGGAGGTCCATCTGCATGCGTATCCCTGCCGTTGCTCTGATTATCGCTTGCTGTGCAGCCCAGGCGGTCGTATCGGCCGCGCCTGGGGATAACATGCTTGATAATGGCGGCTTCGAGAAGGGCCCGTGGGCGCAGTCGGAGGCGTGGCACGGGGAAATCTCCGTGGTCGATGAGCCCGTCCTTGAGGGGACCAAGGCCGGGAAGCTGGTCGCCGGCCCCGAGGGCGACGCGATGATCTACACAGGCTACGTCCCTGTCGCGGTCGGCCTCGACTATCGCTTCACGATCATGGCGCGCGGCTCCGGGACACTCTCGCTGCGCTCCACGCAGGTCCGCAGCGTGCCGGACGACCCGTATCTGATCGAGCGGCCCGAGGCCCGGTGGCAGCTCACGGACGAGTGGCAGGAGGCCTCGATCGAGGTCTCGCCGCGCGATCCGCTCGTCACGCGCCTGGGGATCATGGTGCAGCTTGAGGGCGAGGGCGCGGAGGCGATCCTCGACGACGCGCTCCTCACGCCGAACGGCCTGCCCGGTGGCATGCTGACCATCGAGCCGTCCTACGTGATGCTCGCCCCGGGTGAGACGACCGAGTTGCGGGTCTGCGCGAGCAGCGAGGCGGGGCCCGTCACCGAGGGAACACTGGTCGTCTCGGTCAATATGGGTGACGTTGTCTCCCGCGAGGAACTGACCATCGCAGGCGAGACCACCACGTGGACCTTCACCGCCCCAGAGGACATCGAGCCGGTCGAGGCCACCGTCAGCATCGTGAACGCACAGGTGGGCGGTGGCGCGAGCGCGTGGCTCGACATCGTGGATGCCGAGACCTACGCGCAGTTCGAGGCGCTCGCTGAGGCAGCCAACCTCGAGACGCCCGCGCACCTGCTCTTCCTCGGCGACTCGCTCACCGATCAGCAGCGCGACCACAACTACACCGACATGGTGAGCTTCTGGCTGAACCGCACGCACGGCGACGTGACCTACCGCAACGCGGGCGTGGGCGGCGACTACATCACGCGGATGTGGCAGCGATTGCAGGGCGAGGGGGCAAATCGGCAGGAGATGTATGAGGGGCTCTTTGAGCCCACGCCGACGCGCGTCTTCATCTGGACCGGCCACAACGACAGCAAGCTCAAGCCGAAGCCGGAGTATCAGACGCCGGATGACTACCCCTTCGACCCGGTGGTGCCGCTGGACGAGTTCGAGGAGACATACGTGAACTTCATCGAGTATATGCGCCAGCAGGCGCCGGAGGCGGAGTTCACGGTGATCTCGGCGAGCTCCTCCGTGCACGAGATCACGCGCGAGACGGTCGTGAAGCGCATCGCGAGCGCCGGCAATGGCGGCTCGTACTTCGGCAAGCCGGACGCGCTGGAGCAGTTCAACGAGCGCATGCAGTCGGTGGCCGCAGCCACTGATGCGGACTACGTGGATGTTTACGAGCCGACCCGCACATATCCGGACAAGCCGTCGCTCTTCACCGCGGACGGCGTGCACATGACGCACAAGGGGAACCTGCTGGTCGCGCGGCTGCTGCTGGAGTATCTGGGGGAGTAGGCGGACGAGTTGACGTCAAGTCAGGCATCGCCGGCTACGAGGTCGGCGATGCCGCCCTGCCCGGGAGGCCACTCACCATGACTGCCTCACCGCTCTTCGTCGAGACACCCGTGTTCACCGCCGGGGAGGCCGGGGTGTGCGAGTACCGCATCCCGGCGCTCGTCTGCACCAATGCGGGCACGCTGCTCGCCGCCTGCGATGCGCGCGCTGATCGGCCCGGCGATGCGCCGAACAACATCGACCTCGCGCTCAAGCGCTCTGAGGACCTCGGCGAGACATGGAGCGAGGTCCAGATCCTCATTGACGATGGCGGCGAGATGGCCGCGGGCGATCCGTGCATGCTCGTGGACCGCGTCGCCGGCGCCGTCTGGATCATCTACGACCACATCTACCCGACGATGGACGAGCTGCTCCGCCGCGATCCGCAACGCGCAGAGGGGGCGCGCGAGGAGTGGCACGGCCGCGTGATCTTCCTCCACGCCATCCGCTCCGATGATGATGGCCGCACCTGGTCGGCGCCGATCGACCTCACGCCGCAGCTCAAGGACCCCGAGTGGCTCGCGGCCATGGCCGGGCCGGGGATGGGCATCACCACGAGTAGCGGCCGCCTCATCTGCCCCGGGTACCGCCGCCACAGCGCCGATTTCGCGCAGGACAGCGCGCATGTCTACTTCAGCGACGATCGCGGCGAGACGTGGCGGGCCGGTGCCGCAGCGGCCATGCCCACGAACGAGGCGCAGGCGGTCGAGCTTGCCGACGGCCGCCTGATGCTCAACATGCGCACGCCCGGCGGGCACGGCTGCCGCATGGTCGCCACCTCCTCCGATAGCGGCGCGACGTGGTCGGAGGCGCGCGATGACCGTGCGCTGATCGAACCCGGCTGCCAGGCCAGCCTCATCCGCTGGACCAGCAAGGCGGCGGGCGATGACCGCAACCGGCTGCTGTTCTCGAACCCGGCGAGCACAACGCAGCGGACGAAGATGACCGTGCGCATGAGCTACGATGAGGGCGAGACGTGGCCGGTCGCGCGGCTGGTGAATGACGAGTTCTGCGCGTACTCGTGCATGACCGCACTGCCGGATGGGACGGCCGGTCTGCTGTACGAGCACAAGAGCCCCGATGCAGGGACGCCGGGCCTGGAGCACCTGCTGTTCGCGCGCTTCAATGAGGCGTGGTTGCTGGCCGAGAGCTGAGTCGTGAATGGCGCCATGCGACGACCGAAGGGGAGGAGATGTCACATGACCACCTGCTGGCCGTGCCGAATCGTCTGTGCAGCCGCGCTGCTCGCGATCCTCGCATCCTACGCAGCCGCCGAGGAGCATCCCGTGTACACCGCTATCGACCCCGCGAAGACCGCTGAGTACGAGAGCGCCGTCGAGCGCGTGATGGCCATGTCCGATGAGGAGATGCTCTCCTACTACCCCGAGCTTCCCTTCATCATCTACACCGAGTGCCCGAACTGCTACGGCGGCTCCAACGGGAACGGTGTCCTCACCTGGAGCATCGACCGCCCGAACGAGCTTCGCTGCCGCTACTGCGAGAACGTCATCAGCCTCCCCGATGACCGCTATCCTGAGACTGAGCGGCTGGTAGGCCAGAACGAGCTCGGCGAGGAGGTCGCATTCCCCTATTACGTGAACCCCGAGAATGGCGCGCGGCACTACCTCTCCGGCCAGCTCTGGCGCCACCACCGCGGCTGGCTCACGGGGCAGTGCAACGCACTCGGTCGGGCCTGGCGCGCCACCGGCAACCCGGAGTATGCCCGGCGCGTGGTGCTCGTGCTCGACAAGGCGGCCACGCTCTACCCGCACTGGCCCGCCATCCACAACCGTCACCCCCGCAACGTGCGCTTCTGCGACTCGCAGGTGCCGCCATACCCGTGGGATGCCGGGCGCTGGGGCAACTTCCACAACGAGATCCCGCGCGATCTGCTGACCGCCTATGACCTCGTCTACGACAGCGACCAGTTCGACGCGCTCTCGCAGGAGCGCGGCTATGACGTGCGCGAGCGCATCGAGGCTGATCTCTTCCGCCCGACCTACCATGCGATCGAGGTCAGCCCCTACCACGTAAGTAACGTAGTCGGCTACGACATCACCAGTGCCGCGATGATGGGTCGGGTGCTCGGCGATCCGGCGATGGTCCACAGCGCCTTCGGCTGGATGCTGCAGAACCTCGAGGAGGGCTTCTTCCGCGACGGCGCGTGGCACGAGTCCGCGAGCTACCACTACATGACGCTCAGCGGATTGCGGAGCGCTTTCCGCGTGATTGAGGCCTACTCCGACCCGGGAGGTTACGTCAACGAGGAGACCGGGCGACGCTTCGACAACCTCGAGCCGCTCTCGGCGGCACCGTTCTGGGCCAAGGTGCAGGACTCGTACCGCCTCGTGGACTACCCGGACGGAACCTCCGCCGCGGTGCACGACACCTGGGCCCATGAGAAGCGTGGCGATCCGCGCGAGGCCACCATCTCGACGATCCTGCCCGGCTTCGGGCAGGCCTCGCTCGGGCGGGGCGAAGGCCCTGACCAGATGCAGGCGCAACTGCACTTCTCCGGCGGCTACGGCCACCACCATCGCGACGTGCTGGGGATGACGCTCTGGGCGAAGGAGCGCGACCTCCTGCCCGATCTGGGCTACACCTGGACGGACATGCGCTGGTGGAACGTCTCGTCGCACAGCCACAACCTCGTGGTGCTCGACCGCGCCGAGCAGTCCACAAGTCGCTCCGATGGCGATCTGCTGTGCTGGTTCCCGGCGACCGAGGGCGAGATCAGCGTCGTCGAGGTCGATGGCCGGCGCGCCTGGCCGGAGATCGAGGACCTCGACATGTACCGGCGGCTGCTGATGCTCGTCCCGATCTCCGCGAGCGACGCCTACGTGGTGGATGTCTCCCGCACGCGCGGCGGCACGATGCACGACTGGCTGCTGCACGGGAGCGCCGATGAGGACATGACCGCCGCGACCAGCCTGGAGCTGGGGCCTGCTGGCGCCGAGTTCGCAGGCGAGGTGGAGCCGCCGCGGACCTACTCGCTCTGGCGGAACCTCCAGAGCGCCCAAAGCGAGGGCGGCTTCTCCGTCACGTTCGCCTGCGCCGCTGAGCCCGAGCGCGGCGTGCGCACGCACATCCTCGGCAACGCGCCGACTGAGCTCTTCCTCGGCGAGACCCCGTCCATCCGCAAGGCAGGCGTGGGCTCGCGCGGCGATAACCGCCTGACGCTCGACTTCTGGATGCCGCACATGGCAGCGCGACGATCGGCCACCGGCGAGGGCCCGCTGCACAGCACGTTCGTCGCGGTGGAGGAGCCTTTCCTGGGCGAGCCGTTCCTCGACGAGGTCACGCAGCTCGACATCGAGCCGGCGGATGAGAACTGCGTGGCGCTGCAGGTCACGAGCGGCGCGATCACTGACACGATTGTCAGCACGCTCGATGGCGAGCCGTTTCCGAAGCGTACGGTGGGCGACGTGACCCTGCGCGGGCGGTTCGGAGTCGTGCGGCGGGTGAACGGAGAGGTCGCGGGCCTCTGGCTCTTCGAGGGCACAGAGCTAACGGTGGCGGGCGAGGGCGTCCGCACTGAGCGCGCCAGCTTCAGCGGGTCGCTGACCGGCGCGTCACGCATGGCCGATGGCTCTGAGCACGATGCGCTGCTCACCGACGCGGAACTGCCGGTGGGCGACGAGCTTCACGGAACCTGGGTGATCGCCACCTACGCGGACGGGACCCGCCAGGGATACGAGATAGACCGCGTCGAGGCCGCAGACGGGCAGACGGTGATCGTGCTGACCGACGACCCGGGCCTGCGAATCGAGGAGGGCGTGACGAGCGAGGTCTACTTCCCGCGCCGCACCATCGAGGGACCGTGCACCTTCGAGGTCCCGCTGCGAGCGACTTCAGTTCCTGCAGGAGGCCCACGATGACGCCCTGGACATCCCTCTGCGCCTGCGATATGCAGCACTCGCCGGCGCGGAGGAAGCCTTCCGGGCCCGGGTAGCCGCTAAGCTATCAGCCGCTCCAGCAGCGCGCGCAGGGCCGGCTCGTCCACCGGCCGCGGATTGTGCTTCGTAGAGCCGGACGCGAGCGTCGGCGGGATGATCCGCGCGAAATCATCGCGGTTGAGGCCGGCCTGCGCGAAATCCACCGCGGCGCCAAGATCGCCCACCAGGCCGCTGATCCAGTCGAGCAGGTCGCCCGTGTTGCCGCAGATGCCGATGGCCTGCATGAGACGCGCGTACTGCTCCCGAGCGGCAGGCGTGTTGAACTCCATCACCCACGGGAGCAGCGCGCCGCAGACCTGCCCGTGCGGGAGGTGGTAGAGCGACCCGAGCGGGTGCGCGAGGCCGTGCACGAGCCCGAGCCGCGCGCTCGCCAGCGCCAGCCCGGCCATCAGGCTGCCAAGCGCCATCTCCTCGCGCGCACGCAGGTCGCTGCCATCCGCGAACGCGTCTCGCAGGCTCCCGGCGATCCTGCGCGCCGCCTCCTCCGCCAGCGGCGTGCTGATCGCGTTCGCGCCGACGGACGTGTACGCCTCGATCGCCTGCGTCAGCGCATCGAGGCCGGACCAGGCGGTCTGATCAGGCGGGCAGGAGAGCGTCAGTTCAGGGTCCACCAGCGCGTACTCCGGCAGCAGTGCATGGCCGCGGATCGAGGCCTTCCCGCCTGTGGCGGTGTCGGTGAGCACGGAGTTCGGCGTGACCTCCGCGCCCGTGCCGGAGGTAGTCGGCAGCGCGATGCACGGCCTGCCCGGGCGGCATGCCTCGCTCGCGAGCGTCACCGGCTCCGGATCATCCCCCAGCCCGGCAATAGCCTTCCCGACATCGAGGGCGCTGCCGCCACCTGCCGCCACCACGACGTCGCATTGGTCCTGCCGCAGCGCCGCCCGGCCTCGCTCGACGGTCTCCAGCGATGGCTCAGCCTCCACCTCCGCGAAGATGCTCACCCCCACGCCGGCCGCCTCGAGCAATGTGCGCAGTTCATCAAGCGCGCCTGAGGCCTCAAGCGACCGGCGCCCGCAGACGATCAGTGCGCGGCTGCCCATCGCCGCGGCGAGTGCGCCAAGCCGCGCACGGACGCCCGAGCCGAAGAAGATCTCCCGTGCGCTGCGGAATGCTATCCCAGACATGCAGTCCCTCCCTGAAGCCGCTACCCGCCGGGGAAGAGTATCTCCCGGTCGCGCTCCAGCGCGGTCTCGATGGCCGCCGCGCAGTCGTCCGTGAGGTCGTAGCCGAGCAGGTTCACGTGCGTGCTGAAGATGCCCATGCGCACCAGCAGGTGCTTGAGCCCGGCAAGCCACGTGGAGATCGTTTTCCCGCCGTAGACGTCCCACATGAGCGTGTTCATGCGGTCCTGCATCTGCTGCGCGCGCTCCATCTCCCCCGCCGCGATCGCGTCCATGATCTGCCGCGCGAGCGCGCCGTTGAAGATCGCTCCCCCGAGCACGAGGCCATCGTAGCCTGCGCCGAGGTACTTCGGCAGATCGAACTCATCCCCGGACATGATGCGCAGTTCGGGCCTCTCAGCGCGCACCGCGAGCGCGTTCGCCTGGCGCTCGTCGCTGGCGGAGCTGTCCTTGAGCGCCACGACCTTCGGGTGGCGGAGCACCTCTGAAATGACCTCCGGCGGCACGAGCGTCTTGTCGCGCTCGCCGAGGTCGTAGATGCCCATCGGCAGCGGGCTGCCCTCGATCGCGTCGAGGTAGAGCCCCTGCAGCTTGCTCGTCGCCAGCGGGCCCATCAGCTTGAACGGCGCGGCCATGATCGCCACATCCGCGCCCTCATCGGCCGCGATCCTCGCGTTCTCAATGATCCGTGGCGCGGAGTTGTCCGTGACCTGCACGCCGATGGTCATGCGGCCGTCGTTGCGCCGGCAGACCTCGCGGATGAACGTGCGGTGCGCCTCGCGGGGCAGCCACGGCCCCTCCCCGCATGAGCCGAGGATGAAGAGGCCATCCACGCCGAGGCGCAGGTGGTGATCCACGAGGCGGGCGGTCGAGTCGAGGTCTATCTGCAGGCCCTCGGTCAGCGGCGTCGGCGTCGCGGACCACAGCGGGCGTGCGGCGATGGGGGTATGTGCGGTCATCTGTTGCCTCCAGTTCTTCTGCAAGAAGCGCCGCATGCGGCGCCGGACCAAGCGGAGGGGAATGTAGACCACGCGCGCTCTTTTCACCTTCTTTCTGCGGACGATGAGGGATCGAGCGGCCGCGTGGCGAACTCCCCCCGCGGAGCCGAAGAGCCGCGCGAGGAGGGTACGCGATGGGCAGTATGGAGTTGCTGTCGGTCAAGCGCATCTGGGATGAGGCGCCGCATAGCGCATTCACCGATCTCGCTCGCTGGGATGGCCGCTGGTGGTGCACCTTCCGCGAAGCCGACGGCCACGTCTCCGGCGACGGCGCCCTGCGCGTGATCGCCTCCGATGACGGCGCTTCCTGGGAGTCCGCAGCGCGCATTGCGATTGATGGCCTCGACCTGCGCGACCCGAAGATCAGCGTCACCGCGGACAACATGCTGATGCTCCTCGCGGGCGAGCGGCACAGGACCGGCGCTGAGAGCTGGGCTAACTCATCGCTGACGTGGTTCTCGCAGGATGGCCAGACGTGGCATGGCCCGTGGCATGTCGCCGACCCGGGCGTCTGGCTCTGGAGGGTCACGTGGACGAGCGGCCTCGCCTGGGGCTTCGGCTACGGCTGCCAGCCGCAGGGCTTCCTGCGCCTCTACCAGAGCCGCTGCGGGCGCCGCTTCGAAGCTGTCACGCCGGATGCGTTCACCGGCGGCTACCCGAACGAGACGAAGCTGATCTTCCGCGCCAGCGGCGAGGCACTCTGCCTGCTACGGATGGATGGCGAGGACGCGAATGCGAGGCTTGGGGAGGCGGAGCCGCCGTGGACAGACTGGCGGTGGCGCGACCTCGGTGCCAGGATTGGCGGGCCGGAGATGATCGAACTGCCGGACGGCCGCCTGATCGTCTGCGGCCGCCTCTACGATGAGAGGATACGCACCTCGCTGCTGTGGCTCGATGCCGGCGAAGCGGCGCTCACAGAGGCGCTGGAACTCCCCTCCGCCGGCGATACCAGCTACGCCGGGATCATCTGGCACGAGGATCTGCTCTGGGTCAGCTACTACTCAACCCATGAGCAGAAGACCAGCATCTACCTCGCGAAGGTGCGGGTCGGTTAGTCCGGACCAACCAGCCGAGGGTCCGGTCCAAGTACGTGCGGGAGGATGCCGATGACTCAGATCATCGTCAGCGTCGGTCAGAAGAAGGGCGACTTCGTCGGGCGCACGCAGATGGCGCTGCAGGCAGCGGTGGATTACGTGGCGCGTCTCGGTGGCGGCACAGTCCAGGTGGGTCCCGGCGTCTGGGAGATGGGCAACTCGCTCTTCATCCGCGAGCACGTTCGCATCATCGGCAGCGGCGATGACACGGTCCTGCGCAAGTGCGCCTCCGCAGAGACGCCGCTGCTGGATGACATCGACTGGTACGGCACGAGTGTGCGGGTGAAGGACCCGAGCATCTTCAGCGTCGGTGGCGGGCTGCTGCTGCGCGGGAAGTCGCCGCACTTCGACCGGATGGTCTACTGCAAGCGGACCGTGATCGCCATCGATGGCGACACGATCCACATCGACCGTGACCCGCGCGACAACTTCTGGACCGACACAGAACCGGTCGCGGCAACGCTCTTCCCGGTGATCACCGGCGACTACGTGGATGATGTCACGATCGAGAGCCTCTGCATAGATGGCAATCGCGCGAACAACGATGAGCTGAACGGGAACTACGGCGGCGGGATCTTCATCCAGGACTGCGACCGCATCGTCATCCGCGACGTCACCAGCCGCGACAACAACTCTGACGGAATGAGCTGGCAAGTCTGCGATGACGTGACCGTTGAGGGCTGCCGGCTCCTCGACAACGCGAACCTCGGCCTGCACGCCGGGTCGGGCTCGCAGCGCAGCCAGGTACGCGACTGCACCCTCGAGCGCAACGGCCAGGGCTTCTTCTTCTGCTGGGGCGTGCGCGACAGCGTGCTTGAGGGCTGCACGATCGACGAGTCCGAGACGCACGGCATCTCCATCGGGCACCGCGACACGGACAACATGATCCGCGGCAACACAGTCCGCAAGAGCGGCGGGAGCGGCATCTACTTCCGCACGCACCCTCAGACGAAGCGCGACCCGCACCGCAACCTCTTCGACCGCAACCTCATCGAGGACTCCGGCACGAAGGGCGACTGCGTTGCGATCGAGATGCTCGGCGCGGCGGAGGACGTCGTTCTGCGCGAGAACACCATCCGCGATACCCGCCGCAAAGCGAAGTCGCGGACGCGCATCGGCCTGCGCATCGGCGAGGAGATCCAGCGGCTGTACCTCGAGGGCAACACCTTCGAGGGCCTGGAGCAGGACGTGGTGGACCTGCGGTAGCTGCGCCGGGCCATTTCTGCTCCGGGCGCAGGTAGACGCTCCCCACGCGGCGAATTCCCGCGCACAGCACACTCCGTGCAAGCGAGGGAGACAGATGAAGAAGGCGCTGATCGTCTGGGGCGGATGGGAAGGTCACGAACCGGAAGCGGTTGCGAAGATCCTCGCCGTGACCCTCTGCGATGAGGGCTTCGAGGTCGAGGTCGCCGACACGCTGGCCGCGTTCGAGGATGCCGAGAAGCTCAAGGGCCTCGACCTGATCGTGCCGGAGTGGACGATGGGCCAGATCACGAATGAGCAGCTCAAGCCGGTGCTTGCCGCGGTGGAGAGCGGCGTCGGCATCGCCGGGCTGCACGGCGGCATGGGCGATGCGTTCCGCCAGTCCACCGAGTGGCAGTTCATGGTGGGCGGCCAGTGGGTCGCGCACCCCGGTGGCGCCGGCATCACCTACAAGGTCGAGATCGTCTCCGACGACCCGATCGTGGCGGGCATGGGCAGCTTCGAGGTCACGAGCGAACAGTACTACATGCACGTGGACCCGAACAACACCGTGCTGGCCGTCACGCACTTCCGCGACTACGGCGCCGCGCCGGTGCCGGTGGTCTGGAAGAAGATGTGGGGCAAGGGCCGCGTGTTCTACTCGTCTCTCGGGCACAACGCCGAGGTGGCCGCGCAGAGGCAGCCGCTGGAGATCATGCGCAGGGGGATGCTCTGGGCCGCGAAGGCGCTGCAGGGAAGCCGCATATGACGTGCAGTAACAGGGCACTGATGGACTAACAGCTCACTCAGAAGGAGAAGGTTCATGGCGATCCGACCCGCAGTCATGTGGATGGGCAAGCTCTACCCCCCGGTGTGGCGTGGCAGAGAGCTCGAGCCCGCGGAACAGTTCGAACTGCTGCGCTCGCTCGGCGTTGAAGGCATCGACATCTTCGCGCGCGGCGTGGACCAGTACGGGATCGAGACACTCCGCAGCGCGCTCGACAGCTCAGGCCTCGAGTGCTCGTGCTACTACATCGCGGCCGACCTCGTGAGCGACGAGCCGGAGAAGGTTCGGGCGGCCGATGAGGCCTTCCCGCGAGGCATCGAGAACGCGCAGACACTCGGCGCCACCATCTGCTTCACCCACGGCTCGCAGCACGCGCACAAGGGTGAGGAGAGCTTCCAGCGCTACACGGACCGCCTGCGCGAGAAGCTGCAACTCTTCAAGGGCATCGAGCAGACACTCGTGATCGAGAACGCGGGCTACCTGATGCACACCGGCGACGATATGGTGCGCATCTGTGAGGCACTCGGCAACTACGGCCTCCGGCTCTGCCCGGACACCGGCAACTTCACGCTCTGGGGCGTTGACGAGATGGACGCCGTGCGCAAGTGCCTCCCGTGGACCTCACACTTCCACATCAAGGACTACCTTGAGCGCTGGGAGGAGAACGGCGCGCCTCGCGGCAAGGAGGGCATCCTCGGCCAGGGCGTCACGCCGGTCGCGGAGATCTTCGCGCTGCTCAAGCAGCAGTCCTGGAGCGGTTGGGCTGCGTGGGAGCCCGCATCGCAGGATGAGGACGGCGTCACCGAGAGCATCCAGAATCTTCTGCGGCTGATCGCGTGAGAGCACCGGGCGGCCCGCCGACGGCACGAGGGCGGGCCGCCCGATCAGGATCCGTCCACGGTCGCGCGTCTGAGGAGGCGAGGGAAGTGGCGAGGATACTCGTGACCTACTACTCCAAGACCGGCCACACCGCAGCCATGGCCGAATGCATCGCGGCGGCGGCTCGCGCGGTGGAGGGCACGTCGGTTGAGGTGCGCCCGGTCGCCGACGTAGCACCCGACGATCTGCTGGAGTTTGACGGGATCGTGATGGGCTCCCCGGTCTACTACGGGACGATGGCCGCCCCGCTGAAGGCGCTGATCGATGCCTCCGTCGAGCACCACGGCAAGCTCGACGGGAAGGTCGGCGGCGCGTTCTCATCCTCCGGCGTCATCGGTGGCGGCAACGAGACCACGCTGCTCGACATCATCGCCTGCCTGCTTGTGCATGGTATGATCGTGAAAGGCAGCGCGAAGGGGCCTCACTACGGCCCCACCTGCCAGGGCGAGCCAGACGAGACAGCCCGCAAGCGCTGCGCCGACTACGGCCGGGACGTCGCCGAACTCTGCGTAAGGCTCTCCGGCTGAGGCGCGGCTCGACGCCGGCGCGGCATCGGCGGCCAGGCGATCCTCGGGGCGATCGCGATCCGCCCGGCCTGCACATGCATCCATACCAGGAGAATGGCGCAGCCGATGATCGTGGCAATCGCAGCAAGCAGCCCCTCCTCCATCCCGAACGCGCCGCCGGTCCACACATCGCCTCCGACGACGCGGGTCGCCAGCAGCGCCGGGATGTCGATGAGCATGCCGCTGACGGGCAGGCCGATCATGGCCTGCGCGAAGTTCCAGCCGATGTGCAGGCCGATCGGCAGCGCGAGGCGCCCCGTCAGCACGTAGCCGAGCCCCATCAGCAGAAAACCGCTCGCCGCGATGTTGCCGACGCCCATCAGTGACGCGCCGGGGTTCCCGAGGTGCAGGAGGCCGAACGTCAGCGAGGTGGTGATGAACGCGATGTAGACCCCGCCGGCCGCCCCCCAGATCGGCATGTTCAGGCTCTCCGCGATATTCACCATCTGGTAGCCGCGCAGAATCAGCTCCTCGTAGAATCCGACCGCGACGAGCGCGATGATCGCGACCAGCAGTCCAACGCCAAACTCAGCCAGCCCTGCTTCGGTCAGACCCGAACCGGCGATCACCGCCCACCCCGCAGCAAGCTCAACCAGCAGGATCCCGATGATCAGGCACGCCCCGAGCACGAGGCCGAAGCGCAACTCCCGCCACCACTGCGGGCCGAACTGCAGACCGAGATCGCGGAGGCGCCGGTGATCGAGCCAGCGGCAGGCGATCCAGGTGCTCAGCAGCGCGCCGATGCCACCGGAGAGCGTCATCAGCAGAAGCAGTCCGGGCGAGACGAGGGCGCTCTGCCCCGTTTCAGGCTGCTCGGCGGTCAGCGGGAGGATGAGTTCGATGAGGTAGACGAGCGGGAATGAGACCAGGTACATGAGCCCGTAGGTCAGCAGCCCGTGGATCACTAGGCGCCAGATCGCCCGGACACGTCCTTCGCGAGGGTTGCGGAAGATGTCCATGGCCGCTGCCTCCGGTACACCGTGGAGATCGCGCGACGGGTTCTCACTATCGCCATCCCGGCCGAGCGCCCCCGGCTACTGCTCGCGGCGGGCGAGGCTGCGGAGGTTGACCACCTGCGAGAGTTCGATACCCGCGAGGCGCATCATCCGCCGGGCGAAGTGGTTGTTGCCGACCTCCCCCGCCGAGCGCGCGCCCGTCCCCGCAACGAACTTTACGTCCTCGATCGCGAATACCGCCAGCACCGACGCCCATGCACGGGCGAACTCGCCGATGCTAAGCGCCGGGTGCCACCACCACGCGCGCGCCGAAAGCTCCAGCGCCACCTCATGTTTCACCATCAGCCGGGCAAGATCCCGCACATACGCACGCGGCAGGTCCGCCGGCCCGAGCGGTGCAGGGAAGCGCCCGAGGTTGAATGGCTCAGCGATGACGTCCACCCGCTCCTCGCGCACTACGATCGAGTACACTCCGAAGACACTGTCGAGCAGGCGCGACCTGCTGGCCGGGACCTCAGACGCGATCCCGCGGGTATTCGGGCCGATCGAGGCGAGCACCAGCGGCAGCGCCTCCTCCGCGCCGGACGGCAGACTCAGGCGCCCACTGGTGTCGAGCAGCTCACACTCCCCACCCGGCACGACGCCGACGCCGCTACGCGCGGCCACTCGCCGCACCTCGTCGGCCCGCCTGTGCAACTCATCACGCGTCGTATCGAGGCGCACCGCATCCGTGATCGCGATCGCGTCCAGCCCCAGCGCCTCGGCGGCGCGCACCATCTCCGGCACGCTCTCGCGACCGTCGCTGAAGACGGTGCGGGTGTGGGCATCGTGCGGCGGAACAGGGCGCGGCAGGTCCTCCATCGCGGTCAGTCCTCAGGGCCCACCGTATGGTGCTGCGTGAGCTCGCGCATCCGCGCCAGCGATGCAGCGGCCGCCTCATCGGGCGCATCGCCGATGTCGAACAGATCGACCGTCAGCCATCCATCGAAGCCGATGCTCTCAAGCGCTGCGAGCACCTGCGGGAGGTCCATGTCGCCCTCGCCGGGCACAAGATGCCGGTGCTCGCCCGCAGGCATGTCCTCGATGTGCGCAGAGACGATCAGGTCTCCGAGGCGACGGATCGTCTCGGGCAGGTCGGGCTCAGTCAGAAAGGCATGGCCGAGGTCGAGGTTCACGCGCAATCGGTCGGAGGCCATCCGCTCGATCAGGGCGAGCATGTCATCCGTCCCATGCACGAGCAGGCCCGGCTCTGGCTCAAGCGCAACTGTGATACCAAGCTCCTCGGCGCGCGCGAGCTGCAGCTCAAGTTGGCGGAGGAACTCGTCTCGCAAGTTCGACTCGTCGCGCCGCGGCCGAGGCGCGTTGACGATCAAGATGTGACTGCCGCAGGCCTCGGTCAGCTCGATTGCCAGAAGCGCCCGTCTCCATCGAAGCGGCAACGGATCGCGGTCGCCGTGGTAGCTGACGGACGCGATCTCGATCCCCGCGCCCACGGCGGCTGTCGCTATGTTCGTGGCGCGGGACGTATCGAACTCCTCCGGTTCGAGTCCGGGATGTTCGAGGCACAGCTCAACGCCATCGTACCCGATCGCCGCGATGCGGCGAATGGCGATCTCAGGCGGGTAGTCGCGATAGCCGATGGTTCGGAAGCCGATGCAGCGCATCCCGCGGTGGCTCCTCTTCGGGTCAGATGGAGGCAACCATCGCCTCACCGAGGCAGCGCGGCAGGTATTCGCGACCGGGCTGGAGAAGACCTCGTTTGGCTGCGCAAGAAGCGTCGGTGCAGGGACCCGTTTGAGGTGAGGAGGTGAGATCTGTTGGCGGAAGACCCAACCGGGCCTGGCGGCCAGTGGGAGCGAACCGATGAGTCTGACATCATCGTGGCGCTCGTTCGCAGCGCAATCATCATCACCATCGTCCTCTCCCCCACACTCGGACTCATGCGCCAGACACCGCGGGAGATGCAGATCGCCACGATCGTCGCCGCGGTCTACACCCTCACCCTCTTCATGGCCCGCTTGATGGGGCGCTGGCTTCCGGCGCAGCGACCAATCGCGGTCGTCGTGGACATGTACCTCATCACCACCGCGATCATCTCCTGGGGCGGCATGCAGTTGAACGTCGCCGACCCCGCCGCGACGGGCGTGCAGAACCGTGTCATTCTTTTCCAGCTCTACTACATCATCGTCATCGTCGCGGCCATGTGGTTCGGCCGCCAGGGCGCTGTATTGACCGCTCTCGCGGCTCTCGTCGCGTACGTGGTAGCTGAAGAGATCGTGGCTGAATGGCAGCTTGAGCCCATCCCGGTCATCGTGCTGCTCTGGAGCAACGGAGCCCCTGTGCTGCTGATCCTGGCTCTCGTGAGCAGCTATGTGCTGCGTGCGAGGGAGATGGAGCGCGCACGTGGGTGGCGGCTCGCCCATGAATTGCGACTCGCGCGGTCGATGCAGCAGCAGATGCTGCCCAAGGACTTGCCCCGGCTTGCAGGCTATGAGGTAGCAGTGCGCCTGGAGGTCGCGCGGATCGTCAGCGGCGACCTCTACGACCTCATGCTTGTGAGCGAGGATCGGCTGCTGCTTTGGGTGGCGGATGTCGCAGGCAAGGGCGTCCACGGTATGATGCACGTGTCCATGATGCAGTCGCACCTGCGCGCATCAGCACGCGAGGGCCTGCCTCCCGCGGCCATCGCCGAACGTGTCAATCGCGGCGTCTACGATGCCATGCAGCCGTCCAGCTTCGCCTCAGCAGTGATCGTCCAGCTCCACCTCCCAAGTGGCCGCCTCACGTACACCAACTGCGGTCACCCGCACCCGATGCTGCTGCGCGGAGGCGCGACCGACGAGATCGTGCGCCTCAACACGGACACGCCCCTCGTAGGGGTGACGCTCACGCCAGGCTACGTGCAACTCTCAACGCGCATGCAGCCGGGCGACGTGCTTGTCCTCACGACCGACGGCGTACAGGAGGCGCGCGCGCCCGGCGGCGTCATGTTCGGCGACGAGGGCCTCCTGCAAGTCCTGCGCGGGCTCGGGGGAGCCAGCGCCGAGATGATCGCGACCACTGTGATGGAAGCGATCCGCGCGCACTCCGGCGGCAACCTGCGCGACGATGCGGTGGTGGCGGTCCTGCGCCGCGTCCACGAGGCCAGCGTCGAAGTCGCACCGAAGACGGACAGTGAGCCCACTATCGCATCGAGCGGATGACGCCTCTGACGCGCCCGATGATCTGGACGTCGTCAGCATACATCGGCTCCATCGCCGAGTTCGCCGGGCGCAACTCGATCCTGTCAGGGTGCCGGTAAAGGTACTTCACGGTCGCCTCATCATTGAGCATGGCTACCACGATGTCCCCGTCGTCCGCGGTAGGCTGCTGGCTTACCACCACGAGGTCGCCGCTGAGGATCCCCGCCTCGATCATGCTGTTGCCCTGGACCTCCAGCAGGAAGAGCTCGCCGGCCCCAAAGAGTCCCGCCGAGGTGGGTACGAGGCGCTCGATGTTCTCAGTAGCGAGAATCGGCGTCCCGGCAGCGACGCGACCCACCAGCGGCAGGTAGGTCGTGCCCGCCCGTTCGACGCTGTCATCTCCGCCCGAGACACGCAGTGCGCGGGTAAGGGAGCCATCGCGCGTGAGGTAGCCCTCCTTCTCAAGCTGTTTGAGATGGTAGTGGACGCTTGAGCTGGACTTCAGGCCGATCTCCTGCCCGATCTCGCGCACGGTCGGCGGGTACCCCCTCTGCTCGATCGTTGTCGCAATGTAGTCGAGGATCTGCCGACGGCGTGCTGTGAACTGCTCCGCATTGCTCATGCCTCGATCGTTCCTCCCTTGCCGGCCCTTGTTCACCGGATGGTGACCTATCGAATGTGTCCAGGCGGCCATCGCACTTCAGTTCGAGAGTATAGCAGATGCTCACGGAAAACGCAAACGCTTGTTCGATGTTTCTGCTGTCTTTCTCTGAACCTCTCGTTGCGCGCTGTTCGATGCCTTCCGTGGCGAGGTTTCACCCCTCCGTGAAGGGGCCCGCAGGTCAGGTGGCGAACAGGGGCGGGTCACTGACCGGAACGCTCTGATGCCGTATGTCAACCCGTGCCGGCGGGAGCGGCGACGCGAACGCCGAACGCAGCCGTGATCGAAGGAGCGCCTGCGTTGTGAGGGTCGGACTGTCCATCGGCGGCGGTGTATCGGCCATGGAGCGGCTGGAGCCGCGGGATCTGGCCGCGGATGGCTTCGCCAGTGTCTTCATGGCATGCTATGAGGATGAGATGCGCTGGCACGCCCAGACGGCGGCGGATTTCGCGCGTTCCTGCCAGAGCGCGGGGCTTGAGGTCTTCGTGGTCCCGATCGGCTACGGCCGGGTGTTCGACCCGGACCCGTCCACCGAGAGCCTCTACGTGAGGGAGCACTCCCGGAACTGGCAGGTGGACAGCCGTGGCCGGCGCGTACCGAAGGCCTGCCCGAACAACCCCGCGTTCCTCGAGTGGTTTTCCTCGAACATGCGAACACTGGCGTGGCTGGTTGAGTGCAGCGGCTTCCTCTGGGACGAGCCCGCGCTCTACTTCGCCCGCGGCGCGTGGGCCTGCAGGTGTGAGTGGTGCCAGCGCCACTTCTTCGCTGAGCGCCAGCACCAGCTCCCGCTGGAGCTTGACTCGGATGTTGCGCGGTTCCGCCGGGACACGCTGTTGATGTTCCTGCTCGCGGCGGCAGCCGCGATTCAGGCGGTGGATCGGCGGCTGCTGTCGGTGGTGATGCCGCTTTCGACCGCATCAAGTCGCGAGGCGGGTCTGGCCGCCGATACGCTCGGGCCTGTTGCCGAGAGCAGCGCGACGGATGCGCTGTCGGTCTACGTGCCGTGGCAGACACAGGGGCGCGACATGGAGGTCGCGCTGACGACCGCCGCGGAGGACGCGAGGGCGGCTACGCGGAAGAACCACAAGCCTGTGGTGCTGTGGATCGGCGGCTCGCCGCATCCGCGCGACAAGCTGCTTGAGGCGCTGACGGTTGCGCGGCGGGCCGATGTGCAGCACCTCGTGATCGCCGGGCACCAGACATTGACCGCGTCGGCTGCCTATGAGCGCTTCAGGCCGGCGCTCGCGAGAGCGATTGCGCAGGCATCGAGGCCACGCTGACGCGCGCTTCCAGGCGCATTGTGCATCAAGGAGGTCTGCCTGAGATGAGGCCGCAACCGAAGCCGCGGGAGACGTCCGCATGGCTCGTGCTGGTCATCGCGATCGTGGTGGGGGCGCTGGGTGTCATCGTCACCGTCTACGCGTTCGGCTTGATGCTCCCTCCGGGCGCGACGAAAGATGCCCAGCTTCAGCGCATCACCTCCTTCATGTACTGGTCGCAGCCATTCGCCTACCTGATCGCCGGGCTGATCGTCGGCGCGGCAGGAGATCGGTGGGGCGTGGCGCGCGGACCGGTCGTCGGGCTGCTGCTCGGCGGCCTGTGCTGGGTCATGCTGAGGAAGCAGGGACTGCTGCCTGAGGAGGGCGGAATGCTGGTCTTCCTGCTGGCCTCAGGCGCGATCGCGGCGCTCGTGGGCGCACTGATCGCGCCTTCGCTTGGAAGCAGCGTCGGCGGCGTCGTGCTCGCCATGTTCGGTGTCGGAATCCTGGCGCTCCTGTGGACCTTCCTGAACCTCGGATCGGTCTCTGGCGTGGTGCAGCGCGAGCGGATAGTCAGGGTTCAGGGCCAGGCCCAGAAGTGGGAGACCGTGCCTGTGCCTGACGCGAACGTGGCACTGCTTGATGTTGAGAAGGGCACCACTCTCTACACGACGAAGACCAACAGCGGCGGGCGCTACCAGATCGGCCGCGCGTCGCTCGGTGACTACACGCTGCGCGTCTGGGACCCGGAGACGCCCGAGATCGTCTCCGAGAAAGTGACACTCGAGCGCTCCATCACCGGCGGAACCCGCTGGAAGCTGATTGCCCTGCCCACAATCGCGGAGGAGACCGGGCCGCTCTTCGAATAGGCTCCTGCAAGCACACATACCTGCGTCCTCAGATCGCAGCCTCTCATCGCACGACACTCGCAGTGCGCGCGTGCCTGTCGAAACCGATAAGCCTCTCGTTGGCTGCCGAAGGCGCCGAAAACGGCGCCCTCAACGCGCCTTGACGGCCAATCGTGGACGCTGTATGATGCTGCATGTAAATCATGTAAATCAGATGAGTTCGATTCCATACGGAGGCGAGTCAGGTGGCAGGAGCGGAGCAGACAGAGCCTCTGGAAGGCATGTTCGTTGGTTCGGTCACACTGGGTGAGCGCGGACAGGTTGTCGTCCCGGCAGAGGCCCGTGAACTGATGGGGCTCGTCGCGGGCGACAAGCTGTTGGCGTTCTGCAACCCCGGCAAGCAGATGGTATGCCTGTGCAAGCTGACGATGCTCGAGCAGATGCGCAAGTTCATAGAGCGGCTCGAGCAGGAAGAGAAGAGGGCGGAGGAATAGGATGCTACGCGCAACGGGGATGGCGAGAGTACTCTGGCGGGCGCTGCTGCTGGCATCGCTGTCGATGGCGGTTGCCCTGCCTGTGCATGCGCAGGCACCCGATGTCAATCCTGTGCCGGATGCAGAACCAGCGGCCGGTACCGTTGTTGCGACCGACGCACCGGAGGCGATCGGGCTTCCACCGTACGTGGGTGTCAGCGACTCAGGTGAGCTCATCCTGACGCCTGAGACCTCTGCGCGGTGGGCGGCCGAGCGGAACACGCAGGTGCGCATCCAGGAGGAGACGGTGCCTGAGGCGGAGGGGCGGCTGAGGCAGGCGGACGCGGCGGATGGGTTGACTGTCGGGCTCTCCGGCGCCGCCATCTTCATGGGCCCTGTGAGCGAGGTAACGCTGCCGGGGGGTGAGGGTGAAGAGCCCGCGACCTTCCAGGTTTCCCCGGATCAGCAGTATCAGGCCACGATCTCCGCGCGAAAGCCCCTCTACACCGGCGGGCGCAGCGGCCTTGGCGAGGATATCGCGCGCGAGGGCATAGACATAGCCCGTGCCGGCACCGACATCGCGCGGCTCTCAGTCTCGCAGGGCGCGCGCACGGCCGGCTACGGCGTGCTCCGCGCCGTGCAGCTTGCAGGCGTGGCGGCGGCGCAGGTGACGGCCATCGCCGAGCACGTCAGCAACGCGGAGGCGCTCGAAGAGGCCGGGGTGGTCGCTCACTTCGACGTGGTGCAGGCGCGGACGGAGTTGGCGCGCGCGCAGGAGCAGCTTATTACCGCGCAGACTGCCATTGAGCAGACCAAGGCACAGCTTCGTCAACTGCTGGCGCTGCCGCAGGGTTGTCCTCTGCAGATCGTTGACCCACCGCCGCCGGGCATGCCTGCGGGTGATCTTCCTGAGATCATTGATATCGCGCAGGCCGACCGGCCGGAGGTGCAGACCTCAGCCATCGCGCTGCGGATCGCTGAACTGAACCGCAAGCTCGCAGGCCGCTCGCGCGCCGCCTCGGTGGCGCTGACCGGCTCCTACTCCCGGCAGTCATCCGGCGCAGGGCTCAGTTCCAACGACTACAACTGGCAGGTGGGCGTTGTTGCGGAGAAGCCGATCCTCGACGGCGGGCGCAAGCGCGGAGAGGTGATCACCGCCGACGCGCAGGTCGCTCAGGCCGAGCTTGGGCTGCAGCAGGCGCAGGAGCGGGTGGCGCTTGAGGTCGTGCAGGCGTGGCTTGCCGTGCAGGAGGCGGAGGAGCGCATCGTCACGGCCAACCAGGGCCTCGTTGAGGCGCGCGAGCGACGGCGCATGGCGCAACTGCGCTACCGCGAGGGGCTCGCCGCCGGGATCGAAGTGATCGACGCCGACACGGCTCTTGCGGCCGCTGAGGCAAGTCTTGTGAACGCAGAGTATGACAGGCAACTCGCAGTGACCCGACTGCGCAGCGCCATGGGCATCACCATGGCGGAGCCGCAGCAGGAGGTCGAAGGACAATGAAGCGCCTCATCGCGGCGAGCCGCCGACTGGGCACTCGCCGAAGCATCATCATTGCAGTTCTGACCGCGGCCGCGGTGCTGATCATCTCCGTGCTTGCCATCCACGGCTGCGGGCGCGGCGACGGGCCGGAGGAGCAGGCGGCCGGAGAGGCCGCCGCCGAAGGCGAAGCCACTCCGGTCACGGTCACACCGGCGGTTCTCGGCTCAATTGACGACACGCTGGAGATCTCCGGCACCATCCAGGCCACCAACGAGGTAGACGTAGTCTCCGAGGCGTCCGGCAAGGTGTCGCAGGTCAACGCGGACGTGGGCGACTACGTCCGGCGCGGCAGCACGCTCGTGCAGGTGGACATGCAGGTTGCGGCTGCGCAACGCGATCAGGCCGCCGCGGGCGTGCAGAGCGCGCGGGCGTCCCTAAGCCAGGCGCAGCAGGCACTGCAACTCACCGATGCGACCACCAGCAGCGTGGTGCGCCAGGCTGAGGTCGGCGTATCCGCGGCACAGGAGCGCCTCGCCCAGGCGCGGGCCGCGGCCCGGCTGGTCGAGTCGCAGGTCAACAGCGCGGTCGAGCAGGCTCAGACGGCCGTCCGCAGCGCTGAGACGCAGCTTGCGGATGTGCGGGCCGGCGCGCGCGACCAGGAGCGCCGCCAGGCCGAGGCGCAGGTCGCCCAGGCCAAGGCGTCGCTTGACCTCGCTCAGCAGACCTTCAACCGCTACCGGCGGCTCCTCGATGGCGGCGTCATCTCGCAGCAGCAGTTCGACGAGGTGCAGACGCAGTACCGCCTCGCCCAGCAGGCTCACCAGCAGGCGCTCGAGCAGCTCAGCCTCGTGGAAGAGGGCCCGCGCTCCGAGCAGGTGCGCCTCGCGGAGCTGAACGTCGAGCAGGCACGCCAGCGGCTCGCGCAGGCGCAGGCGAACTGCACGCAGATCGAGGTCGCTCAGCAGGACGTGCGCGCGGCGGAGGAGGGCGTCCGGCAGGCTCGCGAGGGCGTGACGGCGGCCCGGGCGGGGCGCGGACAGGTTGATGTGCAGCAGCGGCAGGTCGCCTCGGCCCGCGCAGGCGTGGGGCAGGCGCAGGCCGGCGAGCGGGTCGCCGCCGTGCAGCTCTCCAAGCACGTGGTGCGAGCGCCGATCTCCGGCACAGTCTCCGCGCGCTTCGTTGATCCGGGCGAGGGCGCGGCCTTCGGCCAGCCGCTGATGAGCATCGTCAGCCAGGACCTGCTCTACGTCGAGGCGAGCGTGAGCGAACAGGACCTCTCACGGGTGGATGTGGGGCAGTCGGCGGAGGTCACGGTGGACGGCCTGCCGGATGAGGTCTTCAGCGGCGAGATCATCACGGTCGAGCCCGCGGTTGACCCGCAAAGCCGCACCGGCACCGTACGCGTGCGTATCATGGCCCCCGGCGACCGCGTGCGCACAGGGATGTTCGCGCGCGCGAAGATCATCGCACAGAGGCGCGAGGGCACGGTAGTGGTCTCGCGTGACGCGCTGATGACCGACGACGGCCTCAACTACCTGTTCGTGGTCGAGGATGGGAGTGCCGCGCGCCGCGATGTCGAGGTCGGGCTGCAGAGCGCGTCGCGTGTCGAGATCGTCTCGGGACTGCGTGAGGACGAACAGGTAATCGTCCAGGGGCAGGACAGGTTGGAGGATGGCGATCGGGTCACGATTGCGGAGGACACCGGGATCGGAAGTGGTCCACGTTGAACCCGGCCGCATTCTCGATTCGCAGACCCGTACTCGTCTCGATGTGTGTGCTGGCCGTACTGGTTCTCGGTGCGGTCGGCCTCAGCCAGTTGCCGATCGACCTGATGCCCGACATCACCTTCCCGGTGGTGGCCGTTATCACCAGCTACCCCGGCGCCTCGCCGGCCCAGGTGGAGGAGTTCGTCACCAAGCCGATCGAGGAAGCCGCGGCGGTCGTCGAGGACCTGCAGAGCATCCGCTCCATCTCCCAGCAGGATGTCTCGATGGTGATCATCGAGTTCGACTGGGGGAAGGACATGAACTGGGCGGCGTTCGACACCCGGGAGAAGGTTGACCCGGTCATCGAGGCGCTCCCGGCGGACGTCCACCGTCCGCTGATCATGAAGATCGACCCGGCAACAATGATGCCGGTCATGACGCTGAACGTGACGGGCCTCTCGGACATGTCGAAACTGCGCGAGTTGGCGGAGGATGTCGTCAAGCCCGAGGTCGAGAAGCTCGGCGGAGTGGCGTCGGCGGACATCTTCGGCGGCCTGCAGCGCGAGATCCACGTGGAGGTGGACTGGGACAAGCTCGCTGCACGAGGCGTCTCTGTCGGTCAGGTGGAGTCCGCTCTGCAGCGTGAGAACCGCAACATCCCCGCAGGCTTCACGACTGAGGGACAGCGCGAGTACACCATCCGTGTCATCGGCGAGTTCGATGTGATCGACGAGATCCGCAACGTCGTCGTCGCTGTGCGCGGCGGCAATCCGATCTACCTGCGCGATGTCGCGACCATCACCGACACCTTCCAGGAAGTGCGAAGCTACGCGCGCCTCAACGGCAGCCCTGCCGTCGGCATCACGATTCAGAAGGAAGCCGGCGGCAACACCGTCGCGGTTGCGGACGCGGTGCGCGAGGAGCTTGACGCACTCCAGTCGAAGCTCCCGGCGGGCGTTGAGGTCAGCATCACCTCGGAGGAAGCGAGCTTCATCCGTGCGGCGCTGGAGAACCTCTACGGCGTGGGCATCGAGGGCGCGCTGCTCGCGATGCTCATCATCTTCCTCTTCCTCGCCACCTTCCGGGGCACGATCATCGCCGCCCTGTCCATCCCGCTCTCGGCGCTCGTCACCTTCGTCTTCATGTACTTCGCGGATATGACGCTGAACATCATCACGATGGGCGGCCTCGTCCTCGCGATCGGGCGTATCGTTGACGACTCGGTGGTCGTCCTGGAGAACATCCACCGGCACATCGAGAACGGGGAACCGGTGCTCGATGCGGCGATCAACGGCACGGAGGAACTCTGGGCCGCCATCGCCGCCATCACATTCACCACGATGGTCATGTTCTTCCCGCTCATGTTCGTCGGCGGGATGATCTCGGTCCTCTTCTCCCCCATGTCGCTTGTCGTCATGCTCGGCCTGCTGGCCTCGCTGATCGTCTCGGTGACCATCGTGCCGCTGCTGTCTGAGCGCATGTTCAGCCGCGGCGCCCGTCGCGGAACGCACTCCGTCGATGAGAGCCGCCAGCGCGGACTCAAGCGCGCATTGGCGGGCTGGGCGCGCAGCTTCGACCGACTGTCCGCCGGGTACAGGCGGGCGATCAACTGGAGCCTCGGCCACCGCGCCGTCATCGTGTTCATCGCCCTGGGAGTCTTCGTCGGCAGCCTCATGATGGTGCCGCTCGTCGGCCTGGAGTTCTTCCCGAGAATCGAATCGGATGAACTCACCATCACCATGGAGACGCCGATCGGCTCCTCGGTCGAGTACACGAACGAGCGCGCGATGCAGATTGAGGAGATCCTCGATCGGGTCGAGGAGAAGGTCCACTACACTGTATCCCTGGGCTCAAGCGAGGGCGGAAGCATCTTCGGCGGCGGCAGCAGTGGCACGCGCACCGCTACCTTCGTCCTCAAGGCCGTGCCACGCACTGAGCGCAAGCGCAGCGTCTCTGAGATCGAGCAGGACCTCCGCGAGCAGTTCGCCGTGCTCCCGGGGATCGAGACGCGCTTTGAGCAGCGCGCTGGCCCAAGCATGGGCGCGGCGCTTGAATTACAGATAGTCGGTGATGATCTCACCGAACTCGCGCAGCTCAGTGACGAAGTGCTCGAGCGCGCGAGGAACGTCCCCGGCCTCACCGACGTGCAGGTAGACTGGGAGGCCGCGAACCCGGAGTACCATATTCAGGTGGACCGTGATGAGGCCGGCCGCCTGGGCCTCACCGTCAGCGATATCGGCGGCAGCATCCAGACGCAGGTCCGTGGCACCGCGCAGCTCACGAAGTTCCGCACCGGCGACTCGGAATATGACATCAAGGTGCGGGCGCGCAAGGCCGATCGAGAGTGGATCGAGCAGGTGCGTAACACCAAGCTGATCACGCCCTCGGGTACGGTGGTCCCGCTGTCGGCGGTCGCATCAGTCGTCTCGGCGGTTGGCCCGACCAGGATCAGCCGGAATGAGCGTGAGCGAACCATCACGATCAGCGGTGATCCTATGGGCCGGCCGCTGTCTGAGGTCGTCAGCGACCTCGACAAAGAGATGAAACAGATGAGCCTGCCGGAGGGCTACCGCTATGAGTTTGGCGGCAGTGAGGAGGATCGCGCAGAGGCCTTCGGAGGCATGTTCCAGGCGCTGATCCTCGGCATGCTGCTCATCTACATGATCCTGGCGGCGCAGTTTGAGTCCTTCGTGCACCCGCTCATCATCATGCTCGCCATTCCGCTGGAGCTGGTCGGGGTGCTTGGCGCCCTGCTGATCACCGGCACGCCTCTTGGCATCATGGCGATGCTGGGCATTCTGATGCTGACCGGCATCGTCGTAAGCAACTCAATCCTGATGGTGCAGATGGTCAATCTGCTGCGCCACCGCGGTCTCGCGATCCATGAGGCCCTGGTGGAGGGCGGATCGATCCGCCTCCGCCCGATCCTCATGACCGCCATGGCCACCGTGCTCGCAATGCTGCCACTCGCGCTTGCCGTGCGGACCGGCTCTGAGATGTGGAGGCCGCTCGGGATCGCTGCAATCGGCGGACTGACGACCTCCACATTCCTGACGCTCTTTGTCATCCCCGTGGCCTACAGCCTGGCGGAGAGCGCCATCGCGTGGTTCCACCGGCGCTTCGGCCATCACGACAGGCAGGCGACCGACCAGTGAGGTGAGACGCTGATGCCAGAGCACGTGCTGGGCCCAGGAACGATGCTCGTGATGATATGCGAGACACCACTTGCCGAGCGCCTGACAAGCATCCTGGATGAGCTCTCGGTAGTAGGCTACACCCGCTTCAGTGGCGTCTCAGGCATTGGCGCCCACGGGCGCCATGAGGGCTCCGCGGTATGGCCGGGAACGAACACTATCATCATGACCTTCGTCTCCGATGACAGCATGGTGGAGGCGATACTGCGGCGCAATGATGAGATGATCGAGGAGCTCTACGCGCACCGCCCGGGCTACCGCGCCTTCAGCATGCCCTGTAACGCGCTGGCGTAGGACCGCCGGCGCTAGCAGTTGCGCGGATCGAGCCAGTGGAGTATCATTGAATCCACAACCATTGTGATAGCCAATCCGCCGCGGCTCATCGTGTGTGGGCCCGGCGGTTCCGTACCCGATCGTGTGATGTCGTGAGCATGGATGAGCCAGGAGGATTCCCTACGGAGGAAGCACGCAATCCGCTCGGCGGCGGTGGCACCCCCCACTGGCAGCGGACACTTTACGCCTGCTGGGTAGCGCAACTGCTTTCCATCGTAGGTTTCTCCTTCGTCTCGCCTTTCATCCCGTTCTTCATCCGTGAGGAACTGGGGGTGAGCGGCGACTCGAACGTGGCCATGTGGGCCGGGATCATCGTCTTCGCCGCCGGCATCACTCAGGCTGCGTTCGCGCCAATCTGGGGCGGCCTCTCCGATCGCTATGGCCGCAAGATCATGGTGAAGCGCTCGATGTTCGGCGGGGCCATCGTGCTCTCACTGATGGGTTTCGCCGGCTCGGTCTATCAGCTCCTGGTACTCCGCGCGCTGCAGGGGGCGTTGACGGGAACCGTGGTGGCAACCACCACTCTGGTCGCCTCGGTCACGCCGCATAGCCGCATGGGTTACTCGCTCGGCATGATGCAGGTCGCAGTGCTCTCCGGGATGATGGTCGGGCCGCTCGCCGGGGGCGTCATGGCCGACGCCATGGGCTACCGCATGCCGTTCATGGTCTCGGGGATCACGCTGCTTCTCGGCGGGCTGATCGTGCAGTTCCTCGTGAGGGAGAGCTTCACCCCGCCCGACCGCGAGAACGCCCCCAATCACGGCCTGCACAGAGCTTTTGGCCGCAGGGGTGTCACTGCGTTACTCGTCTCATTCTTCATGATCTCACTCGCCGGCAGCTTCGTCGGCCCGATCTTCCCGCTCCTCGTTGAGGAGGTCTCCGGCTCAGCGCATGTGGCCACGACATCGGGGCTGCTGCTGGGGGCATCGGGGCTTGCGGCGGGCCTGAGCGCCCTCATCATCGGCCTGATCGGCGACCGTTGGGGACGCAAAGCCGTGCTGGTTGCCTGCACGGTTGGCGCCGCAGTCTTTGCGGCACCGCACGCGATAGCGCATACGGTTGGCCAGCTCCTTGTGCTGCGCATCGGCACGGGGGCGATGCGCGGTGGCACGGCGCCTACGCAGAACGCAATCATCGGCCGGGCCGTCTCAGCCGACACCTACGGGCGTGCGTTCGGCACTACCCGCGTGGCGGGCGCTCTGGGTATGGCCTTCGGGCCGCTCATGGGCGGCTTCACCGCCGCGCACTTCGGCCTGCGCGTCCCGTACATCATCATGGCGGGCCTGCTGGTGCTCAGTGCCATCCTCGTTGCGGCGTGGATACGCCCGGCGGTCACGCACGCGGTGGAGCAGAACGAGCTCCACAAGCCGGAAGGTTTCGCAGCGAAGTAGACGCCGATGGCGTGGCGGGGTTCTCACGGTCAGGAGTGTACCCGCTAAGTAGGTGGGGCGCCCTCGCCCCACCCAACGGGAGTCATCAACCGCCCGTCCCCCCTACTTGACTGCTCCGGCGGTCAGGCCTCGCACGATGTGGCGCTGGAAGACGAGGTAGAGGATCATCAGTGGGATCACGGAGATCGTGACGCCCGCGAGGATCGCGCCCCAGTTCGCGATGTGCTCGCCCTGGAAGTTCAGCAGCCCCACCGGCAGCGTCAGGTGCCCGCCCTCTTTGATGAAGACCAGCGCGAAGGGCAGCTCGTTCCAGATCCACGACGCCTGGTAGATCGCCACGGTGGCCACAGCGGGCCGCGCAATCGGCATAAAGATCGCCCAGAGGATGCGGAAGTGCCCCGCGCCATCTATGATCGCCGCCTCGACCAGCTCCTCCGGAACCTCCACGAAATAGGCGCGCAGCAGCAGCACCGACAGCGGCAGCCCGAACGCGACATAGGGGCCGATCAGCGCCACGTAATCCCCCACCTGCAGCGCCGCGTTCAGTTGATAGAGCGGGATCAGCACCGCGTGCGCGGGGATCAGCAGGCCGGTCAGCACGAAGCCCAGCGCAAGCTGCGAGCCGCTGAAGCGCAGGCGGGCGAAGGCGTACGCAGCCGGCGCGCTCAGCAGGACAATCAGCACCACTGAGGCGACCGTCACGATCGTCGAGTTCATCAGGTAGATGCCGATCTTCCCCTGCCACGCCGCCGCGTAGTTCGCCCAGTCAAGCTCCTCCGGCAGCCCCCACGGCTCCACGCGCAGAGAGCGCCCGCCCCGGAAGCTGCCGAGGACCGTCCAGATCAGCGGCAGCATGAAGACCAGCGCAAGGAGCGCGAAGAGCCCATCGCGCAGCCATGCCGCAAGCCTGCGCCTCATGCCTCCGCCTCCTCGGTGCGCGTCAGGCGCAGGTAGATCACCGTGGCGATGAGCGTCAGCACCAGCATGACGGTTGCGATCGCCGCGGAGTAGCCCATGCGGTCGTCGCTGAAGGCCGCGCGGTACATGTAGGTCGCGAGCACCTCACTGGCGTGGTTCGGCCCGCCACCGGTCATGACCCAGATGAGATCGAAGATCTTCACCGAGCCGACGGTGATCAGCAGCGCGTCCACGAGCACCACGCGCTTCATCAGCGGCAGCGTGATCGCCCAGAAGGTGCGCCAGGTGTTCGCGCCGTCAATCAGCGCCGCCTCGTAGATGTCATCGGGGATCGCCTGCAGGCCCGCGAGGAGGATCATCATGTGGAAGCCGGTGTAGCGCCAGCAGCTTACCGCGATGACGCAGGGCGTCGCAAGTCGCACATCGCCGAGCCACCCCGCCGTCCAGCTATCCAGCCCGAGCGCCTCCAGCAGCGCATTCAGAGCACCGAAGTTCGGGTCGTAGAAGAGCGTCCAGATCAGGCCCACAGCAACCGCGGGAATGACCAGCGGGGAGAAGTAGACGGTGCGCACGATGCGGTGGCGGCGCAGAGCCGAGCCGATGCCAACCGCCAGGAGCATCGCCGGCGGAAGCTGGAAGGCAAGTGAGAGCACGATCCACAGGCCGTTGTTGATGAGCGCCGTCCGCAGCACCGGATCGCGCGCAAGCTCGATGTAGTTGCCGAGGCCCTCGAAGGTGCGCGCAGGGTTGAGCGCGCTCCACGAGTAAGCGCTCAGCACCACCGTGTGGATGAGCGGCCAGGTGATGTAGAACGCGAAGACTGCCAGCGCCGGGAGCGCAAGCAGCCAGGCTGTGAGTGGTCTATGCCGCATGGCTCAACCGCTGTGCCTCTCGGTTCCTCCCGCCGCGCCCGATCACGCCTCTTCGTTCACCGGCGTCTCGACCTCCATCGAGCTTCCGCCCAGCTTCTCCAGCCGCGCCTTCACCTCAGCCTGCCGCTTCCGCACGTTCGCCATGACCTCCTCGGGCGTGATGCTGCCGTCTATGAGCGCCTGGCAGCCGTCCATCAGCGTCTCGGCCACAGAGCGTTCCATGAGCGTATCCGCCCACGGCACGATGGTCGGCGCAGCCGCAACCTGCTCGGCGTAGCGCAGCAGATATTCGTCCGCATTCTCCTCAGTCACCGAGCCCTCCACCAGCACAAGCTCCTTGCACCGCTCCACGAAAAGCTGCGCCGACTCAACCGAGTTGAGGTGCTGGAGGAACTTGATCGCCGCGGCGGGGTGCGCGGTCTTCGAGGAGATCACGTAGCCGTCCGCGCCGCCATGCAGCGCCTCCTGCTCGCCCTTCCCACCGGCAACAGCCGGGAAGTTGAACCAGTCCCAGCTCCCCGCGAACTCCGGCGGCGCCTCACCGCCCTCGCGGAAGTTGTTCAGGTCCCAGGTCCCGGTGTAGTACATGGCGGCTCTGCCTGTGTAGAAGAGCGCAGCGGCGTTCTCACGCGTGGTGCCATTAGGCGCGCGATTGAACACCCCGCGGTCCACGAGCGCCTTGAACATCTCCAGGCCGCGCACGTAGTCCGGGTCATCGTAGGCGCCCGGCCCCATCGGGTCGAAATCCGCGATGAGTTGGTCCTGCCCCATCATCCGCTGCCACAGGCACGAGACGTAGTGGTGGGCCGGCCACTTCACCGAGTTCCCGAGCGCGATGGGGGCCACGCCATCGCTCTTCAGCGCATCACAGGCCGCCAGGAACTGGTCCCAGGTGGCGGGCGGCTGGAGGTTCTTCTCAGCAAAGAGCGCCTTGTTGTAGAAGAAGAAGGTACACTGGCGCAGGAAGGGGATGCCGTAGGTCTTCTCATCGAAGGTATACCACTTCAGCGCGTCGCCCATGACGCGGTTGCGCCACGCGCCACTGTCGGCATCAAGGGCATCATCAATGGCGAGCACGTTGTCGCCGCGGACGAAGTTGTGCAGCCACTCGCCGCTCCAGACGAAGTAGACGTCCGGCGGCTCCCCCGAGCCCACCGCGACGCGAATGCGCGTCTTGTATGTGTCGGGCTCGATCGGTGTGACCACGATGCGGATACCTGGGTTTGCCTCATGGAAGCGCGCGATGATCTCGTCCAGCGCTGACTTGCGCGGCTCCGTGTTCCAGATCGTCCACATCTGCACCTCGACCGTCTCGCCCGCGGCCATCTCGCCGGGCGTCGGCACACCAGTGTCATCCTCAGGGGTCTCTGAGGGGCAGCCGGCGAGCAGGGCGAGTGCGACGGCGAGGCTGATGGCGATAGCGATGGCCAGTGGGCGACGCATGACGATCGAGCTCCCTCACACGAGCGGTGGCGTCCGGACGAGTATCTTCCTCGCGACCCGCCCCCGCTCCTCCGCGTCCGCAAGAAGTCGTCGTGCATGAGCAGGCGAGATTCCTGTGCTGGGAACATTTGACAGAGTGGCCGCGTCCTACTACCATCATCGTCTGACGACGCCTCAGCGACTACGTTATGGAGCTGCCTGAGTGAAGTGTAGAAGCCATATCTGCACAATCCTCGCCCTCATCCTGCTCATCGCGGCGCCGTCCGCTCAGGCGGAGGATATCTTCGAGGGGATCGGGCGCCTCTTCAAGGACTGGGGCCTCTTCCAGGGCATGGAGATCTCCGGCTCCAACCGCTTCACGCTCCAGGAGCATGCCCTTGAGGGCTCCCAGTCGGCCTTTGAGGGCCAGCGCTGGGACACCGACAGCCTCGTCCGCACGAGCAGCCTGCACATTGAGGGGCCGATCTGGCAGAACCTCGGCGTACAGGCGGACATCTCCGCCAGCGGCTGGGGCAATGACTACACCCGCTACGTCCTCGGCTGGACCACCGATGAGACCGCGCTCTACTACGGCGATCTGAACATCCGCCTCGCGGGCAACGAGTTCGCCAGCTTCAACAAGACGCTCAAGGGCTGGCAGCTTGACCAGGAGATCCCGGGCGGCCTGCTGCGGGCCTTCTACTCGCGCGAGAAGGGCCTGACGCGGCGTGAGGTCATCACCGGCAATAACACCTCCGGCCCGTTCTTCCTCCGCTACACCCCGATCATCGAGGGCAGCGAGGTCGTGAAGGTTGATGAGCAGATCATGCGCTTCGGCGAGGACTACCGGCTGGACTACGAGACCGGTCAGCTCTGGTTCGAGCCCGTGGACGCCCCCCCGCGCATCATCCCGATCACCTCGACGATATCCGTCGCCTACCAGTCCTACGGCTACGCCAGCAGCCCGGGAGCACTCTACGGTGCGCGGGCGGAGGTGCGACTGCTCGACGACCGGATGGTGCTCGGCCTGACGGGCCTGCAGCAGGACAAGCGCAGCCCCGCCAACGCCGACGACACCGCCGGCTTCCAGGAGGACATCTACCAGGCCTCCGGGACCACCGGCCCATTTGACACGAACTTCCGCCCGATCCTCCCGAACGGCGCGACAGTCATCTTCGAGGGCGAGCGGATCACCATCGACCAGTCCGTCGTCGTCCTTGTGGATAACGTTGAGCAGCTTCAGACCATAGACTATGACGTCTACCACGATATCGGCCGGATCATCTTCCGCCGAGCGGTGCCGCCGACGTCACTTGTCATCATCCGCTACTACTATGACCTCGGAGATCAGACCACAGTTGGCGACTCTCTCGTCTACGGCCTCGATCTCGGCTACCGAGTCACCGATGACCTGACCTTCCGGGCCGACTGGGCGCAGAGCGACCGGCAGGCCGAGGGCGTGACGGGCCAGGCATGGCGAAGCAGCTTCGGCTACTCGCGGCCCGACCTGATGGCCACGCTCGAACTGCGCGACGTGCAGCCCGGCTTCAGCTACGTGGACACGGTCGGCTTCCAGCGCAAAGAGAAGGGCCTGAACTTCGCCGCGGAGTGGCAGGCCAACGAGTACATCTCAGTCTACGAGCGCTTCTCGGACCTTGAGAGCGACAGCGGCCTCACCTTCGGCTCGTTCGGGGGCGGCAGCCTCTTCAGCACGATGGCCCTCCAACCCGCGCAGACCGACAGTTCCCTGTCAGTCCAGACGCAGCGCAATGACATGGGCGTAGACGTCACCTATCCCGGCTGGCCGAGGCTGAGCCTCACCCGCCAGTCGCTCGAGAACAGCGGCGCGTTCGGCGGCGACCGCAGGCACACCACCGACAGTCTGCGGATGACCTACTCGCCCTTCGACGCGCCGTTCACGGTCGACTTCAACCTCTCAAGCACCAACCTTGATTACCTCGGCGACCTCGGCACGTCGCAGACCCGTGGCTCCACCACCGATCAGACGCAGATCTCCGCGACCTATACACCGGCGGCGAACCTCTCGCTCTCCGGGCACTACGGGATCAATGACTCGGTCACCCGCGGCACGAACGATCGCTCCGACGGCGTGGTTACACGGCTCTCCGCGCGCTGGACGCCCTCGAGTGCGCTGAGCCTGAGCGTTGATCACACGCGCTCGGAATCGCGCGGCGGGAGAGGCTTCTTCAGCACGCTGCAGATAGACAACCCTGGCGGCGGTGGTGGCGGCGGCAACGATGACGACGATGAGGTCGAGCAGCCGCGCTACGAGGACGCGAACACGCGGATGGACCTCTCGTGGCGGCCGGCGCGGAACATGAACCTCACGCTCGCAGCAGGCATCCGCGACTACTCCAGCGGTGGCGGCCTCGGCTACCTCGCCGACAGCGAGCAGACCTACTACAACGCCTCGTTCGGCTGGCAGCCCGTCGAGACGATGGCAGTGACGGCCACGTGGGGGCGCGATGAGCAGGTCTTCCTCGAGGAGGGCGCGGGCGCCGTCAAGAACAACGTGCTCGCGCTCGGGCTGAGCTATCGCCCGACGGAGCAGCCGTGGAGCGTATCGCTCAACCTGCACAAGCAGGACGGCTCCAGCCCGACCACGATCAGCTCCGGCACCCAGCAGATCACGCGGATCGTGCCGACGGACCTCTTCGACATCTCGGGCGAGCTGAACTACGAGATCGCGCAGGGGATCAGCCTCTTCGGACGCCTCGGCCGCGCCGACTACGATAGCGGCTACGCGGCCTTCGTGAAGGACACGGGCGAGCTTGGTGTGCGCTACCGGGTGAGCGATCTCGCCGACATGAACCTCGGCTACCGATACATCCGCAACATCTCCGGCCGCTCCGCCCTGCCACTCCCCGGGTTCGGCGGCTCCGCGGGCAGCCAGGACTACATCGCTCACACGTTCCTGATGGAGGTCTCGAGCAACTTCTCCAGCGGCCTCGGTTCGGCAGGCCGCGCCACGGGCGGCTACTCCGGCTACGGCGGCGCGCTCTCAAGCTTCGGCGGCTACGGCGCGGGCTCCAGCCTCGGCTACGGCACCGGCGGCATCAGCGACTTCAGCGGCATGAGCAGCTACGATCGCGGCTTCGGCAGCGACAGCTTCGGCACCAGCCCATTCGGCTCCAATCCGTTCGGCACTAACACGGGCATCTTCCGCGACCGGGAGACGGACTTCTTCGCAGGCCCCGATAGCGCGCGCGGCAGCAGCGCACGCTACTACGCGCCCGATACACGCGGCTTTGAGACCGGCGTCGGCGAATTCCAGCAGGACACGGACACAGGCGTCTCCATGCCGCCCGCACCGTTCGGGAGCGATGGCATTGAGCAGCGGAGGGCAGAGAACGAACGCTGCCTGCGTGAGGGAGTGCTGCGGTGGTGGCAGTGGTATGAGTAGGGTGAGTGAGCGCATGCTTCGCGCGCAGATAACATGCATGAGCGCGCTGCTCCTGCTGGCGATGGCGGCTTCAAGTGCGCTCGCGGGGCCCTTCAGAAACACAGTCAACGAGCCCTTCGCGACCGTCTCCGACGGTCCGCAGGGCGCGATCGTGGTAGACGATGCGGAGATGACCACCGCCGCCGCTGCTGGCAGCGCAGTCGCTCAGGCGATCCGCTCGCAGCATAGCGTTGACGCGCTCCGGCGCGCTGAGCAGAGCATGCGCGCCCTGCAGCGGCTCGGGCTGAAGAGCCCCTCTGCACGCGCCTGCTTCCCCCGCCGTCTCGTGCACCTCAGGGACGGGCAGATCGTCGCGCCCGAGCTGATGGCTACCTCGCATACAGGCGGCCTCGGCAACCCCACGAACGCACTGCGCTTCACTTTCGAGGGCTTCCCCGCCGCTGATGAGACGGCCCTGCGCGACTACCTCGCGCGAGCGGTACCCGTCGCCTATAACGTCTACGGCCGGCCCGCCTTCGACCTCGACGTGAACATCCGCCTGGACCCAACTCTCAACTCGCTGCAGGGCGGCATCTACGACGCCACCGAGAACGAGATCGTGCTCGCGCCGATGTCCGGCAACTTCGCCGAGGACAGCTTCATTCTGCTGATCCTCGTGCTGCAGGCCTTCCACGACGATGTGGCGTTCTTCTACGACTCGTGGGAGATGGGTTTTGCGGGAGCCGCCGCCACCGTCATCCAGACACGCTCAGGCGTTGCCCCCGGCTACAACCCGATAGACCCGGGGCCCTTCTACGCGACGTCTGTCTACGAGGCGCAGAACCAGGAGGCCATCGGCGGGCCGACGTTCTTCCCAGAATCCGGCTGGACCGGGATGCTCGTCTGGCGGATCGCGATGGCCCGCAGCGCCTGGTTCAAGTGCTGGGTCGAGGACAACCAGTTCTTCCGCCGCTTCAATGAAAGCTACTACGCGAGCTTCACGGGAACCCTCCCGGGCGACATTGCCGCGCTGCGGGTGCTGGCTGCGCAGGCCCTGCCGATGGTCGAGGGGATGCCCTTCCAGGAGTGGTATCAGCGCCAGTGGGTGCTTGACACGAGCATCCGTATCGGCGCCAAGCTATTCGTCTGGAACATCCCGCTGACGCAGTCGGTCGCGCTGATCCTCGAGTACTTCTTCACCAGCTTCGACGGCGATGAGCGGCCGCTCGGGGGGCAGGCCCGGACCACCTACTGGAGCTACGACTTCGCGGTCTCGCTCTTCGCTGAGGAGGGGAACACGATCACCATCCCCGCCACAGGCGAATCCGCGGGCGAGGGCTTCCTGATCCCCACCTTCTTCAACATCGGCGGCCCGCAGAACATCACCGTGCAGGTAGACATCGATTCCCTGCGCCTGCGGCTGCCATTCCCCTACGGCATGCGCGGCTTTGAGCTCGGCGAGAACAACCTCTACGGCTCAATCATCGGCGCCAATCAGGGCACTGTAAGCGTTCAGGGCGGTGCGGGGCTCTCAAACGTGAGCGTGACGCGCGGCGTCTGGGGCGGGCGGATCACCCAGGGGGCACTCACGCCGCAGAAGCTGGTCGTCGCCTTCACAAGCCCCGAGGGCGAGACGATCAGCCGCACGATCAACGTCGCCTATGACTCCTACGTGGTCTTCATCGAGGGCAATGATCAGCAGACCCTCACCCGCACCTGGTCGGCCGCCGGCACAGGGATCCACATGATCTCGTTCCCGCTGATGCCGCTTGAACCGGACCTCTCTGCTCTGCTCGGCATTCCTGAGAGGGAACTGCTGGTGGCGCGCTGGGATCCGCAGGCCCCCGGCGACAACAAGTACGCGATCTGGCCGCGCACGGATCCGATCGAGCCGGGCCGGGGCTACTGGCTGCGCATCTTCTCTGACGTTACGCTGAACCTCACCGGCGTCGCGGAGCCGGAGGACCGGCCTGCGGAGACTCAACTGCGCGTCGGCTGGAACCAGATCGGATCGCCACGCACCCAGCCGGTGAACATCACGACGCTCCAGTTCCAGGTGGACGGCGAGGCAGCCGTGAGCTACGCGGAGGCGGTCACGCAGCGAATCATCCAGGCCGGTATCTACGGCTACACGCAGGCCGAGGGCTATACCGAGCGCACCCAGATGGTGGCCTTCGAGGGCTACTGGATCCGCTGCCTGCGCGGCAACGGCGCGATCATGCGCCTCCCGGCGGTGGGCACATCATCGGCGGCCAGGGCCCGCATAGGCAGCACCACACCGCAGACGCGCCAGTGGTCGCTGCCGATCGTGGCGGAGGCGGGCGGCATGAGCGGCACCGCGCGTATCGGCGCCGCCACCGACGCGGCCGCGGGGCTCGATCTGCATGACCTGCAGTCACCGCCGGCGTTCGGCCCGAGCGTTCAAGTCACGCTTGACCCCGCTGGCACCGGTGAAGGCGGCTATCTCAGCGACGTCCGCCCCGCTGCCAGCGCGGAGGAGACGTTTGCGCTGCAGGTTCGCAGCACTCTGCCCCACACCCCGGTGCGTCTGCGCTGGCCGGACATGAGCCGGGTGCCGGACGACCTGACGGTGACGCTCGTGGATGAGGCAGCGGGAAAGCAGGTCTACATGCGCACGAGCGCGGGCTACAACCTGCCCGCAACCGGGAATGGCGTCAGCCGCGACCTGCGCATCAAGGTCCGCCCGCGCTCCGAGCAGCCGCTGATGGTCACGGGCATGACCGCCATGCAGGGGCCGAGCGAGAGCGCGGAGATCGTCTTCACGCTCTCGAACGCAGCGCAGGTGGATGTTGAGGTGCTCAATATCGCCGGCCGGTCGGTCCGCACGCTGGCGATCGGCCCGCGCGATCCGGGACAGAACACGCTGAGCTGGAACCTCCGGGACAACGCCGGAACGCTTGTGCCGAGCGGGATGTACCTCGTGAAGATGACGGCACGCGACGACAGCGGCCGACAGGCGCAGGCGCTTCGACCGCTGCAGATCACGCGTTAGATGAGGAAAGCGATCACGTGACAGCTCGCCCACGCACACCCAGGCAGTTCCCGACCGCGCTCACGTCACTCATCGCGGTCTCAGTCATCGCGAGCATCAGCCTGACGGGATGCGGCGGCCTGCCACCGGCGGACGACACCGGCGGGGGCGGCTCGGTCGTCGTGCTCGTGGTGGAGGCGGAGACGAGCGTTCCGCTCGCCGTGAACGCCACGGTGACCGTCGGTGGCGTGCGAGGTGAGCTTCGGCCAAGCGATCAGCAGCTCATCCTGCGCGACGTGCCGATCGGGACCGCCACTCCGCCCACTCAGCCGCTCACAGCCAATGCCGCGGGCTATCGGACCGCGACTCAGCAGGTGCAGATGCAGGTAACGGCGGCAACATGGGTCACGGTTGCGATGACCCCGGCCGATCCTGCGCTGACCGGCTCAGTCTCGGGGACAGTCACCGATGAAGAGACCGGGCAGCCGATCGCCAACGCCTTCGTGCAGTTCACACCGTCAGGCAACCAGAGCGCGGCGGTTGGCGGTTACACTGCAGCCGACGGCGCCTACCTCGTCGCGGGCATCCCGAAGGGACAGAACAGTGTCACCGTCCAGGTTGCGGGGTACCTCGGCGCCTCGCGCGCCGTGACCGTCCGTGCTGATTCGGTCGGCCAGAACGCCCCGGTGGACTTCGAGCTTGTGGGCGGCGATACATCGGTGGACGTCACGGGCATCGTGGTGGATGTGCTTACGCGACTGCCTGTTGCGGGCGCGCAGGTCACTGTCGGCACCAGCAGCCCTGTCCAGACAGGCGCCAACGGGCGCTTCGCCGTCACCGACGTGCCGGTGGGCGACCAGTCCGTGACCGTCACTTCCTCCGGCTACGAGGAGCTGGAAGCGGTCGTGCGCATCCTCCCCGGGATGGGCGACGTGACGCTTGAGCTCTTTGAGGAGGCCGGCGACCCGCCCGGTGGCCCCCACACCATCACGGGCACCGTCACCCTCAGCGGCTCCGCGGACAATGCGGGAGCGACGGTGCGTGCTCTGTCGCTCACGACCGGCACGGTGCTCGATGAGGCCACCACCGACGCCTCAGGTCACTACGGTCTCTTCGTCCCACAGGGGGCATACGAGCTGACGGTCACCTACCAGGGACGCTCAATCACTCGCGAGGTGACTGTGCCCCCCGGCGGAGTGATCGTCAGTGGTATTAACTTCGTGCTGACGGTGTAGCGATCGGCCAGCGGACTCCTGTCCCAGGGAGCGTGCAGAAGATGCGAGCAAAGGTTGCGGTTGCAGCGGTTGCATTGGCGGTTGGCGCAGTCGTCCTTGCGGGCTGTGGCGGCGGCGGTGGGGGTGTCACCCCCGCACAAGCTACCCTCCGCGGCACTGTCCTCAATGACGGGACCCTCGCCCCGATTGCCGGCGCCACCATACGAGTCGGCTCCGCCTCTGTGCAAAGCGACGCGAATGGAGTATTCTCCATCCAGGCGCCCGTCGGGAGCCAGATGGTCACCATTGCAGCCACCGGATTCCAGCAGCTTCAAACGAACGTCTCAGTGCAGGACGGCGTCAATCAGATGGGAACGCGCTGTCTGCAACCTGTCCTGCTGGCAGGGCGGGGCGCCGTCTCCGGCACGGTCCGGCGCGGCGGAACGGCTGCGGGCGGCGCCACCATCCGCAGCGGTAATGCGACGGCCACCAGCCGCGCAGACGGCACGTTCAGCATCTACAATCTGCTCGCGGGCAGTCAGGCACTGACCGCGGTGTCAGCGGACGGACTCGCCACGGGGTCGGCCACCGCCACAGTCCAGGCGGGAACGAAGATCGCAGGCGTCACGATCAGCCTGGGCCTGATGCCGCCGTCACCGCCGGTCTTCTGAGGGATCGATGCTCAGCCCAAGCTGGCGCAGAATCATCGGTGGGGTGCTCATCCTCGCGGTCGTGGCGGCAGGAGCCGTCCTGACCGTCCGCTGGGTCACGCGTGAGCGTCCGCAGCAGCAGCGCGAGGGCCGGGAGGCCGACAAGCCTGCGATCTCCATCGACGGGTCGATCGTTGAGCACAGCGTGAGCGGCACTCCGGCATGGCAGCTGCAGATCGAGAAGATCGAGATCGCCGGCGGGGGCCGCACAGTCGCGGCATCCGATCTGCGCGAAGGCCTCATCTACGACCAGGGCAAGCCGGTCGTGCGCATATCGGCGGGCAAAGCGACCTACCTGACCGCCGACAAGAGCTTCGAGGTGACCGGTGGCGTGAAGGTGGTTTCGCACCGCGGAGCGATCATCACGACCTCCCAGGTGCAGTGGGTCCCGGCCACGGAGACGCTGCACTGCCCGGAGGAGGTCACCATGCGCGCTGAGGGCGTGACTGTCCGTACGCAGGACCTCGACCTGATCGTACCACAGGAGATCGCCCGCACCGCGAACCGGGTGCAGGTGCGCACCGAGCACGGGCAACTGACCGGCCGCAACCTCGTCTACAACCTGCAGACGCACGGGTACACGCTCGACTCAATCCAGGCGGTATTCGCAGTGGACGCGGCGCGGGAGGAGCTGGAGAAGCTGAGATGAAGAGATACCTGTCGCCGGGCGCATACCTGCGCCGGCCCCGGATCGCCGGGCTGCTCATGGCATGCCTCATGGTCGGGACGGTGGCCGCCCAGGACCTCGAGGAGCCGGGGGGATTTGTCGAGGACGAGGACCGTGCGCGCATCGAGTCGGCCGACCATCTGCGCTACGAGCCCTCTGAAGGCATGTACTACCTCAACGGCAACGTGGTCTTCTCGCACAAGGAGATCAAGCTCTACTGCGACGAGGCAATCTACGACTACGACAGCAACTCAGCGGTGGCGAAGGGACACCCCCGGGTGGTGGATCCCGAGACCACCATCACCGGCGATCTCGTCGAAGCGAATTTCGACGACGAGGTGGCTGCGATCAGCGGCAACGTGACGGCGGTGACGCAGAAGAAGCCCGCAGCGGGCGCGGAGGCCACCCCGCCGACTGAAGGCAGCAGCGATAGGCCGCCACGTGATCTCAATGAACTCCGTGAGAAGCGAACCACAATCACTGCCGAACACATGAATTACGAGTATGCGGACACGATCGAGCGCACGACGGCCACAGGCCGCGTGAAGGCCGTCCAGGAGGACAAGACGGTCTACGCGAACCAGGCGGTCTATGAGGAGAAGCCCGAGATCATCACGCTGACCGGCGACGTGCGCATCATCACGGACAAGGGCGATGAACTGCGCTGCCCGAGCGCCGTGATCTCGATCTCCGAGGACTGGATCCGCGCTGAGAACGTCCAGGTGGTCGGGAAGCGCCGCCAGAGCGAGGGTGACCAGGCGCCTCCTGCGGAGGAAACACCCGCCGCGGAGCAGTCGCCCTCCGCTGAGCCGCCGGCCGAGGAGTCGCCCCCGGCTGCGCAGAGCGAAGGCTGAGCCTCAGCGCGAAGCCCGGCCATCGCCCACCCAGTCGCACCCAAGCCCGAGGCGCCTGCCTCGGGCTTTTCCTGTGCATGTGCCCCACACCCGCGGGGCCTGCCGTCACAGCCAGCGCGGGATCAGCCGTGCTCACCGTCGTCCGCGTCCCAACCGTCCATGGCAGTGATCAACCCACACGTACAATGAAGCGGCGCCGCCCTCGAGCGAAGGCGACGCCGCGTTGCCCCTGCTGTCGTGCGTCAGAAGGGCATCTGGGTGATGGACTGTTTGATCAGCACCACGGCGATGGCCAGCATGGCTATCAGCCCCGTGCCGCAACTGAAGCCCGCATAGAGCACCGGCGGCCAGTAGCGCCAGTTCTCCTGACCGAAGCGCTTGGCGAGGTAGTAGCGGCCGATCAGCGCGCCCGCAAACTCAAGGATGATGAAGTGCGGCATGATCCCTACGCCACGGATCCACCCGTAGATCGTCATCACCGGTACGCGCAGCCAGTTGAGCAGGATATACGAACCAACCCCCATGACCAGCCCGCCCACCATCAGGTTCGGCTTGATGGCGCGGGCAAATATCTCCTGATGGCCGCCCTCGGTCGTCGCGCTGAACCAGACCCACTGGGTGATCGCCTGGTAGTCCCACATCTTCTGCGCGTATGGGTAGTAGACCGACGGGATCGGCTGCAGTCGCCAGACGTAGCCCCAGAAGAGGAAGCTCGTAACGATCATGATCGGGAACATCAGCAATTCGGCCTTCAACACGGAGGTGAACTTGTTCCCGGTCAGCTCAATCTCGCGGAAACGCTGAACGGTTGCGCCGTAGTTGCTCAGCGGGATCGGCGCGAACCAGATGTCCACGCCCTTGTAGCCGGAGAGGATGAAGCTGGCTTCGCGGATCATCGGGATCGAGACGAACTGCCCGGTCAGGCCCACCATGCGCGCGTTGATGTATGACTCAAGCGGCGTCCAGATGTAGCCGAAGACGAGCAGGAAGGCTATGGGGAAGTCCGGGACAAGGTGGCGCGAGAGCAGCACGTATCCTGTGGTTGCGGCGAAGAAGAGGCCCAGCATCACCCAGGCGTTGAAGTCGCCGCGGCCCGGCACTGCCGCCCCGAAGCCGAGCCCTTTGCCACCGGCCTCGCTCTGCTTTGCCTCGCGCCACTGCAGGAAGCTCTTGTAGATGCCAATCCCGGCCACGGCGAACGCGGTGCCGACACCCCAGGAGAGCCAGATGTCGATGCTGGCTGCCCACGAGGTACGCGTTGTCTCCATCCCGGGGCGCCAGGTGGGAAGATGCCCGGTGTGGTAAGCGATCGGGTTCACGATTGTGGTGGTGATGGCCGCGAGGAAGCTGCCAACAACCATCCAGAAAGGCAGCACGAAGCCGAGCAGCACCGTTGACAGGTTCGTTCCTATCCCTGTCGGCACGCCGGGCAGGAAGCGTTCCGTTCCCTGCGTGAAGTCAATAAAGGGGATCGGGAGGATTGAGACGGGCTGAATAAGGACGGCGCCCGTCAGGGTCGGCACCGCGACGTAGATCATGCCGAAACCGATGCCGATCATGGCGCCGATGGCGAATATGCGCCAGCGCCAGGAATCCTCTTTGTTGCCGGCCTCTGCCAGGGCGGTCGCGCCCTGGGCCTGGATCGGCGCCAGCGGGAAGGGCAGCTTTTCACCGTCTGAGAGCAGGCGGAAAAGCGAATAGCCAAGCGTGAACCACGCAACGCGTGAGAACACCTGCGTGAGGAGCAGCACCGTGATCGCCGGGACCCAGTCGGCGTGCGCGAAGGTGCGCATTGAGATGGCTGGCGAATCCGGGTGCGGCGCGACCCAGTTCGGGACCGAGTCGATCAGGTCGCCGGGGGCCGAGGCTCGCAGGAACTGCGCCCACATCAGGTTCGCGAAGGCGCCGCCCGAGAGGGCAACGGCTCCCTGCATGGCCGTCAAACCGCCCGCAATGTAATACAGAATGTAGATCTGCTGTCGCGAGAGCTGCGCGAATGACCGCCGTGCGATCTCCGTGAAGAGGATGATTGTCGTCCACTCCGCGGCCGGGCCCATCGTCTGTCCTGCCACAAGCCCGAGGTAGATCGAGCCCGGCATCATGACGAACCCGATGAAGAATGCGCCCACAACCGTCTGCCAGCCGAAACCGTCTTCGAACTGGGCGGGCGCCTCCATCAATGAACGATATTCGGCGAGCTCAACAGTCTCTCTCAGTGCCATGTCATGACTCCATCATCTCGGCCCGATCTGCTGGACCGTGGCTGCTGGGGGTGATAGCTAAAGGCGCTATTCCCGCGCAGGAGGCTGGGCACCTCCCGTGCAGGCGAACAAATCCTATCATTATCAGCGGCCACCGTCAACCAGCGCCTCAACGCGCCTGAGGTTGTCCCGTGCCACCAGATCGCCGGGGTTCTTCGCGACCAGTTCGCGCCATACCTCCAGAGCCTCAGGAATCTGACCCGCCTTCTCAAGAGCGTGCCCGTGCATCCTCGCCTGCACAGGGGGCGCACCGAGCTTTCGCGCCTGCGCGAACTCCCGCGCAGCGTGGCCATAGCGCTTCTGTGCATTGAAGTAGAAGAATCCCATCTCAAAGTGCGACTCCCACGCCTCCGGGTGCGTTGCCACTGCCCGGCGATAGGTTGCCAGTGCCTCGACGTCGCGGCCGAGACTCCAGTAGAGGTAGGCTGCATTCGTCAGGCCTTCAAGCCAGCTCGAATCAAGCCAGACGATGGTCTCGTGGCCGCGGATGATCTGCTCGTAATGCCCCGCATGCCACCACCAGTCGGTCTCCCCTATCATGTAGTTCTCGAAGAGTTCAAGCAGGTCGCTCAGAGAGGCTTCCGAGGGCCCGCTGTACGTGATGGTCGCTGCCGCCGGCTCCCATCCCCCGCCCACTGCATCGCATGCCATCGCGGCCACCAGCGGGTCAGGATCAGCAAGCGCCCCCTGCGGAACGCGACTGAGTCTCGCCAGCGCATCAACCGCCCAGTAGCGGATCCACCAGCGTGAGCCCGAGCAGGCCGCGAGGGCGGCCCGGTAGCCCGCGTCATCGCCCATGCGAGCAAGCCCGATCCCGGCGAAGATGCGCACCGTCCGGTCGGGATCGTCCAGCCCCTCAAGCAGCGGCTGCCGCACGTCTGGAGTCGCGATCTGCCCGAGGAGGAAGCAGCAGCGGGCGCGGAGCTCCGGGTCGTCGCCTGAGAGGCCCTCGAGGAGCCGCGGCACGGCATAGCTGTGGCCTGCCAGCACCGCGATCGGCTCCAGGCGACCATGCAGCGGCTCGCCTGCCACGACGAACGCTGCCTCAGTGGTGGATGGGCGACCCATCGCCTCCGCAGCGAAAGCCACTACAGTCGCTCCGACAAGCGCCACCACGGCCAGGGCGGCTGCAAGCAGACGCATATGCGTCCTCCTCAGGGGCACGTTGGGATCATGATGTGCGTCGGTGGCGGCCTTAGCAACTCAGACATGCCGGGCAGAGACAACGCCAGCATCAGTATCCACGCCAGAAGGATGAGCAGCCCGATCGCCCCGAACACGGCGCCTGCAACCGCCACCGGTCCGGCATTGCGGCGTGCAGCGGAGACGCCGAGCCAGAGCGCGGGGAGACCGAGAATACCGAGCACTCCGCAGGTGAAAACGGAGAGCAGCCCAAGTCCGAATGCCCACCACGCGGCTGCCATCGCCTCATCCGAGGTGCGGTGAGGGAGAGACTGCTGCGGCGTCGCTGCCAGGCTCTCGCGCGGGCGCGGCGCACGTGCGACCTGCGGCGCGGAGGTCCGTGACACGAGTGCGCCTGATTCCGGCGCGCCCACATGCGGCGCGGGTCGCTCCGCGTACGCAGATGTAGTCTCCAACCGGCGCGCGCAGTTCCAGCACACACGCTCACCCGCGTAGACCGCCTCCTGGCAGTTCGGGCACCGAAGTTGGCCGTCGTGCGGGACTCGCGGTTTCCACTCAACAGCCGCAGCGGGCGGCGCGTCGGAAGCCGCGCCTGGTTCGCCAGCAGCCTCCGGAGACGGTTCCTCGTCGAAAGATGCTGCCTCCTCGCCGGCGCCTCTATCCTCGGGCAGCGCCGAAGATGCGGCATCCTGAGGCGGCATCGAAGGCGGCAGGTCGGAAAGAGAAAGTTCGGCCCCGACCTGTTGCGGGAGCGGAGTTCCGCACTCAGCGCAGTAGTTCCAGTCCGGAACTGTCTTCCCGCAGTTCGGGCATATGCGTTTGGGCATTGTGGCGCCCCTCTCGGGCAGATTGCTCTCGTGTGGGGAGTTCGCCGGAGGCCGTCACGCTCCCTGCCTCTCCAGCCGCAATGCGTTCTGACCAGGGCGCGACTGCGCGCCCGAAAATCCTCCGCGAACTCAAGCAGGAGTCCTTTCCCGCTCGCCGAATCAGACAATTGAGTTTCATTGAGGCCCGAGCGGGTATACTCACGGCACGAGGTGAGGTGGTGGGGCTCGCGGAGGGCAGGTGCGGGATGGCAACGCTCGCGCCGTCGCGAGGGACAGGAGTGAGGCCTTTGGCTGAACTAACGCCGGACAAGCTCCGAGCCCGCCCAGGCTGACCGACGGAAGGTTTTTGAGCGGAGGACGTGTGAGCCGCTACAGGGGCGCGATGCCCCGAATGGTGCCGGATCAGCGAAATTGGGCGGGCTCCCGTCATTTGCCCCCCGTCTCCCCCGGTCTGCGAAACATCCCTGGACTTGCCTCCCCGCCCCCAATCAGGCTATACTGAGATCCGTGCACTGTCGTTGGGCCGGTGTCCACCATGGTGGCCGCCGGGCTGTTTGTATGTCAGGAGTCTGTGCAGGAGGTTCGGCCCCCCGATGATCGCCCGCGAACTCATGGATACGGAGGCCCCGACGCTCTCCCTGGAAGATACGATCCAACTGGCCGCGGAGCTACTCACCGACCGTCGTCACAGCGACCTCCCGGTGCTTGATGCCGACGGCCGCATCATCGGCGCGGTCTTCGAGGAGGACCTGCTCGCCCTGGCGCTGCCGGCCGGAGGCGCCCCGGATGTTGCCCGCCTCAGCTACCTCCCGCGCTGCTACGGATTGCGCGATCTCGCGAATGAGAAGCTCCGCGGGCTCCGCGTCGGCGATATCATGCGCACTGACGAGTTCCTCTCTATCGAGGAGGATGAACTCGCCGCACAGGCCACGCTGCTGATGATGAGAGGGCACCAGCCGCAGCTCTTCGTGACGCGCGACGGCAGGTACGTCGGCCGACTCGGCCGCAAGACGATCATCAGCCAGTTGATCAATCCCACGCTCGGAGTTGCGTGCCACCCATGACTGTCACTGGCTGGATCGCCGCGGGCATCTTCGCCGTGGCCTACGTGCTGATCGCCTCGGACCGGCTTGATAAGACCAAGGTGGCGCTCGCCGGCGCCGCCCTGATGATCATTGTGGGGATTGTGGACCAGCACACCGCATTCCATGGGCGCGAAGGCGTCGAGGGCATCGACTGGAACACGATCTTCCTGCTCATGGGCATGATGATCATCGTCAATATCACACGCCGCACGGGCCTCTTTGAGTGGGTGGCAATCAGGACCGCGAAGATCGGGCGCGGCAGGCCCATCCTGATCCTCATCGGCATGACCACCGCCACGGCGCTGCTCTCGGCATTCCTCGATAACGTGACGACCGTCCTGCTCATCGTGCCGACCATCATCGTCATCTATGAGGCGCTCGAGCTCGATCCCGTCCCGTTCGTCATCTTCGCCATCATGGCCTCGAACCTCGGCGGATCGCTCACCCTCGTCGGCCACCCCCCGAACATCATGATCGCCTCCACCGCGGGCTTCGACTTCATGGATTTCCTCCGTGTCAATGGCCCGTTCATCGGCGTCGTCTTCATGCTCTTCATCGGCATGATGTGGTGGGGGCTCGGCAGGCGTGTCAGCGTTTCGGACGAGGATCGTGCGCGCATCATGCAGTTTGACGAGACGCGCGCGATTACTGATGCCCAGCTCCTGTGGCGCTGCATCACCGTGATGGGCCTCGTCTTCGCAGGCTTCGCCGTCCACGGTGCGCTGCATCTCGAGCCGGCCACGATCGCGCTGGCTGGCGCGGCACTGCTCCTTCTCCTGCACCCGGAGGACCCGCGCGAGGTCCTCGAGGAGATCGAGTGGCCCACGCTCTTTTTCTTCATCGGCCTGTTCATCATGGTCGCCGGACTGACGGAGACGGGCGTTGTGCGGGCGCTGGGTATGGGAATGGTGAGCATCACCGGCGGCAACCTGTTCAGCCTCACCGTCCTGGTTCTGCTTGTGACTGCGGTTGCCTCGGCGCTCATGGACAACATCCCGTTCGTAGCGACGATGACGGCTCTGCTCAGCGCAATCGCGCCGGAGCTACATCCCGATCCGGCCTCGGCAGCCTCCACGGTGGAGCTGCTGCAGCACGAGAGCATCCTGCCGATCTGGTGGGCACTGTCTCTCGGCGCAGGCCTCGGCGGGAACCTCGCACTGATCGGCGCGTCGCCGAACGTCGTGGCCGCGGGCGTTTCGAAGCGCTCAGGCCATCCGATCGGCTTCGTGCGGTTCCTCAAGTATGGCGTGGTCGTCACAGCGCCGATGATCGTGCTCGCTGTCGGCTATCTCTGGCTGCGCTTCTTCATGTAGACGCCGGCTGCCGCAGCGGCCGCGATCGCGGAGGAGACGAACATGGACGAGGACACGCAGGACCAGCGGGAGGGCGCACGGGAAGAATGTCCGGCGATCTCCGTAGTCATCCCCATCTACAACGAGGAGGAGGCTCTCCCCCACCTCTACGAGGCGCTCAAGTCGGCTCTGGAGAGGCTCGATCGGTCGTGGGAGGTCCTTCTGGTCAATGATGGCTCGGCAGACGACAGCCGCGCCCGCATGGACGAGATCGCGCGCTCAGATGCGCGGTTCATCGCGATCCACCTCCGCCGGAACTTCGGCCAGACCGCCGCGATGAGTGCCGGCTTCGATCATGCGCGCGGCGACGTGATCGTCGCGATGGACGCCGACCTGCAGAACGATCCGCGCGATATCCCCCGGCTCCTCGCGAGGATAGACGCGGGCTTCGACTGTGTGAGCGGCTGGCGCAAGGACCGCCAGGACGCCAGGCTCACCCGTATCCTGCCCTCGAAGATCGCCAACTGGATGATCTCCACCGTCACCGGCGTGCGCCTGCACGACTACGGCTGCTCGCTGAAGGCCTACCGACGCGAGATCCTCGAGGATGTTCAGCTCTATGGAGAGATGCACCGCTTCATCCCCGCCCTCGCACGCTGGGCCGGCGCCCACATCACCGAGGTCGTGGTGGACCACCACCCGCGCCAGTTCGGCACGTCGAAGTACGGCCTCTCGCGCACCATCCGAGTCTTCCTCGACCTGCTCACCGTCAAGTTCCTGCTAAGCTACGCCACGCGACCGATCCAGGTCTTCGGCAAGTGGGGGCTCATCTCGGGGATCATCGGATTCCTGATGGCGCTCTGGTTGAGCTTCCGCAAGCTCGCGTTTGGCGAGGATATCGGCAACCGCCCGGCGCTGCTGCTCGCGGTGCTCCTGATTCTCGTGGGCTTCCAGTTCATCACGATGGGCCTCCTGGCTGAGCTTCAAGCCCGCACCTACTACGAGGCCCAGGGCAAGCCGATCTACGCGATAAGGGCGATCACGCGCAGTGATGGCATTCAGCCGAAGTGAAAGCGCTGCCATAGCCGTCCATGGAGCGGGCTTCCACCTCGTCATCCGTTCACCGCGACGACAACCACACCGTTGATCGGTGAGCTCCTCATGGAGCCACCGTCGGGGTCTTCGGATCCCGCAGCCCTGCGTCTTGCGCGTTCTGCCATGGTGTGGTTGAATACTGTCAGGGGTGAATGAGGGTCGAGGAGGAACTGACTGTGTGCCCGGACGCAGGCCTGACGGAGCAGCGATGCCCCGTCTGCACAACGGACCTGCCCGCAGAGACCGGCCTCCGCCGGTGTCCGCGATGCGGCGCGCGCCTGCTATCGTGGAGATGGCAGCGGCCGCTGGACTACGGCATTGTGCTCTTCAATGCCCGCGTCGGCGGCGTCACCGCCGGTGCGTTCATCGCCATGCTCGGGCTCCTGCTGCTCGGCTACCGCGTTCCACTTCCGTGGGCAGTCGCGGCGATCGCGCTGGCACTGCCCATGTCCGGCTATCTGCTGCTCGGCGAGGGCGCAAGGATCATCCCACAATCGTGGCGGTTGCACTACCTGGTGGCGGTGCTCTCCACCAACGCGGGGCTTCTGACTGCAACGGTTCTCTCCGTGCTTGATCTGGTGCGCATGCCGGGTGTCGCACTAACCACCGTAGTTGTGGCGGCCCTCGCGTGGCCGATCATCCGCAAAGCCGTCGTCTCGGAGATCTGCTACGGCGATCGCTGAGATGCTGTGCAGTCACAACGACGCGTTCTTTCTGCTGGGAGGATTTCAGATGTCGGTTCAGGATCAGGTACTCGAAGCCGCGCGAGGCGCACGGCGCGCCAGCAGGGCGCTGGCCGGCCTTGATGCGGACGTGCGCGCCGGGGCGCTGCGCGCGATGGCACAGGCGCTGCGGGATCATGCAGGCGATGTCATGGAGGCCAATGCACAGGATATGGAGGCGGGCAGGGCCGCCGGGCTGTCGTCCGCGATGCTCGATCGCCTCTTCCTCGACGAGGAGCGCATCGAGAGGATCGCGGTCGCGCTGGAGGAGATCGCGGATCTGCCCGACCCGGTAGGCCATGTGATAGCGGAATGGACAATCGAGAACGGTCTGCTGATCCAGCGTGTCGCCTGCCCGATCGGCGTCATCGGTATCATCTACGAGTCCCGCCCGAACGTGACGGCAGACGCGGCCGGCCTCTGCATCAAGTCGGGCAACGCCTGCGTGCTGCGCGGCGGCTCCGAAGCGATCCACTCGAACGTCGCGATCGCCCGGGTGCTGCAGGACGCTGCTGAGGCGGCCGGGCTCCCTCACGGCTGCGTGAGCATGATCCCGATCACCGACCGCGAGGCCGTGCAGGTGATGTGCCGGCTGCCCGAGTACATCGACATGATCATCCCCCGCGGCGGCGAGAGCCTCATCCGCGCGGTCACCGAGAACTCGCAGGTGCCCGTGCTCAAGCACTACCGGGGCATGACGCAGATCTACGTGGACGAAGCGGCCGATACCGACCTTGCGGTCAAGATCGTGCACAACGCGAAAGCTCAGCGCCCGGGTGTCTGCAACGCCGTGGAGAACCTCTACGTGCACGCGAACGCCCCTGAGGCGCTGAACGCGATCGTGGATGACCTGCTCGCGTCCGGCGTGGAGGTCCGAGGCTGCCCGCGCACATGTGAGATGGTCCGCGCCCAGATCAGTGCCGCAACCGATGAGGACTTCGACACCGAGTACCTCGACCTGATCATCTCCGTGATGATCGTGGATTCACTCGACCAGGCCCTCGACCGCATCGCCGAACATAGCTCCGGCCTCGCCGAGGCGATCATCACCCAGGACCAGGCGACCGCCGATCGTTTCCTGCGCGAGGTGGACTCCGCCGCCGTCTACCACAACGCCTCCACGCGTCTGACCGACGGCGGGGTGTTCGGTCTGGGCGCCGAGATCGGGGTCTCGACCGACAAGATCCACGCTCGCGGCCCGGTAGGCGCGGCGCAACTCACCATCTTCAAGTACGTCTGCCGTGGCGGCGGTCAGATCCGCACGTGAGGGGGAGCGAGGTGGATTCCACGCACGAACAGCGACACCCCCATCGCGTAGTGGTGAAGGTCGGCACGCGGCTGGTGGTGGACGCCGACGGGCTGCCCAGGCGCGACTTCCTCAACAGGATGGCGGATGAGATCCGCGACCTGATGGACCGCGGGATCGAGGTCCTGCTGATCACCTCCGGCGCGGTCCGCATCGGCAGGCGTACGATCTTCGGCGATCCGGCGAGGGCGCTGCGCGTCAGCGAGCGGCCCTCGGCGGCGGCTGTCGGGCAGCCGATCCTGATGGGCTACTGGTCCGAGGCGATGGGGCGCGTGGGGATCACCTCCGCCCAGGTCCTCCTGACGCAGGACGACGTGGTCAGCCGGGGCCGCTGCATGCGCCTGCGCGAGACCATGGAAGACCTGCTCTCATGGCGCGTGCTCCCGGTACTCAACGAGAACGATAGCGTCTCAACCGAGAGCGTCACCTTCGGTGAGAACGACCTGATGGCAGCGATGGTGGCGGTCGCGGTGACGCCGGCGGAGCTTCTGGTCATCCTCTCCGACCAGGAGGGGCTGTTCACGGCTGATCCGCGCGAGCATGCCGACGCGCGGCTCATCTCCGAAGTGCAGCCGAACGAGGATGTCTCGCGCTTCGCGACCGGCGCCGGTGGTCCCGAATCGCTGGGGGGGATGGAGAAGAAGCTGGAGGCAGCCAAGCGGGCGACGGACTGCGGTATACGCGTGGTGATCGCCGGTGGGGACCTCCCCGGTGTGCTGACGCGCATCGTTGCCGGTGAACCGGTTGGCACGTGCATGCTCGCGGGACCGAGGCTTCCAAGCCGGAAGGCCTGGCTCGCGGTGCACCTCATGCCGCAGGGCACGCTCATCGTGGATGATGGCGCGCGCCGCGCACTCCTGCATGCCGACGGCGCCAGCCTCCTACCCAGTGGCATCATGACGGCCGAGGGGCACTTCCACGCGGGCGACCTCGTGGTCGTGCTGGACCGGGACGGTCAGGAGATAGCCCGCGGCCTTACCAACTACTCGGCCGAGGAGACGCGGGCCATCATGGGCGCGCACTCGTCGCGCATCCCCGAGCTGATCGGGCGCGAGGGAGCCGCCGAGGTGATCCACCGCGACGATATGGTCGTGAACGCGCCACACGGAACATAGGCGACGCAGCCAGGCCGGGCACACAAAGAGCGGCCCCCGCAGGGATGCGGGGGCCGTTGTCTTCTGCGCTTAGTGCCTGGCGGTTACTCGCCAGCGGGCGCTGCGGGGGCCTCATCAGCCGGAGCGTCCTCGGCCGGGACCTCCTCATTGACGGGCGCGCCCTCTTCTGCCGGAGCTTCCTCTGCCGGCGCGGGCTCCGCTACGGGCTCAGCCGGCGGAACTTCCTCGACCGGCGGGAGCATGCCAGGCTCCTCCATCGGCTGCTCCTCCTCCTTAGGGCAGCCCGCGAGCATTGCCACCGAGGCCAATATCGCGAGCATCGCGACCATCAGCAATACGATGCCCCATCTGCTTCTCATTGTACAGCCTCCTTCACGTCAATGAACTGCGTTCCCCAACGCAGCGCGTCATCGCCCTTGCGGGCGGTCCAGCCCCTATCATCCAGCCCTGCCGGACCGAAGCTACTCACCCAGCAATTCGGACTGGCTGTAACTCAGGCGCAGCAACCAACCGGCTCGCTTTACCTCGTCTTCAGTGATCGGGTGGTTGTCGCCGAACAAATCGTAGCCATTCCCGTCAACAATTTCAAGACCCTGCGCAAACGCATCGTCCTCGGCGTCGAGGAGGAACTCGCTGAACTCCTCCATCTCCTCTGCGCGGGAGATGCTCTTCTGCGCAGCCTCAGGAAAGCCGGCGACGTTGAGAATGTGACCGATCCACCGATGCAGCGAGATATCCATGCCGCCACCGCTCAGGCCATCCTGCAGCGCACTCACCGCACTGAGGCATGCCAGGCGATAGCGATCCTCATCATCAATGACTCGTTCTCCGCTCCATGAATCATAGCGCGTAAACGCCCGAATGGCAAGGTCATATCTGTTATATCCGAGCGCAAAATGCACCAACGGGTGATCGGCGCCCGACAGAACCGCCAGTTCAAGCCGCTCTACGACCCGATCGATCAGCGCAAGCTGGTAGTAGCACTCAGCGCTAAGCAGGATGCGTCCGATCTCAGCGTCCCCACGGGCGGTGTCCACGTTCAACTGCTCAAGGAGCACGCGCAGACCGATGTCACGCTTCTCCGCCGCCGACCGGATGTTGCCAAGGGTCACATGATCGTCGGACGTGAACTGCTCCAGGGCCGCGTGGTAGCGCTCAAGCACCTCGAGGAACTCCAGCACGCGGAGCCGCACACCCTCCACCTCGCGTCCCTCGCCAGCTACATAATCGGCTATCAGGCCGTAGTAGGCGAACGCGAAGTCGGACACTGTGCGGTAGTCGCCCAGGCGCTCCAGGCGCTCAAAGATGTGCTCTCGGTCGGTCCATGACATTACCTAGCGCTTACCTCGCTTGTCCACATCCTGCGCGCTTACGCAACCTTCCGCGCCCGCCTCAGGATTCCTCCTTCGGTCTGCGAGAAGTCAGATGGGGCCATTGAGGTGGCCCCATCCACTTCAACTCGTGTAGGAGCGGCGGCTACTTGAGCTCGACCTTCGCGCCGGCCTCCTCGAGGCGGGCCTTCATCGCCTGAGCCTCGTCCTTCGAGACCTGCTCAGCAACGGTGGCCGGGAGGTTCTCGACGAGCTCCTTGGCTTCCTTCAGACCGAGAGAGGTCGAGACCTCACGCACGGCCTTGATGACCTTGATCTTCTCCGCGCCGGCATCGGCGAGGACGACGTCAAACTCGGTCTGCTCCTCCTCGGCGGCGGCAGTGCCCTCAACAGCCGGGCCAGCCATCATCATCGGCGCAGCAGCCGTCACACCATACTTCTCCTGCAGCTTGTCCTTGAGCTCGACAAGCTGCAGCACTGTCAACTGATCTACCGCTTCAATGATCTCGTCAACGGTCATCGCAGGATCTCCTCTTGCTATCGGACATGAATACGCGGGAACGTCACGTCAGGCTGCCTCGGCTTCGCCCTTCTGCTCGGCAACCGATTGCAGCGTAAAGACCAGGTCGGACACCACGCCGCCAAGCGTGAAGACCAGCTCGTTGACCGGGCCTGCAAAGGCCCCGACGACGCCGGCCAGCAGCTCGGTTCGGCCTGGGACCTTCGCCAACTCCTCCAGTTCGCTTGCGGAGACCAGCGCGCCCTCAACCACTCCGGCCTTGACCGGCGGCAGATTGTGGTCTGCAGCGAACTTGGCGACGACCTTCAGCGGAGCGATCGGGTCGTCACCGCAGTATATCACGGTGTTCGGACCGGTAAGCTCATCCGTCAGCACCTCATAGGGTGTCCCCTTCACCGCGATCTTCAGCAGACGATTCTTCACCATCTGCATCCGACCACCGGCCTCGAGGACGTGACCGCGCAGCTCTGTCGCGTGCGACACGCTAAGGCCCTCGAACACCGCCAGGTACACAGTACCTGACGCCGCAAGCGACTCGCGCATCTCCTGAACCATCTCTCTCTTCGCCTGTGTCGGAATCTCAGTTCACCTCCTGGGTCCGGTCCCCGGGGAATCCAAAACGGGAGCGCCAGGCTCAGGCGCTCCCGTTCAAATGCATGCATCCGCACTGTGGGGGCTCCCGGCCTCGGCAGGCGGAGCGACTCTCGTTGTTACCGAGATGCGCCGCTCCATTAAGCCCCGTGGGGCGCCGGCTGTCTCTAGCCTGGATGCGTCTAGTCAGTTGTCAGAGGCGCGCACGAGCTACGCCGCACGCCGAGTAGCATAGTCCGTCGGGTCGATCTTGACGCCTGGGCCCATGGTAGCCGAGACCGTGATGCTGCGGATGAAACGCCCGCTGGCGGCCGCGGGTCGCGCGGCGATCACAGCCGCCATGAGGGCATCGAAGTTCTCGCGCAGTTGTTCCTCGCTGAACGAGGTGAGACCGAGCGGAACGTGCAGAACGGCGCCACGATCCATCTTGAACTCGACGCGACCGCTCTTGAGCGCGGACACAGCGCCGACGATGTCATCAGTGATGTTGCCGGCCTTCTTCGATGGCATGCGCGGGCCGAGCTGCTTGCCGAGCGGGCCTACCACGCGCATCATCTGGGGCTGCGCAACCAGGATATCGAACTCATTCCATCCGTTGCGGATAGCCTCGACTAGATCCTCGCCGCCGACGCGATCGGCGCCCGCGGCCTCAGCGGCGCGCACGGCCTCGCCCTCAGCGAACACGGCTACGCGCGGAACTTTGCCGGTGCCATGTGGCAGGACGACAGTGCCTCGCACATTCTGGTCGCCCTTGCCCACCTGAACGCCGAGCTTGATCGCGCAGTCCATGCTCTCGACGAAACCCGCTGTCGCGGTCTCCTTGACGAGGCTGATCGCCTGGTCAACGCCGTAGTACTGCTCGGCGTCAACCTTCGAGAGCGCCTCCTCGTACCGCCTGCTTCCATCCTTGGCCATGTCCGTCACCTCTGATCACAGATCATCGCAGGGAGCCGGAGCTGCTACGCGTCTGCAGAGCCGGCCGCCGCATAACTCGCACCGGTGGCTTCCTGAACGACCTTAATGCCCATGCTGCGGGCAGTTCCCGCCACGATCTTCGCGGCGGTGTCGATGTCGCGCGCGTTGAGGTCCTCCGTCTTGACCTGTGCAATCTCGCGCACCTGGTCCCAGGTGACCTCGCCAACGTAGGCCTTCCCCGCTTCGCCGCTGGCAACCTCAAGGCCTGCGGCCTTCTTGAGGAGGCTCGATGCAGGCGGGCTCTTGCAGATGAAGTCGAAGCTGCGGTCGGAGAAGACCGTAATCTCGACCGGAATGATATCGCCCATCTGCGCCGCCGTGCGGGCATTGAACGTTTTGCAGAAGTCCATGATGTTCAGCCCGTGCTGACCGAGTGCCGGGCCAACCGGCGGAGCCGGTGTAGCCTTGCCGGCCGGGCAGTGCAGCTTGATCTTTGTCAGTATCTTCTTCGCCATCTTGGGCGCTCCTCACACCGCCGCCTCGCCGGGCGGTCTGCTTTCAGGGCTGTGGCACGACTACAGCTTCTCAACCTGCGTGAAGTCAAGCTCCACCGGAGTCTCGCGGCCGAAGATCGAGATGAGGACCTTGAGCGTCTCGCGCTCAGGGTTGACCTCGATGATCTTCCCCGTGAACTCCCCGAAGGGACCCTCGGTTACGCGCACACTCTGGCCGCTGGTCCAGATGGCCTTGGGCCGCTGGCTCTCCTCCCCCACGACCTCGAGGATCTGGCGAACCTCGTCAGGTCGCAGCGGCACCGGCTCATCCGAGGAGCCGACGAAGTGCGTGACGCCATTGGTCTGCGTAATGAGTTGGCGCATCTCATCTGTTGCGTCAACCTCGATCAGCACATAGCCCGGGTAGAGCTTGCGCTTCACCTCACGGCGCTGACCCCCGCCGGAGCGGATCTCCGTCTCAGTCGGGACCAGGATGCGGCCGAGCAGGTGTGAGAGGTCCTTGGCCTCAGCCCGCTTTTCAATGCTGGCTTTGACCTTGTTCTCCTTCCCTGTCAGCGTATGCAGCACGTACCAATGCTTGGCCATGGTCCCGCCTCTTCACGCCCCGAACGTCATTAGTACCGTCTACTCGTACAGGCGCAGCGCTCCGACCAGTCGCGTGAAAATCAGATCGAGCAGTCCGATCCAGACTGCTACGAGACCCACGGAAACGATCACAACGCCAGTGAAGGCGTAGGTCTCCTCGTGGCTCGGCCACACGACCCGCTGCAGTTCCATCCATACGTCCTTGAAGAATTGCGCGAGTGCCCTGAAGGGGCGCCTGATACGTTCTAGCATCTATGTCCTCTCCCCGGCGACTCCCCAGGGGCGCTGGGGGCCCGACGCCGCGGGGCTGCTTGCCCCGGGAGGTGCATGGCGGGCGCAGAACTGCTGCGCCCGCAGGTGCTCACGGTGTTCGGTCTGTCGGATGCATTGTCCCCCAGCCAGCGAGCTTGAGGGGGTGGCTGGCAGGGGCAGCGGGACTCGAACCCACAACCGCCGGTTTTGGAGACCGGTGCTCTGCCAGATTGAGCTATGCCCCTGCCTATCCTTCGGACGGGCCCGCTAGCGTCGGACCCGTGCCTCCCGGTGCTCTGTGTGCTTCCGGCACCGCGGACAGTACTTCTTGAGCGTCAGATTCTCCGTCACGTTCTGACGGTTCTTCTGACTGTAGTAGTTGCTGTCGCTGCAGACGCTGCAGCGGAGAATCATCTTGGTTGCGGGCATCTTCTATCCTCCGTCCCGTTACCCGAGGACCTTGGTAACGACGCCGGCGCCCACAGTCAGGCCACCCTCGCGGATCGCGAAGCGAACGCCCTGCTCCAGAGCGATCGGCTGGATGAGCTCAACCTGGATACCAACATTATCCCCCGGCATGACCATCTCGGTGCCCTCGGGGAGGGTCACGTCGCCGGTCACGTCGGTGGTGCGGAAGTAGAACTGCGGGCGGTAGCCGGTGAAGAATGGCTTGTGCCGGCCGCCTTCAGCCTGGGTCAGAACGTAGACCGAAGCCTCGAACTTCGTGTGCGGTGTGATGGAGCCTGGGGCGGCGACGACCTGGCCGCGCTCGACCTCGTCACGCTCGACACCGCGTAGAAGCAGACCGACGTTGTCGCCCGCCATGCCCTCGTTGAGGGTCTTGCGGAACATCTCGACGCCGGTGACCACGGACTTGCGGGTCTCGTGCAGGCCGATGATCTCGACCTCATTGCCGGTGTTGATCTTGCCACGCTCGATACGCCCGGTCGCGACGGTGCCGCGGCCGGAGATGGTGAAGACATCCTCAACCGGCATCAGGAATGGCTGATCCAGCGGCCGCTCGGGGGTCGGGATGAAGCTGTCGACCGCGTCCATGAGCTCGAAGATCGGCCGGCACGCGTCGCAGTCGCGACTGCCGCAGCCGCACTCCATGGCCTGGAGCGCGGAGCCCATGATGACGGGCGTGTCCTCGCCTGGGAACTCGTACTCATCCAGAAGCTCACGGACCTCAAGCTCAACCAGCTCAAGCAGCTCGGGGTCGGCGATGTCAACCTTGTTCAGGAAGACGACCATCGCGGGAACATCCACCTGGCGGGCGAGCAGGACGTGCTCGTTGGTCTGCGGCATCGGGCCGTCTGTAGCGGCTACGACGAGGATTGCGCCGTCCATCTGGGCCGCGCCGGTGATCATGTTTTTGATGTAGTCGCGGTGACCGGGGCAGTCCACATGAGCGTAGTGGCGCTCTTTGGTCTCATACTCAACGTGACAGGTGGCAATCGTCACACCGCGATCGCGCTCTTCCGGCGCCGAGTCGATGGAAGCGAAGTCCATCGGCGTGGCCCGACCCTCTTCGGAAGCTGCCAGACACTGCGTGATGGCTGCGGTCAACGTCGTCTTGCCGTGATCGACGTGACCGATGGTCCCGACATTGACATGCGGCTTGGTGCGCTCGTAGCTTTGCCTCGCCATTGAACTTCCTTCCTCCTCGACTCCGTGAGCCCGCCCGGTGCTGGCCGGGCGGTTAGCCGGCAGAATTGCCGACCGGTCCGGTGTTGACCCAAGTTCGCCCGGATTGACACCGGGCCGTAGATACTGCGCGACCGTCTGGACACACGCCGCCTGGCGCCCGACACCCCGCGGCCGTACACCCTGCAAACCGCAAGACGCGCCCGGCAGGCGCCGGTGCGTGCTGACAGATCAGGATGCGACGGCCGTGCAGGGTTCTTTTGATGTAAGATTGCTGGAGCCCACGACGGGATTCGAACCCGTGACCTTGTCCTTACCAAGGACACGCTCTACCGACTGAGCTACGTGGGCGTGGGTGGTGGAGGGAGGAGGATTTGAACCCCCGTAGGCATTCGCCGGCAGATTTACAGTCTGCTCCCTTTGGCCGCTCGGGCATCCCTCCACAACAACCAGTTGTCAAACTCACACCGGAGTTTGCGCGCCCCATCGCTCACGTTCGCTGGAGCCGGCGATCCGATTCGAACGGACGACCTGCTCATTACAAGTGAGCTGCTCTACCACTGAGCTACGCCGGCTCGCATGTGGTACCCGCCGGGGACGGCCCGGCCCGGGCACACTCCGTGTCTGTTGAGAAGACCGTATCCGCCTGGTGCATCATCAGGCAGTAGGCAGGCCCAGCGGGACGTACTCCTCAAGCTTCTTCTTCGCCCGCTGCAGCGCGTTATCAACTTGCTTGACATTCGTGCCAAGCCCATCCGCGATGTCCCTGTAGGAGTGGCCGCGCAGGTACTCCTGCAGAACCTCGCGCTCAAGCTCTGACAGCGATCGCTCCATCTCCAGCGCCACCCGACGCTGGAGCTCTCTGCCAATCACCGCGGTATCCGGACCGTGCTCTCCCTCCTCGGCGAGCACCTCCTCCAGCATACCATCCTCGTCGGCGTCAGGCAGCGATGCATCCACGGAAACGTATGAATTGAGCGCGTGGTGCTTCTGCCGGCTGGCGCACTTCACCGCGCTGATGATCTGGCGCGTCACGCACAGCGCCGCAAACTTACGAAAACCGCCGAAACGGTGCATTGAGAAGTCACGGATCGCCTTGAAGAGGCCGATCATGCCTTCCTGAATAACGTCCTCGCGCTCGGCGCCCATCAGGAAGTAGCTTTTGGCCTTGGCCTCGACAAGCCCCTGGTACTTCCGAAGCAGGAACTCCGTGGCCTCACCACTGCCCTGCTTCGCGAGCCTGATGACATCGTCCTCGTCCATGCTGCGCCACACCTGGTCTGTCCTAGCCGTCCCCTTCATGCAACCCCACCTCCACGGTGTAGACCCCACGATACGGCAGCATGCTCCCACAGCAAACAAGCTGCCTATCGCGCCTGTTAGCCGCTGTTAGCGGCGACGCCCTCCGCGGGCGCCACCGTACGTCGTATTCCAATGAACACAGGTGCTTCGTGACTTTGCTGCAGGTAATTAAGTATAGGGCATCGGCGACGGCAAGTCAAGCCCTCTCGCGCCGGGCCCAGGCGGCCCGGCAGACCCGACTAGTGTATGTGGTACCACAGGATCGTGCCCGCCGTCACCGTGACGATCCAGGCGATCGCGAAGTACTTGGTGAGCCGCGCAAGCAGCTCCTCGCGCGTTCCTTTCCGGAACTGGCTGGCGTCCGTGCCGCCCATTGCGGCAGAGAAACTCTCGGCCTTTGAGGTCTGCAGAACGACAGACGCGATCAGGCCGAGGCCAAGTATCGCCGACAGGATCTCGAGCACAAGTATCATCGGTCTCTTTTACCTCTTCCGCCCCGGCTCTTTCGCGCAAACTGCGCGATCAGTTCGGGTATTGTAACGGGCGGTGTTTTCGCGCGCCCGTACCATTTCGCCTGATCGGCTCGGTCTGGTGAGACTGTAGTGCATTGAGCGGCTGATGTCAACGGAGCTTCATGACGAGTCGCAACCGGAATAACAGGCTCCGGCCTCGGTGCCCGGGCCGGAGATGACGGTACATTACACGATCTTGCGTCACTCGTCAAGGTTGTCCTGTCACGGCGCTTTTGGTATATTACAGGCTGTAGGGTCAAGGTGAGGCCCGGACTCGGCGCGGGGGCGGGGCTTCGCCCTGCAGTGCGCCCGGAATCGGGAGGCATCTTGCAACTCTTCCGCAGAGACGTCCTGGCAGATGAAATCTTCGTCCACGGGGCGCCGAAAGGCAGCGGGCGTCTTCGTGTCGCCCTGCTCTTCCCCAGCTCCTACGCAGTCGGCATGGCCAATCTCGCCGTCCAGAGCCTGTACCGGCTCTTCAACGACCATGGCGACGTGCTGTGTGAACGGGTCTTCTGTCCCGGCATCCCGGAGCAGGACCGCAGGCGCGACGACACCCTCCGCTCGCTGGAGCACGACACGGCACTCGGCGCATTCGATGTTATTGCGATTACGTCTTCCTACGAGCTCGACTGGCTGAACATTCCGGCGGTGCTCGAGGAGGGCGGTGTGCCGGTGCTGTCGGCCGATCGGACCCTGCACTCCCCCATCGTGCTCGCCGGTGGCCCCGCTATCACGGCCAACCCGCAACCGCTCGCTCCGATCGCAGATGCGCTCTTCATCGGCGAGATTGAGCCGGTGGTCGGCCCGCTGATCGACCTGCTGCTGACGCACGATCGCGGCTCCGAGGAGGGGCGTGAGGCGCTCCTCGAGGGCCTCACCACCATCGGCGGCTTCTACGTCCCGGCTCTCGATGAGCAGGAGCTACCGGTATCGCGCATCGCGCTGAGCAATGTGGACGCCGTCCCGACCACCACGGAGGTGCTCTCCCCGCATTCGGAGTTCCCGTCAACGTTCCTCATCGAGACGGGGCGAGGCTGCCCCCGCGGCTGCCGGTTCTGCCTCGCGAGGCAGATCTATGCGCCGCTGCGCAACCGCAGTGCCGAGGCCATCATCGAGAGCGCGCGCGAGGGGCTGCAGCGCACATCCCGTATCGGGCTTGTTGGAGCCGCGGTCGCCGATCACCCGGAGATCGAGCGCATCGCTACGGAGATCGTGTCCATGGGCGGCAAGGTCAGCACCTCCTCACTGCGGGCGGAGGGTGTTACTCCCGAGTTGCTCGCGGCACTCGCCGCCAGCGGCCAGCGCACGATCACGCTCGCGCCCGAGACTGCCGACCCGGAGTTGGCGGACATCATTGGCAAGCGGATGGACTACCAGGTGGTGCGGAACGCGCTTCAGATGGCTGCGGAAGTGGGCCTCACGGATGTCAGGCTCTACTTCCTGCTCGGGCTGCCGCAGGAGACCGACGCGGCCATCGAGCCGACCGTCGAGTTCCTGGAGCGGCTGGAGGCCGAGGTGCCGGGGATCCACCTCACAGCCTCCGTGAATGCGCTCGTGCCGAAGCCGCACACGGAGTTCGCGCGGATCGCCGTGCCGGACCCAGGTCACGTTCAGAACCGCATGCGACGTCTCTCGAAGGCGGTACGCGCGGCCACAAGGACCGACGTCCGCGCATCCTCTGCGCGCGCGAGCGCGATCCAGACGGTGCTGGGACGCGGCGGGCGCGAACTGACGCCGATCCTGATCGAGGCCGCGGGTGGTGGGCCGGGCGATTTCGAGCGGGCCCTGCGGGAGGCCGGCCTCAGAGTCGAGGAGTACCTTGCCGAGCAGCCCGACGCGTTGCCGTGGGACGTGGTGGGTGACTGCCTCCTCAGGGAAGCGCGGCTGTGACCGACCCGCGCTATCACTACCGCGTCGTCTCGCCACCGGGCCACGATGAGCTTGCGCGGCTCGAGTTTGAGGCGCTGACGGGGGAGCGCGCGCCCGCGCATCCTCCATGGAATGAGCGCGAGGACGCGAGCGATCATCCCGGACTGCTCTGGGCGCGTGCGGGAGTGGACGTCGGGCGCGCAGCCTACGTCGCGGAGTGCTGCAGGCTCCTCGCGCGCGGCACGACGCTCGATGAGATGCTCGCGGCAGCCGCCGATCTGCAGCTACGCATGGAGCGCTTCAGGGTGCACGCGCGCAAGCGTCGGGGCACCAAGGTCTCCAGCTCGCAGCAGATCGAGCGCGCCGTGGCGAATACCATCATCGGCAGGCCGGATCTCTCCCGCCCCGCGGTAGAGCTGATCGCGCAGGTTCACGAGCGTGAGTGGCTGCTGAGCGAGCTGGTCTCGCGCACCACGAATGGCTGGCTGGGGCACGAGCAGCGGCCACATCAGTACTCCAGCGCGCTCCCGCCGAGGATCGCGCGGGCGATGGTGAACCTCGTGGCGGTGCCGGGCGACAGGCTTATTGACCCCTGTTGCGGCTCCGGAACAGCGCTTGTTGAGGCAAGCTCGATGGGAATCGAGCCGTTCGGGTGGGAGATAAATCGGACAATCGTGGAACAAGCCGCCGCCAACATCTGTCATCACCAGCAGGCGGCGTGGCTGGTCGTCGGCGACGGGCGGACTGCTCGCGGGTCGTGGAACGGCGCGGTGCTCGATCTTCCCTACGGCATCAGCAGTGAGCGCTGTGACGACGTGGCGCGCGGGCTGGTTGAGCACGCGCTGGAAGTTGCGCGGCTCGTGGCGGTGGTGACGGTGGATGACTTGAGCGGTCTCTTCGCCGGCTGTGGCGGGGAGGTCCTCGGGACGGCGACCGTCATCAAGAACCGCCTGCATCGCAGAGTGTACTGGGCACGGTCGATCGGGGCCTGCTGAGGCGCCCGACCGATCGGCCCGACGTGCTTCGGCGTTCATGGCCGCAACCGACAGGGGTGTTCTGCATGGAGCTGTGGCAGCGGTTCACACCTCGCGCGCGCCGCGTCATGGTCACGGCGAATGACGAGGCATCGAGGGTTTTCCAGACGCTGATCGGCACCGAGCACATCCTGCTCGGTATACTCCGGATGGGCGAGGGCAGGGGATACGAGATCCTGCGGGAACTCGGAGTGGACATGGAGGCGGTGCTCGCGGAGGTGCGCGCGAGCGCGGCGGTGGGCAAAACGCAGGCTCCGTCGAAGGAGATGGCGTTCACGCCTCAGGCCCAGCGGGTGCTGCAGGTGGCTTACGCGGAGGTGCGAGAGCCCAACGATCAGCGCATCGGAACCGAACACATCCTGCTCGGGCTCGTCCGAGAACCGCGCGGTCCGGCGTTTGAGGCGCTCAAGGAGCGCGGCGTCACGGCGGAGGCGGTCAGGGCGGCGATCGAGAAAGGGCCGGCGCCTGAGAGCGAGCCTGCGTCTGTGCCCGGCGGCGGGGCCACTCCCGAGGCAATCGCCATCGCCGCACGGGAGCTTCTCGCCAGGGCACAGGCCGCCGCCGCGGATATGCGCATGCACCGCGAGAGGGCCGAGAGCCTGCTCGAGCAGATTGCAGAGATGGTTGAGCAACCGCTGCAGGAGACAGGGAGTGGAGCGATGGAGCACGAGGCGCTGTCGAGTGATCGGATCCCGGCGGCCGTTGGTCCGTACTCCCAGGCTGTTCGCGCGAACGGCATGATCTTCTGCTCGGGCATCGTCGGGATTGACCCCGCAACGAAGCAACTGGAGGAGACCCTCGAGGACCAGGTGCGCCGCCTGCTCGATAACCTGACGCTGCTGCTTGAGGACTGCGGGGTGGGCCTTGCGAACGTTGTGAAGACCACCGTCTTCCTGACCGATATGGGACAGTTCGCGGCCTTCAACGCGCTCTACGCGGAGTACTTCAAGGAAGACCCGCCGGCCCGCTCCACCGTACAGGTGGCCGCGCTGCCGCTGGGGGCCCAGATAGAAGTGGAGGCGATTGCAGTTGCGTAGAGCCATCCAGCGGGGGAGCATCCTCACCACGCTGCTGGCGGTGCTCGTCGCCGCCTGCATTACTCCGGCCCTGGCTCAGAACCTGCTGCGTAACGGCGACTTCGAAGCGCCGGTCGCCGGTGACGCACCGCAGGGCTGGTCATTCCACGACTTCCGCGGAGATAACCTCGCCAGGGGTGAGGTCGTGCAGAAGCAGGCTGCCTTCGGCAAGCAGGCACTCACTCTCCAGGCCCCGGCTTTCCCCGCGGACTTCACCGCATTCTGTCTGCCGGTGGATGTTGACCGCGCCGAGACCGATGAGGTCTTCTTCTCCTGCTTCTACCGCACCGAAGAGCACCCGCAGGCGGTGGTGACTCTTGCCGCCTACGGAGCGGACTTCGCCGAGCGCGAGTTCAGCACACCCGAACTGCATAGCGAGTCTCACCCGATCTCCGAGTCTGGCTCCTGGACCGCGTATGCGACGCGGATGGCCGTCCCTGAGGGTGCGCGGCAGATAGTGGTCTTCCTGCGCATCATGGGCAAGGGCAAGGTCTCTTGGGACAGCGTCGCCCTGAGACCGGTTGAGGGCGAGATCGAGGCCGAACTGACCCGCGCGGGCGATATCGCGCAGATGCCGGACCGCCGCTCGCTGCTCTGCCGCGTCCGCAACAACTCCGATCGCCCCGTCCCGCTACAGCTTTCGATGGAGGCGCGTGAAGAGGGTAAGAAGCGCGTCATCCGGCAGAGCACATCGTGCGACCTGCCACCCGGCTCAGATCGCGACCTCGCCATCACGTACCCCTACGCCTACGATACGCCGCATCGGCTCCGCGTGACTCTCACCGGGAAGGAGCCGGATGTGATCTACGGCATCTGGCTGCAGGACGTTCCCGGCCTGGTGACCGCGCGCGTCGTGCAGCCGGCGTTCCGTGGCGCGATACTCTCAAGCATCCCCAGCGAGCGCATCGTCGTCGAGGGGAGGATCAACGCTGTGCCGGAACTCGCGCGCACGGCCCAGCTTGAGGCGATGGTCGGCACCGGCGAGCGCTCCGGCGACGTCGAGTTCCTCAGCGGCGAAGGTATGGCGGGGCCGTGGCGACTGACGCTCCCGACGACCGGGATGCTGACGCAGGACTACGTGGTTCGCGTGACCGCCTCCCTCGCCGGGAAGGCGCAGCAGATAGACCTCCCGGTGAGCCGCGTGCCGCTTGCGCAGGCGGAGACCGGCTACGACGAGGCGCGCCGGCTCTGGGTGAACGGGGCGCCAATCTTCCCTATCGCCATCTACGAGGTACCGCAGGCGAGCGACCTGGCGCGGCTGTCGGAGGCCGGCTTCAACATCACGATCACCCCCTCCCGCCTCATCAGCATCCAGTACGCGAACACCGCGCGCGATGCTCAGATGAAGGTCATCCTCTCATCCGACACGCTCGACGGCAACTTCTGGGAGTACATGACGCAGAAGTACTACGGCCACCCGGCGATGGTCGGCTGGAGCGGCATCGATCTGCCCGACACGAAGTTCGTCCAGTACGACACGCTCTCGCAGGCCTATCGGAAGACGCGCTCTGGTCCCTACCCGTCGATCGCCGAGGCGGACGCGCACCATCCGATCTACCTCGCGCTTCGCCCCAACGCCGCGATGGCCGAGTACGCGAAACTGGCCGACGTCGTGCTTGCGTGGAGCGATCCCGTGCCGCACAAGCCGCTGACCGCCGTCGCGGAGGCAGTCCGTGCCGCGCGCGAGGCGACTAATGGCCTCAAGCCGGTCTGGGCGATCGTCCAGTCCTCCGGCACCCGCTGGCTCAATGAACTGAGCCCCACTCCGCCACCGGATGACCGCGCCCCGAGCGCCGATGAGAACCGGGCGATGGTCTACCTCGCGTTGATGGCAGGAGCCGATGGCGTGATCTACCACGCATGGAACCTGCCTGCAGTCGGCCAGCGGTCATCGTACCAGATCGCGCGCGACGAGCCGGAGCTGTGGGCGGGGATCGTGGAGACGAACCGGCAGCTTCAGTACCTCGAGCCGGCGTTGCTTGACGGCGACCCCGAACAGATCGCCCTGCCGTGGGACTCGCCGGTGCAGATGGCCTCCTGGCAGCTTGGAGACGCGCGCGTGGTCGTCGCGGTGAACACGGCCGACACCACTGCCGCCCTGGCCTTCAGGATCGGGGCGCAGCCCAATGAGGAGGTCGAGGTGCTCTTCGAGGACCGCGCTGTGATCGCCACGAACACCGGCGAGGTCGGCGACATCTTCGCGCCCTACGCAGTGCATATCTACCAGGTCGGCGGTTAGCGGAGGGACAGCCTTGCCCGGCCCAGAGATGCGGAACATCGTGCAGTACTGGCGCACCAGCGCCGCGCGCTTCCCGAATAAGACTGCCGCGATCTACGAGGGCCGAACATACTCCTGGCGCGAGATGGATGATCTCACCGCTCGCGCTGCCGATGCCTTGGGCCGCCGCCACGGCGTCTCCGAGAGCGAGCCGGTCGCCATTGCCATGCCGAACTGCGTCGAGTTCTACCTGGCCTACTGGGCGATCATGCGCGCCGGTGGCGTCGTCGCCGCGATCAACTGCCGGCTCGGTGATGAGGGGATGGCGCACTGTCTCGCGGACACCGGCGCCCGCGTACTCATCACGCACGGGCGCGTGCAGGAGCAGATCACCGGCCTCCTACCCGATACCGCGGCGGTCGAGCGCCTGATCGTCGCCGAGCCGGCGAGAGAGAGTGACCTGAGCTTCGAGCAGCTCACCTCAACGCCTGCCTCGGAGGGATTCACCGACGCTGATCCTCGCCCCGAGGATCTCGCGGTCATCGCGTATACCTCCGGCACCACCGGCAAGCCCAAGGGCGCGATGATGCGCCACGCGGACCTGCTGTTCAACGTGAAGAACTGCCTCGTCGCGCACTCGTTCCGGCATGGGGACGTGCACATGCTGGCGCTGCCGATGTTCCACTGCACCGCCCTCTACTCGCTCCTCCCATCCTCCGCGTACCTCGGCAGTACGTTGGCAATCGCCCTGCGGCCGGATCGCTCCGAGCTTCTCGACCTGATCGAGAGCGCGCGGGTGACGACCTTCCTCGGCCCGCCCACGCTCTTCGCGATGCTCGCGCAGGGCGATGAGCTTGCCGCGCGTGACACCTCGTCGCTGCGGCTGGTCTCCTACGCGGGCTCGCCGATGCACCCGGAGACCGTCGTGCGCCTGCGCGAGCTTCTCCCCCACATCGCCCTGAGGAACTTCTTCGGCCTCACGGAGACCACGTCCGTGACGCACGTGCTCCCGAGCGAGGACGCCCTCTCGCACGCGGACTCAGTCGGGAAGCCGCTGCCGGAGGTTCGCGCGATCGTTGCGGATGCCGAGGGGAATGAGGTCGAGGCAGGAGTGACGGGCGAGTTGCTGATCCACCGCGCGAACGTGATCCCCGGCTACTGGGGGATGCCGGGGCGCCTCGAGCAGGAGATCCGCGACGACTGGTTCCACACGGGCGATCTCGCGCACTACGATGACGACGGCTATCTCTACGTCCACGGGCGCGAGAAGGACGTCATTATTGTCGGGGGCGAGAATGTGATCGCGGGGGAGGTGGAGGAGGTCATCCTGGCGCTCCCCGGCGTCAGCGAGGTGGCGGTGGTCGGGGTGCCCGCCACCGGTATCCGCTCCTACCTCGGCGAACTCGTGAAGGCAGTGATTGTCCCCGAGGATGGAGTGCAGCTTGAGCTGCGCGCAGTGAAAGAGGCGTGCGTGCGGTCACTTGCGAGCTACCAGGTGCCGCAGGTGATCGAGCTGCGCGACTACCTGCCACGCAATGCCGCGGGCAAGGTGCTCAAGCGCGATCTGCGCTGATCGCCAGCGCCTCACCCACCCGGCAGGGCCTGGGTGCTGCTGCTGCCGAACTCGCAGGTCGCCAGGCCGAGGTGTGCGAAGAGCGCGATGGCCCCGACCAGGAGCATCGCGAGCAGAAGCTTGTACTCAACGTCAGTCAAGCCGTCTTCATCGAGCACAAGGAGGCGGACCGAACGCCAGAGGCTCTCCAGCATACGGTGCTCCCTCCTGGCGGCGTATCACCCGAACGTCAGCGTCGCACGCTCTCCGCGGAGGCCTCCAAAGGCAGACGCCCATCATTGGACGCGCCGAACACCCCCGCAAACAGGCTGCCGAAGGGAAGCCGGTGGTCGCAGCGAAGCCTCACCTGCAGGCGCTCCCCGGCCTTGGCGTCATTGTGACCGGCGACGGGTCTGAGATGGAGCCATGTGCCGGCTGCCCCGTCGGCGCCGCCTTCCCGGCGCAGGACCGCCACCTGCACGCGAGGCCCGTCTACGCCCAGCCGCACCGCTGCAATCTCCGCTTCACGGCCGAGGGTGAAGCTCCCACCACCGCCATGTCAGCGAGCTGCGCCGCGTTACTCTCCAGAGTAACGATCGCACCCAGAAGCAGCATAAGCTCGGTCAGCGGCGGCAGGAGGATGAGGATTACCGGAGCAAGTATGAACAGGCGCACGAGCCGGGCTGCTTCGGCAGCACGCGCCGACAACACGTCCTGCAACTCGCATCCGCTTTCGACCACGGATAGCCCTCCCTACCGGTTTGCTGCAGACCCCGCACATTATCTTACTCGATTGTCTTTAACACCCTTCCGCTCCAGATGTTCCAGTTTTCCGCCGCCAACTTCAAGCAAATTTACCACATCTTCTTGAAGACCTCACCGCCGATCACGGTGCGCCGGCGCCCATGGGGCCGGCAGCCCCCAGCGCGCTCGCGGGGCCGGCAGGCCGATAGGCGCCGGCGTTGCCAATGCCGTCCGTCCCGGCCGCAGCCTCATCGGCAATGATCAGCCCGATCGACCGGTACCCCGCGACCACGGACATCACGATCAGCGCGATCATCAGCGCGTACTCAAGGGCGGTCGTTGCCGATTCATCCTTCCACAGTGCCCCCATCTGTCGCCACCTCCGCGGCATCTGTCTCCTGAGAGTCTCCATCCGTCCGTACCTCCCCGGACTTCGCGCAGCGATCTACTCCCGCACGCCGACAACGGTCGCTTCCAGCGGCACCGTGTTGTCATCGGTGGCGCCCACGATCACAGCGAACAGGTCGCCACTGGCGAGCTGGTAGTCGTACTGCAGCGAGACGCGGACCTGATCCCCAGACCGCGCGATGTTCAGGCCGTCCTCTCCGGTCGCGAGCGGCGTCCAGCTTCCCCACGTACCTGTATCGGTGTCGAGCGCGCGGTACTCCAGCGTGGTGGTGAGGCGCGCATCGTTGATCCCCGACGAGATCTCGCCGATGAATGAGTTGATGCGCGTGGGAGTGGCCCCCACTATCGCCACACGTACGGCTTCGCGCCCGAGGTGTCCCAGCGCGAGCGAGCTACGGGCCATCAGCCCAAGCTCGAGCATGCCAAAGAGCAGCGTCAGGAGGACGGGGAGCACGATCGCGGCCTCCACGGTGGCCGTGCCCATGCGCGATCCTCGCCTCAATCCGGCCATCCAACTCGTGTTGATCATCATGACCCCTCATTCCATTCGCCGCCGACTGATGGCGGCGGGCGCGACTACAGCACCAGCTTCGCACGTGATGTCTCATCGGAGGTATGCGCGGAGACCGGGCCCATGTGGACCGAGTCAGATCCTTCGAGGCCGATCGTTCTGCCCACCAGGCCGACCTCGTACGTGATCTCGGAGGAACCGTTGAAGCAGATGTTCCCTTCAGGCGCAAACATGATCCCGGAGGCGAAGCAGCGCGCGGCGTTGACGAAGATCGTGTTGGTGCGGGAGGCAAGCGGTGTGAAGGCGAAGATGTCGTTGAGGTAGGGGGAGAAGCGGCCGTCGGCGCCGTTGAAGTAGATGTCATTGCGCGCCACGAGCGTCACGCGGTCGAGGACCGGGGCGCTGCAGTTGATGTAGATCCGCCCCTCGACGACGAACAGCGAGTCGTGGCAACTGAAACCGGTGCCGTTGACGATCATGTCGCCCAGGACATGCCAGCGACCGCTGGGAAGGGTCACGCCTGCGTTTCTGATGTTGATGCAGGCGACCTGGTAGTCCCATGTGCCGCGGTCAAAGTCAGACCAGGTGACATCGATCGGGTACGAGCTGATGGGCGTCGGGATCAGACTGCCCGTGTGGGCGAAACTCGGCCCGCCCTGCTCAAAGCGGTTGCGGTAGTGGATGTCGCCGTTCACGGTCATCGTGCTGCCGTTGAGGCTCATGCACGTATTGGAGTGGATCGAGCCGTTGAAGCTGCAGCGGCTGCCCTCGACGTAGACGCCGGTGACGGCGGGGTCGGTCTCGCCCGCGAAGATGAAGCCGTCGGCCAGGCGGTTGCGCCAGACCTCGCAGAGAGCGGCGGAGTGCCGGGTGATTGTGGCGGCCTCCAGGCCGAAGATGCGGGCGAAGGCGAAGTCGAACCGGGTGGTGGCGACGACATCGGTCACATGCTCGCGCAGACCGAGGCTTCGATAGCCGGGGACTTCCTGGCCAGGACCGTAGGTGGTGACAACGATGTCGACCTGCCGGTTCGAGACGGCGTTGTTGCTGCTGGCGGTCTCGTCGGCGAGCACCACCGCACCTGTCTCGTCAGTTCCTCGGGTGGCGCCGGCGAGGGCGGCGAGGTCGGCTACATGCTGCACGCGCTCGGCCGCGACACTCATCAGCCCGAGATCGACCGCGAGCGCGGCGACCCCAAGCAGTACCGGCAGCGCAACGACAGTGAGGGTGTAGCCGGTGCCCCGGCGGAGCGACACAGAAGTGGAGCGACGACGCATTGGTGGAACGCAAGAACGCCGGACAGAATCCTGGAGAGACATCGGTGCCTCCTCCACGACCTTGCCAGCGGTGACCAGAGACTAACACATCCGTCCGGATTGTCTCTCTGTTTCGCGTCCATTTCAGCTCAATTATTGCTCACATGCGAATCCGCGACTCTCTCGTCCGCAAACGCCAACAGAAGCTCGTCGACCGCCACACAAATAATCAAGATGCGATCAATCTACGAATGAGCTTGATTTGATCTGGAGCATTGACCTCGCGTTCGATCTGTGGCATAGTCATTACTGTCTCGTGAGGCGCGCCTGGGCGCCACCGGTTGCGAGGAGGTTCCACCGTGCAGAAACTAGCAGTCATCACCGCACTGGTCGCCACCTTGGCGCTTGGTTGCGAAGGCGTCTGGGCCCAGGACTACATCACGCAGACCGTCCCCCAGACCGCTCCGTACATGCACGATCTGGAGAAGATGTACGTGCTGGGGGTCATCGAGGGCTACCGCGACGACACCTTCCGGCCCGATCAGATTACGGAGCGTGCGGAGCTCTGGGTTGCCTTCAATCGCTTCATCGACGTCTGCCGCAGCCGTGGCCTCGAGCTGCAGGACGACTACAAGCCCTACCTCGCCACCTACGGCCGCGGCGTGCGCGACCACTGGGGGATGGAGGCGTGGGAGCGGCTCACGAAGACCTACCTCGCTGATGACCGCCCCGTCCCGATCGTCATGGACTTTGACGAGGAGGTCAACCGCATCGAGTTCGCCGAACTCGCCGTAGCTCTCATGCGCGGCTACGGCGCGATTCCCTACACTATGACACCTGCCGAGGTCGCGATTGGCGAGGATATCATGGTTCGCCAGCCCGACGGCTATTTCCACTTCCAGTCGCCGATGCCGCGCTGGGAGATGGCGGTTGCGCTGTCGAGGCTGCTCGACACGCTCGTACCGATGAACTGAGGCGTTGCACGCCGCACCACGCCGCTTCGGCCCGGCCCACTCTGGCGCCGGGCCTGCGCGCGTACGATCGCGCGTCCGGGAGGAGAGACCGATGATCCGAGCAGCGTCTGTCATCGCGCTCGTCTCTGTCGCTACCACCGCCTCCGCCCAGGAGGCGCCGGATCGTCCCGTTCCTCCCTTCGCCTCGCCGGAGTACATCGAGATGTTCATCACGCGTATGACGCCCTACACGCACGTCGTGCGCTGCGCCCGCAAAGACTGCCCCGGCTACGCAAACCCCGGCTTTCTTGAGTGGCATCCTGAACGGGCAGATCACGTGCAGTGCAAGGAGTGCGGCACGTGGTACCCTAACGAGGAGTTCCCCGAGGACCACTTCTTCGAGGTGGATGGCCAAAGCTACTACTACCACGAGGACCAGGATGGTCGGCCACTTCACTTCTCGGGATTCGTGGGATACAGCAGGCTGCTCCGCGCGCTCTACGATGCCCGCTACGCGGCTCAGGACTACGCGCGCGATGGCGACCTGGAGCGGGGCAGGCAGGCGCGCGATGTGCTGGTCGCGATTGCCGAGGCCTACCCCGGCTACTTCTATGCCCGAACGCCCACCTTCGGGCCGGGAGCGCCATTCCTCCCGACCGTGCCGGGGGACGCGGGGGCAGGCCGCCTCAAGCAGTACTTCGGCGACTACGGCATGCCCAGCTTCTTTTGCGATATCTACGACCCGCTGGCGAACTCCGACCTGCTGTCCGAGCAGCAGCGCCTGCAGGTCCGGGCGCTGCTCGAGGACTGCGTCGGCACCTGCGTCTTCCCCTACTTCAGGCTCTACCGCGCGACCGGCAACACCGCCGGGCAGATGCTCACCGACTTCATGCGCGCCGGGACGTCGTTCCCGGATATGCAGATCCGCGACCTCGTGCACGAACATCACTTCGGCGAGCAGCGCCTCCTCAGCGGCGCCGACCTGGTGCACGAGGCCATCGAGGGCTCCTACGGGGTCGGCAACCTGATCGGCAACGGCTTCTACTCCGACGGTTTCTGGCACGAGGGATCGCTCTCGTACCAGCAGATGGTGCTGGGAGGGATGCTGCCCGCGCTGCGCCTGATGAACGGCTACTCCGATCCGCCGGGCTACGTGCCTGCAGACCACACCTGGCGAGCGCTGGACGCCTTCGACCCTCTCGCGCACGATCGGCTGCGCCGGGCGCTCTACAGCCTCCCGCTGCTCGCATTCCCCGACGGCACCATACTCACCCTCGGAGATACGCACAAGGGCGCGGACGTCACGCAGGCCTGGGCGAGTGCGCTCGGGGAGTTCGCGCCTGAGGAGGCCCTGTCGGTCCCTGACCAGTCGGCCTTTCACGATGGCATCGGCGTGGCGGCGCTGCGCTGTGGCGAGGGACCGGACGCGACCGCAGCGTTCCTCACCTACGGACCGCGCGGCGGCGGCCACTCGCACTATGATCAGCTCTCGCTGACCTACTACGCCCTCGGTCACGAACTCGCCACCGACATCGGCTATCCGGACTCGACCGACCCGCTGCGGTCGCGGTGGTGGAACCGATCGGCCGCGCACAACACCGTCGTGGTCGGCGGCGAGAACCAGGCGCAGTCGCTCGGGCGCCTCGACCTCTTCGCTACCAGCGACCGCTTCCGAGTCGTGCAGGCAAACTGTGACAACGCGTATGCGGCCCCTGGCGATTACCGTCGGACACTCGTGCTGGTCGGCGACGCGGACGACCCCTCAGCAGCGCGCTACCTCGTTGATGTCTTCCACGTGCTCGGCGGCGAGACGCGCGACTGGGTCTTCCACGCGCAGTCAGAACCGGAGCATGCGCCCGAGATCTTCGAGGCCTCGCAGCTCGATCTGGCCGACGTGAACGCCGCGACGCTCCTTGAACTCACGCCCGGCGCCGAGCCTGAGACGATGGGTTACGACCAGGTGACCGATCTGCGTCGTGCCGCCATCACCGGGCCATGGGAGGCCCGCTGGCGCATGCCGGAGGCGGGCGATCTGACGCTGAGGCTGCTGGCGCTGGATGAGCCGGGCGGCGAGGTCTTCGTGGGCTCCGCGCCCGCGCACCGCCTCGCTCCGAAGCAGCGCGTTGACGTCGGCAAGCGGATGACGTGGTTGTGCCGCCGCCGCACAGGAGACCTCACCGCAACTGACTTCGCGAGTGTGATTGAGGCACAGGCGCCCGGCGGCCCGACAGCCGTCAGTGCCCGACGGCTGAGCTGCGAGGCCCGACCGGAGGCGGCGGCGACTGCGCTGGAGGTGACGCATGCGACCGGGCGCGACCTCCTCGTGATCGCCCGCGAGGCCACTGAGATCACTGTCCCAGAGGCCGACCTGGCGATGGTGGGCCGCATCGGCGTGGTGTCGCTGAACGCGGCTGGCGCGGTGACGGATGCGATGCTGCTTGACGGGACCGCCCTGACGGTAGGCGACTTCAAGCTGGAGGCCGCCCGCGGCTCACTGACCGGGCAGGTCGTGGGTCTGCCAGAGGGGATCTCGGGTGCGCCGCTGGTGATTGACGTGGACCTTGCGCTGAACGCTGATGATGCAGGCTCACTGGTGACGATCACCCATGCCAACGGGACCGGCAGCGCGTATGAGGTGAGACGCGCCGAGCCGCTGGCGGGCGGCGGGAGCAGACTGACGCTGGACCGCTCTGGTCAGGAGGGCACCGGCCAGGTCGGGCGCATCAGCGAGGATGGTCGCACGCTCCTCGCCAACTCGGGCTTCCGTCAGATGGAGCAGGGGCTGAGCGAGCTGTTCTACGACGGCGCGGTGCTCGAAGTAGACGGGCAGCGCGTCGCGATCCAGTCGGTCAGCCATCACGGCCGGGGCGAGCCATTTCTCCACGAGGCCCTGCTCCGTTCGCCGCTGACGGACACCGCATCGCTGATCGGCCATCCGATGACGATCAGCCGGATCGACGTCGGGGATACAGTCCGTGTGCCGGCGATCGTGAGGTAACCGCCGGCACCCGGACACGCCTCAGAGCTTCGCGCCGCAGTTCGCGCACCAGACCGCGTGCGTCTGCACCTTCTCGCCGCACTGCGTGCAGAACCTGTGGCCGGCCTCCTCCTCGGGAACCGCGGTCGCCTCAACGGGCGTCGGAGCCTCAGTCGGCGTCGGGGCGGCAACCGGAGTCGGAATCGCGGGTGCAGGGGCAGCTTCCGAGACCGGCGTCTGGACCGCCTCCGGCACGCTCGCGGGCTCTTCTGGCTGCGCCGGACCCCGCAGGTCCTGCACCTTCTGCCGAAGCTCCATCATCTCGTCTTTGATCGCGCGCGCCCTGTCAAGGATTACGCGCAGCTCCTCATCGAGCACCTGCCGCTGCTGCACAAGCTCCTCCGCGCGTTTCCCGGCCTCGATGTAGACGCGGTCGAGGTCATTGTCGAGCGACCCAAGCTTCGCTTGAAGCTGCAGGATCTCTGCCTGACGTCCGGCCTGCCCCGCGAGGTCCCCGAGCATCTCGTTCGCCTTCTTCAGCCAGTCAGCCATGGCCCGTTCCTCCTGTGTCGTGGTGCCTGTTGCGCAATTCGGCGGATCGCGCCTCCTCTCCTTCACTGTCTGCCAGCGGAAGGATAGCCCCGGGCGCACCGCGAAACACGCGAGCGATAGCTGCTTCCGGGAGGTGCCGCGGAATGCGCCTGCGAGGCGCGCTGGTCGTCGTAACCATGATGGTGTGCGTGATCGCCCACGCACAGCAGCCGAAGCTGCTGCTGCGCGCGAGCTTCGACGGCTCCTGTGAGCTTGAGGTCGGTGGCGAAGCGCAGATGCTCTCGGCCGAGTTCGTGGATGGACGGGATGGACAGGCGATCCGCTCTACGGTCGAGGGAGAGCCCGCGGCACTACTGCCGCTTGCGGCCGCTGATCCCGAACAGGGCACGATCATGTTCTGGCTGCGCACGGACGCGCCCTACCCGCCGGCGCGTGGCGACCGTGTGCGCTGGTCGCCGGTCACCACGACTGGCGCCGGCCCGGATGTGGACGTGGCGCTTGATTTCCATCAGGCTCAGATCGCTTCGGGCAATCCATGGCAGCCGCAGCACCGGGGCGGCGCGCGCGAGGTCTACAGCCACCTCATCCCGGGGAAGTGGTATCACTTCGCATGCACCTGGAAGAAGAGCGACGCGGATGTGGCCTTCTACCTCTTCGGCCGTGCACAGAGCGATACACTCGCGAAGTGGAACGCTCTCACGACGACCGACGAGCCGTGGGCGGAGATGCTGGCGGTCGGCTCCACGCTGGGCTCGGTGGATGACCTCCGGATCTACGACCGGCCGATGACCATCGAGGAGATCAAGGCCGCAGGCGCCTACCGCGACGGGGAGTGCATGTACACCGAGGGGCGCGTCTACCACGAGAGCGCGCTCGACGTGGAGCCCCTCAAGGGCGAACTGGTGCTGGAGGAGACCTTCGACGAACCCTGGGAGGAGAACTGGGTGCTGGAGGGCCCGGGGCTGCTCACGCAGGAGAACGGAAAGCTGCGCATCCAGCAGCCACCGCAGGACCAGGAGGGCGCGAACCACATCGTCCTGTGGAACAAGACGCCGCACCCGAAGGACTTCATCGCGGAGTGGGAGTTCACGCCGCACGCGGTCGAGGGACTGTGCATCGTGTTCTTCTGCGCGAAGGGCCGCAACGGCGAGAGCATCTTCGACCCTGCGCTTGCGCCGCGCGATGGGACCTTCAGCGGCTACACGATGGGCGACACGAACTCCTACCACATCAGCTACTTCCGCAACACCTGCACACGCGCGCCGAACACCGCCCTGCGGAAGAACTGGGGCTTCTGGCGCGTCGCAGGCGGGTATGATTTCATCCCGCTGGAGACCGGCGTGACGAGCCGTATCACCCTGGTGAAGCGCGGCGCGCACATCCAGTTCGCGATCAACGACAACGTCTCGATCGACTGGGTGGACGATGCCATGACGCGCGGCCCGGTCCTCGGCTCAGGCTGGTTCGGCCTGCGGCAGATGCTCACGACCGATGGGGAGTATGACAACCTGCGCATCTGGGCTGTGAAGTGAGGGGTCGCGATGGAACTCGATGCGGTGCTGAGGGAACTCAAGCGCGAACTGGAGGCGTTCTACGGCGACCGGCTGAAGGGCCGGTACCTCTTCGGCAGCTACGCCCGGGGCGACGCTGAGCCGGACTCCGACGTGGACGTGGCGGTGGTGCTGGGTGACGTCGGGTCCGCGGTCGCTGAGATCATGAGGATGTCGGAGATCGGCTCTCGGCTCTCGCTGGCTGCCGACAGGACGATCTCGAAGCTGCCGATGGGCAGTGCCGCCTGGCGCGAGAGAGACACGGTATTCATGCGCAATGTACGCCGAGACGCGGTGGCTATCGTATGACCAATGAACAGAGGAAGATGATCGAGCGCGCCTGGTCCACGCTGCGACTGGCGCGCATCGCGCTACAGGAAGACGCGGCGAACCACGCGGCTTCCGAAGCCTATTGCGCCGTGTTCCACGCCGCAGACCGCGCTACTGGCCAGCGCCGGCCTTGGCTTCTCGAAACACTCAGCCGTGCATGCATCCTTCGGCCGCGATTTCGTGAAGACAGGCCGGGTGCCGCAGCACCTTCATCGGTGGCTCTTGTCAGCTTTTGAGACACGGGTGCAGGCAACGTATGACTATGACGCAAGCGTGACCGCCGAAGAGGCGGTCATGTTCATCGAGCACGCCCAGGAGTTCATCTCCGCCATCGAGGCCTACCTGTCTCAGCGGCCCGGGCAAGCGGGCTCATCGCCATCCGTGGTTCCCGAAACCTCCCCACCCACACCGCCCGGCAGCAGCCAGCAGATGCCCGCGGTGGCGACCTCCATCAGCGTCCGCCAGACCCGTGCGATGACCGCCAGCACCGCCGGCGCCGCCATCACTGAAGTCTGCGCCAGCACCCCCGCCATCGTGGCATCGGCTACCCCGAGCCCCACCGGCGTGAAAACCGCCAGCATGCTCGCGATCATCGAGAGGAAGAGGCTCACCGCGAGCCCCGGCAACTGCGTGAAGTCCGTGTTGAGGGTGCCTGCCGCCAGCAGCCAGAACGCCACCGCGTAGATCGCCCAGTAGACTGCGTAGCCGCCGAGCAGCGCCAGCACCTGCCCCAGCCGAAGGTGCCGCGGGAGCGGCGGGCGCTTCATCTTCCGCAGCACGAAGTCGGTCAGCGGGTTGAAGACCGCCGGGTGCACCACGATTGCAGACAGGATCACCGCCAGCGCGAGTGCACCGGCGTAGCTCCCCCCCACGCCGAGATACCAGACTCCGAGTGCAGCAAGCAGCGCCGCCACAATGTTGCGCAGAAGCGTCTCCAGCACCACGCTGCTCGCGACGATCATCCACGGAACGCCCTCGCAGGCCACGATCTTCGCGCGCAAAACGATGATGAAGATCTTGCCCGGGATGTAGTTACCGAGGTTGCCGATCAGGTTCCCGCGGATGCCGCCGACCAAGGAGAGATCATAGCCGAGACCGCGGATCATCACCGCCCAGAGAGCGCCGTGCAGGACCCACGCAATGAGCGTCAGCAGTATTGAGAGCGCGATCAGCCCCGGCCGCATCTGCAACTCGCGCCAGTTGATGGCGCCTGCCTCGAGCCAGGCCTGCCGGAGCACCCATGCGAGCAGCGCCGCCACGAACAGCGTGACGGCCACGCGCTTGAGGATACTCGCGGCGGTTCGACGGGTGGGGCACGCGTCTTCCTGACTCACTGACGTCTCACCTCACGGCGATTGTGGCTGCGGGCTTTCGGGAGGTGGCTCATTCGATGCCCCCCCGGGCGCGCCCTCCCCTGCCGCGCCTCTCTCTCCATCGGTGACGGCCACACGGAAGGAACCGGGCGCTCCGGCGGTGAACCAGTTGTGCGGAGACGACCCTGCACCGGGAGGACCTGAATATGCCCTGCACCACGCCGCCGCCGCTTGCCGAGCAGATGAACTCCAGGCCGGTCATCGGCCCGATCAACCTCGTCCCCAGCGCCCTGATGGTCGAATACTACTGCACCGCGGGCTTCGACTTCGTCTGGGTGGACATGGAGCATGGACCGCATACCATCGACAGCCTCGCGACCGCCGTGCCGATCTGCATCGGCCGCGGCGTGACGCCGATCGTGCGCGTGCCGGGCGTGCTGGACTGGTCGGTCAAGTGGGTCCTGGACCAGGGCGCGCGCGGGGTCATCTTCCCGTTCGTGAACTCCGTCGAGGACGCGCGCCAGGCGATCAGCGCCTGCAAGTACCCGCTCACCGGCCACCGCGGGTATTTCCCGAATGTCGCCGCCAATCGGTGGGGCGCGACGCTCGATGAGTACCCCGATCGCGCGGATGCCGAGATCTGCGTGATCCTGCAGATCGAGGCCGATGCCGCCGTGCAGCAGATAGATGGCATAGTCGCGCTGGATGGTTGGGACGTGCTCTTCATCGGCCCGATGGACCTCTCCGCAAGCTACGGGAAGCTCGGCCAGGTGGACGATCCGGAGGTCTCCGGCGCAATCGATCGCGTCCGCGAGGCGGCACTCGGCGCTGGCAGGCACGCGGGAATCCTCGCGACCACGCCCGACCAGGTGAAGCGCCGGGTGGATGAGGGCTTCCGGTTCATCGCGGCCGCGCCGGATGTTGCGATCGTCGAGCAGGCCTTCAGCGACTACGCGCAGGGGCTGCGGGAGGCGGCGGGGCGGTAGCGTCAGCGTGTGCGGGTGAGGGCACCCGCACCACGAGCCACCATCCTGGCCGTTCGTGGCGCAGGCATTCCTGCCTGCGAGTCCTCAGCCCATCAGCGCCTGCACTTCATCCATCGTGGGGATGCCCGCCCTCCCGCCGAGCTTCCGGCACTTCAGCGCGGCGACGGTCGCGGCGAAGCGCAGGTTCGTGGGCAGGTCGTAGCCAAGCGCGACGCCGTAGGCGAAGGCTCCGTGGAAGACATCGCCCGCGCCGGTGGTGTCAACGATCGGGTCCACGCGAACCGCTGGCTGGTGGATCACGCCCTCGGCAGTGATGGCCCATGCGCCCCTCGAACCGGAGGTGAGGATTGCGACCTGCGGCCCGCGGCGGAGCATCTCACGTCCGGCGGCTTCGACGGTAGCCGCGCCGGTGAGGGCCATCGCATAGTCCGCCGGGACGATCGGGTAGGTGGAGGCCTCGAGCAACGTCTCATTGCAGGGCTTCGGGCGCTCGAGATCGAGGACGACCGGCACCCCCGCCTCCTGCGCCCAGCGCGCTGCCGCCACGGAGACCTCCTCGTGATGGCTGTCGGTGAGCAGGCAGCGGCAGTTGAGCAGCGCCTCGCGGTCGAGGTCCTCCTCGCTGAAGCGGCCCTTGGTGCCGTGGTCGTAGAAGATCGTGCGCTTGCCGGTGGGCTGATCGACCACGCAGAAGGCGAAGTGTGAGCGCGCGCCCGGCACCTCCATCAGCCAGCGCGTATCCACGCCGTCGGCCTCGAAGCCCCGGCGGATCTCGGCGCCGAAGCTGTCATCGCCGACGCGCGCGAAGATCGCGACGCTCCCGCCGAGTCTGCCGACCGCCGCGGCGGCTGTCCCTGCGCGCCCGCCGCCCTGAGTGCTGAACTGCGTGATGGCGACCTTCTCATCGAGCGCCGGGTACGCCGACACCAGCGCGAGGTAGTCCCAGCACGAGCCGCCGAGAGCGGAGACGTCGCGGATGGGGCTGCGCGTGTGGTCAGTTACTTCTGGATGCATGGCAATCTCCGGTCCGGATGTTTCGCTGGCGAAAGAACATCAGCACGGGCGAGACGCCCGTGCCACAAGCGGGTCGTTCCCTCCTTCACCCTTCACCCTTCCCCATTCGCCCGTCGTTCCCTCCAGTGGTTGTCGCCGGTCGGACGCGTATGATATACTGCCGCGCAGTAAACCACGTGGGGAGTGATCCGGCGTGTCCGACGAGCAGCGAATTGGGGATAGCGGAGCAAGGGCGTTTGATATCGTGGGCGGTGTGGTCGGTCTGCTCGTCTTTGTCGCGGGAATCGCAATGATCGTTCTGGTATTCACCTGGGTGCGCGACGTCTTCGATGATGTTGACACGCAGGTTCAGGCCGTGCGTTCGGCCCGGATAGAGACAGCCGCGGCGATGGCTGCGGCCCAGGCAGAGGCGGCAGCGAGTGCGGGCGATGGCCCTGCGGATATCGTCGTCGCCACCCCCAACCAGGGGCCGACGATGGCTGATGTGGGCTTGATGGTTGGCCTGAAGATGCTTGGTCTGCTTGTGCTCGGGTGGCTCGGTGCGCTGGTGGCTGCACGGGGCGCACAGCTTGCGGGCGCCCATCGCGGGAAGCGGGAGTAGCGGGCGGGAGGGGCGCTGGTGGTGGCCGCGGCAGATACCGACCGTCGGCTCGAGGCGACGATCCACGGGCGCGTGCAGGGGGTGGGCTTCCGCTACTTCGTGCAGCGGGAGGCGCAGCGTCGGAGCCTCAAGGGCTGGGTCCGCAACCTCCGAGGCGGCGGCGTGCAGGTTGCCGCTGAGGGGCCTCTGGAGGTACTGGAGGAGTTCCTCGACACGCTCCGCGAGGGTCCGCCGATGGCCTGGGTGCAGCGCGTGGACAGCTCCTGGAAGAGCGCGAAGGGCGAAGTGGGGCCTTTCGAGGTCACTTACACGGTTTGAGGCGTGAGGTTCAAGGGGGTCAGTGCATGACCGCGGGGCATGCATCCATTCTTGTCGTTGATGACGAGCCGTACATTCGCGAGGTCTGCGGCCGGGCACTGGAGCGGGCCGGGCACGCTGTGGCGCTGGCCGAGGATGGAGAGAGCGCGCTGCGGGAGATCGAGCGCTCGCCGCTGGCGGCCGCCGTGCTCGACATCAACCTGCCGGACACCGATGGCCTGCAGCTTCTGCAGGAGGTCAAGGGGCGGAACCCGGATGCGGTCGTGGTGCTCATCACCGGCTTCGCGACCCTCGAGACGGCCATGGAGGCCGTGCGGCTGGGTGCCTATGAGTACGTGCGCAAGCCCTTCGGGGCAGCCGATCTCGTCCGCATCGTCGGCCGCGGGCTGGAGAGCCAGCGTCTCAAGGGGCGCAATGATGAGCTTCTGCGCGAGCTTCAGGCCGCCAACGATGAGCTGATCGCCGGGCAGGAGCAGATCCAGGAGCGGATGCAGGCCGCTACCACCGACCTCACCGCATTCGTGGAACTCGGGAGGCGGCTGGGCGAGACCTCGGACCTGCCGGCGACCCTGCGCTCGATCATCCAGGCGGGCCTGCAGGTGACGCGAGCGCGCGCCGCCGCAGTGTACCAGGTACCGGGCGTGTCAGGCGCGCTGCAGGGATTGATGGCGGCGGGCCTGGCTGAGCGCGATATCGTGGGAGTGCAGGTGCCGGAAGACAGCCTGCTCGCGCGGGTGGCGGCAACGGCTCGTGAGTTCGTGGAGAACGACCTGCTCGCGCCGGCGATCGCGGAGGACGAGCACCTGAGCTTCCTCGGCGTGCAGTCGGTGCTGGTCGGCCCGCTGATCTGGGACGGCCGCGTGCGCGGCGTCCTCGCTCTGTTCGACCAGCGGGATGGCGGCTTCAGCCAGCAGAGCCTCGATCTCGTGCGCGTGCTCTCCGCGCAGGCGGCGCGGATCGTCTCCGCGATGGGTGAGGGCGCGCCTGGCTGCGAGTTGCATGGGCGTGACGAGGATGGCTTTGTTGACCTCGCGAAGCTGCTGTGACGGCGGCGCGGGGCGGTTGCGGAGGCACTGATGGCGGATCGCGAGACATGTTCGGAGGCATGGTGGCGGGAGTTCTTCGAGAGCGTGGACTCGATCCCGCTCTCATTCTTTCCCGGCGAGATAGAGACTGCGGAGCAGATCGAGGGGATCATCTCGCTCCTGCGCCTGAAGCCGGGCGAACTGGTCGCCGACGTTTGCTGCGGCATGGGCCGGCACTCGATCCCGCTCGCGCAGCGCGGCATGCAGATGGTGGGCCTTGATGCCTCGCAGATGATGCTGAACATTGCGGATGAACTGGCCGGCGCGAAGGACCGCCCGATGCTGGTTCGTGGCGACGCGGCCGGACTGCCGTACCGGAGCGCCTCATTCGATGCGATGGTCAACCTGTTCAACAGCTTCGGCTACTTCCTGGATGACGAGCAGAATCTCGCTGTGCTTGAGGAGACAGTGCGCTGCCTGAAGCCCGGCGGTCGCTTCCTGCTGGAGACGCGCAACCGCGCCTACCAGATCCTCTACGCGCCCTACCACCAGGAGGTTACCCGCGCCGACGGGAGCGTCGCGATCGTCCGCTGCCGCTATGACCGAGCCGAACATCGCATAGTTAGCCGCTGGACCGACCCTGAGAGGCCAGATCGCGTGCTGCACGAGGCCGCGATCCGGCTCTACGGGCTGGACGAGTTGCACGACCTGTTCGACCGCGTGGGGCTTGAGGTGGACGGCGTCTTCAGCGAATACGACGGCCGCGAGTTCGACGGCTGGGAACGCATGCTGATCATGCTGGCGCATAGGCGGTAGGACAGGCTGTAGGACAGGTTCTCCAGCCTTCCAGAGGTAGAACACATGCCCGGTCATTTTGCCGACCGCCTGATGGCGGCGATACGCGAGAAAGATAGCCGCGTCTGCGTCGGGATCGACCCGGTTCCGGACCTTCTGCCGCGCATCATGCTGCCGCCCAACGGCCGCTGGACGGAGCAGGCGATCTCCGAGGCCTTCGACGAGTTCTGCTCGCGGATCATCCGCTCCGTCGCCGATCACGCGGCAGTGGTGAAGCTCAACTCAGCGTTTTTTGAGGCACTCAGCCCGCTCGGCGTGGGGCTGCTCGACAGCCTCATCTCCCTGTCGGCCGACCTGGGCCTCGTGACGATCCTTGACGCCAAGCGCAGCGACATTGGCTCAACCGCGGCCGCCTATGCGCGCGCCGTCTTCGGCCGCTATCCGGCGCAGCAGGGCGCAGTGCCGGATGCCGTCACCGTCAATCCGTATCTAGGCGGCGACGGCGTGCTGCCGTTCATCACGGAGGCGGAGGACCTCGGCAGGGGCGCCTTCATCCTCGTGCGGACCTCGAATCCGTCCGCCGCGGAGCTACAGGACCTCAAGGCCGGAACCTGGCCGATCTACCGCCACGTGGCGGAGCTGGTGAAGCGCTGGGGCGCGGAGCGCTGCGGCGAGAGCGGCTGGTCGTCGGTGGGTGCAGTGGTCGGAGCGACCTGGCCGCGGCAGCTTGCGGAGCTGCGCGAGGCCATGCCGAACACGCCCTTCCTCGTGCCCGGCTATGGCGCGCAGGGAGGCGCGGCGCAGGACGTGCTGCCTGCCTTCGACGCCGATGGTCTCGGCGCGATCGTCAACTCCTCGCGCGGGATCATCTACGCGTATGACCGTGAGGGCTATGCCGATCGGTTCGGCCCGGATGAGTATGATCTCGCCGCCGCGGCCGCCGCGGAGGAGATGCGGCTGGCGATTAACGAGGCACTGGTGGGGCGCTGACGCCGTTGCCCGGTCGTCTGGAGGGGAGGGGCTTCAGCCGCTCCCTCTGTCAGCCAAGTCGGAGCCGCTGAAGCGCCTCCGCTCCAGAACGACTACGGCCCTATGCTGATCCATCTGCCCGAAGGAGGCCGCACCGTGTCCCTGACCGGACGTGATCTGATTACGATGGCGGACCTGAGCGACCGTGAGGTGCTCGCGCTGCTGGAGACCGCTGAGCAGATGGCCGAGGCGATCGGCCTCGACGACGGCGGCGCCCGCGCGCCGGTTGAGGCGCTCGATCGCATCATGGCCACCTGCTTCTTCGAGCCCAGCACGCGCACGCGCCTCTCATTCGAGAGCGCCATGCTCCGGCTCGGCGGTAGTGTCCTCGGCTTCTCGGACCCGTCCGGGTCGTCGGTGGCGAAGGGCGAATCGCTCGCGGATACAACCCGCATCGTCTCCGGCTACGCGGACATCATCGTGATCCGGCACCCGAAGATGGGCGCCGCGCGGGTAGCGGCCGATGCCGCCTCCGTGCCCGTGATCAACGCCGGCGACGGTGCGCACGCGCATCCCACGCAGACGCTGGCCGACCTGTTCTGCCTCAAGCGCCGCAAAGGCCGCATCGACGGCCTCACCGTGGGCCTCATGGGCGACCTGAAGTTCGGGCGCACAGTACACTCGCTCGCCCCGGTGCTCGCGCACTTCGGCTGCGAGGTCATCTGCATCTCGCCCGAGGCTCTCGCCATGCCCGAGCGCTACCTCGATGAGGTAGAGCGCGAGAGGGGCGAGCGCCCGCAGCAGGTCTCCAACGTGGATGACGTGCTCGGAGAGCTCGATGTGCTCTACGCGACGCGTGTGCAGGTCGAGCGCTTCCCGGAGGCCGAGCGGGCCGAGGCGCGGGGGATCGCGCGCGATTTCGTTGTGGACGCGGCGCTCATGGCGCGCGCGCCCGAGAGCATGATCGTGATGCACCCGCTGCCGCGCGTGGATGAGATCAACCCGGAGGTTGACGCCGACCCGCGAGCCGCGTACTTCGAGCAGGCCCACGGCGGCGTGCCGCTGCGCATGGCGCTCGTGGCGCATCTGCTCGGGCTGGTCGGCGGAGGGCGGGCGCGCTACCGCGGTCTGCTACCGGATCACGAGCCCGAGCGCCCCGAGGCCGAGGCGCAGCCCGGGCGCGCCAGGCAGGAGGCCGAGCGGGAGGAGCTTATCCCTGCCTCGGCGGACGTGCAGTGCCGTAACGAGCAGTGCATCAGCTTCGACGAGCGCTTCATCGCGGGCTTCTTCAAGCTCTGCCCCGGCGGCGGGGTGAGCTGCCCGTACTGCGAGGAGCCCATCGAGGAGAAGTAGGACATAGACAGATCATGCCGGCGCCCTCCGGCGCCAGATTTCGACACAAACAACAGGAGGGTCTCTAGAATGCCGAACCAGCATCCTGACTTCCAGCCGAAGGTTCCGATTCCGCAGGTCAAGAAGGTCGCGCTTGCGTTCTCCGGCGGCCTCGATTCGACGCTCGCAATCAGACTACTCTCCGAGTACTACGGCGCCGAGGAGGTTCTCGCTGTCACCGTCAACGTCGGCCTGAGCGACGAGGAGATCGAGGGCTGCCGCTCCAAGGCTGAGCAACTCGGCGTGCCGTGGGACTTCATCGAGGCCACCGACGAGTTCGCGAACAAGTGGGTCGCGCGTGCGATCCGGGCGAACTCCAACTACGAGGGCTACCCGGTCGCGACGTCCATGACCCGCCAGCTTATCGCGCGCAAGGTCGCCGAGTACGCTGTCGAGCGGGGCTGCGACGCCATCTGCGAGGGCTCGACCGGCAAGGGCAACGACCAGTACCGCATGGCGAACGTCTTCGCGATCTTCGCCCCGGACCTTGAGGTCATCGTCCCTGTGCGCGAGTTCGACTTCACCCGCGAGCAGGAGAAGCAGCTCTCGGCGTACTACAACATCCCCTACAAGGCGGGTATCGGCGACGACCTGACCATGTGGTGCCGCTCGATCGGCTCCGGCGAGGTTGACAACCTGCAGATGCGCATCCCGCAGGAGGACTTCGTCTGGTACAACCTGCCCGAGAACGCCCCCGACGAGCCCGTCGAGGTCGCTATCGAGTTCGAGGGTGGTCTCCCGGTCAAGTGCGACGGCGTCACGGGCCTCGCGAACATCATCCACCACCTCAACGACCTAGCCGGCAAGCACGCCATCGGCAAGATCGACATGTTCGAGGACGGGCTGATCGGGCTGAAGTCGCGTGAGGTCTATGAGGCCCCGGCGGCGACGGTGATCCTGAAGCTGCACCGCGACCTTGAGCAGCTCTGTCTGACCAAGGAGCAGGTGCAGAACAAGCCGAACATCGAGCGCCTCTGGGCCTACCAGGTCTACCATGGCGCGTGGTTCCACCCGTTCACCGATGACTGCGCGGCGTTCATCGAGAACTCGCAGTCGGTCGTCAACGGGAAGTACACCGTGCAGCTCTACAAGGGCAACATCGACATCCTGAGCCGCGAGACGGATAGCGGCCTGTTCGCCCCCGAGCTGCGGTCCCTCGCGACCACGGCCTTCCAGCAGCCCGACTCGGGCCCGGCGACCAAGATCCACGCGCTGCAGTACAAGATCGTCAGCAAGCGCGGGATTCCGTTCCTGGAGAAGGAGTAGGGCTGGGCGGGGGGATGGGGTATCTGGCTTAAGGCATGGGGAACAACACAGCGGCCGCCGCGAAGTTCGCGGCGGCCGCTGTGTTGGCGCGGACCTGAGACCGCTGCCGTTCGTGGAGGGGCCGCACGAGCGTTTGCGACGAAGGAGCAAACGCGAGGTCGGCCCATCGGCGCGAACACGATGGGCCGACCTCGCCACCACTCGCTGCGCTCGCGGTGGCTCGTGCGGCCCCTCCGGGCCACTCACCACTCCACAAACTCCACCTCGCTGCCCTCCATCCTCCCCCTCATCACCTCAATCGCCTCCGGGTTGCTGTCGATCAGGCAGAACTTGCGGCCAAGCTCGAGCGCCGCTACGCCGGTCGTGCCGGAGCCCGCGAAGAAGTCCAGGACCGGTTCGCCCGGCAGCGAGGACGCCCCGATGATCCGCTTAAGGATGCCGACAGGCTTCTGCGTCGGGTAGCCCGTCTTCTCGCGCCCGGTCGGGGAGACGATCGTGTGCCACCACGTGTCCGTCGGGAACTTGCCCCGCGCACGCTTCTCATCGCTCACCAGCCCCGGCGCCATGTATGGGATGCGATCAACCTCGTCGCGGTTGAAGGTGAACTTGCGCGGGTTCTTCGCGTAGAAGAGGATGTTGTCGTGCTTCGCGGGCCAGCGGGTGGTGCTGCGCCCTCCGTAGTCGTACGCCCAGATGATCTCGTTGATGAAGCACCTCCGGCCGAAGATCGCGTCGAGCAGCACCTTGGCGTAATGCACCTCGCGGTAGTCGAGGTGCAGGTAGAGCGAGCCGTGCGGCGCGAGGACGCGGTGTGCCTCCAGCAGCCGCGGCTCGAGAAAGCCCAGGTAGTCGTCGAACTCATCCTGCCACGCGCGCGAGATCACCTCCTCCGTGCGGTAGCGCCGCCCGCCGAAGCCCGTCCTGTCCCCCGCCTCGTCGCGCTCGACGCGTATCTGCGTCCGCGACTGCGTCTTGCCCGTGTTGAAGGGCGGGTCGATGTAGATCAGCGGCACGCAGCCGTCGGGCATCTGCCGCAGCAGCGGCAGGTTGTCTGAGAGGTGCACGGTGTTGCGCGTCAGGTCAATCATCGAGGCGTTCTCACCCTTCGGGCAGGAAGAGCACTGATCGGGCGCGAATCCCCCTCACGAACGAGGCGTGGTGTGCTGAGGTTGCCCGCTGCGTTCGGTTCGTGTATCCTGAAGGCCGCGTTGGGCGGCCATGCCGACGTTTCGTGAGCGCGTGCTCGGAGACCTGCTCCGGCAGCCTCAATTCACCGCGCCATCGCGGCGGACGGCATCACCGTGAGGAGTGATCGGCTGTGGATGTGTGTGAGGTCATGCAGAAGGCCATCGAACTGGAAGTGGATTCCGAACGCTTCTACACAAACGCGGCGAAAGACTCGAGCAATCCGCTGGCGATCCGCACCTTCGAGGCGCTGGCTGAGTGGGAGGTGCAGCACGAGCGGCTGCTACGCGATGTCTTCGACAAGGCTGAGGCGACGCAGAGTTGCCCGATGCTCACCGAGCTCGACGCGGAGCAGGTTGACATGATGGCCGAGGCGGGCACGATCTTCAAAAGCGCGCTGGAGGATGTCCAGGACACGCTGGCACATGACCCGACGCTCACCGGCGCCTACGCGACTGCGATGCAGAAGGAGCGCAACGCAATCGCGTTCTACAAGAGCCAGCTCGATGAGGCTCAGAGCGAGGCGGAGAGCCAGCTCTACGGCTTCCTGCTCGACCAGGAGCGCGGGCACCTGAACCTGCTCGCGACCACCGAGGAGTACCTGAACGACACGAAGTACTGGCACTTCAAGCAGGAGCAGTGGATCGTCACCGGCTGAGGTCGGCCGATGACGACTTTCAGAAGCGATGACACCAACGGGCCGGGTCGCGCGACCGGCCCTCCACCTTTCTACGGGAGTGTGCAGCGATGACTCAGGGCGGCTCAGAGAAGCTGTGGGGCGGGCGGTTCTCATCCGATGTTGACAGCGCGATGCTGGCGTTCAGCGAATCCACCGTGGCCGATTCGTACATGATCGCCGAGGACATCTGGGGCAGCGAGGCTCACGCGCTGATGCTTCATGAGTGCGGCATCCTCTCCCGCGAGCATCTCGCGGAGATCCTGCGCTGGCTGGAGATCGCGCGCGAGAAGTTCGAGGCCGGTGAGCTTACCCTCAAGCCCGAGCTTGAGGACGTGCACATGAATGTGGAGAGCTACCTCCGCGAGGGCGCCGGGCCCGAGGCAGGCGGCCGCCTGCACACCGCTCGCTCGCGCAACGATCAGGTGGTCACCGACTTCCGCATGCGGCTGCGCCGCTACCTGCTGGAGATCCGCCAGGGCGTGAGCGAGCTTCGCGGCGTGCTGCTCGAGCTTGCCGCCGAGCATGCCGAGGACACGATGCCCGGCTTCACGCACACTCAGCACGCCCAGCCGATCACCGTCGGCTTCTGGCTCGCCGCCCACGCCGCGGGCCTGGCGCGCGATGAGCAGCGGCTTGCGGGCGCATTCCTGCGCACGAACCAGAGCCCGCTCGGGGCCGCGGCGCTCGCCGGCAGCTCATTCCCCACCGACCGCGAGTTCGCCGCGGAGCTTCTCGGCTTCGATGGCGTGGTGCTGGTGGCGCTCGACGCGGTGCAGTCGCGTGACTTCGCGATCGAGTCGCTTGCGGCCCTCAGCGCGCTGATGACGAACCTCGCGCGCATGGCTGAGGAGATCGTGGTCTTCTCGTCCCCCGCCTTCGGGATGCTTGAGGTGCACGACGCCTTCGCCACGGGGAGTTCGATCATGCCGCAGAAGAAGAACCCATGCGCCGGAGAGCTTGCCCGGGCGCGCACAGCGGCGGTGCATGGCCGGCTGATGGAGCTTCTGACGCTGCTGAAGGCCCTCCCGAGCGGCTACAACCGCGATTTCCAGAACGATAAGCCGCCGGTCTGGGAGGCCTGCGAGCATGTCCTCGCGACGCTGCGCGTGATGGTGCCGATGTGGCGGACGATGATGCTCAAGCTCGATCGGATGGCCGCGCTGGCGGGCGCCGAGTTCGCCTCCGCCACCGAGCTTGCGAACTGGCTCGTGCGTGAGCGCAATATGCCCTTCCGCGACTGCCACGAGCTTGTCGGCGCTCTGGTCGGCACGCTGGTGAGCGAGGGCCGGACGCTTGATGATCACGCGCGCGTTGCGGAGATCATGACCGAGCGCGGACAGGCGATCTCAGCCGAGGTTGTGGCGGAGATTGTGGACCCGCAGGCGGTCGTGCGGGCGCAAAAGAGCCTCGGCTCAACAAATCCCGATCAGGTGCTTGCGGCGGTGGCGCAGATGCGCTGCGACCTCGAGAGCGACTCTGAGGAGATTGGGGCTGACGTGAAGGCGATCGAGGACGCCCGCGAGGAGACGCTCCGCCGCGTGCGCGAGGTGCTTGGCGAGAGCTGAGGCGGGGGCTCGCAGGCAGGAATGCCTGCGCCACGAACGACGCGATGACGCTCGATCGGTTGCCGTTGCACCAGGCCGTTTGTAGCGACGGGCTTCCAGCCCGTCAGGCGTCCGCCGTTCGTCGTCTCCGTTCGTAGCGACAGGCTTCCAGCCCGTCAGTCGTTGGGCGTCGCGAAGGGAGCGGAACGCCATGTCCATCCGTGTCGGTGTCTGCGGAGTCGGCTCGTTCGCGCGCTGCTTCATCCCGCTCTTCAAGGCCCATCCGCAGGTCGAGAACGTGGTGCTCGCGGACCTCGACCCGCAGAAGCTCTCCGAGAGGTGCGAGCAGTTCGGGATCGAGGACCGCTGCGGCTCACTCGATGAACTATGCGAGATGGACGTGGACGCCATCGCGATCATCACCCAGCACCACCTGCACGGGCCGCAGGCGGTGCAGGCACTTCGGGCGGGGAAGCACGTCTACTCCGCGGTCCCGTCGGCGATCTCCATCCCGGAGATCACCGAACTCGTCCGGACCGTGGAGGAGACCGGCCGGATCTACATGATCGGCGAGACGAGCTACTACTATCCCTGCGCGATCTACTGCCGCAACCGCTTCCAGCAGGGCGACTTCGGCCATATCGTCTACGGCGAGGGCGAGTACTACCACGACTACTCGCACGGTATGTACGAGGTGCACAAGTGGCGGCACGGTGACAGGTGGCAGCAGTACTACGGGATGCCACCGATGTTCTACCCGACGCACTCAACGAGCATGATCGTCTCCGTCACCGGCGCCTACGCCACACATGTCTCGGGGATGGGCTTCGTGGATCGGCACGAGGATAACCTCTACGCGCGCGAGGACAACGTCTGGAAGAACCCGTTCAGCAATGAGACGATGCTTTGCAGGATGTCCGACGGCAGCATGGCACGCATCAGCGAGTTCCGGCGAATCGGCCATCCCGGCACCGTCGGGATGAGCCTCTACGGCACCGACGCGAGCTACGAGGAGCAGGTCGGCGCGCGTACGTGGGTGACGAAGGACCGCGCTACGTGCCTCGATCTGCGCGAGGAGCTTGCGTGCAGGAGCATTCCGGTGAGCGCCGAGACGGGCGGGATGGCCGCCGTCACCTCATCCGACGGCACCCACCACGGCGTCTGCAGCGTGCACCCGGTGCATCTGCTGCCGAGGGAGTTCGCCGGCCTCCCCAACGGCCACAACGGCTCACACCAGTTCCTCGTGCATGATTTCGTGACCGCCTGCGTGACGGGCGAGCGGCCGCGGAACAACGTCTGGGACGCCGCGCGCTACCTCATCCCGGGGCTCGTCGCGCACGAGTCGGCCCTCCAGGGCGGAACGCTGATGGAGGTCCCGGACCTCGGCTACCCCGAGGCCTGATCGCTTCTCAGAACCCGTTCTCGTCCATCCACTCAAGGAAGCGGCGCGCGCAGTGGTCGAGGTTCTCCCGTCTGCCGCCTCCGCGCACCGGCGAGCACATCTCGTAGGCGATGGGGCCGTCGAAGCCGCCCTCACGCAGCGCGCGCACGAACTCCGCGTTCGCCATCTCGCCCTCCCCCATCGGCACGGCGCGCGCGAGGTCCTCAGGCACGTGGCGGTAGTTCACGAGCGCCGGTTGGTACTGGTAGCGCGGGAGGCGCACGTAATCGGCCAGCGTCGTGTACACCGCCAGCGGCGCCATCTCGCGAGCGGCCTCCGCCGGGTCCTCCCCGCGCAGGCAGACCGTCCACGGGTCGAACATCAGCGCGCAGTTCTCGCGATCAACCTCGTGCAGCAGTTCGCGCAGGGCCTTCGAGTGCACCGCGAGGTCGTGGTGGTTCTGGATGCCGATTGTGACGCCATAGGGCGCCGCGCGGTCGCAGCACTCCTGCAGCCCGGTGACGGTGCGACGCCAGACCTCGGCGATCGGCATGTCGGGGCGCTCGTAGGACGTGAAGACGCGCACGAGGCCGCAGCCGAGAGCCTCAGCCATCTGCGCGAGCCGCTCGACATACGCCACCTGCATCTCCCCGAACGGGACCTCACCCGCCTCCGCCCCGCCGCTGAAGTTGGTGTAGGCGGCCACGCACGCGACCTCGATCCCTGCGCCGACGCAGATCTCCTGCAGGTCCTCGCAGTCCTCGAGCGACCAGTCCAGCGGCGAGAGGTGCGGGCGCTTGCCCATAAGTTCGACACCCGCGTAGCCGAGCGCGGCCGCATGGCGAACGAACTCCTCAACGCCCAGCGCATCCTGCCCCCACAGCCCGGCGTAGCTTACGGAGAAAAGCACCGGCTTCATCGATTTGGCCTCCCTGCGTATCGCCCTTGTCCAGCCGTATGGAGAGGAGGGGCTTCAGCCGCTCCTGAATCCTCGCAGCCTATCGGAGCCGCTAAAGCGCCTCCGCTCCAGAACGACAACGACATCATTCATTCGCGACCGGATCGGGCAGCCAGTCGCCGATCAGCCCCGCCTGGTTGGTCGCGCGCCGCCAGACGAAGGTCGCCGGGGCGACGTACTTCTCATCGAGCACCGCCAGCAGTTCGCCCACGGCAGCCTCAAGGCCGGCGGCGTCCGGGGCGGAGATGCTCAGGTGGCGCGTCGCCGGCAGCGTGATGGTGGGCGCCTGCGCGCGCTCGCGGTTGATCACGATCATCAGCGAATCGTCCTCCGGGACCTCCCCGCGCACCACCGGGAAGGCCGGTGGCTCCTCGAGATCACGCTCCACGTGCAGGAACCACTGGAAGTAGTGCACGATCCGCTCGGCCGCGATCTCCTCGGCCTGCGTCGGCTGCGCGGGCAGCACGATGTAGCCCGCTGGCTCGTCCTCGAAGAGGAACTCGACCTCCAGCAGTTCGTCCTGCGATGGCTGGATGATCGCCGACGCGAACTCCACCTCGATGCGGAACTGCCGCCGCGCGCCCTCCGCGCCGACGCGCGCCAGGCCGTCGCGCTCGCGGCAGGCGACCTCAGTGCCATCTATGCGGGCAGACGCGACGCGCATCCCCTCCGGCACGCTCAGCGTAGCGAGCGGCGCGAGCGCCCGTGGCAGGCTGCAATCAAGCGTGAGTGTGCGGCGCACGCGGTCGCCGGCCCAGGCGGCTGTCACCTTTGAGCCCTCCGGCAGAGGCAGCGCGGCACAGGCCACGATCACCTCGGCCGAACGCGTCGGGACGCGCACATCGGTGACCGTCAGGTCCTCCTCCGCGACCTGGGTTGTGAGGGCGCTCCCGTCGAAGCCGGTGAACACCAGTGCCTCCGGCTGCCCCGGCCAAACCCACTCGCGCGCGACCGTCAGCATCCCCCGCGCAGGCCCGGGCGTCTCGTTGCCGATCGCGATACGCGTCTGGAGGCCGCTCCCGTAGCGCGTCAGCCACGTGAAGTCGTCGCTACGGGCGGCCGTGACGGGCTGCCAGCCCGCCTCGATGCAGGCGTCAATGCGCGGCAGGTAGCGCTCGGTCATCGACTGGAAGCCGCGCGAGTATGCGGTGCTCGGCCAGAAGCCCATCCGCAGGCTCTCGATCGCGGTGAAGTCGGCCATGCCCTGGTAGGCCGCCGCGATCTCGTCGCGGTTCATGTTCCGGTAGGCCACGAAGCTGTCCAGTTCGTAGCTCTCCCACCAACAGGCCGGCTTGGTGCCGATGGCATCGCGCAGCGCGAACTCCGTGCCGCGCTCGTACTTCCAGGGCTGGCCCTCGAAGAGCGCCGCGTCGGAGCCGGCGCAGGAGTTGTAGTCGGCTGAGCTGCGGATATTCGCGGCGATCCCGAGCGTGGTGCCGTCTTCGTGGCGAAGCGTGTGCACGTACTCCATCACGCGCCGAATCGCCACGCCCTCGCGCATGAACGGGCCGTTCTCGTCCCAGCCGCGCTCAGGCAGGCCGGCGATGGCAGCGCCACGGAACTTGCCGCCGCCGACCGCCGTGTCGAAGCTGAAGCCGTAGAGGCCAAGCTCCTCGGCCGCGTCCGCGAGGTCCTTCTTCGCCTGCTCGCCCCAGCTTGTGTTGTAGGGGAAGACGCGCACCACGCTGTCCTGCGGCTTCACATAGCCGTTCGGATAGCGGTTCTGCTGCGACGGATCGTCGACGATCGCGTCCGCGAACTGCTCGCGCGCAAGCTGCTCCTCCAGCCAGATCTGCGCGGGCGTGTAGAGCAGCATCGCCACCCCGAGGCGCTCGCCGGCGGCGAATTGCGCCTGCCGACGCGCGCGGTATTCCTCCCATGGCACCTGGTCCTCCTCGGCGAGCCGCTCCGGATTCGCGGGCGTGTAGTCATACCACTCCTCACGCAGCGCAACGTCCCCAGCCCGCTTGAACGGGTTGATGCACCAGTCCCAGCCCGCGCGGGTGCGGCGGGCAACCTCCCGCACCTGGTAGTCCTCAGCCTGTAGCGGGTTCCGCTGCCAGGCCGCATACTGCGCGCTCGCATCGAGGATGCGCGGGTCAATGCCGTCGGTGGGCACGAAGAGCTCCGGCGCGCTCGCATACCACCACTGCAGCGCCTCGCCCCGCCCCCACTCGCCGGTCATGCCGCAGAGGAACAGCTCCACCTTCAGCTCCTGCCCCGGGTCGAGCACGAGGTGCGTGCGAGTGGCCACGCGCGCGCCGCCGTCCGGCAGCGGCTCCCCGCTCGTGGCCACGAAGGACAGGTGCTCGCGCGCGTTGATGCCGGTCGCAGCGCCGCCGGCTTCGCTCCACGCCGCGCAGAGCGGGATCGGCGTGCGGTACATCGGTCCATCGAAGGCCTCCGTCAGCGCCTCGGTCGGCAGAAAGCCGTCATACGCCGCGATCGGGCCATCGCCCGGCACCTCCAGCGGCAGTGACAGTGCGAGCAGCCGCTGCCTGTCGGCGGCATTGCGCAGCTTGACCTCCCACGCGAACCATGCGTTGCGCGGCGTGATGCGCGCCTCGACCGCAAGCTCCTCGCCCTCAGGCGCGAAGCGCAGCAGGGGCGACTGACCGCCGCTCACGCTTGCCCGGCCGAGCGTGATCTCCCGCGCCTCGACGCCCTCAGTGACCCGCAGGCCGCCTTTGAGCGCGAGGTCTGCGTTCAGTTGCGGGATGCGGGCGGAGGTGATGCGGCCGTTCTCTTCGTCGAGCCGGATGACGAGCGAGTCGCAGCTGAGCTCGATCTCCGCCCATGCGGAGGCGCACATCAGGGCCGCAAGGATAGTCGCGATCGTCACGTGTATGTGATGCTTCATGCGCTGATCACTCCTGCGCAGATCGGTGGTAGTGGGCGCTACTGGTTCGCGTGCACAAGCTCGGTCCACTCGCCCGCGGCGGTGACGACACTCACCTGGTAGGCATCGGCGAGCAGCATCTCCGGGACCGCGCACTCGTAGCTTGTGACTGCCCCCACTGCGGGGTCGCGGAAGATCGGCGGGCCGAGCGTCAGATCGCGCACCCGCACCTCGCGGATCGGCGAGTCGCTCTCGACCTTCAGCGATATCGTGCAGCGCGCGGGGCCGAAGTAGGTGTCATCGAAGTGCATCTCCGAGGCGGTGAAGTATGAGCCTATCCAGACCTGGACGCTGCCAAGGCCCGCGGGCGCGGTGATGGTCATCGGCATCAGGATCCACTGATCCTCGGGCGGGCCCTGCAGGTGCTCCGGGTTGAGGTACAGCGGCGCGAGCCAGTGGTTCTTCGAGGAAATGATCTCCGTGCGCTCATCGAAGCGATACGGAGCCGCATCCGGCGGCTGGACGAGTCCGCGAAGGAGCATCATGTAGCGCCCGCCACGCAGCCGCAGCCACGTCCATGCGCGGTACTCACTGTCATCCTGCACCGGCAGGGTCTGCTGAATGTAGCCCGACATCGCGGGCGAGTCCGTGTTCACGCGCCAGCAGGACTCACCGCTGCGCGCATCGCCGATCGGCTCGAAGGTGAAGTCGTCCGGCGCGGCCGTGTTGATCTGCCAGCCGATCGGCGCGCCGGTCTCATCCACGCCCTCCTCGAAGCCCGGGTTCCTGAGCAGGTTGACCTCGGCAGGCACCGGGTCGGTGTTGATCGTCACGCGAACCGCGGGCTGCGCGAAGCCGGCCGCGGCCGCAAGCAATATCACGATGAGGATGCTGCACTGTCTCATGGCGAACCTCCGGAGTTGCTGGTCGGGCTGAAATGCGGCAGATGACTACGGAGCCTGCACTGTGCCGGCATGCAGGGGGATCAGGACCGTGGCGAGATGATGGATGGCCAGCGCATCCCATGTCAGCAGGAAGGCGAGGATCATCAGCGCGACGACCGGCGCGAGGCGGCCACTCAGCGCACGAAGCGACAGCCCTGCGATGAAGCCGAGCGGCCCGATCGCGGGCATGGCGAACTTCCCGAACTCCCCGTGCGCCTGTATCGCCACCGTCAGCGTCCACTTCAGGTATGCACCGAACAGCAGCGCCAGCGCCGCCAGCCACGGCGCCACGATCGTCCACGCAAGCTCCCGCAGCCGCGAGCCGTCGCGCCGCAGGCCGACGATCAGCCCGATGAGCGACGCGAGGAGGATCGCGCCACCGACCGTGTACATGGTCGGCCTCGCGCCCTCGGGGAGCCAGTCGCTCGGGCTCCACATGTGCGTGAAGGCGCCGGTGAGCGCGAGCTTCCAGTAAAGCTGCCCCTGCGGGATGAAGAGCATCGCGATCATGTCGGTCGAGCCGTCGCGCATCACGACCCGGGTGTGCGTGGTGGTGCCGAGCATCTGGTCGGTGGTCGGGAAGAGCCGGCCGTACAGCATCACGTTGCGCCCGTACCACCATCCACCGACCGCAAGCGCGACCAGCGTGAAGACCGCGAGGTGTACGAGCACATGCCGCAGGCCCTGCCTGTGCCGCCAGGCGATCGCGAGCACCGCCAGCCCCGCGGCGAGACAGAAGGGCAGCACGGTGTACTTCGTCAGCGCCAGCAATCCCGTGCAGGCCCCCGCGATCGCGACCGCGCGAAGGCCGCCCCTCCCGCGCAGGTAGGCCGCGAGCGCGAGCAGCGTCGCCGAGGCGGTCAGTGCTCCGTAGGACTCGAGGTAGATCACCGATGAAACCAGCAGCCACTCCGGGAAGAAGGCGACCACCGCCGTGACTCCCACCGGCAGCCACCGGCTCTCCGGCACGAGCCGCCTCACCGCGAAGAACAGCAGAACGAGCGACCCAAGTCCCAGCGTGAGGCTCAGGCCCCGCAGCGCGTAGTTCTGCGTGGCGAGCGGGACGTCGCCGATCAGCCGCAGCAGCCCCGCCGCCAGCAGGAAGTAGCCGGGCGGGTGATGGCCCGCGTCTCCTGCGCTCGGAAGCGTGTAGTATGCCGTGAGCGGCGTCCCCGGCGGGGTCGGTTGGATCCGCGGCAGAGTGCCCGTGACCGCCACGTACTTCGCGTAGCCGAAGTAGATCGGCTCATCGAGCACCGGCCCCCACAGCGGCAGGAGCGTGAGCATGCGCAGCCCGAGCCCGAGGTAGATCGCGAGCACGACCGCGAGCGCGATCGTCTGCGCCCGGGGGACGCGGCTCGTGCTCGGCTCGGCTGGTGGCGCATCGGGAAGATCGGTCAGGGCCATGGGACCTCCGGGCAGTCTCTGTTCCGGCACGGCGTGGCATGCGTTCGGTGTGCGGGAGCATTCGACGGCCTGGCACCGCTTCCCTTCCGCGCGCCTCAGTTCGCGACCGGATGCATGGCCGCTTCTCCGGCCGCCTGAGGCGCCACGACGGTCAGTACCGCAGTGTTGTTGTCCTCCGTGATCTCCGCCAGAGCATCCTCAGTATCCAGCGTGACGACCACGCGATCGCCCGGCTGCAGATCGAGGCCCGTCAGCGCCACCTGCAGCCTGCTCGGCACAAATCCCTGCGGCGCGGCAAGCCCGTCAACCGCCATCGTCGCCTGCTCCTCGCGCCCCTCCCTCGCGACCCGCAGCGTGAATGCGCCGGCGTCCCTCGCGCCGATGTTGTGCAGCGTCAGCGTAGCAGCGCCGGTGGCAGCGTCCACGGTCAGATCGCCCTGAGCGACCGCGAGGTCGGCCCGCTCCGCCAGCGGCTCAAGCGCCTCCGTCTGCGTGATCTCAAGCACCATCAGCCGCCGCGCGGGCAGCGATGACAGCGCCATCCGCATCCCGCGGCCAAGCTCCGCCTCTTCACCATCCGTTGCGCCATCTATTCGCCCGTCACCGTCGGCATCTGCGCCCAGCCGCACCTGGTAGCGCCCATGCTCCAGCCGCCATGCCCGCAGGACCGGCGCGATCTCCGCCTCGCTGGTGTTGACCAGCCAGGCGCGCAGGTAGTCCGGCCGCTTCTCGAGCACCCACGCCGCCAGCGCCCCGCCGTGCCCCTCCCAGCTCACCCAGTGCAGCGGGTAGATGCGGTTGCGCAGCAGCGCCACGTCGCCGAGCATCATGTGGTTGAGGATCGCCTGCGGCAGCCAGAGCCGATCGGGCGACTGCTCGGCGGTCGTGTACATCGGCAGCTCCCAGATCATGTCCGAGAGCGCAGCTTTCAGCGCCTCCGTGACCGCGCTCTCGTCGCCCGTGAGCAGCCACTCGAGGTACTTGAACTCCGGCCGCGCGTCGGTGTAGCGGATCGGCGTCGCCCAGAGGTCCACGCCCTCGATCACCTCGCGCAGGTTCGCGCGGATGTCCTCCCGATCCGTGTGCTCCACAAGCTGCTGGAGCACGTCATGCGAACGCTGGGGCGCGTCGTAGTAGCGCATGTCCGACTCCCAGATGAGCTCCAGCGCCTTCAGATAGCGCTCGTCGCCGGTCTGGTCGTAGCAGGCCCAGGCGATCAGCGGGAAGCCGTAGCTGAGCAGCCGCTCGTAGTTCTTCTCGTCGGTCGCAAAGTCCACGACGGCAGCGCGGCCCCGGCCGTCCTCGGGATCCACGATGTCCTCCATCCACGCGTCAACCCACTCGGTCATGTAGCGCCGCGAGTCCGGGTGGCCGTTGTACCAGCCGAGCAGCGCCCCAGCCTGCATGTTGAGCGCGTTGCTGGTCTCGTCCCAACCGTAGCGGCCTTCGGTGACGATCTCCCCCGCCCCGTAGCGGTTGGAGCGGTAGTGCCGATGCCCGGCGGCGTTGGTGCCGGTGAGGCTCTCGTAGTGCTGCCCGATCTCCATCATCCGCTCGATCCAGCGCGGATCGCCGTAGTCCATCACCGCGAGCATGTTGTTCACGTTCGCGCCCCACTCGTAGGCATGCAGCGGGTCGGTGACCTGCCGGTTGATGCCATCCTCCATCGTGCGCGCCCAGGTCATCAGCCCGACCTTGCGCGCCGACTCGAGCAGCATCTCATCCGACCCGTCCATCAGGTGCAGCCCGGCGAAGTCCTGCACGAGCACCGAGTCATCGTTCGGGCCATCGTTGGAGCCAAACTCCCCGTTCGCCACCTGCCGGTTCTCGATCCACCACCGCGGCACGCGCTTGCACAGCTCAAGCAGCCGCACCTGGTACCACGCCCACTCCGGCACACCCTCCGGCGCCGCCGGGAGTCCCGGGCGCGGCTTCCCCTCCTCCGCGCGCGTCCAGTTGTGGTAGGCGGCCACTCGCTCGTCATCCGGCCGCAGTGCGCGAAGCTGGTCCAGGCACGCGTAGAACTCCCGCAGCAGCTTGATGTTCGTCGGGTCCCAGCCCCACGGCCGCGCCTCACTCAGCCGCATGAAGTACATCTTGAGCATCCGCATCTGGTCGGCGAAGTACTCCTCCTGGCCATCATCGCCTGGCAGGAAGGTCGCCGACGCGCGCAGCCGAACAGGCTTGGTGAACTGCAGCGTGATCCGCAGGCGCTGTCCCGGCTCGAGCAGCAGCGGCCGCGGCGCAAGCTCCACCGTGCCCTCATTCGGCACAAAGTCGAGCATCATCTGCCGGCGCGTGTAGTTGAGCGGATGGAACAGCTCGAGGTGGGCCACGGTGTCCGGCGGCGCTTCGAGGAAGAGCCCCAGCCAGATCAGGCCTACCACGGTTCGCTCGGTTGCCGGATCGGACACGATATGCACCGTGCGCATCGCCGGCAGATCAACCGGCTCCCCGCTCTCAGAGGGCGCGAGGACGGTCTGATCGCCGGGTGGATACTCGCCCTTGATGATCCGCCACTGATCGCCCAGCGCCTCCGGATCCGCCACTGGCGATACCCAGCGCAGTTCCCGGTCGTCGCCGAACGCGCTGTCGTCCACGTACAGAAGCTGCAGGTCCCACATCGCTCCGTCGTGGCGGCTGTCCTCCTCGTTGACCGCACGCGTTACGTGGGCACTCTCGGCCACGATCAGCTCGTCGAGCAGCGCGCGCGTCACGAACGGGTCGTCGGAGGTGCGCTCCATGACCGTGTGCGTCTCGCCCCCGGAGGCAATCTGCATCGCGCCGGTATGGCTGGCGATCATCGAGACGTAGTTCACGGGGAAGTCTTCGCCAGCCATCTCCACATCATAGCGGAAGCCCTCCTGCGTGTAGCGCCTGCCCGACGGCCACTGGGTCGCGAGCTTCCCATCCACGCCGGTCATCTGCGTGCGGAGAACATCCCGCGCGGTCACGATCTGCGGCTGCGCCACATGCGCTGTCCGCCCCCGCTGCGGCCTCCAGATGCCGGGATCGTCGAGGTTCAGGCTCGCGATGCGATGCGCGGCGATCGCCGCCCCATCGAGCGGCGGCCCCTCGCGCACGTCCTCACCCGCCGCCAGCGCCGCGATCTGCTCGTCATCGAGCCAGCGGTCATACACGCGCGCCTCATCGAAGCGCAGAGTTCGCGTGGAGGTCGCGCGCGCGTGACTCGCGACGGCTGAGACGCCGAGGCCGATCTGGTTGATGTTCAGCGGCATGTAGAACGTGCGGTCGCTGCCGCCGATCCGCTGGCCATCCACGTACAGCGCGAAGCCCTTCGCGGCGTCCCAGCCCAGCGCGACGTGATACCACTGGCCCTGCTGCGGGAGGAACTCGCCGGAGGAGACGACGAGGCGCGTGGTGTCGTAGTGCCAGTCCCATATGTGCATGAAGAGCTGCCCGCCGAGGGCGTACAGCCGCAGCCAGCGGCCGAAGTAGAAGTGATCGAACGAGCCGAGCGAGGCGACGGTGAACTCCGTCTGGCCGATCGGCTCCTCGCACAGCCACCAGAAGCTGAGGGTGCCGCGCTCCCAGTAGACGTTGCCCGGTGCGTCGTAGAGGAGCTGTGCGCCGGCGGGCACGCGGGCACATGAGCCGCGCGTCTCATCAGCGACGATCGCGGTGCCGCCTCGGGCCCAGACGGCCTCGGGGTTCCCGCCCGCGACCTCGGCGGTCAGCGCCTCATCGAATGACGCCCGGAAGAGCAGCGGATTGTCCTGGCCCATACAGCCGCAGGCGGAGAGCGTCGCGAGCAGCACTACCATCAGCGTTCGTGTCATCGTGGCCCCCAGCCGTAGTCGTGTAGGACAGGCTTTCCGGTTGTG
>DHPY01000007.1:18635-20226 GCA_002411015.1 Armatimonadetes bacterium UBA5352 | reverse complement strand
GCCGTGGAGGGGCCGCCCGAGCGAAGCGAGGGTGAGTTCCGCTTGCGGAACTCAGCCGCTGTGCCGGCCCCTGTCGTTCCTCGCCCGCACTGCAATTGGCAGACGGTTCTTGGTGTGCGTGGGCCGGGGTGGAACCTGAGGCGCTGGCGCGCCTCACTCCTCGCGCCGCCAGACGACGGCGGCGCTCGGAGCGGCCCCTCCAACGGCAAACGGCTGACGGGCAGGATACCCGTCGCTACGGAACATACGGCAACGGCGAACGAATCGCAGGCTGGAAGCCTGCGCCACGGTGAAGGAGCCGCTTCCTTCCGTGGGGCAGGCATCCTGCCTGCCTCCGTTGCCTACGGCGGACGACCACAACCTCTGCAACTGGCAGCGCCACCTGGAGGCTGCAATGACCCATCGCGAGCGAATTGAGACTGCGTGGGATCACCGCGAGCCGGATCGCGTCTCGATCGAGTTCTCGATCAGCGCGCGGGACCGCGAGGACCCGCGCTGCGAGCGCCTCGTGCGCCTCGCCGATGAGTATGCCGATAACTTCGCGGGCGTCGCGGGCTATGACTGGGGCTTCCTCGGGCACCCGGCGAGGCGCACAGAGCGTGTGCTGGAGGACACCGGCGAGTATGAGCGGATCGAGTGGACGATGCACACGCCCGTGGGGGAGTTTGTGGGGATCATCCGCCGCCCGCGGTTCGAGACCGGGATAGAGGACTACCACTGGGAGAAGCGTTACATCGAGGTGCCCGCGGATCTCGAGCGCATCCTGAGCGTGCCGCTGGAGCCGCGCGCGCCGCTGAAGGACGCGTTCGAGCGAGGCATGGCGGCCATCGGCGACAGCGTGCCGGTGACCGGGCTGCTGCACCCGCTCGGGGCGCTCGTGCGCTCGTCGCAGATGGAGAACACCTACGCGTGGTTCCACTCCGAGCCGGACCTGATGCACCGCTACCTGCGCGTGACGAACGACTACGTCATCGGCGCGGTGCACGCGATGTTCGAGGAGGGCATCGGGCCGAACTTCATCAGCTATGCGCACGAGATGCTGATCCCGCCATGGATGGGCCACACGCTCTTCGACGAGTTCGTCTTCCCCTACGACAGCGAGGTCTACGCCGCCATCCATTCGCATGGCGGCCGCTTCCGGGCGCACTGCCATGGGAGTTGCATGGGCTTCCTGGAGCGCTTCGCGGAGATGGGGATCGATTCGGTGGAGCCGCTGGAGCCGCCGCCATACGCCGACTGCGATCTCGCCGAGGCCAAGCGCCTGGTGGGCGACCGGATGCTGCTCTCGGGCAACGTGGCCTCGCAGGCGTTCGTGTTCATGGAGCCGGAGGAGGTCGAGGCGCTGGTGCGGGAGGCGATCGAGGCCGCGGCGGCCGGTGGCGGCTACACGCTGCGCCTGACCGGCGGCGGAGGCGGCCGCGGCTCCGAGCGCACCAGCGAGCAGGGCGACAGGAACATCCGCTGCGCAGAGGCATACTTCGAGGCGGCGTTGAAGTACGGATGGTACTGAGTGAACTCGGGAGCTTTGGGTCGCTGTCCGTGCCGGATGCTGGCGGGCGTCGCTTGCGGGAGGAGGGGCCGCACGAGCCGC
>DHPY01000007.1:0-18511 GCA_002411015.1 Armatimonadetes bacterium UBA5352 | reverse complement strand
GGAGGGGCCGCACGAGCCGCGATTGTCGTGTATCGCGGCGAGGCCGGCCCATGGAGCCGCAAACAAGCGTCCGAACAGGGCCGACCTCGCGTCCGCTCCTTCGTCGCGAACGCTCGTGCGGCCCCTCCAAGTGACGGCAGACGGCTGACGGGCTGGAAGCCCGTCGCTACAAACGACACGGCGACGGAAGACGGCTGACGGGCAGGATGCCCGTCGCTACGAACGACACGACGACGGCTACGGCAACGGCGAAGGCTGACGGGCAGGGTGCCCGTCGCCACGAGCGACACGGCGACGGATCACGACAACGACAAGACCGCGGTCCACAGCAACGGAGGTCGGCCTGATGCCCAAGGCAATGCTCAGCAGCGCTCTACTTGCGCTCGTCACCAGCGCCGCATTCGCCCAGGTCAACGAGGAGATGATCGCGCGCGTGGCCGCCGGAGAGGTCGCGGAGGCGAAGGCCTCCTGGTGGGGCTTCGATGAGGAGGACTCGACCGAGGCGCTGCAGGCCGCGATCGACTCGGGCGTGCCGAAGCTCATCGTGGAGAACATGGGCCGGCCGTGGATCGTGCGGCCGATGCGCCTCGCGAGCAACCAGGAAATCGTCTTCGAGGAAGGCTGCGAGATCCTGGCGAAGCGCGGTGAATTCCACGCGATCGGCGACTCGCTCTTTCGCGGCTCGGGGGTCGAGCACGTGATCCTCCGCGGCGAGGGCGCGACCTTCCGGATGTGGCGGGAGGACTACGCGAACCTCGAACTCTACGAGAAGGCCGAGTGGCGGCACTGCCTGAACCTGAGCGGATGCAGCGACCTGCAGGTGATCGGCCTGACGCTCAAGGAGAGCGGCGGCGACGGCATCTACCTCGGCGCAGGGGCCGCTGGCGCCTGCCGCGACGTCGTCATCCGCGGCGTCACTTCCGACGGGAACTACCGCCAGGGCATCTCGGTCATCAGCGCGGAGAACCTGCTTATCGAGGACTGCGTGCTCAGCAACACCCGCGGCACGCCGCCCGAGGCCGGCATCGACTTCGAGCCGAACAACCCGGGCGACCGCCTCGTGAACATCGTCATGCGCAACTGCATCTCCACCGGCAACGACGCGAGCGGCTACGTGGTCGCCTTCCCGGCGCTGAACGCCGAGAGCGCACCGATCTCGCTGCGTTTCGAGAACTGCCGCTCGGTGAACGATGGCTCGACGGCTGCGTGGACGACCAGCTCGGGCACGCTTGAGGGCACTCCAGAGGGGCGGATCGAGTTCGTGAACTGCACCTTCGAGGGCTGCCGCGGCGAGGGCCTGAAGCTCACGCAGCCTGCCGAGCGGGACGTGCTGCGGCTGACGAACTGCCAGGTGCTGGACTGCGGGCTCGGGAGCCCGGCGGTCTCACCGATCATGTTCGGCAGCCGCCTCGGGGCCGATGCACCCGCGGGAGGGGCGCTGCTGGAGGGCGTGGTGGTGCGCGATCCGCTCGCCCGCCCGCCGATCGGCTACCACAATGAGGCCGGGGTGCCGCTGAGGAACGTGCGCGGCACGCTGCTGATCGAGCAGGAAGACGCGCGCACGGAGGTGGCGATCACGCCGGAGAAGCTGGCGGAGTGGGTGCCGGACACGGTTATCGCCGACATACCGCGCGTGAGCCTCGAGGGGCTTGTGCTGACGCCGCGACCAGCCGCCGCGCCGCTGGCTCCGGGTGAGGTGGGGTGGCCGATCATCCGCGGCGCGGCGAACTACCTGCTGCACGCGAGCGCAGGAGATCAGGTGAGCTTTGACGTAGAGTACATGCAGGTGGGGCAGTATCGCGGCGAGACGATGCCGGTAACCGTCACCACGGCCGCGGGCGAAGAGGTGTGTGTGGTAGATGCTCCCTTCCAGGAGCGCACGACGGTGGCCTTCGCCGCGCCCGAGACGGGGCTGTACCATGTTGCACTCAGCCCTGGGACCAACCGCTGTCGGATCGCCGATGCCTCAAACCCGATGGCGGTGGCGATCGGCACCAGCCCGCTCAAGCTGATCTCCTCGCCGGGGCGGCTGGCCTTCTACGTGCCCGCCGGGACGGAGTGGTTCGGAGTGCGCGTGGCCGGGCAGGGCGCCGGTGAGGCGGTCAAGGCGACGCTCATCGCGCCGGACGGTGAGGTCTTCGGCGAGGTGGACAACCAGTTCTCGCTGCACCAGTTCGAAGTGCGGCTGCCGGAGCCGAGCGCTGGCGAGGAGTGGACGCTGGTGCTCGCGCAGCCCACGGCGACCACCATGGAGGATCATTCGCTGGAGCTTCGCGGCGTGCCGCCGCTGGTCGTCGGCGCGGGCGCGCCGCTGCTGGTGCCTGAGCAGTAAGGCATATTCCAGAATCGTACTGCAACACGAGACGCTCCCGTCACAATCCAGGAGGGGCTGCTTTCGCCGACGCCGCTTGCGGCGGAGGGGAAAGTGGCGTCCGAGCGTCGTTTGCGAGGGCGCCAGCTTCCTTGCCAGCCCGTCGTTGGTCGTTGCGACCTCAGGAACCAGTCGGGCAATGTCAGCTCTTCGAGCTGCGCCCGCCCCTCCTGAAGGACTACGTTCAAGGCGCACATCCAGGAGGTAATGACGATGCGAACGATGGCGATTACTGCCGTGCTGCTTGTGCTTGTCGCGGGCAGCGCGATCTGCCAGGTGAACCAGGAGATGATCAACCGCTGCCTCGCGGGGGAGATCACTGAGGCGCACGCGTCGTGGTGGGGCTTTGATGAGGAGGACGCGACGGACGCGCTGCAGGCCGCGATCAACTCCGGCGCGCCGAAGCTGCTCGTGGAGAACATGGGCCGGCCGTGGATCGTGCGGCCGCTGCTCCTCGCGAGCAACCAGGAGATCACCTTCGAGGAGGGCTGCGAGCTTCTCGCGAAGCGAGGCGAGTATAAGGAGACGAACGCGACGCTGATGACCGCGTACGATGTGGAGAACGTGGTGCTGCGGGGCCCCGGCGCGACCTTCCGGATGTGGAAAGAGGACTACGACAATCCGGAGCTCTACGCGAAGGCCGAGTGGCGGCACTGCCTGTCGCTGCGCGGGGCGCGCAACATCGAGGTTGACGGCCTCACGCTGATGAGCAGCGGCGGCGACGGCATCTACCTCGGCACCGGCCCGGATGGCTCCACGAACACGGACATCACCATCCGCAATGTCATCTGCGACGACAACTACCGCCAGGGAATCTCGGTCATCACCGCCGAGAACCTGCTGATCGAAGACACGATCATGCGCAATACCTTCGGCACCCCGCCGCAGGCCGGGATCGACTTCGAGCCCAACAACCCGGCGGAGCGGCTGGTCAACGTGACCATGCGCAACTGCCTCACCGAGAACAACAACAGCTACGGCTACGTGCTGGCGATCAGCCCGCTCAACGCGACCTCCGAGCCTATCTCCATGCGCTTTGAGAACTGCCGCTCGGTCAATGACGCCGGACCGGGCTTCGCGTACAACGCAGGCGGGACCATCGAGACCGCCGTCGGTGGCCTCGCGGAATTCGTCAACTGCAGTGTCGAGGGCAGCGGCGGCTCCGGGATCGCCATCACCAAGCCCGCCGAGCAGGGCTTCGTGCGCTTCGTGGATTGCTCGCTCGCCAACACCGGCAAGCGCGACATCGCGCCGATCGTCTTCCGCAGCGGACGAGGCAGCGACGACGCGGCGGGCGGCGCGGAGTTCATCAACCTGCGCGTGACCGATACGCGCGTCGAGAAGCCCATGGCCTACCTCGACTACGGCGGGGTGGCGATCAGCGACGTCACCGGCAACCTGATCCTCATAGATGCGGAGGGCAACGAGACGCGGGTGCAGCTTACGCCCGAGATCCTCGCCGAGTGGATGCCGCAGATCCAGCTTCGCGCGATCGAGCGCCTGAGCCTTGAGGGCGCGACGCTCGTGCCGCTGGAGGCGGAGCCTGCCGCGCAGGAGCCGGTCTGGCCGTGGCAGCGGCGGGTTGGGAGCTTCTTCGTCTACGCCGAGGCGGGCGATGAGGTCAGTTTCGCCGCGGAGACACAGCAGGTTGGCAACTACGCGGCCGCGGAGATGCCGGTAACGGTGACCGCGCCCTCAGGCGAAGTGGTGCTGGAGGAAACGGTGCCTTTCGAGGAGCCGACGCAGATCAGCTTCACGGCCCCCGAGACTGGCGCGTACCTCGTAACCGCCGATGGTGGCGGGAACAAGATGCGCCTGTCGGACTGGTCGCACCCGATGGCGCTCACGGGCGCCGGGAACGAGGTTCGCTTCATGCAGTACGCGGGCGAGCTTTCGTTCTACGTGCCGAAGGGCGCCACGCTCTTTGGCGTGCGGATGTGGGGCGAGGGTGTTGGCGAAGGCGTGAAGGCCACGCTCATGCGCCCGAATGGCGAGGTCTTCGGCACCACCGACAACCTGGTGCAGACCTACCAGTTCGAGGTCGAGCTAGCGGAGCCGTCGGAGGGTGAGGTCTGGGCGCTGCGCACCGAGCAGCCGGGCAACGCCGCCTGGGAGGACTTTTACGTGGACCTGCGTGGTATCCCGCCGCTGCTGACGCCGAGCGGCGCGCGGCTGCTGGTGGTTGCGGAGCAGTAAGCTGTCACACAACATGAGAGCAGGACCAGGAGGTACATGATGCGCAGTCTCGCTATCACTGCAGCACTCGCCGGACTCATCACCGCCCTCGTCGGCTGTGGTGCGACGGCACAGGTCAACCAGGAGATGATTGCGAAGGTGGCCGCGGGTGAGGTCACGGAGGCCCGTGCTTCGTGGTGGGGCTTCGATGAGGAGGACGCGACGGACGCGCTGCAGGCCGCGATCAACTCAGGCGCGCCGAAGCTCATCGTCGAGAACATGGGCAAGCCCTGGATCGTGACGCCCATCACGCTCGCGAGCAATCAGGAGATCGTGTTCGAGGAAGGCTGCGAGCTTCTCGCGAAGCGCGGCGAGTTCAAGGACACGAACGCGTCGCTGGTCACCGCGCGCGGCGTGGAGAACGTGACCATCACAGGCTACAACGCCATCTGGCGGATGTGGCGCGAGGACTATGATAACCCGGAGCTTTACACGAAGGCCGAGTGGCGGCACTGCCTCACGCTGCGCGACACCAACAACGTCACCATCCTTGGCCTGACGCTCGCTGAGAGCGGCGGGGACGGGATCTACTTCGGCGCGGGTGGCGCGGGCAACCGCAACACCACCCTCCGCGACGTGGTCCTCGACAAGAACTACCGGCAGGGGATCTCGATCATCACGGCCGAGAACCTGCTGATCGAGGACACGATCATGAGCAACACGGCCGGGACACCGCCGGCGGCGGGGATCGACTTCGAGCCCAACCACCCGGAGGAGAAGGTCGTCAACGTGGTCATGCGCAACTGCGTGACCGAGAACAACGAGGGCGACGGCTACGAGTTCTACCTGCCGAACCTGAACGCTGACAGCGCCGATGTCTCCGTCACCATCGAGGACTGCCGCTCGGTCAACGACCGCTCCGGTGCGCGCGTCATCACCGCCAACGGCCCCGGCGACGCGGTCGGCGGCTTTGTTCGCTTCGTCAACACGCAGTTCGTCGGCTCGTCCACCGACGCGATCATGATCGGCGACAACCCGGCCGAGGGCGGGCTTGAGATCAGCTTCGAGAACTGCGTGGTCGAGAACCCCGTGCCGAACAACCCGGAGGCCTCGCCGATCGTCTTCACCGCCCGGGGACGCGCGGTGCAGGATATAGGCGGCGTGGACCTTGGGCGGCTCGTCCTCCGCGACCCGATCGAGCGTGAGCCGATCTCCTACTCCAGCCAGTCCATCGGGATCAACCTCGTCGGTGTGCGCGGCACGCTGGTCATCGAGCGCAACGGCGAGCAGACGGAGATCGAGCTGACGCCGGAGGCGCTGGAGCAGTGGGCCCCGAAGTCGGACGTCCTCACGGTCCCGCTGGTGCGGCTCCAGGACTTCGAGTACGTTCCGGTGGTCGCCGACCGGCCGGCCGATGCTCTGCTCGCGCCGAAGGGCTTCTACATCCGCCGCAGTGGCAGAGCGATGCTCTACGCCGAGGCGGGCGATGAGGTCCTTGTGACCGCGGCGTACGCGCAGGTCGGCCGCAACGGCGGCGATACCGCGCCGGTCACCGTCACCTCGCCCTCCGGCGAGGAACTCACGGTCTGCCAGATCCCGTTCCAGGGCGAGGGTGAGGTGCGCTTCACGGCTCCTGAGACCGGCCTGTACGAGCTGTACGCGGCACCGGGCGGGAACCGGATGACCTTCACGTCCAGCAGCCATCCGCTAAACCTCGCGGCCGATGACGGGCCGATCCAGCTCATCTCCGGCGGAGGCACTCTCTATGTCTGGGTGCCGGAGGGCACCACGGAGTTCGGCATCGTCGCGAGCGGCGGAGGCGGCGGCGAGGGCGTGCGCGCCGCGCTCTACAACCCCGCTGGCGATCTGGTGCAGGACGAGGACGACGCGAGCGGCGCGGTGCTGCTGCGCGGCGTGCTCGACCGGCCCTCACAGGGCGAGGCGTGGCGGATTGAGGTCTCGCGACCGACCGAGCTGTACTTCGAGGACCACTCGATCTCGGTTCGCGGCATCCCGCCGCTGCTCGCGCCCTCACCTGAGGCGCTGCTGATGCCCCGCTGACCTCTGTCAGACGCAGCACCACCGCCGGGCGGCAGTCGCTGTCGCCCGGCCGTTTCATGTACGCTTGCTGCCGGGAGGCAATTCGGCCATCGGCGGAGAATCATCGGAGCAGTCACAGGAATTCATGCACGGAGGTCTGCTATGCGACGGCTAACCGCAGTTGCTGCGCTGCTGGCGCTCATTGCGAGCGCAGCGAGCGCTCAGGTCAACCAGGAGATGATCGACCGGGTAGCCGCCGGTGAGATCACGGAGGCCCACGCGGCCTGGTGGGGCTTTGACGAGGAGGATGCGACCGAGGCGCTGCAGGCGGCGATCAGCTCGGGCGCGCGGAAGCTGATCGTGGAGAACATGGGCAGGCCGTGGATCGTGAGCCCGCTCTTCCTCGCGAGCAACCAGGAGATCGTCTTCGAGGAGGGCTGCGAGATCCTCGCGAAGCGCGGGGACTATGTTGAGCCGAAGGACGCGATGATCAACATCCTCTCGGTCGAGAACGTCACCCTCAGTGGGTACGGCGCGACCATGCGGATGTGGCGCGATGACTACGACAATCCCGACCTCTACACAAAGGCCGAGTGGCGGCACGTTATCAACATGCGTGGCGCCAGCAACATCAGCATCCTCGGCCTGCTGCTCACTGAGAGCGGCGGCGACGGCATCTATCTCGGCGCAGGGCCGGAGTCGGCCACGAACGCCAACGTGCAGATCCGCGACGTCGTCTGCGACCGCAACTACCGCCAGGGGATCAGCGTCATCACCGCCGAGAACCTGCTGATCGAGAGCACGGTGATGAGCAACACCGCCGGGACCGCGCCGCAGGCGGGCATCGACTTCGAGCCCAACGGTGCTCGGGAGAAGCTCGTGAACGTGGTTATGCGCAACTGCCGCACCGAGAACAACGTGGGCGGCGGCTACATCTTCTACATCCCGAACCTGCACGCTGATTCGGACGATGTCTCGATCCGCGTCGAGAACTGCCGCTCGCTGGCCGACCGCGGCTCGAGCATGCACATCACCACCGGGAATACGGAAGACACCGCGGTCGGCGGGCTGATCGAGTTCGTGGACTGCCTCTTCGCCGAGGGGCGGTCGAACGGCGTGCTGATCCGCGACAAACCCACGGATGGCGCCGAGGTGCGCTTCGAGAACTGCGCGATCATCGACGCTGCGGTGGGGCAGGCGAATGTCTCGCCGGTGACACTGATCGCGCGGCCGGGTGCGCTGCGCGACGCAGGCGGCGTGCGTTTCGAGAACGTCCTGATCCGCGATGACACCGACCGCAACCCGATCGCGGGCCAGAGCCACGAACTTGGCGTGAACTTCCGCGATCTCACCGGCACGATCATCCTTGAGCGCAACGGGCAGCAGACGCCGATCACGCTCACCGAGGAACTGGTGGCGTCATGGATGCCGGTCTACGAGGCGCCGGATGTCCCGCGCGTGGCTCTCGAGGGCCTCGATCTGGCTCCGGTTCAGCCCGACGCTCCGGCGGAGGCCTACTCCTTCAGCGGGTTCCGCATCCGGCGCGAGGTGACACCGGTGGTCTACGCGGAGGCGGGCGATGAGGTGCGCATGAGCATGGCCTATCTGCAGATCGCGCGGCTGACCGGCGAGACCATGCCCGTGAGCGTCGTGGCCCCCTCGGGCGCGACGATCGAGGCCGGCGAGCTGCCCTTCGGCGAGGAGGCGGAGGTCGGCTTCACCGCGCCTGAGAGCGGCCTGTACCGCGCTATGGTGGCGCCCGGGCGCAACCAGTTGCAGGTTACCGCCAGCTCCAACCCGGTCAATCTCTCAACTGAGGACGCGCCCGTGCAGCTCCATAACACCACTGGCGTCCTGTACTTCTGGGTCCCGGAGGGCATCGAGCAGTTCGGCGTGGTCCTCTACGGCGAGAACCCGGGCGAGGGCGTTAAGGCCACGCTCTACAACCCGGCGGGGGAGCCGGTCGAGGAGCTCGACAACGTCACCGCGGCGCGGATGATCTCGGTCGAGAACCCTGCGGGCGGCGCCTGGAGCGTCGAGCTGGCGCGCCCGACCGAGGTCGGCTTCGAGGACTACATGCTGGAGCTGAGGGGCGTTCCGCCTCTGTTCGCGCCGTCGGCCGAGGCGCTGCTCAAGCCGCGCTGATCGGCGTGTCAACCCGATGGCCTACATCGACCAGGGCGGCGGGATCGAGATCCGCGACATCACCGGCAACCTGATCCTCATGGACCCGGGCGGCACACCGACGAACGTCGAGCTGACCGAGGAGGTCCTCGCGAAGTGGATGCCGGTCATCAGGGTCAAGCAGCTTCGGCTGCTGCCGGTTGATCCGCAGAGCCTCGTGCCGCTGGTGCTCGACTCGCCCGCGGCTGCGACCGGTATCACCTGGCCGATCGTGCGCAAGGCCGGCCAGTTCCTCCTCTACGCGCGCGAGGGCGAGGCCGTGAGCTTCACCGTCAACCACATGCAGCTTGCCAGCATCGCGGCAAGCGAGGGGCCGGTGAAGGTGACCGCGCCCTCGGGCGATGTGGTCGCCGAGCTGAACGCGGAGTTCCAGCAGCAGACTCCGGTGAGCTTCGTGGCGCCTGAGACCGGCGCCTACCGCATCTCCGTGTCGGTCGGCTCGAATCTCGTCCGGCTCCTCGATCCATCGCATCCGCTGGTGCTCGACGGCTCCGCGGGCGCGATCAACTTCGTCGGCCAGGAGAAGGACCTGAGTCTCCACGTGCCCGAGGGCACGCGGGAGTTCGGTGTGCGTATCGTCGGCCAGGGCGAGATCTGGACGCTGCAGATCCGCCAGCCCTCGGCGATCCGCTGGGAGGACTACTACGTGGACCTGCGCAACATCCCGCCGCTGCTCGCGCCCGCGGGAGCGACATTGCTCGTGCCGGCGCAGTGATGAGATTACATGACAGGAGAGCCGCCATATGTCGCCATCTGACGCGAATCTGAAGGACATCCGCGCGCGCCTCGGCGAGCTTGTAACAGGTCGGAAGATCGTGCTGATGGGTGTTGGTAATGAGCTGAGGGGCGATGACGCCTTCGGCGTCTGGCTGGGCGAGCGGATCGAGCACCGCATCCCGCAGCGCGTCTTCGTCACGCACGATCTGCCGGAGGACTACGCGGTGAAGGCCGCCGACCTGCGGCCCGACATCGTGATCGTGCTCGATGCGACCAACTTCGGCGGGGAGCCCGGCGAACTGCACCTTGTAGCCGCGCGCGACGTGCCGCCCACGCCCGGGGTGACGCACCGGCCGTCGCTGGAGATGATGGCGCGCTTCATTGAGCTTGACGCGGGCGCCGAGACGTGGGTGCTCGGGGTGCAGCCGCAGATGGACTCGGTCGGCGTCGGATCCGAGATGAGCGCGCCGGTGGCCGCGGCCCTCGACGCGCTTGAGGCGATGCTGCTGGAGATGCTGCTCGCGGCGGAGGCATAGCGTCTGCTACGCGGCCGTGTGAATGGCGGCCTCACCCCCCGGCGCTCCTCTCCGTCGGGCATAGACGAATGCCCTTCGGGACGACGGGGGAGAGCGACGACGACCGCAGGCTGGAACTCATCCCAGAGATCGGCGGGCGGTCAGAGAGATGCGCCTTCACCGCGCCCCAGGAGGGGCTGCTTCTCCCGCCGCAGGCGGCGGGAGAAGCAGCGCGAGCGTCGCTTGCGCGGGCGACAGCTTCCTTGCCAGCCCGCCGTGTGCCGTTGCGGGCGCCGATTGGGTGGGCAGGGAAGCCCGCCCCTCCTCCGCACGACTTTGACAGGCTCGGAAGCCTGTCCCAGCTGGCCTCAGTCGATCTTGAAGACCTTCCGCGCGTTGCCCTCCATGATCGCCGCGCGCATCTCATCCGACATCGGCGTCTCGCGCACCCACTTGATCTGCGGCAGCGGATCGTTCATCCGCGTGTAGTCGGTCGCGAACAGCAGCTTCTGCCAGTTGCGCTCGAGGAAGCCCTCGGTCCACTTCGGGTCGCGCGTGATCGCGTTGTAGCCCGAGCCCGCGGAGAGGTCCGCGTACATGTTCGGGTACTCCTGCAGCAGCCGGTCCGCCGCGCCGCCCTCGACCACCGGAGTCGTCGGATAGCGACAGCTTGCGTCGTCATCAGCCGAGATCGCGTTCCACCAGCGCGGGCCGTGGCCGATGAAGATCAGTCCCGGGTACTTCTGCAGCATCGACTCGAGGCGCGGGAGGCCTGCGTCGTCGAAGCTCGAGTAGCTCGATCCGTAGAAGATCAGCGGCCAGCCGAGCTCCTCGCAGGTGGCGTAGATGAGCTGGCGCTTCTCGTCGTCCATCGAGAGGCCATCCACCAGCTCACCGAAGCCCTTGATGATCGAGTGGTTGCTCGCGAAGTACTTGATGACCTGGTCGGCGCGCGGCATCCGCGGGTCCACCTGCACCAGCGGCACGATCCGCTCCGGGAAGCGATACGCGGCCTCCAGCACCTGCTCGGTGGTGTAAAGGCAGGTGCAGACCTCCGGGCTCTCGATCGGCAGCACCACCGACTTGTCCACCCCCTCGCGGTTCATGCGGTCCACGAGCTGCTCGGCGGTGATCCCGACATGCTCGCCGGGGATGCGCCCGTCATACTTCAGATGCACATGTGTGTCGATCATCATTCGGCCTCCTGTTCAATCCCGAACTCCCTGAGCAACTTCAGCACGACCTCAAGGTTCGCCGGGTTGTCCTGCATGATCTTCGCTTTCGCCATGCGCTGCTCATACGCCAGAAGCTCCTCCAGTCGGTAGTCGCCGATCTCGTGGGAGGTGCGGATGATCTGCGGCATCCACGATCCGGCGCAGTGGACGTGGTAGCTCGCCGGGCCGCCGGTGGCGAGCGCATACTCCAGGTGGTTCGGATCGTAGTCGGTCCACGCGCGCTCCTGCGCGAGCGCCCAGAGCGTAGCATCCACGCCGCGCTCGAAGACCTCGCGCCATGCCTCGAAGTCCTCATCGCGGCCGAGGTCGCGGGAGATGAGCATCAGTTCGCCGGCGTTCCCGGTGCTGGTCATGTGCGTGTTGAGGACGAACGCCGGCCCGTCGCGCATATCCGGGCGCGGGATGTTCATGTACTCATACCACCAGCCGCCGCCATCGGGGATCACGTAGGTCCACGACATCGGCTTCCCGTTCGCCGGGTCGAAGATCGCGCGGATCGCCTGCAACTCGGCGCCGATGGACTGGCGCTGCTCCTCGGTGAGGTAGTCTGCATCGCGCAGCAGCGCGCGCCACTCGCCGACACGCCACTCAATATCCTGGGCGAAGTGGCGTCGGAAGAAGTCGTCGAGGTTCTCCAGGCCCGTGGCCCACGGGCGGTACATGTTCAGATGCGGCGGCGTACCCGACTCGTCGCGCCGCATGATCATGAAGGCGAGCAGCCGCATGCAGGCGTCGCGCCAGAGCGGACTGGCGGAGGTGGGCGAGAAGCGCATCTGCTTCTGCGGCACGTTCACCCAGCCCCACGCGAAGCCGCCCTCGTGGCCCCAGGTGAAGGTCTCGGCGCCCGCGTCCGCCGAGGCGACGGCTTCGTACGGGTGATAGCGGCTGATATGCAGCCCGCGCATCCGGTAGGGCGGCGGCCAGTGCCAGTAGCCGCCGGGCATGTCATCGCCGAAGGGCAGCGTGTCGGCAAGCAGGTCCGTGTCCGCGACCTGGAAGGCCTGCAGGCCCTCCGCGGCGGTGCCGGAGTAGGGCGCGATCATCGTCACGAGGTCGATCGTGTGGTGATGCGGGCGATCGCTGTCGGCCGTGGCGGGCTCGAAGCGCCAGCGGATCGCGCCATCGGAGACCGTGACCGTCGCGGGCAGCAGGCGCGGCACGTAGTCATCCACGAACCAGCGGCGCATCTCCGGCGGCAGCGGGTGGTAGAGCGCCACACCGGCCGCGTCGGCGGCATCATGCAGCACCATCAGCGGCTTGGTGACGCCCTCGGCGAGCGTCACGGACAGCTCCGACGCAGCCGAGCGCACGGGCGCGTTGCCCTCGAAGCTGAGCGTGCGGCTCAGCGCCTCCGGCAGGCCGAGGGACAGCTCAAGATCGCTCACCTGCGCCCCGTTCGGGAGGTAGAGCCGTGCGAAGATCGCCACAATCGGGGAGCCCGCGAACTGCTCCGTGAAGACCTCCACGCGCGGGAAGGCCTCCTCGCTCTCGCCGAGGACGGTGCGCCTGCGCGTCATCCAGCCGCGGAGGGAGTCGTAGCCGTTGAGAGCGACCGGCGTCGTCTCCGACGACAGCTCCTCACCGTTGACCGAGGCGCTGAAGGACAGCGGCCCGACCGCGGGGCCGCCGCCCATGCACCCGATGCGCTCGGGCAGGCCGCTGTCGCCGAAGGCGAGCGCGGTGATGCCGTTGTCGAGTGCCGAGGGGCCATCCACCACCGGCGGCATCGGCCAGACGCGCGGCGGCACGCCCTCAATCTCCTCGGCGGAAGGGATGCGCGGGTCAAGCTCAACCGGCGGCAGCTCCACCAGCTCCACGTCATCGAACCACGCGACGCCGGTCGCGCGCCAGTTCTGCAGCACGATCGTGAAGCTCACCGGCACGCGCTTGGTGGTGAAGGAGATCACACGCTCGTAGCGCGTCCAGTCGGTGGTGCCGAGGGTCAGGCCAATGTCGAAGTGCCCGCCGGTGCCGTCGGCGTAGCTGTACTGCACCTGCCCGCCCGCGCGGTGCCAGGGCTGCTCGCCGCGCACGATGTCCTGCGTGCGCATCCAGTAGCTCAGCCGGAACTGCTGCCCGGGCGCGTAGGCGATGTTCTCGAACTCGATCGCGCCGCCGTCCTCCATGCGCACGGAGGTGGCGCCGCTGTGGGCGGCGTCGGTGGCGAGGGTGGCATTGCCCCAGCTCACCGTGAACGGCGCCAGCCCGTCCTCAAAGCCGGTCTGCAGGAGCGTGCGCACAGGCTCGTCCTGCGCGAAGGTGACGCTCAGGGCGGTCAGAAGCAGCAGTGCGGCGATGGCTCGGGTCATCATGCGACTCCTTGCTGGCTGTGGAACGACCGCAGGCAGGAATGCCTGCGCCACGAACGGCAGTGATGGCACGCGTTACCTCGCCAGCCAGATCGGGCTGGACCACGCCATGTTGCCATCGGCCTCGATCACGCGCACGTAGTAGAAGACCACGCCCGGGGCCGCCTCGGACACCGCCGGGACCTCCGAAAGCGGCGTGCCGTCGTTGTATGTGAGGGCCTCCTGCTCCCGGCCGACTTCGACCGACTCGACTGTCTCGTTGTTGCGCACGATCTCGATGCGTGCGATCTCGCCATGTGCGACGGCGCGGATGGTGAGCGCGCGGCCGTCGGCGAAGGGCGCGGCGTCCTCCGCGGAGAGGTCGCTGCCCATCGGGTGCTCGCCGAGAGCCACATCGAGCAGGATGCGGCGGCTGGTGGTGGCATAGCAGCGGCGGGCGTGCAGGGCATCGAAGACGGCCTCGCGCGTGAGTTCGGGCGCGAAGGCCGCGGTGTAGCCGCCGTTGATGATCTCATCGGCCACGAGCCCGCCGAGATTCGAGCGCTTCGAGCCGGGCTGGGCGCGGTGGTTGTCGGTGCCGCCGACGAAGCCGAGCCGCAGGCCCATCGCCAGCGCGCTCTGCACCGATGAGCCGAGGCCGCCGAGCGAGACGGTGCCGCCGACCTCCTCGACCTCCATCGAGCCGCGGCACTGCGTGATCTCCACGAGGCGCTCGAAGCGCGGGTCGCAGGTGCTGAAGTCCTGCGGCCCCCACGCGCCGTAGCGGCTGGTCTCGGAATGCGCGTTCGAGTGGTGCGCGATGGCCAGCGCGGGCACATCAGGCCCCGCCAGCCACTCGAACATCTCCTCGATCTCCAGCTTCGGCATCGCCGGGATGCCCTGCGAGCCGCGGAAGTAGACGTTCTTGTGCCCGCGCCGCCAGCCGCGCTCGAGTGCCGGGATCGTGACGAAGCGCCCGGGCTCGTTGAACTCGTCGTCGAGGCGCAGGTCCTCCTGCCAGTGCGGCTCGCTGCCGGAGTTCGTGACCACGGAGAAGTCGAGGCCCTCTACGTCGCGCGCCCAGCGGTAGGCATACTCGGTGTCGCCGAGCATCATCTTCGTCCGCCGCTCCATGCCGGTCATCACGTGCAGGTCGCCGAAGTACACTCGCAGGCCCTCTCCCGCAAAGCCCGGCGCGGCGATGTTGCTCGTGCCGATGACCTGCTGCTTCGGGTCGTAGAGCGTGACGCGCGCGGTCTCCGCGGAGAGGCGGCAGCCCTGGAGTCGCAGCGTCCCCTCGGGGCGCCTGCCGGGGAGGATCCCGCAGCGCTCGCCGCCCTCATTCACGCCGACACGATCCGGCAGCGTGGCGGCCGGATCGGTGGACTCGATCTTCAGGATGCCCTCGTAGTTCGCGAGGTTGCCGAACTGATCGCGGACGGACGCCACGACCTCGAACTCATCGCTCTGCGCGCTCCCGGGGGCCTTCGCGACAACGTGCAGGCGGGCGGGGCGGTCGGCGATGATCTCGACGCGAGGAGGGGCAGGGACGCGCACGAGGGCGTCCTCGCGGTGGAACTCCGCCGGGCGCTCGCCATTGCCGAGGACATCCACATAGCAGTCGAAGTGATACTCGCACCACGCGTGGTCGGCCACGCGCGCGAGGCGGTAGTAGCCGCGGGAGTAGCCGCCATGCTCTCCTAGAGTGACGCTGATCGTGTCGCCCTCGCAGAGCGGCTCTCCGAGGATGGTCACGCGCACCCACGGCGGGTTGGAGTGGTGGTAGGTGTAGGGGCGGTCATTGAAGGTTTCGACGTCGCAGGCCACGCCCTCGCGCGAGGCCACAGCGGCCACTTTGCCGAGTTCCCAGTACGTGTGGCCCTGGTGCGGCGGGTAGATGCGGAGCGCCCCGCCAACCTCGATGCCTGATGGCCCGGCGGTGTAGGTCAGCCGCAGCCTCTGGCGGCTGCCGGCTACGAACGGTCCCGGCCGGTCGAGGCGGATGGTTCCGACGCTCTGCTCGGTCGGCGGTGTCGGCAGCATGGCAACCTCCTCCTGAGCTCTCCTGTTCGGCAAGGTTCCCCGTACGCGCCGCCAGACCTCGCGCGGAAGCCGTACGTGGCGGAGGAGTCAGCGCGGCGGATCGCGAAGCCTTCGCGCCGGGAGGAACCCTGCGGCCCCCGCAGGCGCTTAATGAGACAGTGAGATGACAGGCCGCGTCCTTCAGCAGCGAAGTCCAGAGAGGCCGAGATACATGCTCAGGTTCGATAGCCGGCGCTGTGCGATCATCCTCGCAACCATCAGCGCGATCACCCTCCTCGCGGGCTGCGGCGGGCCGCGGAACCGCGAGACGCTGACCTTCACGCAGGACGATCTGACCGCCTGGACCGGCGAGGGCTACGATGCCTGGCGGCAGCAGGTGGACCTCGATGAGGAGCTGCCCACCTTCTCCGACGTGGGCGCCTACCCCGTCGGCAACGGGAAGGTCTTCGGGGTCATCGGGCTCGCACTTCCCTTCGGCACGGTGCAGGAGATGCTCGGGCCCACCTATCAGAAGACCGGCGCGCTCCTTGGCGGATGGGCCCCGGCGGTGCTGGTGGATGGGGAGCCGCTCCTGATCGCGCGCCAGTCCACGCGCTGGATCAAGTCGGGCGGTGTCGTGCACTCGCGCTGGGAGGGCGAGGCTATCCACGTTGACCTCTACCAGACCGCGCCGAACGACGTGACCGCGATCGTCACACTGATGATGGTCACGAACGTCAGCGAGAAGTCAGTGGACATCTCGCTCGGCCTGCAGCCGAACGCCGCTCCCGACAGCAGCGATAACGGCACCTTGCTCGCCTCTCGCGGCAAGATCATCGTCCGCGGCGGGTTCGCCGGTGCGAAGACCTCGATCGTGGACGAGGCGATCCTCCCGACCTTCCCTGAGGAGCTCTCCGACCGCGTGCGCCCGGTGGCCAAGGCGGCGCTAGATATCCCAACGCAGTCAGTCGTCTGCCCGCTCGGCACGGTGAAGCCGGAGGAATCGGTCGGCAAGCTCGCCTACCTGGCGATCGGCAACGGCGCGGACGAGACCGCGACGGTCGCGAGCGCGGTCGAGGAGAAGGGCTGGCAGCTCTTCGAGGACACCCATGACTGGTGGCAGCAGTGGCATGACAGGACGCTGATCGTCGAGGGCGCGGGCGCCGAGATAGATGAGTTCATGGCGATCCAGAAGTACCTCTGTCGAGTGCAGCAGGCCGAACTGGGCGGCTACTCGCCGATGCACAAGTACTCCTACCGCTGGATCCGCGACGCGAACGGCCCCATCATGTTCCTGCTCGACAACGGCGACTTCGAGTCCGTGAACCGCGACCTCGCCTACCACTACGCGGGCTGCGCGTACAAGAAGGATATCTTCAACAACATCGAGCTGACGGTGCCGGTGGATATCGAGAAGCCGGCGGAGATCGACTGGACGAATGTCCCCGCGCAGAAGGCCGAGATCGCGAGCTTCATGATCCTGCAGAACTACTGGTACTACCAGCACACCGGAGAATCCGACCAGCTTGAGCAGCGGTGGAACTACCTCGTGCGCGCGTTTGACGCGCATGAGGTAGACGCACAGGGCCGGCTGCCCTTCCACGGTGATGAGACCTACCGCTTCCCCGGATACCAGCTTGTCTCAACAGACCCCGAGGCTGTCACCGACTACATCCACATGACGCTGCGCTCGGCTGATTCGGCCTTCGAGTACGTGGCTGCCGCCGAGGCGATGGCGGAGATGGCAGCGGTGATAGAGCGCCCCGAGGACGAGATCGCGCGCTACCGTGAGGCCGCGGAGTTCGTCCGCGATGCCACCGAGCGCTTCTACTGGCAGGAGGGGCGCGGCTACTACGCGCCAGCGATGTCGGCGGTCTCCGGCGAGCTCTACCGCTACCCGTTCGCGAACATCAACATGCGGCCGACGTGGATCGGCTACGCCGGGAACACCGAGCGGCAGCGCGAGAACATCCTCAACGCGCTCCGGTGGCTCTACCGCCCGGAGGCCGGCACCACCAATCTCACCCCCACCTGCGGCTATACCGTCGGGATGACGCCGGGGATGGTGCTTTCCGCGCTGACCACGATAGACCATCCGGAGGCCGCGAAGGCGCTGGAGGGCCTGCTGCGGTCGGCGGAGACCTCCGGCGGCTTCTCGGAGATGAACCGCCCTGATGACACCCCCTCGCGCGATAACTGGGGCATGCATCGCGTTCGGCCGTGGGAGGGCGGCATCAACGGCAGCGCGGTGCTGCAGTATCTGACCGGCTTTGAGCCCAACGCGCCGGACCGGCAGGTGACCTTTGACCCGCATCTGCCGCCGGGCGCAGACACAATGACCGTGCGCAACCTGCGCGTAGGGGAGACGCGGCTGACACTGGAGGTCACCAAGGTCACCGAGGGCCTGCGGGTGCGCGTGACGTGCGAGGAGGCGGATGCGCCGATCGAGGTGCTGGTCGGCGACGGCGGGACGCTCGGAGAGGGCGATACGCTCGAGGTGACGCTCCCCGCACCGGAAGGTGAGGCTGAGCCGCTGGAGGTCGCGACGGAGCCGTTCGACTATGGCGAGGCCGATGTCCGCCAGGGCGCGACGGTGCTGCTGACGTGGAGCGGCGAGGTCGCCGAGCAGGTGCGCGCGCGCGAGGGTGATGTCACCGTTATCGACACGCGCATCGCCTGGCCTGCAAGCTACCTGCGCAGCGCGCTGCTCAACGAGGACGGCTCAACGCGCGCGGAGAAGCTCATCACCGACGTGCACGGCTGGCCCGGGGCGTTCAAGCCCGCGGACTACTGGACCGACGGTGAGGGCGCGAAGGTGCTGGCCGACTACGAGGCGGCAGGCGGCGCCATCGAGCAGGCGAGCGTCCCTGCCGCCGGCGGCGCGGCATCGGACGAGTTGATCAACTGAGAAACGCAGGACAGGCCTTTTCCCAGACAACGTCCTAGTGCAGCGTCCATAAAATA
>DHPY01000086.1:58360-62070 GCA_002411015.1 Armatimonadetes bacterium UBA5352 | reverse complement strand
TTTTCAAAGGCGCTGCACTAGTCACTGTAGCAGGCCCTTGTGCAGGCGCGACAAACCACTGGTTAAGTAGGTGGGGCGCCCTCGCCCCACCAAATCGGGCTTTGCCAGCCTTCCACCTCTCATTGGGTGTGCGGGCGAGGGCGCCCGCACTACTTCAGCCTGGTGGCAGATAACGCGAGGCATCTGGAATGTGAGTTCTCAGTCTTCGAAGACATACCTACGTCAGGCCATCAGACGAAGCGTCGGGGAGGCTCCATCATGCCACGCGCTGAGATGACCAGCCGCGAGCGCATCCTTGCCGCCATCCGCCACGAGGAGCCGGATCGCGTCCCGATCTCCCCGCGCGTCGGCGCCTGGATGGTCGCCGAGTACGGCGACACGAGCCTCGCGAAGCAGATGGAGGTCCTGCCGCTGATGGACTTCATGTTCATCACCGGCGAGCCCGCCGCGAACTACGTCTACGGCACGCAGACCGAGTATGACCTCCCGGACGTGGACGCCGAGGTGACTCGCAGGGACGCGGGCGACTGCTACATCCTCGAACGCACCTTCCGCACGCCCGCAGGGAGCATCTCGGATATCACGCGCGTGCCGCCGCCGGGCCGCGAGTACGGCGTCTCGCCGAACCCGGTGAAGAGCGAGCACCTCGTGAAGTCGCTCGACGACCTCCCCGCGCTGGAGTACATCCTCCCGCCGATCCCCGCGAGCTACGACGCGCACCGTCCCTACGAGGAGATGCTCGGCGACCGCGGGATCGTGATGCCCTGCATCCGCTCGGCGCTCGACCACAACGCCGGCGATGCGCGCGGGATGGAGAACCTGATGGTGGACTACTACACCGACCGCGCGCTCTTCGACGGGGTCATGGACCTCTTCCACCAGCGGTCGCTGGCGAAGGCGAAGGCATGTCTCGAGGCCGGCGCGGGGTTCATCTTCGGCTCGTGGTACTACAACTCGCTCTCGTCGGGATGGTCGCCCGCGATCTTCGAGGAGGTCTTCGTGCCGCAGATCCGCGAGCACGTGGCGCTTGCACACTCCTACGGCGCGATCTACGACTACTACGATGACGGCGTCCTCGCGAAGTCCATGGGGCTGATCGCGTCGGCGGGCGTGGATGTGCTGGAGACCTGCACCCCGCCGCCGGTGGGCGACTTCGACCTGGCTGAGGCGAAGCGCACGATCGGCGACCGGGTGACGCTGAAGGGCTACGTTGACCTGCTCTACGTGCTCAAGCACGGGACGCCGGAGCTTGTGGAGCGCACGGTGCGCGAGGCGATGGAGATCGCGAAGCCCGGCGGCGGCTTCATCATCGGCTCCTCCGACAGCTTCCGCGAGGGCACCCCGCGCGAGAACCTCGACGCCTACTGGCGCGCGTGCGTGGAGTACGGGCGGTACGATTGAGGCCGGACAACGAGGGAGAGATCAGCATGGTCATTGACATCCACCACCACCTGCCGCGGGACTGGCGCGGCTACATCCCGAAGCTGCGCGACAAGTGCGCGGAGCTCAAGATCAGCCGTGTCGCGATGTGCACCTCCGGCCCGCCCGGAGCGGGCAACCTGCAGATCTGCGAGGCGCTGCAGGAGCATGGCGACTTCCTGCTGGGCTTGGGCTACGTGCGTATCGGCGAGGACGGGCCGCGGGCGGTGGATGACCTGCACTCCATGGGCTTCCACGGCATCAAGGTCATCCGCCCGACCGTGGACTACGATGACGACAGCGCGATGCCGGTCTACGAGCGCTGCGCGCTGCTGAACATGCCGGTGCTCTTCCACCTCGGGATCGTGGCCGCAAGCCGCGTCGGCGATCCTCTGCGCGATGTCTCGATCGATCGGATGCGGCCCGCGCACCTCGACCGGATCGCGCGGAAGTTCCCGACGCTCTCGCTGATCGGCGCGCACCTCGGGAACCCGTGGTACGACGAGGCGGGCGAGGTGGCGCGGATGCACCCGAACGTCTACTTCGACCTCACCGGCTCAACGATGAAGAAGAAGTCGCCGGAGTTCCTCTCGGAGGTCTTCTGGTGGGCGAAGAACGAGCAGTACGGGAAGATGGGCGACAAGCACCCGTATGAGAAGATCGTCTTCGGCACGGACGTCTCGCTCGACCTGATGGAGGACGTGATGAGCGACTACCGCGCGTTTTTCCATCACGTGAACATGAGCTTCGAGCACCGGCAGATGATCATGGGCGGCACGGCCGCGAAGATCTTCGGGCTGGATGGGTAGGGGGCTGGTAGCATTCCGTCGCACATGTCGTTGACCGTCAGTCGTAGCCATTGTGGCCCTCGCCCCCTCGTCCTCGAGCGGCCGGGAGGCGCCCGCGGAGAGCATCGCCACGATGCACCGCCGCGTCCGCGAGCGAAACGCGGAGGTGGGCCAGGAGCGGCGGGAGTCCTTGCCGAGCCGTCTGGAGCGGAGGCGCTTCAGCGGCTCCGAGCGCTCGGTGCAAGGAACACTCACCCGCCATCGCGAACACCCCCTCGGAGGTGACGCGTAGTGACGGTTGAGGCAGGCTCGGTGGTCGCGTGGGCGGCGGCATTCGTCGCGCTCTGGTGGGTGATTGACTGGCTGAACATGCGCCAGCAGGGCGAGCCGCTGCCTCTGCGGCGCGCGCCGCTGCGTGTCCTCGCGGATGTATCCCGCAAGCTCGTGCGCAACAGGACGCTCCTGGCGGTGCTGGCCGCGCTGTGGATCATCGATGCGGCCATGCTCGCGGTGCAGCTCACCTTCCAGCGCGTCACCGCGCTCGGCACGCCCGCGCCCGCGCAGCCGTTCATCGGCCGGATGCTCGACCTCCCGAGCGCGGTGCCGCAGCTTCTCGCGCGCGAGCTTCCCGAGGCCTACCCGCGACTGCTCCAGGCGCCGCTGGGCAACTGGGGCACGATGCTCTTCGGGCTGCTGCTCGCGGCCGGCCTGATCCGCGTCGCGATGGCCCGCCCAAAGGCCCTCGGCGATAAGACCTCCCGCAGGCTCTACTGGCCGGCGGGCCTGCTGATCGCCTCCGCCGCCGCAAGCATCGCGATCCTCTTCGCCGGGCGCGAGTTCTTCGAGCGCTTCGGCTACGTCGGCTCGGCCGCGCCGCCGCTGACGGTTTTGTGGATGGTCGCCACGATGGCCATCCTCCCGGCGCTGATTGCCCCGGCGCACGCGCTGCTCTGGCGGCTGGTGCTGGAGGTGACGCGCGGTGGCACATGGAGCTTCACGACGACCCTCCGCGCGGTGGCGGAGAGCTGGCTGCCGGTCGCGCTGCTGCTGCTGATCGCGGGCCTCGCGCGCGTCGCGGGGGTGCTCGGGGCGCAGGTCACGCCGGTCGCTGGTTACCTGTACGCGGTCGTGCTCATCCTGCTGACGCTGGCGCCCTACGCGATCGTTGACTCCGGGTCCGGCCTCGGCGCGGCGCTGGCGCGAAGCTGGCGGCTGTTCAGGCAGCGCCCGGTGGATGCGATCGCCTTCGGCCTGCGCTTCGCGCTGCTGTTCGCGGTCCTGGGGGGTCTCGTGGCGCTGCTGGAGCCGCAGTCGGCCACGGCGTGGTATGTGCCCCTTCTCGGGATCGTCCGCCAGGCACTGGTGCTGCTACAGGTGGCGGTGCTCGCGGGCTTGTTCGTACATCTGAGTGAACTGCTCGAGCAGGACGATGCCTGCGCGAGCTGCCCTGAGCTTGCGGAGGACGACGAGTAGAGCCGTTGTCCAGTCGTATGGAGGGGAGGG
>DHPY01000086.1:41866-58098 GCA_002411015.1 Armatimonadetes bacterium UBA5352 | reverse complement strand
CTGAAGCGCCTCCGCTCCAGAACGGCAACGACGCAGGGCATTCGCCCGGCGCCATCGAATCGGGAAGAAGACGCGCATCTCGCCGGCTATCCTCGCGAAGGGGCTGACTCGCATGGAGTACGTGGTCTTCGGCAACACCGGACTGAAGGTCTCACGCTTCTGCCTCGGGGCTATGAACTTCCCGCTCGAGTGCGACTTCGAGACGACCGTTGCGACCTTCCAGGATGCCTTCGACGCCGGCATCAACTTCATCGACAACGCCGACGCCTACGGGCGCGGGCACTCCGAGGAGGTCATGGGCCGGGCGCTCAAGGAGACCTCCCTGGCGCGCGAGAACGTAGTCATCGCCACGAAGTGCTGGGTGAAGATGTTCGAGCGCGAGGGCGGCGGCGGTGGCGAGGGCGGCGGCTGCTCGCGCAGGCATATCATCCAGGCCTGCGAGAACTCCCTGCGGCGGCTGCAGACCGACTATATAGACATCTACCAGCTTCATCACCCCGACCCGATCACCCCGGTCGAGGAGACGCTCGAGGCGCTGGACACGCTCATCAAGCAGGGCAAGATCCTCTACGCGGGCGTCGCGAACCACTACGCCTGGCAGATGGCTGAGATGCTCGGGAAGGCCGCGCTGCATAACTGGCAGCCAATCATCTCGTCGCAGGTATCCTACAGCATCCTCGACCGCGTGATCGAGAACGAGACCATCCCGTTCTGCCGCAAGTTCAACGTGGCGATTATGGGCTACGGACCGCTGAAGGGTGGCATCCTCACCGGCAAGTACAAGCGTGGCGAGGCGCCGCCGGAGGGCTCGCGCTTCAGCAACCCGCGCGCCGCGAAGCACTTCCTCAGCGATGAGACCTTCGACCTGGTCGAGGAGCTTGAGGACATCGCGACGCGCAACGGGATGCTGATCCAGCAGCTTGCGATGAAGTGGGTGCTGAAGAACCCGGCGATCACCACGCCGATCCTCGGTGGCAGCAAGCGCGAGCACTTCCAGCCGATGTACGGGGTCTTCGACATGGTGGTGGACCCTTCCGATATGGAGCGGATCGACGAGATGTCGCAGAAGCACCGCTACCAGCCCTTCGCGAACCAGGCCCAGGTAGACGGTTACCCGAACGCGCCGGGGTACTGGTGATACGACAGCGACGACAGCAACGGAAGTAACGAAAGCAACGGCAGCGTAGCGACGGGCTTCCAGCCCGTCAGCCGTTCGGCCTCACCCGGAGACCTTCGGCCTCACGGCCCCCCTCTCCCTCGGCGCAAACGGCGCGCCGTCGGGACGAGGGGGGTGGAACGACAAACGACGGCCCCTCCCCCCGGCCCCCTCCCCCTTGAAACCGCAAACGGCACGGTTTCTCGCGGGAGAGGGGGAGACGACGACTGACCGCAGGCAAGCATGCCTTCGCCACAGAGGGTAGGGGGGCCTGTGCCTTCACGTGGGGCAGGCTTCCACTTCCAGCCTGCCGCCGTTTGTCGTTCCGTAGGCCGTTGCCGTGTCGTTCGTAGCGACGGGCTTCCAGCCCGTCAGCCGTTGCCGTATCCCCGAAGGTCCTGAGCCTCCGCCGAGCGAATAGCGCCCCACTATGGGACTCTCCGGGAGGCACGCAGAATGAGCCACTTCACCGCCGCCGTCATTGGCACCGGCGGCATTGCCAAAGCCCACGCGCTCTACTACACCGGCAGCGATCGCGTTGACCTCGTCGCCGGCTGCGACTTCAATGAGGGTCGCCTCAACGCCTACTGCGACACCCACGGAATCGCGCGACGCTATACCGACTACCAGGCGATGCTCGCCGAGGTGCAGCCGGATATCGTCAGCGTCTGCACCTGGAACCCCACGCACATGGAGCTTGCCATCGCCGCGATCGAGTCCGGCGCCAAGGCCGTCATCTCCGAGAAGCCGATGAGCGATGAACTCGGCGGGCCGATGGACGCCGTCGCGCTCGCGGAGGAGCGTGGCTGCCACTTCGTCGTGCACCACCAGACTCGCTTCTGCGCCGGCTACAACGCCACGCGCGAGATGGTCGCCGCGGGCGCGATCGGTCGGCCGGTGAGCATCCACTGGCGCTCCGGCGGCGGGATGCTGAATATGGCCTCGCACCTCATCGACGCCTACCGCTGGATCCTCGGCAACCCCGACTGGACCGACGTCCTCGGCTGGATCCAGCGCCACACGAACCGCTTCGAGCGCGGCTCCTACGCGGAGGAGAAGACCCACGCGCTGATCCGCTTCGGCGAGGACGAGATGATCCTCTCGATGGACCTCGAGGATGGCGTGAAGTACCGGGAGTCCCGCCTCAGCGGCCCCGATGGCATCATCAACTTCAACCGCGAGCAGGCGGTGCTGGTCAACTCCGAGGGCATCCACGAGCCGAAGGCGAGCCCGCAGCCGAACGGCTACCTCGCGGAGCTTCTCGCATGGATGGACGGCGGCCCGGTGCACCGGAACGTCGCTTCACAGGCGCTCGTGACGCAGCAGATCATGATGGCGATCTACGAGTCCGCGCGCACGCGCAGTATGGTCATGCCGCCCTTCGTGAAGCGCGAGTCGCCGCTGGAGGAGATGATCCTCGCGGGCGAGCTTCCGTATGAGGGCGAGCCGTATGACTGCCGCATTCCGGCGGCACTTGAGTATGCGCTGGAGCAGAGAGCGACCAATCGCGCATGATATTCGATGATGCGATCCAGATGACGATGGCTGGACGAATGTCGAGGAGTATCTGAACGCGAGCGATCCGCGGGAGGCCGATGCCGCGTGACCATCAGAGAGCGCTTCCGTGCCGCGATGTTCGGAGAGCCGCTTGACCGGCTGCCGGTGGTCGAGTGGGCGCCCTACTGGGATCAGACGATCGATCGCTGGCACACCGAGGGGCTGCCCGCGGAGCTTTCGCGCTACGAGGTGCAGGAGCACTTCGGCCTCGACCCGGTCTACTGCGTGCGCATCAATCCGCTCGGGCCAGGCTGCCCGGCGCCGCCCAAGCACGGTGCTCCACGGATGCCCGGCCCGGCGAAGTACGATGAGATCGAGCCGACCCTCTTCCCGGACAATGCACCGCTTATGGATGACCTGCGCGAGCATCTGCGCACCCACGACCGCGAAAGCTTCGTGCTGTGGGCGGTGGTGGATGGCTTCTTCTGGTTTCCGCGCAGGCTCTTCGGCATCGAGGAGCACTTCTACGCGTTCTTCGACTACCCGGAGCTTATGCACCGGATGAACGCCGGCCTCGCCGAGCACTCGATGGAGATGCTGCGGCAGGTGGGGGAGATCGCCACTCCCGACTTCGTGACCTTCGCCGAGGACATGTCGTACAACCATGGGCCGATGCTCTCGGAGGGGATGTTCGCGGAGTTTGTCGAACCATATCATCGGAGGGTCGTGCCGGTGATCGACCAAATCGGCTCCATCGCCATCTGCGATAGCGACGGCGATGTGACGGAGATGATCCCGTGGCTGGAGCGCACCGGGATCCGCGGAGTGCTGCCGCTGGAGCGCCAGGCGGGGGTAGATGGGATGGCGATCCGCCGCGCGCACCCGGAGTTCGTGATGATCGGGCACTACGATAAGATGGTGATGAACCGGGGCGAGGAGGCGATCCGTGCGGAGTTCGAGCGCCTGCTGCCGCTGATGCGCAGCGGGCGGTTCGTGCCGAGCGTGGACCACCAGACCCCGCCGGGGGTGTCGCTGGAGCAGTACCGGGTATACCTGAGGCTGCTTCGAAAGTACGCTGAGCTCAGGGTGAAGTGAGCCAGACAGAGGAGCGATCGTGATGAGTCATGTTCGGTTGGCATTGATGCTGATGACCGTGCTGCTCGCCACCGCCTGTTTCGCGCAGGAGGATGTCATGCAGATCGAGCTGACCAACCCGGGCTTTGAGGACGGCCTTAGCGGCTGGTCCATCATCAACCCGGACATGACCTCCGTGGATAGCGAGGTCGCGCACTCCGGCGCGTCGTCGCTGCGCTTCAGCGACGCCGAGGGCGCCGCGAACCCCTACGTCGCGACCGTCGCGCGCGACCTCGAGGGCGGCGCCAGCTACACCTTCCGCGCGTGGTTCCGCGGTGAGTCGCCCGCGGGCCGTGGCGGGGCCGCCGCGCTGAAGATCGAGGGCTACACCGACGACGGCGCGAACCCGCTCGGGCAGTACGCCCGCGAGGCGCTGCCCGTGACCGCCGGCGACTGGCAGCTCATCGAGCTTGAGGTGCAGCTTCCGCCGGAGGTGACGCGCGCGTCGCTGCTGCTGCGGCTCTTCAACGCCGGGACCGCGTGGTTCGATGATGTGACCTTCGAGCGCACCTCGCCCGCGCCGGTCGTCTCGCTCTCGCCGCTGCGGCAGGTGCTCAAGCCCGGCGAGCGCGCTGTCAGCTTCACCATCCGGCGCGGCCAGCCGTTCCAGAATGACACGACGCCGGTGCAGATCACCATCTACGAGAACGAGGGCGATGATGTGGGCGCCGAGCTCGAGATCGCGCCCGGTGAGGACGGCCTGTGGGTGGCGACACTCACTCTTCCCGAGCTTGCGGCCGGCACCTACCGCGTCGAGGCCAGCCTCGGCCCGATCCCCGGCCAGATGGCTCACCTGTTCGTGCCGCTACAGGACCGCAAGCCCACCTACCTGACCGACACGGGCACGATCCTGGTGGATGGCGAGCCCTTCTTCCCGATCGGCCTCTACCACGTCTCAGCGAGCCACTACCCGATGCTCGCGGATGCGGGCTTCAACTGCGTGCAGGGCGTTGGCCCGCAGGATCTCGAGCAGCTCGGCGCGACGCTCGACGCCTGTGCAGAGAATGGCCTGATGATGGACGCGCCACTCTACGCGGGCGGGCTGGTTGCTGCCAACCTCGCGGACTCGCTGGCCGGGATCGAGGCATACCGCGATCACCCGGCGGTTATGTGCTGGAAGATCATCGACGAGCCGGACATCCGCCCGGAGATCACCGACGAGGTGCCCGATGTCTACATCGCGCTCAAAGAGGCCGACCCGGACCACCCGATCGAGCTGACGCTCTGCCAGCCCCCGGGCTTTGAGTACTGGGCGGACTTCTGCGACATCATGCAGGTGGACCCGTACCCGATCCCGCGTCAGCCGCTCACAATGGTCTCCGACTGGCTTGACACCGCGATGGCGGGGCTGGAGCCCTGGCAGAACCTGACGGCGGTGCTGCAGTCGGGCTGGATCCCGAACCCGATGAACCAGCCGACGCCGGAGCAGGCGCGGAGCATGGTCTACCTGTCGCTGATCCACGGCGCGAAGGGCATCTTCTGGTACTCCTTCCGCGATCCCGGCTGGGAGCTTGAGAACACGCCGCTGTGGGCGGCCTTCCCGGCGATGAATGCGGAGTTGAAGGAGCTTTCGATGCCCGTGATGGTCGGCGAGGCAGACGGCCGCGTCTCGGTCACCTCAGAGGGCGACGTGGTGCACTGGCGGGCGTGGGAGTATGACGGCCGCACCTGGCTGCTGATGACCAACCCGCTGGAGGAACCGATCACCGCCACCGTTGACCCGGGCGGCATCTGCTCAGTCTGCGACATGCATGGCGAGGGCCTCGAGGAGATCGACGGCACCTTCGAGGTCGCGCTGCCCGCGTTCGGCTCTGAGACGCGGCTGCTTACCCGGCGATAGCGCCTCTTGACGCGCCGTATGCGAGGGGCCGGCAGCGCGCCGGCCCCTCACTCTGTACAGACTACCCAACGTGCGAGGTGATTCGCCGAAGACAGCGAACCCTCCGCGCAGTCGTCACGACAGCACGTGGAAGGGACGCCTCCGATGAAGAGGTACGCCGTCCTGATCGCCGCACTGCTGCTCCTTGCAGCTCTCATGCCAGCCGCGCTGGCCGATCTCGAGCCTGCGCCAGAGGGCAGCTTCATCGTAGCGGTCATCCCCGACACGCAAGCCTATCGCGGCCGCGAGGCGGGCGGTCAGGTTGAAGGCCTCCCCGCGCTTGAGAACCCCAACTTCGAGGCGCTCACGCCGTGGATACTCGAGCACCTCAAGTCGCAGCGGATCGTCTTCGTCACCCACAGCGGCGACATCGTGGACAAGAACATCCCGGAGCAGTGGGAGGTCGCCCGCATGTGCATGGACCGCCTGCACGGGGTGGTGCCCTACGGCATAGCGCCCGGGAACCACGACATGACCTCGGCAGGGGACACCTCGCTCTTCCAGCAGTATTTCGGCGCCGAGCGGTTCGCGGGATTCAGGTGGTATGGCGGGGCCTACGCGGGCAACCCGGAGCTCGGGCCCGCGACCTCCGGCAACAACGCCAACTCCTACCAGCTCATCAGCGCCGGGGGAGTCGACCTGCTCCTCCTGCACCTGGAGTGCAGCGCGCCGGATGACGTGCTGGCGTGGGCGGCGGATGTGCTGGCGAGCCATCCCGACCGGAAGGTCTTCGTGGTAACGCACATGAGCCTTGGGCCACTGACCCCGCCAACCACCGCCGAGGGCTGGTTCGATGACCCGAAGGGCCGCATGCTCTGGCACAAGACCCACAAGGAGCGCGGGAACTCGCCGCAGCAGCTCTGGGAGAAGCTCTACAGCAAGCACCCGAACATCATGCTCGTGCAGACCGGCGACCAGAGCCGCACGCAGGCGATTCGCCAGTCCTCCAGGGCCGAGGGTGGCAACATCGTGCACGAGATGATGTTCGACTACGGCGGCGGCCGCAACATCCGCCTGCTGCGCTTCATGCCCGCACAGAACCGCATCCAGGCGATCACCTGGAACGTGCAGGACAACTGTCTGGTAGAGAGCAGCGACCATGTCGCCGACCGCAGCCAGTGGCAGTTCACGCTGAGTCAGGACCTTGGTGGCGGAGCCGCGGCCCGGTGGGCGGCGATGGCCGACGGCCCGCACCCCGCGCTTAAGTGGGTCGCGCGGCCGATGTTCAGGTAGCCCGAAGCGGCAGGGAGCGCCGCGAGGTCAGAGAGCGGGCCTCCGACGTGCTCGGTACGCCGGCATCCGCGACCGCCACGCTCATCCTATGCCGAGGTACCAGGTGGCGATGCCGAAGTAGATGATCACGCTGCCGATGTCGGCGAGAGAGGTGATGAGAGGGGTGCTGGCCGCGGCGGGATCGAGCCGAAGTTTCGTCAGGATGAACGGCAGGGTGACGCCCATCAGCGAGCCGAAGGCGACGACGGACACCATCGCCAGTCCGACAGGCACGAGGACCTCCGGAGCCCGCACTGCGGCAATCAGCATCGCCCCGAGCGCCATGGTTACTCCAAGGGGAACGACGACGAGCATCTCCCGCTCAATCATCCGCAGCCAATCCCGGGGGCCCAGGTCGCCGGTGGCGAGCGCCCGCACGACCAGGGTCGCCGCTTGCGAACCGGCGTTGCCGCTGGAGTCGATGAGCAGCGGCAGGAAGAAGACGAGTGCCATGTAAGCCTCGATCGTCTCCTCGAAGCGGGCGATCGCCGCTCCTGAGAACACGTTCATGAAGACCAGCGCGAGCAGCCAGGGCATGCGTGTGCGGTAGAGCAGCCAGATCCCCGCATCCCGCAGACTCGTCTCCATCAGAGTCACGGAGCCCATCTTGTGGAAGTCCTCCGTGGCCTCGTCCTCCTCAACCTCCATTGCATCATCGGCGGTGACAGTCCCAATCAGCCTGCCGTCGGAGTCAACGACTGGAACGGCCGCGAGGTCGTGCCTGTGAATAGTCCTCGCGACCTCCTCCTGATCATCCTCAACGTGAACGACAATGAGGTCACGGTGCATGATGTCGGCGATTCGGGCGGCGTCCGCTGCAAGCATGAGCTCGCGCAGGGAGACGACGCCTACCAGCACATCGTCGTCATCCAGAACGTACGAGATGCTGATGATCTCTGCCGCGGCTGCCTGCCCGCGAACGCTGGCGATCGCCTCGGTCACCATTTCCCACGGGCGGACGGTGACGAAGCGCGTGGTCATCAGCGCGCCCGCCGTCTCCTCCCGGTAGGCCGCAAGGCGCAGCATGTCCTCGCGCTCGTCCGGTGGCGCCGCGCGGAGGACACGCTCCTGCGTTTCCGGCGACATCTGCTTGAAGAGGTCAATGCGGTCATCGGGAGGCATGCCCTCCAGCAGTCCCGCGACCTCCTCCAGATGACACAGATCCACCACCCGAGCCTGCACGTTCGTCTCCAGATAGCGCAGGATCTCGCTGCAGGCCTCCCGGGGAGCGTATCGGAGCACATCAACGATTTCTTCAGGCTCGAGATCCTGTATCCCCTCTGCGACGGTCGAGGGGTGCATAGACCCAAGCAGTGATCGCAGTTCAGCACGAGATGACCTGCCGAGCATCGCGCGCAGTCTGTCCGTGGATGATCCCGTAGCTGCCATGATCCTCTCCAGACACCCGGACCGCACTCGCCTCGGCACGACAGCGCATCTCGCGCACATCACAGGATGAGGCCGTGGCCCGTGGTGGGGCGCAGCCGATGAAGCCCGGAGCTGCCGGGCGGCAGCAGGCTGCTACCGCGCACACGTGTCCGGAGTCACCCTTCGCGCCCCATCGCGAGCAGCCCTATGCCGGTCGTGGTCCTCCGCTGCTCGCCGGTCACCGCCGCATGCCGATCACGCAGTGAGTCGCCTTCTCAGAACGCGCGCCTGGCCGCAACCTGCGCCTCGAACTCCTGCCCGAGTCGCTCGCGCACCCACTTCAGCCCGCAGCGCCCGGTCGGCCTTTGCGGTGGTGTCCACGATGTCGGATCGAGCAGCTCATGCAACCGTGGTCAGAAGCACGCTCATAGCAATCCCCCGTAGTGCGTCACTATCACGCGGGGGTATGTCCCTCCTTCGCGGGACGTGGCATGAGACCTCCGTCAAAGGATGCGTCTCGCCACCGGACAGGCACGCAGGTCTCTTGCTCGCATCCGGCGAACCACCCCCACGCTGCGCGGAGATCGCCACGGGAGCGGGCCTATGACCTTGCGAGCGATCATCATCGCCATCGTGCTCTCCATCCTCTCGATCGCCTGGATCCACCAGGCATCGCTGGTGCAGACGCCCGGGCTGCTCTACGCCCCCGTCTACATCGCCTCAGTGCCACCGGTGCCCGCGCTCATATTCCTCGTGGCGCTGATGGCCTTCGGGCCGCTGCTCAAGCGCATCCCCGGCCTCCGCGCCCTCAGCCGCAAGGAACTCCTGGTCATCTACGCCTTCCTCGTGCTGGCGATCCCCCCGGTCACCTTCGGCATCATCGAGCTTATGCTGCCGTGGATGACCGCCCCGACCTACTTCGACTCTCCGCAGGCCGCCACCGCGGAGCTGGTTGCGCAGCTCCCGGACTGGTATGGCCCGAGCGACCCCGAGGTCATCCGGATGATGTATGAGGGCACGGAGGATGGCGCGGTCCCGTGGGCCGCCTGGACGCGCCCGCTGGTGGTCTGGACGATCTTCCTCTCGCTCCTCTACGGCACCGGCCTGTGCCTCGTGACGCTCTTCCGCAGGCAGTGGTCGGAGCATGAGCGCCTGCGCTACCCGCTGCTGATGATCCCGCTCGATGTCACCGCCGAAAGCTCTCAGACCGATATCCGAGAGGCCGCCGAGGGCTTCTTCCGCAGCCCGCTCGTCTGGATCGCGGTGGCACTCGTGTTCATCCACCATGGCCTGAACATTGCGAAAGCCTACAACCCGGCGGTAACCGCCCTCAGCGAGCGCTTCAGCTTCGCCAACCTCTTCACCGAGGAGCCGTGGACACCGTTCCGCTCGCTCGCGTTCTTCCACCGCCCGGAGATACTCGGCTTCGGCTGGTTCGTCTCGCTGGACGTGCTCTTCTCCGTCTGGTTCTTCCGCGTGCTCGATCCCTTCATGCAGAGCCTCGCGTCGGCGATCGGCTACCGCGCCAGCGCAGGCTGGCCCTACACGCCGCAGCAGGGCATCGGCTCCTTCCTCACGCTCATGGCGGTGCTGGCGTGGACGGCCCGCGGGCACCTTACGGAGATGGCCCGCGCCGCCATCGGCCGAGCCACCCGCGACCACTCCGATGAGCCGATGCCGCCGGCGTGGGCCTTCTGGGGCTCGATCGGCGGCTTCATCGCGATCATCGCATGGATGACCGTTATCGGCATGTCGGTCCCGCACGCTGTCCTCTACTTCGGCATGACCCTCGCCTTCGGCCTCGTCTACGCGCGCATCCGGGCCGAGACCGGCGTCCCGACGATGTGGGCCTACCCCTTCGACCAGGCGCGCAACGGCATGTACCAGCTCTTCGGCGGCGAGGGGCTGATCAAGCCGAACATCGGCAACCTGCTCGGAGTTTCGGGCTTCGCGTGGATCGGGCGCGGCTACTTCACCTCACTTATGGGCTATCAGCTCGAGAACGAGAAGCTCGCGGAGGAGGGCGGCCTCTCCCGCCGCGGGATGCTCTGGGTGATCATCGCAGCCTTCCTCGTCGGCATGACCGCCGGCTACGTCTTCAACCTGCAAAGCTACTACGCGTTCGGCGCGAACGTCCTGCATGGCGGCACCACAGGCGGCGGCTACAACGTGCAGACCGCCACCCGCGAATGGTCCGCCGCCGCGGGCGCGGTGAAGAACCCCTCGCTCCCCGAGTGGCCGCGCGTCGAGGGCGCGGCGGGTGGCGCGGTCATCACGCTCGCACTGGTGCTCGCGCGCTTCTACTTCCTTCGCTCGCCCTTCCACCCGATCGGCTACGCGCTCTCGCTCAACTACGGCTACGCGCTCTGGGGCCCGTTCTTCGCGATCTGGCTGATCAAGTCGATCGTCCACCGCCTCGGAGGCGCGCGCTGGTTCCGCCGCGCAATGCCCTTCTTCCTGGGCCTTGCTTTCGGCGACCTCTTCGCCGGCGGCCTGAGCTGGATCGCCATGGCCATCTTCGGCCCTGAGGTCTTCAACGGCTACATGGTGCAGTTTGGATGATAACGGCGGGTGATGGGTGATGGGGGGACGACACGCTGAGGTTCTGGACCTTCACACGGCACGGGCGTCCCGCCCGTGCGCTGTTTGCTGGAGCTACTCACGCTTGCGAGGGATCGCTCATGTCCGAAGAGAAGACCTGCACCGGCGTCGCCTTTACGAAGCCGCTCCATGCCGAACTGCGCAGCGACATCCCCGTGCCTGAGATGGATGAGACCGGTGCGATTACCCGCACCGTCTTCTCCACGATCTCCCGCGGCACCGAACTCGACCTCTACACCGGCCAGTTCCACTCGCGCCGCGCGGGCACGCAGTGGTACCCGATGCTCCCCGGCTACATCCCCGTCGGCGAGGTGCTGGAGGTCGGCGAGCGCGTGGAGCACCTCGCGCCCCGCGACTTCGTCGTCGGCTCGAACCTCTTCGGCGCCTGGGCCTGCGACTACTGCGTCGCATGGGGCGGGCACCTCGAGACCGTCGTCTACTCGAAGGCCACGCACTCCGGCCTGAGCGCCGGGCGCGCGGTGAAGGTCCCGCAGGGCGTGAAGCTCGAGCACGCGGGTCTCGCCCTGCTTGGCGCGGTCGCCTGGCATGGCGTCGAGTACAAGGTGCGCCCCGCCGAGGGCGAGACCGTCCTTGTCATCGGCCAGGGGGTGATCGGCTCGATGGCCGCGCAGCTCTGCCACGTTCGGGGGGCGCGCGTGATCGTCGCCGACCTCTGCCAGAACCGCCTCGACGTCGCGCGCAGGTGGGGTGCAGCAGGCGCCATCAACACCTCCGAGCAGGAGCTGTGGCCCGCGCTTCGTGAACTCTGCACCGGCAGCGAGCCGCAGGCGATCATCGAGGTCACCGGCGAGCCGAGCAGCCTCGACGCGGTGCTGCACAACGCGCCCGGCTACTGCCGCATCCACGCGCAGGGGATGTATCTCGAGCCGATCAGCCTCTTCATCCCGGAGACGCTCTTCGGCCGCCAGCTCACCCTCTCCGCCACCTGCGGGGAGCGCCCGGAGATGGTCGCGGCTGTCCTCGACCTCATGGCGCAGGGCAAGCTGCAGGTTGAGCATCTGCTGACCGACATCATGCCCGCCGAACAGGCCACCGCGGCCTACGACCGCGTCTACAACGAGCCCGGCGAGGTCGTGACGCTGGCGTTGGATTGGCGATAGAACGTCTCGCAGCGGAGCCGCCCGCGAACCGGAGGGGCCGCACGAGCCTGGCGAGCCTGCGAGCCGGGCGAGGTCGGCCCATGATCTTTCGCTTCGCCGCAGTGGGCCGGCCTCGCGACATCCGCTGCGCGCATGTCGCTCGTGCGGCCCCTCCCACCGGCCAAGTACGCAGTTCGTGAAGGAGCGACCAACCATGCCCGACGTCAAGCTCGCCTGCGCCGCATGGGGGTTCCGCAAGATGGAGCTGCCCGAGTACTTCGCCGCCGCGAAGGAGATGGGCATCGACTACGTGGAGGTGAACCTCGGGCCGAACTCGCCCGGGCACCTGCCCTTCGACGCCACCGATGCCGACCTCGAGTGCGCGCTGAGGGCAGCGGAGGACGCCGATGTGGCGATCGTCGCGCTCGCGGGAGGCAACAACTTCGCGGCCCCCGATGTCGAGGCCGAGATCGCGAAGGCCAACGCGCAGCTTGAGATGTGTGAGGCACTTGGCGCGGAGGTGCTGCGCATCTTCGCAGGATGGGTGAGCGCGGCCGCCTACACCGACGCGACCTTCGAGCGCATCTCGGACGCGCTGCGGGAGGTCGGAGCGTACGCGGCCGAGCGTGGCGTGGCGGTCGCGGTGGAGAATCACGGTGGCGTGACCGCGACCGGCGCGCAGTGCTACCGGCTGCTGATAGAGCCGGTCTGCGAGCTTGACGAGGAGTGGGACCTCGCGCCGCTTGGCCTCAACTACGACCCGGCGAACTTCCGCCACGCCGGCGAGGACCCGCTCTCGGCGCTGATGGTGAACGCCGACCTGATCGTCTACTCGCACTGGAAGGACGTGCGCTACGAGGGCGACGCGCCGGAGTACTGCGCGGTGGGCGAGGGCGTGATCGACTGGGCGCCGATCGTGGAGGAGCTGCTGCTCGGCGGCTACGATGGCTACTGGGCGATCGAGTATGAGGAGCCGGACGACGTCATCCGCGGCACCCGCGCCAGCGCGGAGTACCTGCGGAGAGTGATCGCGGAGGTGGGGTGAAGGTCGCGCCTCACCTCCCCCCGCAGGTCCTTCGCCCCCTTTCCGCGAACTATCCTCCCGTCGGACACCGGCGCATATCCGTCGCAGGAGGCCCTCCATGGCTCGCAAGGACCGCTGCCCCGGCATCTACATCGCCGGCACAAGTCAGCACTCAGGCAAAACCCTCGTCTCCCTCGGCCTCGTCGCCGCCCTGCGCGACCGCGGCCTGAAGGTCAGCTACATGAAGCCCGTCGGCCAGCGCACCGTTGAGGTCAACGGCGCGCACGTGGACGAGGATGTCATCCTCATCAACACCGTCTACGGCCTCGAGACCGAGCCGGCCGACTGCAACCCGGTCACCATCCCAAGCGGCTACACCACCGAGTTCGTGCGCGAGCGCAAGTCGCGCCAGCCGCTCATTGACCGCATCCTCGCCAGCTACGACCGCATCTCCGAGGACGCCGACCTCGTCATCGTCGAGGGCACCGGCCACGCCGGCGTCGGCTCCATCATCGGCATGGGCAACGCCCAGGTGGCCGCGATCCTCGGCGCAGGCGCGATGGTCGTCACCGGCGGCGGCCTCGGCAAGCCCGCCGATGAGTTCGCCCTCAACCGCGCGATGTTCGCCCAGGAGGGCTGCAACATCATCGGCATGGTCGCGAACAAGTTCCTGCCGAAGAAGATGGACGAGCTGAAGCCGCTGCTCGCGACGTGGCTGGAGCAGTTCGATGACCGGCTGCTCGGCGTGATCCCCTACGAGCCGATCCTCAGCGAGCTGACCATGCGCCAGATCGCCTCGGAGACGGGCGCGGAGATCATCCATGGCGAACAGTACCTCGACCGGCGGATCAGCGACTGCATCATCGGCGCGCAGTATCCGCACCGGCTCCTCCAGTCGCTGCGACCGGGCGTGCTGGCGATCATCCCCGGCGACCGCGATGACCTGATACTTGCAGCAATCAGCTCCGAGGAGCTATCATCCGAGACCGCCGGGACGATCGGCGTGTGCATCACGGGCGGGATCATGCCGCACCATAGCGTGCTGCGGCTGATCGAGCGCAGCCAGGCGCCGGTAATCGCCATCCGCGAGGGCACCTACGACGTGGCCTCCGAGATCAGCGACGTGGTCGGGAAGATCCTGCCATCGGACACCGAGAAGGTCGAGAAGGGCCAGTGGCTCGTGAAGCGCGCGATGGACCTCGACGCGGTGCTGGAGGCGCTGTAGGCGGCGGCCCCTCCCCCCGGCCCCCTCCCCCTTGCGCCATACACGACACGGCGCGGCGGGAGAGGGGGAGGTCTGCCCGGCCCCTCCGTACGACGTGCGGCTTCGCTTCAGGTCGCCGCTCAAACCAAAGGACTTGATGCCCCATGCTCAGCGACCTTGAGATTGCTCGACAGACCACGATGCGTCCGATCACCGCGATCGCTGAAGAGGCCGATGCGCTGCGCGAGGAGCTGCAGCTCCACGGCGATCACATGGCGAAGGTGGATCTCTCGCTGCTTGACCGCCTCGCGGACCGGCCTGATGGCAAGCTCATCCTCGTGACGGCGATCACCCCCACGCCGCTCGGTGAGGGCAAGACCGTCACGAACATCGGCCTCGCGCAGGCCCTGCGGCATATCGGCAAGGACGCGATCGTCACGCTTCGCGAGCCCTCGATGGGCCCCACCTTCGGCATCAAGGGCGGCGCGTGCGGCGGCGGCCATGCGCAAGTCCTGCCGATGGAGGACATCAACCTGCACTTCACCGGCGACATCCACGCCGTCGGCGCCGCGAACAACCTCCTCGCGGCGATGATCGACGCGCACCTGTGGCACAAGAACTCGCTCGCGCTCGACCCGCAGAGCGTCTCGTGGAACCGCGGGCTGGACATGAACGATGTCGCGCTGAGGAGCATCGTCACGGGCCTGGGCGGCTCGCGTGGTGGCGTCCCTCGCGAGACGCAGTTCGACATCACCGTCGCCTCCGAGGTCATGGCGATCCTCGCGCTGACGAGCGGCCTGCAGGACCTGCGGGAGCGCCTCGGGCGCATCCAGGTCGGCCTCACGCGCGACGGCGAGCCCGTCACCGCCGAGGACCTCAAGGCCGCGGGCGCGATGACCGCGCTGCTCACGCACGCGATCAAGCCGAATCTCGTGCAGACCCTCGAGCACGGGCCGGCGTTCGTGCACGCGGGGCCGTTCGCGAACATCGCGGTCGGCACGAACTCGATCCTCGCCGACCGCATGGCGCTCAAGCTCGCGGACTACGTCACCACCGAGGCGGGCTTCGGCGCGGATATGGGCGCGGAGAAGTTCTGCGACATCAAGTGCCGCGTGGCGGGCTACCGGCCGGCGGCGGTCGTGATCGTCGCGACCGTGCGCGCGCTCCAGCTCCACGGAGGGGCGTTCGAGTTCAAACCCGGCACGAAGCCGCCCACCGAGGAGTTCGAGCGCGAGAACGTCGAGGCGGTCGTGGCGGGCGCGGAGAATCTTGTGGCGCATATCGAGAACGTGCGGCGCTTCGGCCTCCCCGCGATCGTCGCCATCAACCGCTTTCCGACCGACACCGACGCGGAGATCGCCGCGGTGCGTGAGGCAGCCCTCAGCGCCGGCGCCGATGCAGCCGTGGAGAGCACCGTCTGGGCCAATGGCGGCGCGGGCGGAGCGACGCTGGCCGAGGCGGTCGTCGCGGCCTGCGAGCGGCCGAGTGAGTTCCGCTACCTCTACCCGCTCGACGCCCCGATCAAGGAGAAGATCAAAACGATCTGCACGCAGATCTACGGCGCGGCGCGGGTGAGCTACTCATCCGTCGCGAGCCGCAAGATACGCGCCTTCGAGCGCCAGGGCCTCGGGAAGCTGCCGATCTGCATGGCGAAGACGCACCTGTCGCTGAGCCACGATCCGAACCTGAAGGGGCGGCCGACCGGCTTCACGCTGCCAATCGAGGACATCCGGCCATCCGTTGGCGCAGGCTTCCTCTACCCGATCTGCGGCCAGATCCTGACGATGCCGGGCCTTCCCACCCGCCCGGCAGCGGTGGACGTGGACATCGACGACGAGGGGCGGATTGTGGGGCTGTTTTGAGGGGGATAACGGCGGGAATTGGCAATTGGGAATTGGCAATTGGGAACGGCGTGTGAACGGCGGAAATGGGCAAACGGGAGTTGGCAATTGGGACGGCAGGCGAGGCGTCGTCGTTGCCGTTGCCGTTGCCGTTGC
>DHPY01000086.1:38649-41742 GCA_002411015.1 Armatimonadetes bacterium UBA5352 | reverse complement strand
GCCGTTGCCGTTGCCGTTGCCGTTCGCCGTTCCGCCGTTTCGTTCGTAGCGACGGGCTTCCAGGCCGTCTTCCGTTGTCGTCGCCGTGCGCCGTTAGGCCGTTTCGTTTGCAGTGACGGGCTTCCAGCTCGTCCGCCGTCCATGGCGATAAGGATCCTCATCCGGAGATGACACATCATGTCCGAGCAGATGTCCGAACTTGCGATCCGCGATTACGTTGCGCGACTGGCGGGTGACGCGCCCGCGCCGGGTGGAGGCTCCGCCGCCGCGGTAGTGGGCGCGCTGGCCGCCGCGTCTGTGCGCATGGTCGGTAGCTTCACCGTCGGGAAGAAGAAGTACGCGGCCGTCGAGGACGAGATCCGCGCGCACCTCGCCGCGATCGACGACTGCTGCGAGCGCATGCTCGCCCTCGCGCAGGAGGATGTCACCGCATTCGGCGCGGTCGGCGAGGCCTACGCTCTCCCGAAGGCGAGCGATGAGGAGAAGCAGGCGCGTTCGGCGGCGATCCAGTCCGCCCTGCGCGATGCCGCCGGTGTGCCGCTGCGGCTCGTGGAGGCATGCGCCGGACTCTCCCGGCATCTCCTCCCGCTGGCGCAGAAGGGCAACCAGAACCTGCTGAGCGACGTTGGCGTAGCGGCGCGGCTGTGCCAGGCAGCCGCCGAGTGCGGCTGGCTGAACGTCGAGGTGAACCTCGCGCTGATAGACGATGAGACCTTCGTGACGGCGCGGCGCGCGCGGCTGCAGGCCATGCTGCGCGAGTGCCAGAAGGCCTGCGAGGAGACCTGGTATCGCATCGGCGCGAAGATCACGGGATGACCGGCCGCACTGAAAGGACCTGAAGATGACCGCGACGATCCTTGAAGCGAAGCCAATCGTGGAGAAGCTGCGCGCCGAGCTGAAGGCGCAGATCGGTGCGATGGAGCGCCCGCCGGTGCTGGTGGCGCTGATGGTGGGCGATGATGCGGGCGCGCGCGCCTACGCGAAGATGCAGGCGAAAGCCGCCGCCGAGGTGGGCATCGAGTATGAGCTTCGGCAGCTTGCGGATGACGCCGATGGCCCGGCGCTGCATGACGAGATCGCGCGCCTCAACGCTGACCCGGCTGTGGACGGGATCATCCTCCAGAGCCCGCTGCCGAAGGGCCTCGACGAGCCCGCGATGCAGGGCGCGATCGCGCCGCACAAGGACGTGGACGGCGTGCACCCGATGAACCTCGGGCTGGTCGCGGCGAACCGCGAGGCGCTCGCGCCCTGCACGGCGCAGTCGGCGGTGCGGCTGATCGAGGAGACCGGCGTGGAGCTTCGCGGCGCGGAGGCGGTCGTGGTCGGGCGCTCGGTGATCGTCGGCAAGCCCGCGGCGCTGATGCTGATGGACCGCGGCGCGACCGTGACCGTATGCCGCTCAACCACGCGCGACCTCTCCTTCCACACGAAGCGCGCGGAGGTGCTGGTGGTGGCGATCGGTCGCGCGGAGCTTATCCGCGGCGAGATGATCAAGCCGGGCGCGGTGGTCATTGACGTCGGGATGAACTACGTGCCCGGCGAGGCCGGCGCGCGTGGCCGCTACGTGGGCGACGTGGCCTTCGACGAGGCCGTCGAGGTCACGGGCTGGATCACCCCCGTCCCCGGCGGCGTCGGTCCGCTGACGGTGACGATGCTGCTCAAGAACACGGTCGAGGCGGCGAAGCGCCGCAGCGGGTAGGGGAAATCTGAGGAACGACCGATCAAACGCTCACCCGCGTCTCCGCCTCGGCGAGCATCTCGTTCACGTTCACCGGGCGGCCGGTGCGGTCGCACTCGATCGCCGCGAAGACCATCCCGACCGACTTCATGTTGTCCGCGATGGCCGTCTGCGTCGGCACGCCCGTCGCGAGATACTGCAGGAACTCCAGCACGATCGCCTGCCCCTGCTCGGGCGGATTGACCGGCTGGCGCACGATCTCTTCCTCGCCATCCACGCGCAGGATCTTCACGATGTTGTCGGTGTCCACCACGACCGCGCCGAACTCGCACTCCGCGCGGTAGTACTCCTTGTGCCACGGGTTCTCGTAGCCCTCAGTGGTGCAGGAGCCCTCGTAGCTCGCGAAGGCGTCGCCGCTGAGCTTCATCACGTAGAGCCCGTTCGAGTTGCCCTTGAAGTCGGCCCATGCGGGGATCCATCCGTAGCCGAAGATATCCTCGCAGTCGCGGCCAGAGATATTGCGGATCATGTCGAAGTGGTGCACCGAGCCTTCGATCAGCAGCGCGTGCTCCATCTCATGCCGGAAGCGCTTCCCCCATGACTTCGGCGGGTTGTAGTCGGCCGCGAACCGCGCGATCACGTAGTTCAGCCGCCCGAGCCCACCGGTCCGCACCGCCTCGCGGAAGGCCAGCATGAACGGCGAGTACCGGTAATTCTGCACGATCACGCACGGGCGGTTGGCCTGCTCCACCATCTTCTTGATGCGCACCGACGCATCGAGCGTGTCGGCGACCGGCTTCTCCATCAGGATCGAGAGCCCGTGCTCGCAGGCCGAGCGCACGTTGTCCTCGTGGATCCACGGCGGCGTGGAGATCAGCGCGAAGTCGGCCTCCACCGCGTCCATCGCCGCGCCCGCATCGCCAAAGAGCGCCGACTCCGGCAGCCCGTGCGTCTCCGCGCCCTTCGCGAGCGCCTCCTGCTGCACATCAACGAGCGCGACGACCTCGACCCGGTCGGTCATCTGCGCGAGCACGTTGTTGGTCCAGTAGCCCCCGCGCCCTCCGCAGCCGACGACGATGCAGCGCCTCACGCCGATCACTCCCTGATGGCTCATATTTGCCGAGGCAGTATTCGGCGCGCGCAGGCCGGCCCCTCCACGACAACGACAGACCTCGCCCGCCGGCGCAGACGACGCGACGGCACCCCCTCCGTGCCGGAGGGGGCAACACGGCGGCAACCTCCTCCCTGGCCGGTAGCCGTCGTGGAGGGGCCGCCCGAGCGAAGCGAGGGTCCCGCGAAGCGGGAGGTTCCACCCCGGCCCATGTCGTTCGTCGTTCGCAACGCGGCGGATCAGTCGGTTACCGGTGTGCGCGGGCCGGGGTGGAACCTGAGGCGCTGGCGCGCCTCCCTCCTCG
>DHPY01000086.1:2160-38586 GCA_002411015.1 Armatimonadetes bacterium UBA5352 | reverse complement strand
GGGCCGGCACAGCGGCTTCGTCGGCACTCGACACTCGTGCCTCCTCACTCCTCCCGCCGCCAAACGACAGGCGGCGCGAGGAGCGGCCCCTCCACGGCACGGCAACGACCGTGCGTGACGCACAGGTTCTGCGCGCGAGGAGGAGTGCGCTCCGCCGGATGGAAACGACCCATCGGCATCAGTCGCGATGCGTGGGGAGTGACCGCGGATGACCGGTCGCGAACGGCTGCTCACGGCGCTCGATGGACGCGAGCCGGACCGCGTGGCGCGCGCGATCGGCTTCAGCCGCTCCCGCCTGCGCGAGCTTGCGCCGCCCGGCGAGTTCCGCGATGACCTCGTGGACATCGAGTTCGTGGCCTTCGGCGAGCCCGAGGCCGATGCGAAGCTGCGGCAGCTTGTGCGCGAGTTCCCCGCCGATACGCGCCTCGGCACCCCCCACCAGGCCGCCAACTACCGCGCGTGGCGCTACCATCCGGAGACGGTGCGCACACGCAATCCGCTCGCACGCGCCTCGTCGCTGCGCGAACTGGAGGAGTTCGCCTTCCCCGAGGCCGCGCCGGTCCAGCACTCCGAGCTTGCTGCGCAGGTGGCGGAGATCCATGCCCGCGACCTGGCCGCCGGTGGCAGCCTGCCGCACCTCGGCGGTGAGCTCTTCGAACCGGCATGGCGGCTGCGGGGGCTCGAGAACTTCCTGCTCGACATGCTGGAGCGGCCCGAGTGGGCGCATCTGCTGCTCGACCGCCTGCAGGCGCTCGTGACCGCCAAGGCCGAGGCGCTGGCGCGCGCGGGCGTGGACGTGATCTCCCTCGGCGATGACGTCGGGATGCCGCGCGGGATGATCTTCGGGCCGGAGCTGTGGCGTGAGTACTTCCGACCGCGGATGGCGGCGATCATCGCGGCCGCGCGGGCGATCGCGCCGGAGGTGCGGGTGCTCTACCACAGCGATGGCTGGTATGAGCCGATCATCGGCGACCTGACGGAGATCGGCGTGAACGCGATCAACCCGGTGCAGCCCGAGCACATGGACGCGGTCGCGATCCGCGAGTGCTACGGGACGCGGCCCGCACTGTGGGGGACGGTCGGGCATCAGACCACCCTCGCGCACGCGACACCGGATGACGTGCGCGCTGAGGTCAGGCTGCGCTTGCGGCAGCTTGGGATCGCCGGGCTGGTGATCGCTCCGGCCTACGACGTCTGGCCCGAGGTCCCGTGGTCGAACCTGCGGGCGTTCTTCGAGGCGACGGAGACTCCCGACTGATCCCGCGGCGCCCCGCGTTGACCTCCCACCCCCTTTGCGCCTACAATACCTTCTCGCAAGCAACACCATGAGTCTGCGAGAGGAAGCGTCACAGTGACCGACGCCAATGCGCCCGATCAGGGCCGCGATATCATCATTGATGTTGACCTGAGCAAGCGCACCAGCGAACTTGCCGACCGGAACCTCGACCTGCTCGACGCCCACGGCGTGACCGCGATCGACGTGCTCGGCTCAGTGGGCTCAGGGAAGACCACGCTGATCAAGGGCCTCGTGCGGCACCTCAAGGACCGCTACTCGATCGCGGTGATCGCCGGAGATATCACCACGCGCATAGACGCGGACCGGATCGAGGAGGAGGGCGTGCCGGTGCTGCAGATCCAGACCGGCGGCGCCTGCCACCTCGATGGCGAGATCGTGCGCCGCGCCCTTGAGCGCCTCGACCTCGACAGCATCGACCTGCTCATCATCGAGAACGTCGGCAACCTCATCTGTCCGGCCGCCTTCCCGATCGGCACCCACACCCGCCTGCTGCTGCTCTCCGTCACCGAGGGGCCATACATGGCCGTGAAGCACCCGGTGATGGTCCGCCAGGCGGATGTCGCGGTCATCAACAAGGCCGACCTGGCCGACGCGATGGAAGTTGATGTAGCGAAGCTCTCAGACGATGTCCGCTCGGTGCACCCCGGCATCAAGGTCGTCACCACCGCCGCTCGCTTCGACGAGGGCATAGACGATCTCATCGAGGCGCTGGGGCTCTCCGGAGACTGCTGCTGCGCGGGCGGCTGCTGCGATGCATGACGTGACCGCCGCGCAGCGCATCGCCTCCACGGTCCTGCACGCGGCCCATGAGCGACAGGCGAGGCGCGTGGAGCAGATCAGCATCGCGCTCGGGGCCATGACGATGATCGACCCCGATCAGCTCACGTTCTGGCTGGAGCAGGTGCTGCGCGGGACCGTCGCCGAGGGCGCGGAGATTGAGATCGAGCAGCTTCCGCTGATCGTGCGCTGCACGCGGTGCGACTCTGAGAGTGAGGTCGCGGTGCCGGATGATCCGATCTACCACCTGATGCCCTTCGCGCCCGCATGCCCCGCCTGCGGCTGCGAGGAGATCGAGATCGTCGGCGGAGACGCGTGCGTGGTGCGCTCGATGCGAATAACGGAGGCCTCCGATGATGAGTGAGAGTGCCCGGTCGCAACTCAACCGGCTCGGAATCCGCGCCGACAAGTCGCTCGGCCAGCACTTCCTCATCAACGAGGGCGCGGCCGAGGACATCGTGGACGCAGCGCTGGCGTCTCAGCCCGAGGGCCTCGTGGAGATCGGGCCGGGGCTGGGCGTGCTCACCCGCAGGCTCGCCACCGCCGGCGTGCCGGTCGTGGCGATCGAGATGGACGAGGACATGCGCCCGGAGCTTGAGCGCATCCAGCGCGAGCACGCGAACCTTGAGCTGCGATTCCAGGACGTCCTGCGCGCCAACATGAGCGAGTTCACCTCCCATGGGCGGTGGGTGGCGATCGGCAACATCCCCTATCAGATCACCTCGCCGCTGCTCGAGCAGCTTCTGACAACCGAGCCTTCCTTTGAGGCGATCGTGCTGATGATCCAGCGCGAGGTCGGCCGGCGGCTGATGGCCGCGCCGGGCAGCCGCGACTACAGCGCCTTGACGCTTCTTGGCGCTTTCTATGCAGGACAGCCCGAGGTCATCGCCGAACTCTCACCGGGGTCGTTTGACCCGCCGCCGAAGGTGCACTCGGTCGTCCTGCGGATCACGCCGCGCACCCCTCCCATCGCGGATCCGGAGAGGCGCGGGCTGCTTTTCCGCGTGGTGCGCGCGGCGTTCGGGCAGCGGCGCAAGCAACTCGTGAACGCGCTTGCCGGCGCGCCGCAGCTCACGCTGGACAAGGACGGGGCGCGCGAGGCGCTGTCCCGAGCGCGCATAACGACCAGCCGCCGCGGAGAGACGCTGTCGCTGCAGGAGTTCGTGACGTTGACGGAGGCCGTCGAGGAGGTCGTCGCCTGAGCATGTCATCGCTGCGCCTCGCCGCGAACGCCAAGATCAACCTGTGTCTCGAGGTGCTCGGGCGGCGGAGCGACGGCTATCACGAGCTGGCCACGGTCTTCCAGTCGGTAGCACTGGCCGATGAGGTGCTCGTGGAGGTGCGCGAGGAGCCGGGAATCACGCTCACAGTCGCGGAGGGCGCCGCGCCCGCCGGACCGGGAAACCTCTGCTGGGACGCCGCAGAGGCCTACCAGCGCCTGCGCGGCTGGCCGCCGGGGGTGAGCGTCCATCTGCGCAAGCAGATCCCGATGGGCGGCGGGCTGGGCGGAGGCTCAGCCGACGCCGCCACGGCGCTGGCCGCGCTCCGGGAGATGGACGCCGACCCGCCGGTTCTCGAGGACCTCAGAGAGATCGCCGCCAGACTTGGCGCCGATGTCGCGTTCTGCCTGACCGGAGGCACTGCCCTTGGTCGAGGGCGCGGTGATGATCTGACGCGGCTCGCGCCCTCGCCGGAGTGCTGGGTCTGCCTCGCGAAGCCGGAGTTCGCAGTCTCGACGGCCGAGGCCTACGGAATGCTAACGCCGGGTGACTTCACCTCGGGAGCGAAGGCCGTGGAGGTTGCAGAGCGCATCGGTGCTGCCGAGCCTGTTGCGGAATGGGCGCACCTGGTTCATAATAGCTTCGCAGCGCCGCTGATGCGCCGCTGGCCGGTCTTCGGCGAACTGAGGACGCGCCTGCGCGAGCAGGGCGCTCTTGCGGCGGAGGTTAGCGGCTCGGGATCGGTGGTCTTCGGTCTGTTTGGGGATGAGCAGGGGGCCCGGGTGGCGGCCGAGGAGATGACACGTGACGGAATGTGGGCGAGAGCGGCCATGACAGCCACGCGCGGCTGGGAAGCGACGGACAGGGACGGGATGAGCCTGTGAGTCCCTCCGAAAGGAGACTCACGGCAGCGATACTTGCGGGTGGCGGCCCGGACAACGAGGTCGCCGCAGCCTCCAACGCACCCTGCAAAGCGCTGGCGCAGATCGGCGGTCGGCCGCTGATCGAGTACGTGCTGGATGCGCTGCGCAAAGCAGAGACGGTGCAGGATATCATTGCGATCGGATCGCCCGCGCGCACGCTCAGTCTCAGCGGCGCCATGCCTCCCGACGTGCCGGTGTTCCCGGCGGGCGGCGAGCGGATGATCGACTCGTTCGTCGCGGCGGTGGAGGCTTGTCCGACGCAGGAGGAGGTGCTGATCGTCACCGCGGACCTGCCGCTCCTGACCTCCGCGGCCGTGGACGGATTCGTAAGCTCTTGTCAAGACACGCAATGTGGGTTATCATATCCTGTAGTGCGTGCTGATTCATTCGACCAGGCCTTCCCAGGTCGGGGCAAGACGGTGGCCCGGCTGCGGGAAGGCCGTTTCACCGGTGGCAATCTCGCCATCGTCTCACGGCGATTCGTGGTGACACAGGCGCCGGCGATCGCACGGACCCTTGACCGCCGCAAGAGCCCGATAGGGATGGCCAGGATCTTCGGATTCCGCTTCGTCCTGCGGCTGCTGGCGGGGACGCTGAGCATCAGTGACCTCGAGCGCCGCGGCGGTGAGATGCTCGGGACGAAGCTGGCGGCTGTGCCGGTGCAGTGGCCGGAGATCGGCTTTGACGTTGACCACCCGGAGGATCTCGAACTCGCAAACTGCTTCCTCATGAAGCGGTCGGCGACTTTGTAGCGTGCGCCACGGCGATGCTGGGGCGTCGCCAAGTGGTAAGGCGCGGGACTTTGGATCCCGTATTCGCAGGTTCGAACCCTGCCGCCCCAGCCACCATCAATTGACGCACAAGCTTTACCGAAGCTATCAATCGCGGTCGCGCCGCCCGCGTGCCGCATTGATACAGGAGGCAGAGAAGATGGAACTCGTTCAGCTCAAAGTGGAACCCCGCCAGGAGACAGGCAAGAGCGCAGCACGTCGCGCGCGTGCGAGTGGGTCCATTCCGGGTGTCGTCTACGGTCTCCACCGTGACACCCAGCACCTCTCCGTGTCCGAATCCGATCTCCATCACCTCACCAGTGGCGCCGGCGCCAACCTGCTGATCGATCTGGACCTCGCAGGCGTGGAGCGCGAATCGTCCGTGGCCGCGATGATCAAGGTTGTCCAGCGCGATCCGGTCACCCGCGCGCCCCTGAGCGTGGACTTCCAGTGGGTATCGCTGACCGAGCTTATCGTGGTCGAGGTGCCGCTGGACATCCTCGGTGAGGCTCCGGGCGTGGAGGACGATGGTGGCGTTCTCGACCAGAGTCTGCACACGGTGTCGGTCCAGTGCCTGCCAACCGCCATCCCTTCGAGCATCCCCATCAGCATCGATGGCATGCACATCGGTGACGGCCGCTCGATCGGCGATCTGCCGGAGATTGAGGGCATCACCTACATGCAGGAGACAGATCAGGTCGTCCTCTCCATCGTTGCCCCCATCTCCGAGGCCCAGCTTGAGACGCGCACCGATGAGGAACTCGAGTCGCTCGTGGACCTTGAGGTCGGCGGCGAGGTCGAGGAGGCCGAGCGCCTCAAGCCCGAAGAGGAGAGCGGCGAGGGCGGCGAAGCATAGCGACCGGGGGATCAGACCATGTGGGGCATTATCGGCCTCGGGAACCCCGGGGACGAGTATGATCGGACGCGCCACAACATCGGGTTTGACGTCATCTACGCGCTCGCGAGCGCGCACCGGATCAAGATCGGGCGCGCTCGCGCAGCCGCGCTTGCAGGCACCGGCATGGTCGCCGGCAAACCCACCCTCCTCGCGCTGCCACTGACGATGATGAATGCCAGTGGCGTGGCTGTGCTGCGCCTGTGCCACATGCACAACCTGGCTCCTGAGGACCTGATCGTGATCGTTGACGACCTCAACCTCGAACTCGGCCAACTCAGACTGCGCCGAGGCGGCTCCGCGGGCGGACACAACGGGCTCAAGTCCATCAACGAGAAGCTCGGCACAAGCGATTACCCGCGCCTGCGCGTGGGTATCGGCCGGCCGCCGGCGGGCATGAACGCTCGCGACTTCGTCCTCTCTGAGTTCGACTCTGCCGAGCGCGAGGCCGCTGAGGAGGCCGTCAAACGCGCGCGCGCATGCATTGAGATGGCGATCTCCGACGGCATCGAGGCCGCCATGAACGCGTTCAACTCCTGAGGCCCGTTCCACATGTCGCGACGAGTGCAGCGCAAAAGCGGCCGCACGATCAGCACCCTCGGCTGGTTCGGCATCGGCTGCGGAGCCGCCGTGCTGCTCGGCCTCATCGCGCTCGCGATCATCTGGGGCATGGTGACCGGCGAGCCACCGCTCCCCCCGGAGGCCTCAGCAGGCTCATCAGGCGGCGGCTCGGCAGGTGGCAGCGCAGCGCCCGCCGCCCCCCCGATCGAGCGGCAGATACAGCAGGTGCAGCAGGCCGCCCGTGCCAATCAGCCGGCGCAGGTGGCGATGGTGTTGCGCGAGTCGGAGATCAACGAGATGATCGTTGACGCGGGCGGCTCTGGTGTGCGCGATCTGAAGATCTACTTCGGCGACGGCAGCATCGCCGGCACCGGGAACGTCCAGTACCGCGGCAGCACGATCCCGCTCACCGTGCGGGGCAGGCCCGCCGTCAGCGACGGCCGCGTCGTAGTCGAGGTGGATGAGGTGCTCCTCGGCCGCCTGCACGCGCCCGCGGCTATCCAGCAACAGGTGCGCCAGGAGCTTGAGCGTGGGATCCAGCAGCTCATCGGCGATCGCAACGTGCGCGTGGAGCGGGTGGAGGTGCGCCCCGACGTGATGACCGTGACCGGGTGGGTCGGCGGGCGTTGAGCCCACACCACCGGATCAGGCCGGGAGTGGGTGGCAGGTGACCTGGATCCTCAGCGCCGCACTCCTCTTTGTCATCATCGTGGTCGCTCGGCTGCTCATGAGCCGCAGTGGCCGGCAGCTGCAGATCACCCATCTGGAGCTGCTGGTACCGGCCCTGCACCCCGATCTTCAGGGCAGACGGATCGTCTTCCTCTCAGACCTGCACGTCGGCCGCCTGCACGTGCCCGCCGACGACCTTGCGGCAGCACTTGAGTGCGAGCGTCCCGACCTCCTTCTGTTTGGCGGCGACTACGCTGCCGAAACGCCCAACCATGCCAGGGCCCTGGAGCTTGTGCGGCGCCTGAGCAGCCTCCAGCCGACCTTCGGCGTGGCAGGCAACGCCGATCACCATCAGCACCTGGACCTCGACGCGCTGCAGGAGTCGTTCCTCGCGAGCGGCGGCGAGTTGCTGCTCAACGAGGCCGCGACCGTGCGCCTCGGCGATGCAGAGCTGCTTCTCCTGGGCGTGGACGATCCGGTCTGGGGGCGAGCCGATGTTGACGCTACGGCCGCACAGGCTGACATTCCGGCCGACCTGCGCATCGCCATCTGCCACTCACCGGCACTCTTCCGGCAGTTCCCTCACCTCGGCGCCGCCATCACTCTCGTTGGCCACTCCCATGGGGGGCAGATCCGGCTGCCGGGTTGCGAGGCCCACTTCACCCACGGCACCTACCCGCGCCGCCTCGCCTCCGGCCTGTTCCGCTACGAAGAGGGCGCGGAGATGCCGCGGCGGTTGCTCGATCACTCGGAGGTTCTCACCAACGGCGCATCGCTACGCGCCTGCACCGCCGGCGGGCCGCTGCTCTACGTCTCCCGCGGCGTCGGCATGGGCGTGATCCCGGCGCGCCTGGCCTGCCCGCCGGAGATTCTGGTGATCGAGCTGGTGGCGGAGGGTGCCGAAGGAGACGCCTGCGATGAGCGATAGCGCCCGCACCCACTACTTCGTGGAGCGCCCGGAGGTGCCGAGCGAACCTCGCATCATCCAGGCAGAGGTCCGCGGGCATCGCCTGAGCTTCGTCACAGACCGCGGCGTGTTCTCCTACGGGAAGGTGGACGCGGGCAGCCGTCTGCTGGCGGAGCAGATGGAGCTTGACGACGCTCGCAGCATCCTCGACTGGGGCTGTGCGTGGGGGCTGATTGGCGTCGTGGCGGCGCGCACATGGCCGGAGCTGCACGTGGTGATGGTGGACATCAACGAGCGCGCCTGCCAGCTTGCGCGGCAGAATCTCCGGCGCAATCGCGTCGAGGCAGAGGTCATCGCGGGTAGTGCGACGGAAGTACTCGGAGACCGCAGCTTCGACGCGGTGGTCTGCAACCCGCCGATCAGCGCCGGGCGCGCGGCGGTGATCGCGCTCTTCGAGCAGGCGGCTGAGATACTCAACCCGGGCGGGAGCTTTTGGATGGTCGCGGCTACGAAGAAGGGCGCGAAGACGCTCCAGCGTGAGCTGGAGGCACGCTTCGCCCAGGTCGAGCAGGTGGCTGTGCGCGGCGGCTTCCGCGTCTATCGTGCGGCAGATCCTATCATACGGGAGGATGACGGGGCATGACCGGTAAGGAGCGCATGGACTGCGCGCTGGCGCACCGGGAGGGCGACCGCGTGCCGATCGACGACTCGCCCTGGGCCACCACGATCGCACGCTGGCATCGCGAAGGCCTGCCGCCGAGCGTCGCGCCGCGCGAGTACTTCGGCTACGAGATGAGCGGCGTCGGGGCCAACCTGACGCTTGGCCTCGAGCCGCAACTCGTTGAGGAGACGGACGAGTATCGGATCGTGTGGGACGCCAACGGCGCGCTGCGCAAGAGCTTCAAGCACTCCACCTCCACGCCCGAGTGCATCGACTTCACGGTCACCACTCCCGAGGCCTGGTTCGCGTGGAAGGAGACGATGACCATCGGGCGCGACCGGGTCAACTGGGAGGCTGGACTCCTCGCAATGCGCCACGCGCGGGAGAACGGCCTGTGGTTCCCCTACCGCACGGCGACCGGCTACGACAAGACCCAGGCGGTCGTGGGCTCCGAGCGTCTCCTCATGGCGATGGCCACCGACCCCGAGTGGTGCGCCGATATCTTCATGACCTGGAGCGACATGATCATCCGCAGCGCGGAGCTGATGATCGAGGGCGGCTTCGTCTTTGACGGCGCCTTCCTCTACGATGACATGGGCTACCGCAACGGGCCGCTGTTCTCGCCGAGGATGTACCGCGACCTGTGCAAGCCCGCGCACGCGGAAGTCTGCGACTTCTTCCACCGCTACGGCCTGAAGGTGATCCTGCATTCCTGTGGCAACGTTACAGCACTCGTGCCTGACCTCATCGAGGCCGGCTTCGACTGCCTGCAGCCGCTGGAGGTCAAGGCGGGCATGGACCTGATCGGCCTTAAGGAGAAGTTCGGCGAGCGGCTGGCCTTCATGGGCGGGATAGACGTGCGGAAGATGGCCAGTGGTGACCCGCGCCTGATCGAGGAGGAGATCGCGACGAAGATCGGCCTCGCGAAACGCGGCGGCGGCTACATCTACCACAGCGACCACTCGGTGCCGGACAACGTGAGCTTTGAGAGCTACAAGTATGTTATGGAACTGGTGCGAAAACATGGACAGTATTAGTCGCATTGCCTCGGTGGCGCGTTGACAGGGGGTAGTCGTCATGTATAATCAGTGTGCCCCCGATGAGCCGCTTTGCCGTGCAGCGTTGGCTGGCCTGGAGGACTGTTGCGAGCGGGAGGCGGAGGTCATTGCCCGCGCCCCGGGGCGGCTTGAGGTACTTGGCGGACATACCGACTACAACGAGGGCTTTGTGCTGGCGGTGGCGACTGAGCAGGCCACCACGGTTGCCGTCGCGGCGCGTGACGACCACCTCATCCGCGCCTGGACCGACTGTGACGAGAGTGAGGCCGACTTCGACATCAGGCGGCTCGATCAGGGCCCTTGGGGGCGCTGGTGGGACTACCTCGCCGGCGTAGCCAGCGAACTGATGGCCGAGGGCTGCCCCGTCGTGGGAGCCGACGTGGCGATCGCAAGCGACCTGCCGATCGCAGGCGGCGTGTCATCATCGGCCGCGATCGAGGTCGCGAGCGCGCTGGCGTTCAGCACCCTTGCCGGCTGCGCCATCGAGCCCGAGGCGCTGGCGCTGCTCTGCCAGCGCGCCGAGAGCGACTACGTCGGGATGCACTGCGGCATCATGGACCAGTTCGCGTCGATCTTCGGGCGCGCGGGCCATGCGATGTGGCTCGACTGCCGCACGCGCGAGCGGCGCATGGTCCCGATGCGCTCCACCGACGCACGCTTTGTCGTCTGCGACACGAAGAAGCCCCGCGAGCTGGTCGAGTCGGCCTACAACGAGCGGCGTGAGGAGTGCGAGCGCGCGGCGGCGCTCCTTGGAGCGGCCGCGCTGCGCGATGTTGACGAGGCGATGCTCGCGGAGCGCGCCGGGGTGCTCGACGAGACGCTTCTGCGCCGCGCGCGGCATGTTGTGACCGAGAACGCGCGGGTGCAGGCGGGCGTGGAGGCGCTGGAGGCCGGCGACATGCCGCTGCTGGGCGAACTGCTCAGCGCCAGCCATGTCAGCCTGCGCGATGACTACGAGGTGAGCTGCGAGGAGCTTGAGGCGATGCGCGACGCGGCGCTGAGCCAGCCGGGCTGCTTCGGCGCGCGGCTCTTCGGAGCGGGCTTCGGCGGCTGCGTACTCGCGCTGGTCGAGGCCACGGCAGTGGATGACTTCGCGGCGCAGGTTGCCGGGCGCTACCAGGCGCAGACGGGCCTGCAGCCGCATATCTTCGCGACGGCCCCCGCGGATGGAGCGGGGCTCATGCCGCGGGAGGGCGAGGGAGAGCGATGACCCGAGTGGACGAGGTCAATGCGAAGCTGGAGCGGGTGCGTTCGTTCATCAAGGACGCCGACATCGGCGCGATGGTCATCAACACGCGGGCGAACTTCGCCTGGCTGACTGCAGGCGGAAGCTCGCATGTCGTCCTGAGCACGGAGGCCGGCGTCGCCTCGCTCGTCGTCACCCCGAACGGGCAGTATCTGCTCACCGACAGCATCGAGGCGCCGCGGCTTGAGGACGAGGAGGTCGGCGAGCTGCCCTTCGAGATCCACTCGATGCAGTGGGACGAGCGCGATACGGAGGAGATGCTCGCGACCGTCGCGACCGGGCCCTTCGGCTCCGATACGCCGCTTCCGTGGGCGCAGGACCTCTCCAGCAGCTTCAACCGCCTTCGCTGGCAGCTCATGGAGCCGGAGATCGCGCGCTACGAGATCATCGCCGCTGCGGCTTCGGAGGCGATTGCCGAGACCGGTCGCGAGATCGAGCCCGGGATGACCGAGCACCAGATCGCGTCGCTGCTGATGCGCCGCGCCTTCGAGGCGGGCGCGCAGCCGTTCGTGGCGCTGGTGGCGACCGACGAGCGCGTGCGCCGCTACCGCCACCCGATCCCGACCGACAGGCGTCTCGAGCGCCACGCGATGCTGGTCATCGGCGTCACGAAGTGGGGCCTCGGCGTCTTCGCGACGCGCATGGTGCACTTCGGAGAGCCGCCTGCTGAGCTTCGCGACAAGCACGCGGCGTGCTGCTACGTGGATGCCTGCTTCAACCTCGAGAGCGTGCCGGGCGCGAACATCGCGGATGTCTTCGCGAAGGCCGTGGCCGCATACCAGGAGACCGGCTACGCTGATGAGTGGCGGCTGCACCACCAGGGCGGCGCCACCGGCTACGCCGGGCGCGAGTACAAGGGCTCGTCCGAGTGCAATGAGACCGTGCTGCTCAACCAGCCCTTCGCGTGGAACCCATCCATCACCGGCACGAAGTCCGAGGACACGATGATCACCACGGAGAGCGGGCCGCGCTTCCTGAGCCAACTCGCGGGCTGGCCCGCAATCTCCGTCACCTACGAGGGCAGGACGCTTGAGCGCGCCGGAATACTTGTTCGCTGACGCACCGCAGCAGCCTGCGCATCTTCCGACCAGGAGCAGAGGACTGAGCACGTGTATCTGAAGAGCCTGTCCATGCGGGGCTTCAAGAGCTTCGCCGATAGCACCGAGTTTGAGTTCGGCCCGGGCCTGACCGCCATCGTGGGCCCGAACGGCTCCGGCAAGAGCAACGTGGCCGACGCCATCCTCTGGGTGCTCGGCGAGCAGAGCAATCGCGCGATCCGCGCGCAGACCTCGCAGGACGTCATCTTCGCGGGCTCGGAGAAGCGCAGCCCCCTCGGGATGTCCGAGGTCCGGCTGCTGCTGGACAATGAGGACGAGCGGCTCCCGATCGCCTTCACGGAGGTCGAGGTCTACCGCAGGCTCTACCGCAGCGGCGACAGCGAATACGGGATCAACAACGCGGCCTGCCGCCTGCGCGATGTGCATGATCTCTTCGTGGACACCGGCGTTGGCCAGGAGTCATACTCCATCGTTGGGCAGGGCGAGATCGAGGCGATTCTGAGCGTTCGCAGCGAGGACCGCCGGGAGCTGATGGAGGAGGTCGCGGGGATCGGCAAGTACCGCCGCCGCCGCCAGCAGGCCCAGCGGAAGCTCGAGGCCACCGAGGGCAACGTGCGGCGGATCGCCGACATCATCTATGAGCTGACGAACCAGCGCGAGCCGCTGGAGAAGGCCGCGGAGAAGGCCCGCCGCTACAAGGAGCTTGACGATCAGCTTCGCGGCCTTGAGCTTGCGCTGCTCGCGCTGGACTACCGCGAGCGCGACGACCGCCTCGGGAAGTTCAGCAATGACCTGAGCATCGGCAAGGCTGACGCCGAGGGCACACGCGCCCAGGTGAACCTGCTTGAGACTGAGGAAGAGAAGATCGCGAATGAGCTGCAGCGGGTGGAGAACGAGCTCTCCGCACTGCGCGATCAATCCCGTGAGGCCGAGCGCGAGGCGGAGAAGACCGAGCGCGAGCACGCCATCAGCGAGGAGAAGCTGCGCTCGGCCCGCGAGCGGCTGCAGGAGCTTGAGCAGTCCGATGAGGGCGAGAGCACGCGCCTCGCGGAGCTTGCCGAGCAGCTTGCGCGCCTTATCGAGCAGCGCGAGGCGTTCCGCAAGCGCGAGGAGCAGCTTGCCGAGGGAATCTCCGGCCGCCGCAAGGAGCTGGAGCAGCTTGAGGGTCGGCGCCGGGATGTGCAGGCGCGCCTCGGGCGGATGCAGTCGGTCCAGCAGCAGCGCGTGCAGGAGGCGCAGAACCTCCGGCGCGAGGCCGGGGCGATGGCCAGCCTGCGGGAGGAGCTGACCGAGCGCGTCCAGCGGCTGGCGGGTCAGCAGCAGGCGCTGCGCGCGCAGGTGGAGGAGGCGCGCGGGCGGGTCGAGGCCGTCCAGCGGCGGCGCGATGAGCTGCGCGCGCAGGTGACCTCCGCCCGCGAGCGCCTGGAGGCGCAGACCGCCCGGCATGATTGGCTGCTGCGCACCCTCCGCGAGCACCGCGCGAAGCGTGACATCGTCGCGGGTGCTGCTACCGCCGCCGAGACGCGGATGGCCCTGCTGGAGGAGCTTGAACGCAGTCACGAGGGCTTCGAGGACGCGGTGCGGCTGGTCCTGGAGGCCGCGGACCGGGGGGAGCTTGAGGGTGTGCGCGGCGTCGTGGGGGCGCTGCTGGAGGTTCCCGGGCGCTTCGACCGCGCGATCGAGGCGGCGCTCGGCGACCGGCTGCAGTGGATCGTCGTGGACACCGAGGAGCAGGCGCTGGCGGGCATCCGGTGGCTGCAGCAGAGCGGTGCGGGCCAGGCGACCTTCCTGCCGATGGCCCTGCTCTCCACCGTCGCTCCGCGCTCAATCAGCGCCGCATCCGGCGATGGATCGCTCGGTTCGGCGGCCAACGCAGTGAAGGCGCCGCGCGAGCTGCGGATGGTGCTCGACCACCTGCTCGGTGACTGCCTGATCATGGAGGACCTCGATGCCGCGCGCCGGCACCTCAAGCGCGCGGGCTATCAGTTCCGTGCCGTCACCCTCGCGGGCGAGGTGATCGAGCGAGGCGGAGCGATGCGCGGCGGCGTCAAGCGCGGCGAGGACACCGCGCAGGTCTTCTCCCGCAAGCGCGAGCTTGAGCAGGTCGGGCACGAGCTTGAGACGCTGCGACACGCGCTCGCGAACGTCTGGCGCTTCGAGGAGCGCTTCGAGCAGGAGGCCGATGGCCTCTCCGCGCAGGTAGACGAGGCCACCGCCGCCGTCTCCGATGCGCGCTCCGCACTCTCCGAGGCCGAGCGCGACCTGCTGCACATTGGCGAGCAGTCGGCGGCGGCGCAGTCGGCCGCCGATGAGATGGATGGCGAGATCGCCGGTTTGCGGCGGCGGCTCGAGGGCAGCGGACAGCGGCAGGAGGAGCTGGTCAAGGCCTCTGAGGCGAAGCAGGCGGAGGCGAAGACACTTGGCGCGCAGATCGAGGAGTTGCGCTCGCAGCAGCTCTCAGGCAAGGAGCTTGAGGACAAGCGCGCGGCGCTGATGGAGAGCGAGGTCGCGCTGGCGGAGTTGCGGGAGAAGCAGCGGTCGCTGCAGGAGCTTGGTAAGCGCACCGAGGCCGAGCGCGCTCGGGCGCAGACGCAGGCGGAGAGCGCGCGGAAGCTGCGCGAGCACCTCGGAGCGCAGATCGGAGAGCTTCAGGCGAGCATCACCGGGACCGCTCAGACGCTCGGGACGCAGCGCCAGCGCGCGAATGAGCTGCGCGAGGTCGTGACGCAGCGCTCGGGCATCGCGGCGAACCTTCGGGAGAAGGCGCATGAGCTGGAGGCGACCGGGCGGAAGCTCCGGCGCGTGCTGGACGCCCAGCAGGAGAAGGTGCAGCAGACCGAGGTCGCGCTGACACGCGAGCAGGCGCAGCTTGAGAGCATCCGAGAGCGCCTGCGCGATGTCTACGATGTCTCGCCCGCGCAGGCCCTGGAGCGACTCGGCGATGAGGAGCCCAGCCGGCACAAGCTTGCGCGTGACGTCAATGCCTTCAAGCGCGACATCCGAGCGCTCGGGCATGTGAACCTCAGCGCGATCGACGAGTGCGAGCGGCTCTCCGCGCGCGAGGGCTTCCTCAAGCGCCAGCGAGATGACCTCGAGGCGGCCCGGCAGGACATCCTGCAGATCATCGAGGAGATCGACACCGCGGCGGAGGCCGAGTTCCTCGCGACCTTCGAGCAGATCGCCGCGGCCTTCGAGGAGACCTTCACCACGCTCTTCGAGGGCGGGCACACCGAGCTGTATCTCACCGACAGCGACAACCCGCTGCAGTCGGGCGTCGAGGTCTTCGCGCAGCCCAAGGGCAAGCGGCCCAAGCACCTGAGCCTGCTCTCCGGCGGCGAGCGCGCGATGACCGCACTGGCGCTGCTGTTCGCGATGCTCAAGGTCAAGCCGAGCCCGTTCTGTGTGCTGGATGAGATCGACGCGGCGCTCGACGCGCTCAACACCGACCGCTTCGTGCAGCTTCTGAAGGAGTTCGGCCAGCGCTCGCAGTTCATCGTCATCACGCACAACCCGCGCACGATGGAGGCGATGGACCTCCTGCACGGCGTCACGATGCAGGACGCCGGCGTGTCGCAGCGGATCTCTGTTGAGCTGCGTGACGCGCAGGAGATGAGCAAGCAGAAGTCGGCGCAGGCGCCCGCGCAGCCGCGCGAAGACATCGCCGAGGTCGCGGGCGGCGAGTAGGCAGATCAGGCGACCATTCGGGCGGTGCGGAGCGCGCCGCCATCAGATAGGAGAAGGCAATCATGCTGCAGGGGATCTTCCGGCGCGTAGGCAACGTGCTGCGCGGCCGATCGACGCTTGACGAGGACACGATCGAGGAGCTTGAGGCCGCGCTTGTGATGGGCGACGTGAGCGCGCCGCTCGCGATGGCGCTGGTCGAGGAGCTGCGCGAGCGCGCCGAGCGGACGCGCGTAGACGACGATGAGGGCCTGCTGGACCTGCTGCGCGAGATCGTCTTCGAGCGGCTGAAGCCCTTCGAGGATCGCCTGGTCGTCGCCCCCACGCCGCCATCGGTCTGGCTGGTGCTGGGCGTGAACGGCGTCGGGAAGACCACCACGATCGCCAAGCTCGCCGCGATGCTCAAGCGCCAGGGGATGAGCGTGCTGCTGGCCGCCGGCGATACCTTCCGCGCGGCGGCGGTCGAGCAGTTGCAGACCTGGGCGGGCCGCATCGGCATAGACGTCGTCGCCCAGGGAAAGGGCGCCGACCCCGGCGCGGTCATGTTTGATGCGCTCGATTCCGCGAAGGCGCGCGGCATAGACTTCGTCATCGCCGACACCGCCGGGCGGCTGCACACGAAGGTCAACCTGATGGAGGAGCTGCGGAAGATGGGGCGGATCGTCGAGCGCGCCAACGGCCGGCCCGCCGACGAGCGGCTGCTCGTCCTCGACGCGAACACCGGTCAGAACGCGATCAACCAGGCGCGGGAGTTCAACGAAGCGATCGGCGTCACCGGCCTCGCGATCACCAAGCTCGACAGCACCGCGAAGGGCGGAGCACTCCTGTCGCTGACTGAGGAGATGCAGATCCCGATCAAGCTCGTGGGCGTGGGGGAGAGGATGGAGGACCTCGTGCCCTTTTCCGCGCGAGAGTTCGCCGACGGGATCGTGTAGGCCCCGGCGCGCGGGCGTCGAATCCTTCAGAGCAGGCAGGTGACGCATCTGCCACCGATGGGCAGGGGAGCGGGAGAGCGATGGAGGAGCTGACCAGGCTGGCCGTGGAGGCCGCGACCTCCGCCGGCGCAAGCTACGCCGACGCGCGGGTGGTGGATCGGCGCAGCGAGCGCGTGCGGGTGAAGAACGGCGCCGTCGAGGCGCTCACCGACGGCCGCAGTCGAGGGCTGGGCGTGCGCGTCATCGCCGATGGCGCGTGGGGCTTTGCAGGCACCGCGGATCCCTCGCCGGCGGCCATCCGGGCGGCCGCGCGGCAGGCGGTTGACCTCGCGCGCGCGGCGGCGACGACCGTCGCCGAACCTGTGCGCCTCACGGAGGTCGAGCCGGCGGTTGACAGCTTGTCGGCCTCCGTGCAGACCGACCCCGACGAGATCCCTCTCGAGGACCGCATCGCCCTGCTGATGGAGTGCGACCGGCTCATGCGCGCGGAGGGCGTGCAGATCGCCGTCGGCGCCATCAGCGCCCTCCACCAGGCACAGCACTTCGCCTCCAGCGAGGGCGCGTCCATCTACCAGGCGCGCGTAGAGACCGGCGGGATGCTGGAGGCCACCTGCATCGCAGGCTGCGGGGCCTGCCGGCGATCCTACCCCTCCTCGCATGGCGGGCAGGTGATGAGCTGCGGCTGGGAGCTGATCGAGGAGATCGACCTCCCCGCGCACGCCGCGCCGCTTGCGGCTGAGGCGCGCATGCTTACGGAGGCTCCGGAGTGCCCCTCCGGCACGATGGACCTGATCCTGGCGGGCGGGCAGCTCGCCCTGCAGCTCCACGAGTCGTGCGGCCACCCGATCGAGCTCGACCGCGTCCTCGGCACAGAGGCCTCCTACGCAGGCACCAGCTTCCTCACTCCGGAGAAGCTCGGCAGCTTCCGCTACGGCTCCGACCGCGTCAACATTACCGCCGACGCAACCTTGCCCGGCGGCCTCGGCTCCTTCGCCTACGACGACGAGGGCGTCCCCGCGCAGCGAAGCTGGATCGTGCGCGCGGGCGTCTTCACCGGCTACCTGACCTCCCGCGAAACCGCCGCCCGCATCGGCCTCGACGGCAGCAACGGCTCGATGCGCGCCGACGGCTGGGCGCGCCTCCCGCTCGTGCGCATGACCAACGTGAACCTCGAACCCGGCGAGCAGTCGCGCGAGGAGATCATCGCGAGCACCGAGCGCGGCATCCTGATGGAGGACAACCTGAGCTGGAGCATCGACGACCGCCGCCTCAACTTCCAGTTCGGCTGCGAGATCGGCTGGCTGATCGAGGGCGGGGAGATCTCCGGAATGGTCCGCAGGCCGAGCTACACCGGGATCACACCCGAGTTCTGGGGCTCCTGCGATGCAGTGGCGGATGGCGCCACGTGGCGGGTATGGGGCGTGCCGAACTGCGGCAAGGGCGAGCCCGGTCAGACCGCGCGCGTCGGCCATGGCGTCTCGGCCGCGCGCTTTCGCAACGTGCGGGTGGGAGTGACCTCCGATGAGTGACGCGCTCGTGATGGACCGCGACCGGACGCTGGAGACCTGCGAGCGCCTGCTCGCGGCCTCCACTGCTGAGCAGACCGAGGTCAACCTGCTGGCGTCCCGCGCAGGCCTCACGCGCTTCGCGAACAACGAGATCCATCAGAGCGTGGCGGAGACCGATGCGGAGGTGCTCGTGCGCGCGGCCATCGGTAATCGCGTCGGCGTCGCGGGCACGAACGACCTCTCGCCTGACGGCCTCCGCGAGGTGACTGAGCGCGCCTGCAGGCTCGCGGCGGTGGCCACGCCGGATGAGCACTTCCCCGGCCTGCCCGAGGCCGGCGACGAGCCGCAGAGCGTGGAGGGCTGTGCCTCGACCCCCGCTTTTGGCCCTGCCGCGCGCGCCGAGGCCGTCCGCGAGTGCATCGCCGTTGCCCGCGAGCGCGGGCAGTCCGCCGCGGGCGCCTGCTCGGCGGATCTCGTCGCGCATGCGGTCGCCAACTCCCACGGCGTCCGCGCCTGGCAGGAGAACACGGTCGCGAACCTGCGCATGGTCTTCGCGGCGGAGGACTCGTCCGGCTACGCCGAGGCCTTCGCTGAGGACGCGAGCACACTGAACCCACGCGCTCTCGCCGAGAGCGCGGCTGAGAAGTGCGCGCGCTCGGCCGCTCCGCGCAGCATCGAGCCGGGGCGCTGGGATGTCATCCTTGAGCCGCCCGCGGTCACCGATGCGCTCTTCCACCTCGGGGCGATCGCCTTCAACGGCCTCTCGTGCATCGAGGGCCGCAGCCCGATCTGCGGCCGCTTCGGCGAGCAGATATGCGGGCCGAACATCACCCTGGTGGACGCGCCGCTCGACCCGCGCACGATCCGCCGCGCCTTCGACTTCGAGGGCGTGCCGAGGCAGCGCGTGGAGCTCATCCGCGACGGCATCGCGCAGGCGATGGTTCATGACAGCCGCACCGCGAAGCTCTCCGGCGCGCAGAGCACCGGGCACTCCGCACCGCCACCGAGCAGTTGGGGGCCGGTTCCGGTGAACCTCATCCTCAGCCCCGGAGACGCAGCAGTTGAGCAGATGATCGCGGGCATCGCGCGCGGACTGCTGGTCACGCGCTTCCACTACACGAACATGCTCGACCCGAGCGCGGCTGTCCTCACCGGCATGACCCGCGACGGGACCTTCCTGATCGAGGATGGGGAGATCGTTGGCGGCGTGCGCAACCTCCGCTTCACCGAGAGCCTCCTCGAGGCGCTCTCGCGGGTGGGTATGATCGGGCGCGACGGCTGGCTCGACGGCTACGCCTGGGCGCCGCCGCTGCTCATCCGCGATTTCCGCTTCTCCGGCGCAACTGAGTTCTGACCTAGGGGTTGGCGTGGATGGGGCTGGCAGACAGGCAGGCAGTGAGGCACTCGTACAACGACGCGTACCGGCGGCCGGGGTCGCTCTTCGGCATGCGGCCCGACCCGGCTGTCGAGCAGATCGTGCGCGAGCGTGGGGTGAGCGGTCGTGCGCTCGACCTCGGCGCGGGCGACGGCCGGCATTCGGTCTTCCTCGCGCGCAACGGCTTCACCGTGGATGCGGTGGATATCTCCGAGCAGGCGGTCGCCAAGCTCAGCCGGCTCGCCCTCGAAGAGGCGCTGCCGATCTTCCCGCGGCTGGGCGACTGCGCCGACCCGGATTGCATCGCCGGACCGTATGAGATGGTCGTCGCGGACACCGTCCTCGGCCACTTCGAACCTGGCGAGGCGAGGCAGGTCGGCGCCCGGATCGCCGCCGCGCTCGCGCCCGGCGGCTGGCTCTTCGTCACGGCCTTCGCTCCGGGTGACCCCCGCCAGAGCGAGTTCGCGCCGCTCGTGCGCGCGTACTTCAGGCCTAACGAACTGCTCGCTCTCTTCCCCGGGCTGCGTGCGGAGAGGTGCGAGGAGCTTGCACTGCTGGACCGGACACACGGCTGGCCGCATGAGCACCGGATCGTGCGCCTGATCGCGCAGAAGGAGGCGGACTGATGGCTCTCGAGGGGCGGGTCGCACTGGTTACCGGAGGGGCCGGCTACCTTGGCTCTGCGGTCACGAAGCGGCTGCTGGCCGACGGCGCACGGGTTGTTGCATGCGAGCGCTCGCAGGAGAGACTGGACGCGCTGGCCGAGGAACTTGGCGCGCCGGAGGCCCTGAGCACCATCGCCTGCGATGTGCTGGTCGAGGACGAGGTGCGGCAGACGGTAGCGCGCGTTCATGACGAGCATGGTGGCCCGGATGCACTGCTGAACATCGTCGGCGGCTTCGCGGGCGGGACTACGGTCGCGGAGACCGAACTCGCGATGTGGGAGCGGATGATGGCGCTCAACCTGACCTCGGTCTTCCTGTGCGCGAAGCACGCGCTGCCGCTGATGCTCGACGCGGGCTTCGGGCGGATCGTGAACATCTCATCCAAGGCCGCGGAGGACCTGCCGGCGAAGCGCGCTGCCTACGCGGTCTCCAAGGCGGGTGTGCTCAGCCTGACCGCGTGCATGGCGAAGGAGGTCGCGGCGACGGGCGTGGCCTGCGCGGCGATCCTGCCCTCGATCATAGATACGCCCGCCACGCGGGAGACGCGCCCGAAGGCCGATCCGGCGCGCTGGGTCACGCCCGAGCGGATCGCGGATGTGATCGCGTGGCTGATCGGCGAGGACGCCGGCGCGATCAACGGATCGGTGCTCCGGCTCTACGGAGAGCTGATCTGACGCGCTACTTCTTCCCGTAGGCCTCGTTGGGGTCGAAGCACTTCTCGCAGAAGGTGGTCCACTCGCCGTCGCGCAATTCGCGGTAGAAGCAGGAGCGGTAGCCCTCGTGGCACGCGCCGCCGCCCTGCACCACGCCGAGCATGATGACGTCCGAGTCGCAGTCGGTGCGGATCCAGCGGACCTCCTGCGTATTGCCCGAGGTCTCGCCCTTGACCCACATGCTCTTGCGCGAGCGGCTCCAGTAGGTGGCCTTCTTCGTCTCCACCGTCTGCTTCACGGCGTCCTCGTTCATCCACGCAACCATCAGGACCTCGCCGGTCTCGTGATCGCACACCACCGCCGGGATGAGGCCTTGATCATTGAACTTCAGCTCATCTATGAACACGTGAATCCTCCCATCATGTAGGACAGGCTTTCCAGCCTGTCACGAAAGCAGTCCCCTGGCCTCCGCCAGCGTCACATCCCGCCACTGCCGGTAGGCGCTCGCGACCGCGAAGCGATACCCTCTCCGCACGTTGCAGCAGTAGACGCAGTCCACGTCGCCGCTGATCCTGCGGATGGCCTCATCATGCGCCGTCGGCACCGCGACGATCACCGCCTGCGCGCCCGCCGCTCGCACCGCCTGCGCCGCAGTCATCATCGTGAAGCCCGAGGCGAGGCCGTCGTCGCAGAGGATCACGCTGCGCCCGGCGACCTTCGGCAGCGGCCGCTCGCCACGGAGCTCGCGCACGCGCCGCGCGACCTTCTCCCGCGTCGCGGCGATCCCGCGCTGCACGTCGGTATCGGTGAGGCCCACGCTCTCGCGCAGCGGCTCGTTGATGCGCACCGTGCCGTCGAACGCCACGGCCCCGTAGCCGGCCTCGGTGTTCCACGGCAGCGTGATATTGCTCACCACCGCCGCGTCAAGCGCCAGCCCGAGCTCACGGGCCAGCGGCACAGCGACCGGTACGCCGCCTGCCATGATCGCGAGCACCAGCGCGCCGGTCCCGCGCAGCGGCTCCATCAGCCCGGCCAGCAGCCGCCCGGCGTCCGCGCGGTCCTCGAATACGCCCTCGCGGTCGCGCAACTCAGGCAGGTCAATGACCCGCTCCGGACACAGCTCCGACCGCTCCACTCTCGACCCCTCCTCCGCCACGCCGCGCTCCTCAGAGCCTGACCGGCACACCCCTCGCCGCGAGCTGCTCCTTGCACTCGCGGATCGTCAGCTCGCGGAAGTGGAAGATACTCGCCGCCAGCACCGCGTCGGCCTTCCCGTAGTCGATCGCCTCGTAGAGGTGGTCCACGGTGCCCGCGCCGCCGGAGGCGATGACGGGGATGCCCGCGTTCTCGCTGATCCGGCGCAGCAGCTCCACGTCGTAGCCGGCCTTCGTGCCATCGGCGTCGATGCTCGTCACGAGCAGCTCACCCGCGCCGAGCTCCTCCGCGCGCCGGGCATACTCCAGCGCGTCAACCTCCGTCGGGCGCGTGCCGCCATGGGTGTGGACGCGCCACTCGATGTGGTCGCCCGGCGCGGGCCCGAGGTAGTTCTCATCGCCCACCACGCGCTTGGCGTCGATTGCGACCACGATGCACTGCGAGCCGAAGCGCTCGGCTCCCTCGGTGATGATCTCCGGGTTCAGCAGCGCCGCGGTCATGATCGAGACCTTGTCCGCGCCCGCCTGGGTGGTGTCGCGGATGTCCTCGATGGTGCGGATGCCGCCGCCGACTGTGAACGGGATGAAGACCTGCTCGGCGGTCCGCCGCACGATGTCGAGCACGGTGTCGCGGTGCTCGAGCGACGCGGTGATATCGAGGAAGGTCAGCTCATCGGCGCCCTGCTCGTTGTACCACGCGGCCTGCTCCACCGGGTCGCCGGCGTCACGGAAGTCAACGTAGTTGACGCCCTTGACCACGCGGCCCTCTTTTACATCAAGGCACGGAATAATGCGCTTGGCAAGCATCTCTGTTGGCTCCCGGATACGGCTTCGTCGTTCGCCCCTCTCCGGCACGGAGAGAGGCAGGGGAGAGGTCTGGCGTTACGCCTCGGCTATCTCAACCGCCTCGCGCAGCGGAAGGTCTCCGGTGTAGATCGCGCGGCCGGAGATCGCGCCGATCACACCAAGCGGCTCAAGCTCCTTGAGCGCGCGAATGTCATCAAGCGACTTCACGCCGCCGGCGGCGATGATGCGCAGGCTCGTGTTCTCGGCGATCTCCCGCAGCGCCGGGAGGTTCGGGCCGGTGAGCATGCCGTCGCGCGAGATGTCGGTGTGCACGATCTCCCGCACACCCATCGCCTCAACGCGGCGCGCGAACTCCAGAGCTGAGATGTCGCTGGTCTCGACCCAGCCCTCGATCGCCACGCGGCCATCGCGGGCGTCCACGCTCACGCAGACCGCGTCGCCGAAGCGCGCGATCGCCGCCTCCAGCACCTCCGGGCTGGTGAGCGCGCTCGTGCCGAGCAGCACCCAGCGCACTCCGAGCGCCAGCACGGTCTCGATGTCATCGAGCGTGCGCAGGCCCCCGCCCATGTCCACCGGGATCTCGATGGCCTCGCAGATCGCCCGCAGCGCCTCCAGGTTGACCGGCCGGCCCGCGATCGCGCCGTCGAGGTCCACCACGTGCATCCGCCCCGCGCCATGCGCCTCCCACTGCCGCGCCATCGCCGCCGGGTCGTCGGAGTAGACCGTGCGCTTCGCCATCTCGCCGCGCTCGAGGCGCACAACCTGGCCCTCGGAGAGGTCAATAGCCGGGATGACGATCACTGCGCGACCTCCCCTACGAAGTTCCGCAGGATCTGCAGCCCGATCTCCGAGCTTTTCTCGGGGTGGAACTGCGTGGCGAAGAGGTTGCCGCGGCGGATCGCCGAGCAGAACTCGTAGCCGTAGTCGGTGACGGTGGCGACGACCTCCGGCTCCTCGGGCACCACGTGGTAGGAGTGCACGAAGTAGACGTAGGAGCCCTCCGCGATGCTCTCAAGCTGCGGGCAGTCCTGGCGGATCTGGATCTGGTTCCAGCCGATCTGCGGGATCTTCAGCGAGTGCGTGAAGCGGATGACGCGCCCCGGCACGATATCGAGGCCGGCGTAGGTGCCCATCTCCTCGCCCTCAGTGAAGAGAAGCTGCAGCCCCAGGCAGATGCCGAGGAACGGCCGGTCGGAGGCGACGAAGTCGCGTATCGGCTCCACCAGCCCGTACTCGCGCAGGTTCTCCATGCAGTCGCCGAACGCGCCGACGCCCGGCAGGATTGCCGCGTCGGCGCCGGTCAGCACCTTCGGGTCGCTCGTGATCTCGAACTCGCACTCGATGAACCGCAGCGCGTTCGCCACGCTCCCGAGGTTGCCCATCCCGTAGTCAACTAGCGCGATCATCACACGTCTCCTTCTGTTCGCATGGCGCCACGCTTCCCATTTCGTCTGTGAGTCAGCTACAGTGTCCCCTTCGTCGAAGGCACGCCCGTCACCCGCGGGTCGCGCGTCGTCGCGGCGTCGAGCGCCTTCGCGAAGCTTTTGAACGCGCCCTCGGCGATGTGATGCGAGTTCGTGCCGGACTGCTGCACCACGTGCAGCGCCATCCCGGCGTTGCTCGCGACGGCCACGAAGAACTCGCGCACCATCTCAAGGTCGAACTCCCCGACGCGCTCAGTCGGGAAGTCCAGCGCGCACCGGCACCACGGCCGGCCGCTGAGGTCGAGGCTCACGAGCACGAGCGCCTCGTCCATCGGGCAGGCGGCCATGCCGTAGCGGACGAGGCCGGCCTTGTCGCCGACCGCCGCCGCGATCGCCGAGCCGAGGACGATGCCGACGTCCTCCACGAGGTGGTGGCAGTCCACGTGCACGTCGCCGGTGGCCTTCACCGTCAGGTTGACGAGGCCATGCCGCGCGATGTGCGTGAGCATGTGATCGAAGAAGCCCACTCCGGTCTCGATCTGCGATTCCCCGCAGCCATCGAGGTTCAGCGTCAGCTCGATCTGAGTCTCCTTCGTGTTGCGCTCGATGGTCGCGACGCGTGGCTGCATGCCCTCGTTCATGCTCAGCTCTCCTCCCGGTCCTCCGGGCCGAAGCCCGCCTTGCGTCGCAGCCTGACCGCCGCCGCGTGGGCATCGAGGCCCTCCGCCGCGGCGAGCAGCTCCACGTCCTGCGCCAGCCGTCCGAAGCCTCGCGCGGTCGCATACAGGAGCGACGATCGCTTCAGGAAATCGCGCACAGACAGCCCGGATGAGAAGCGCGCCGCGCCTCCGGTCGGGAGCACGTGGCTCGGGCCCGCGGCGTAGTCGCCCAGCGGCACCGTCGCCAGCTCCCCGAGGAAGATCGCGCCCGCGTTCTCCACCAGCTCAAGCAGCGCGAGCGGCTCCCGCACGCACAGTTGCAGGTGCTCCGGCGCAAGCTCGTTCGCAAGCCGCGCGGCATCGGCGAGATCGCCGACGAGCGCGATCATCCCGTGCTCGCCGAGCGACTGCGCGATCAGTTCCGCGCGCTGCAGGCGCTCGGTCTGGCGCGCCACCGCAGCCTCAACCGCCCGCGCAAGTTCCGGCGAATCGGTCGCCAGCACCACCGTGTTGTCGCCGGTGTGCTCGGCCTGTGCGAGCAGGTCGGCGGCGATCCACGCGGGGTCCGCGTGGCGGTCGGCGATGATCATCGACTCGCTCGGGCCCGCAAGGTTGTCTATCCCGACGAGCCCGTAGACGATGCGCTTGGCGGCGGTCACGTAGGGGTTGCCCGGGCCGACGATGACCGCCACGGGCTCGACTGTCTCAGTGCCGAAGGCCAGCGCTGCCACCGCCTGCGCGCCCGCGAAGCGGTAGATCTCATCCACTCCACACTCGGCGGCGGCCACCAGCACCAGCGGGTCGATCGTCCCGTCCTTGCGCGGCGGCGTCGCGATGCAGATGCGCTCGACCCCCGCGGCCTTCGCAGGCTCGACGGACATCACGACGGTCGCGAACAGCGGCGCGCTGAAGCCGGGCACATGCACGCCAGCCGAGGCGACCGGCCGCACGCGCTCGCCCATCATCATCCCGTCGAACTCCTCGAGCCACGAGCGCGGCATCTGCCGCTCGTGGTAGGCCAGCACGTTTTCGCGCGCGCGGCGGAAGGCCCGCACCCAGTCGTCCGGCGCCTCATCGTAGGCGGCCATCGTCTCCTCCGGCCGCACGATCATCTGATCGGCGTCGAAGGTCGCACAGTCGAAGCGCCGCGTGTACTCGATGACGGCCGCGTCGCCCTCAGCCGCGACGCGGTCAACGATCTCGCGCGTGGCCTGCTCGATGTGCGCGGGCTGACGGCGCAGCCGCCGCTCGCGCAGCTCACTGAGGCACGCCGGCAGGTTCGTGCGGCCGTCTACTACGCCGATCAGGTCAGACAGGGCAGGTGCACCTCGCTCCCGCACGTCTCAGTTGCGCCGGATCTCCACCTCATCCACCCACGAGCATCCGCGGATGAAGTCAGCGAAGCCGTTGTCACTGTCAACCGTCCACGATGCGCCGAGCTTCACGACGCGATCGCCGCCCGGCCCGGGCACGATCACGGAGACCGGCATCATCCCCGGGTGATCGTAGAGCGCCCGGCGCAGCGCCTCGATGACGCTCCCGCAGTCGCAGCCGGGTGCCAGCCGCACGCACATCCGCGGTGGGTTGGCGGCCAGACGCGCGGCCTCACGCTGCTGGCCCTTGCGCTCGCGACCCGCGTCGGCCTCGCGCACGCGCGCGTCGGAGAGCTTCGTGGCGGTCTCGATCGGCGTGATGCGATTGGCGAGCATCCGCGCCTCCTCGACCTCCTCGCCGCCCGCGCCCATGCGCGTGCGCAGCTCCAGCTTCGCGGTAACGATGACGATCCGGTCGTCCTCAATGATCTCCCGGCGCTCCTCAAAGAGCCGCGGGAAGACCGTGATCTCGACCTCCGCGTCGCTGTCCACGAGGGTGAAGAAGCACATCTGGTCGCCCTTCTTCGTGGTATGCACCTTGAAGTTGCGGATCAGCCCGCCCACCACAAGCTCCTGCCCGTCCGGGAACTCCGTCAGCTCCGAGAGTCGCGCGTTGGTGCTGCGCGCGATCTTCTCCTGTGCCTTCAGCAGCGGGTTCTCGCTCACCCAGACGCCGAGAAGCTCCTTCTCGAAGTCGAGCTTCTGCCGGTCGGGCATCGGGTCCACGTTCGGCAGCGGGATCTCGTCCACCGCTGCCGAATCGTCATCCAGCCCGCCGAAGAGCGAGTTCTGCCCGATCTCGCGGTCGGCCCGGCGCTTCTGCCCCGCTGAGTGCGCGGCCGGCGCAGCCAGCAGCAGCGCCGCCCGGTCGCCGAACTCATCGAATGCACCGGCCTTGATCAGCGTCTCGAGCGTGGAGATCGGGACCTCCTTGCTTGAGACGCGCGCGCAGAAGTCCGAGAGGCTCCTGAACGGGCCGCCCTCCTCGCGCTCGTGCTGGATCGCCTCGCCCGTGTTGCGGCCGATGTTCTTCACCGCCGCGAAGCCGTAGACCACCGCGCCCTCATCATCCACGGAGAACTCCGCCTGCGAGTGGTTCACCGACGGCGGGCGCACCTCCAGCCCCATGCCCTGGCAGGCGCTCACGTACTTCGCGACCTCTTCGCTCGAGTCCATGACGGTCGTCAGGTGCGAGGCCATGTACTCGGCGGGGTAGTTCGCCTTCAGGTAGGCGGTCCAGTAGACGACCAGCCCGTAGCCGGTCGAGTGCGACTTGTTAAAGCCGTAGTTGGAGAACGTCTCCATGTCCTGGAAGATGCTCTCGGCAGCCTCGCGCTCAATGCCTCGCCCGACGCAGCCATCGATGAAGAGCGGCTTCATCTTCTCCATCTGCGCCTGGTTTTTCTTCGCCATGGCGCGCATAATCAGTTCCGCTTGCGGCATGGTGAAGCCGGCAAGTTCGGACGCGGTGCGCATGACCTGCTCCTGGTAGAGCAGGACGCCGTAGGTCTCCTCCAGGATCGGCACGATGTCCGGGTGCTTGTAGACGATCTCCGCTCCGTGCCGCCGCTCGCACATCGTGTCGGCGTAGGCCATCGGGCCGGGGCGGTAGAGCGCGATCATCTGGATGATGTTCTCGAACTTGTCCGGCTTGAGCTGGCGGAGGATCCGGCGCATGCCCTCGCTTTCCACCTGGAAGACCGCGTCCGTCTCGCCCTCGCTGAGCATCTCGTAGGTCTTGCGGTCATCAAGCGGCAGCTTCAGCGGGTCGATCTCAACGCCATGCCGCCGGCGCACCAACTCGCAGGTCTTGTCCACGACCTGCAGCGTCTTGAGGCCGAGGAAGTCGATCTTGACCAGCCCGACCGCCTCCACCGGCTTCATGGAGTACTGCGTGACCGGCATCGACTCGTCTTTGTCGCGCTGCACCGGCACCTTGCCGATCAGGGGCTCATCGGAGACCACCACCGCGGCGGCGTGCACGGAGCAGTGTCGCGCGAGGCCCTCGAGGTGCTCGGCAACCTCCAGCACCTCCGCAAGCTCCTCGTCCTCGGCCATCAGCCGCTGCAGCTCCGTTACGCCCTCCTTCGCCTCGGCAATCGAGGCGCCACCGGGGATCAGCTTCGCCAGCGTATCCACGCGGTCAAGCTCGACATTCATCGCGCGCCCGACATCCCGCACGGCCTGCTTGGCCCCGAGCGTGTTGAAGGTGATGACCTGGGCGACGTGGTCCTCGCCCCACTTCTGCTTACAGTACTCGATGATCTCCTGCCGCCGGTCATCCGGGAAGTCGAGGTCAATGTCGGGCGGGCTCTCACGGTCCGGGTTGAGCATCCGCTCGAAGATCAGACCGTGCTTCATCGGGTCAAGCTGCGTGATCCCGAGGCAGTACCCGACCAGCGAGCCGGTCGCGGAGCCTCTCCCCGGGCCGATGAGCATCCCGCGCCGCTGCGCCTCGTTGCACAGGTCCGCGACGATCAGGAAGTAGCCGGAGTAGTCCTTCTGGCGGATGACATCCAGCTCATACTCGAGCCGTGCCACCGCCTCCGCGGGCGCCTCCTGGCCCTCCGCGCAGTTGTGCCGCTGGCGCAGGCCCTCCAGCGCCTTCTCGTGCAGGAAACTGTCCAGCGTATGGCCCTCCGGCACGTCGTAGTTCGGCAGCCGCAGCTTCCCAAGCTCGAGGGTGACGTTGCAGCGCTCGGCGATCGCGACCGTGTTGCTCAGGGCATCCGGGTAGTCCCCGAACCGCCGCGCCATCTCCTCCGGGGACTTCAGATGGAACTCCTCGGTGTCCATCCGCATCCGGTCGGGGTCACTGACGAGCTTGTTCGTGCCGATGCACACCAGCACGTCCTGATAGCGATGGTCCTCCTGCTTCAGATAGTGCACGTCGTTCGTCGCTACGAGCGGCACGCCCATCTGGCGAGCCAGTTCGATCACCCGCGGCATCGTGTCGCGTTCGATCTTCAGGTCGTGGTCCTGGATCTCGATGAAGAAGCTCTCGGGCCCGAAGAGCCGCCGGTACTGCTCGATGAACTGCCGCGCGCCTTCGTCGTCATCGCCCGCGACGAGCTTGGACAGCTCTCCCTGCGGACAGGCGGTGAGGCAGATCAGGCCCTCGTGGTATTCGCTGAGCAGCTCGAAGTCGACGCGCGGGTTATAGTAGAAGCCCTCCAGCGAGGCGCGGGAGGCCAGCGCCACGAGGTTCCGGTAGCCCTGGTCGTCTTCGGCCAGCAGCACGAGGTGGTGCGCGGAGCGGTCGCGGTTCTCCTTGTCGAACCGGGTTCGCGGCGCGACGTAGACCTCGCAGCCGAGGATCGGCTTCACGCCCGCATCGTGGCAGGCCTTGTAGAAGTCGATCGTGCCGTACATGACGCCATGATCGGTGAGCGCCACCGCGGGCATGCCAAGCTCAGCCACACGCGGTGGGAGCTTGGACAGGGCGGCGGCTCCATCGAGCAGGCTGTACTCGGAGTGGACATGCAGGTGAACGAACTCAGGTGTGCGGTCGCTCATGGCGCCCCTGTCTCGTGAATGGTGCGTACTGCCGCACGGCGGTTCGCCGGGTGAGGCGGGCGGTACGGATCACGAACCGTCAATGAGCGGGGCCGGCAGTGGTGCCGGCCCGCGCGGGTGTCATCATGGTGTGGCCCCGTCGTGACGGGCCCTCAGCGCGCGCCCCGCGGTCCTCTCCGGCGAGCGGGGGCGGGCTGGCTCCCCGCTGCCGGTGCCTGGGGCGTTGTGGGCGCGGCGGCAGTCGTCGGCGCGCCTTGACCGGATGGCGTGCCGGCCGCCGCTGCTCCGGCGCCAGGCTGGGCGGTCGCCCCGGGCTGTGTGGCCGTGCCCGGCTGTGCCGCGGCGCCCGGTTCAGCGGTTGCGGGCTGCTCCGTCGCAGCAGCGCCCTCGGCTCCCGGCTCAGTAGTGCCCGTGGTCCCTTCCTCATTGTACTCGCCCGTCGTCAGGTCCCAGCGCTCAGGCCGGATCGACTCGGCGAGATCGTTGAGTTCGCGGTCGGCCTCATACAGCTCGGCCTCGACGACCGCCCACGCCCCGCGCTCAACGCCGGCGTAGGCGCCTGCGATGGCGTCGTCTATCTTCCGCAGCCGTCCCAGGCTGTTGTGCTCGCGGCACTTCTGCAGGATCGTCAGCACAACGTCGGTGGCCTCACGCGGTCGGCCGGCGGAGATCTGGCCGCGCGCGTTGTTCTGGATCAGCGGGATGACGCCCTCCGGGAGCAGCGTCGAGAACTTCGTCGTGTCGGCGACGCGGTAGGCCATGCCCATCTCGACCCCGGCCTCGTCTAGCGCATTCTGGCTCAGATATGCCAGTGCTCGCTCGCAGTGCACGGCGATCTCAGAGGCCGGCAGATCGCCGGTGATCGCCGCCGCAAGCCCAACCAGGCGGTCGAGGGCGGCGGTGGTTTCCGCCGACTTCTGCGACCGGGCAGCCTCGATGGCGTCACCGAGCACGCGCTGCGCCGGCCAGAGGTCCTTCACGAGGTCCGGAGGCCCTGCCGCTGCGCGCTCTTGTTCCTTCATGCGGTCGAGCGCATCCTCGAAGGACATGCCCTGCTTCTCAAGCTCGTCGAGCTTCTCTTCGAGCTTGTTCAGGAGCTGCTCCTGCTCGGGCGACATCTGCGTACCTGCCTGCCCGGTCGGGGGAGTGAGGGTGATCGGCGCGCCGGTCGGAGTGGTCTTCTCGCAGCCGATCAACATGACGAGTGCGGCGCCACAGCAGATCACGAGCAGACGCCTCAAGGTGGATCAGCCCCTTCTGCAACCGCCCTCAGGCTCTCCATGGGCGGCGGAATGCGCCGCCTCAGGCCCGACAGGCGGCATCGGCGATTATACGACAGCAGGTCTCAAAACGCAAGTCAGGCCAGCCGGCGCGGGCATCCCCGTACAGAGTAACGGCCCGGTCTCCCGGGCCGCGCGTAGCAGCTACCAGCTACTGCTCAGAGCGGACAACTGGCAACTAACAACCAGCAACTGACAACTGCCGCCCCTACTCCAACTCAACACCAAGCTTCATGAGCGCATCCTCAACGGCGGCCACGACCTTGGGGTCGTCGTCATCGAGCATCTCTTCGAGCCTCGGGATGGCCTCCTCGGCGTCAAGATCGCCCAGCGCCTGCGCGGCGCCGCTGCGGACGAGTTCCTTCGGGTCGTCGAGCAGGTCGATCAGCGCCTCAACCGCGCGCTTCTTGATGCCCACGCGCCCGAGGGAGAGCGCGGCGTGTCTGCGCACACTCCACTCACTGTCCTTGAGGGCGTCGAGCAGCGGATCCACGCAGGTCCGCGAGGCGATGACGCCGAGCCCACAGGCCGCGGTCATCCGGACGACCCAGTCGGTATCCGTGAGGCAGCGCGCGACCGCGTCCACGGCCTTGTAGCTGCAGGTGCCGGAGAGGCCCTCCACGGCAGCGTAGCGGATGTCCTTGTTCTCGTGGTCGAGCAGCGGCTCGAGGTACTTGATGCTGGATTCCTTGCCGAGCCGGCCGAGTGCGACCGCCGCGTAGCGCACCACGCGCTCGTCCGCATCGTCCAGCGACTCGATGAGCATCTCGAGCGCGCTCTCATCAGCGATCTCGCCGAGCACCTCAACGCCCCAGCGTCGCATGACCTGGTCGCCGGCGCGCACCGCCTCGATGAGTTTCGGGACGGCGGCCACGCCAACGCGCTGGAGTGAACTCGCGGCGGCCTTGCGCACATCCACGCTCGGTGACCCCAGCGCATCGATCAGCGGCTCAATCGCGATCTCGCTGCGGATCTTCCCCAGCGCCTCCGCAGCGGCCTTCGCGAGGTCCACGTTGTCCTCGCGCAGCACGACTATCAGAGGGTCGATGGCGCGCTTGCTCTTCAGGTCACCCAGGGCGGTTACGGCGGCTCGCTGCACCTCGATGTTGGGGTCATTGAGCCGCTTCATGAGCTCCTGCGCGACGGAGGTGTCGCCGATGCTGCCGAGGGCTTCTGCCGCCCACTTGCGGGCGGCCTGATCGCTGCCGATCAGTGCGTCCAGCAGCGCAGGAACGGCGCTCCCGCCGATCGCGGCAAGGGCGATGGCGGCCGCCTCCTGTGTGTTCTTGCTCGAATCACTGAGCGCCCCGATCAGCGGGGGGATGGCTCGCTTGTCACCAAGCTGCCCCAGCGCCGCCGCTACAGCCATCCGAACCTTGTAGTCCTTGTGGTCGAGAGCCTCCATGAGCGGCTCGACGGCGTCCGCCCCCAGCTCTACCAGCTCGGATAGCACCGAATCCCGGGAGGTCGCGCTCTTCGCCCGCAGCTTCGCGATCAGTGACGCAGCCTTCTTGCTCGCAGAACTCATCTATTGCCTATCCTCGGAGGTGCATCGGGATGGTGGGGGCGCATCGCCAGGCCCAGCAATCCTCTGCCACGGTACACGCTCTTCGACCATCAGTGCGTCAACGGCGAATACGGGGTAGTCCCCGATTCGGAGTAGCGGCCGGGCGCGGTCTTGGGCACCGTGCCCGGCCGCAGCAGATCGTCCTGCTTCAGCTACGCTGCGGGCTCAACCGCTGCGGGGCCCGCGGGAGGCGCGGCTTCGGGGGCCGCCCCCGCCTCGGGAGCGGCCGGCTCCGCTGGCGCCTCGCCAGGCTGCACGGGCGCGTTCTCGGGCGCCTCCACCTCGGCAGTGGCTCCCTCGGCGGCCTCACTCTCGGCCGCGGGCGCACCCTCAGCGGCCGGTGCCTCCTCCGTGGGTGCTGCGGCTCCTGCATCGCCCGTTGCCGCGCCGGAGCCTCCACCGAACCTCGCGCGCACGGAAGCGAGACTGGTTTGCGCGGTGGTCGAGAGCTCCGTCTCAAGTGCGGCGAGCTCCTCGCGCTTCTGCTGGATCTCTTCGTAGATCGGGTTCAGTGACTTGATGGCGTCCTGGACGGGAGCGCGCATGCTCGAGATGCGCGCGGCCTCGATGGTGTCACCGGCGCTGTTCGCGGCGGCGGCGAGGATCTGCAGCTTCTGGTCCATCTGCTGCAGCTTCTCGACCATCGCGTCGATGTCGCCGTCGGCCAGCGCCGCCTCGGCTTCCGGGAGGTCCGCGGCGATCAGGCTAAGCTGCTGCTCCCGCACACGCGCCCTTTGCTCCTCTTCGGCCTGCCGCTTGGCCTGCTCGCTGCTGACCCAGTGGTAGATCCCGAGGCCGATCAGAGCAATGATGACGAGGATGATGATGACCCAGATCCCGGCGCTCCCGCCGCCGGAGGCCCTGGGCTTGTCTGTGTAGGTGTATTCCTCGTCCTTCTCCTCCGCATCGGAGGTTTCGTCAACCAACTCGTCGTTCCGCTCCTCATTGGGCATAGGACGACCCCTTTCGTGGTGAGATGGGGGTATCGTCGGAGCCGTGCCATCCAAATGGCCCCGTGGGCCCCGCCGACCGCAGTCTCCAGTCAGATAATGCTGCAGGAATAGTGCCGTCGCCCATCAACCTGTCCACCCACGCGCCCTGCACCCTCGGAGCGGCCTGCGAGGCACGCGTGCGGGAGAGCCCGACAGGGCCTCCCGCGTTGGACATTATAGTGGAACTGTCGAGGCCGGTCAAGGAATCGCCCGTGTGTGCGATACGCCGGACTCCCGGGCTGGATTCATGTGCGGGACGGCGCCTACAGGACGATCAGCGTGGTGACCATCACCGCCATTCCTGCCAGCGCCCCGAGTGTTGCTGCATGCTCCTCGCCATAGCAGTGCGCGGTCGGGAGCAGTTCGTCGAGGCTGATGAAGACCATGAGGCCGGCGACACCGGCGAGCATCAGTGAGGTGACCATCGGTGTCATGACGTGCATCAGCACCAGCGCACCGAGCGCTGCCCCGAGCGGCTCCGCGAGGCCGGAGACGAAGGAGATCCAGAACGCCTGCGAGCGCTTCCCTGTTGCCGCCGCGATCGGCACCGCGACCGCTATCCCCTCCGGGATGTTGTGCATCGCGATCGCGATTGCCAGCATCGTGCCGAGCTCGGGCGACTTCGCGGCGCCGGAGAGCACGACCAACCCCTCGGGGAAGTTGTGGATGGCGATACCGATTGCCGTGAGCATCCCGGCGCGCTTGAGGTTCGCGCTCCTGTCCGCGCCCTGCTCGGTCTCATAGGAATGCGGGATGAGCACGTCTATAAGGAAGATGGCGATGAAGCCGGTGAAGAAGGCAATCGCCGCCCATACGGCGCCAACCTCCTCCTGCGCGCCCACATACAGCTCGAGGAATGACACCGCGATCATCACGCCGCCGGCGAAGCCAAGCAGCAGAGCGAGCATACGGTTGGTGAAGTCGCGCACGACGAAGGCGATTGCGGCGCCTACAGTCGTTGCCAGCCCCGCGAACAGGCTGAGCAGGAGGCCGTATCCCAGACCCTCAGCCATCACCCCGACCCCCCCGCCCGGCAGCGCATCCGTTCCACCATGATGATCATCTCGACGAGCAACCCTCCCACCAATGATCGGCCCCGTGGCCTACGGAATGCGCCTTAGCTCCAGCTCACCCCATGCCCCGAGCGTCTCACCGCAGATGATCAGGACATGCTGTACTCCCTGGTGCTCGCGCGCCCACTCTACGGCCCCCTGCACGTCCTCTGGCAAGGTGACGCGGTTGCCCGTTGCGGTGGCCACCGCATCGGCGAGTGCCCCGTCCGCGGCCGCTATCACCACCGCATCGGCGCGCCCCCCACTCGCGGAGTGGCCGACGGTGCCCGAGGAGGTGCAGACCGCGCGCTCGCCCGGCGGCAGGGCGAGGGCAATACGCCCGTCAAGCGGCGACCCGGGCGCCACTACCGCGATCAACCGCTCTGCGCGCGTGATCGCGAAGAGGTCGCCACCGTTCTCGACGATGACCTCGCTGCTGCGCTCCGCGAGCGCTCGCGCAACATGCTCTGCGATCGCGCCCGCCACCGCGGCCATCGGACCGGTTCCCGCTACGCGCGCGCCTGCGTACATGGCTGCGACCAGCGCAGGGGTGTGCGGCGGCTGCGGCAGTGGCCGGCGCGCGCCGAGGAACTCCGGATGCAGTGCCGCATGGCTCTCGATCTGCCTGCGGGCCTCGCGCGCGGCAAGACGGGCCTCTGCGCGCAGATCGCGCTCGGCCATGACCATCAGGTCGGTCTCGCCGATAGCGACCTCAAACGCCAGGAGGCCCTCCGGCGCGACCAGTCGGCGATAGCGTCTCGGCTCGGGGGTACGCATACCAGTAAACCCTTCGACGACCAGGGGCGAGGGACCTGCCGGAGGCTGACGCGACTGCTCCGTGCGGGTGCTCTTTACCCCTGCGCCAGATGCTGGTACACTGCGGTCAGTCTGAAGGAGGTGACGGATTGCCATGATGGATGATGAGCGCTTCTGCCCCGATTACGCCGTGCCGCCCGGGGAGACGATTCGGGAGTTCCTTGAGGAGCTTGGGATTGCCCAGGCCGAGCTCGCACGTAGGATGGGTCGCCCCGAGAGCACGATCAGCCAGATCATCAACGCGAGGAAGCGCATTGAGCCCGAGACGGCTCTGCAGTTAGAGTGTGCTCTCGGGATGACCGCAGGCTTCTGGGCCCGTCTTGAGGCGAATTACCACGTCAACCTCGCGCGGGAGCGCCAACGTTTGGCCGCGCACGAGGCCGTCACTCCGAACGGCGGCGGATAGGGCGCCCCGGCGGGGCCTTGACAGACCCCCCGCCATCCCGCTACAATGCCCGCACAATCGGACGCAGGCGCATGGATATGCGCTCCAAAGACTGCGAAGGGGAGTAGTAGGCGCGGAAGTGGCTATAGAGAGAGCCCCCGGTGGCCGATGTGGCCCAGGCTGGAAGGGGATCGCCGCCAAACGCTGAACTGGCCCCCGAGTCGCGCGCGGAACGAGCCGGCGAGGCATGATGCCCCGCCGCTTCAGTAGGTGGCGCCGGAGACCTCGACCGTTACCCTGAGGACGGCATCGCGAGGGCCGCAGCGTGGCTGCAGGCCGTCCGGGCAACCGAGAACTCGCCGCGCCGGACTAAGAGGGCCGCCATCGGCGGTCAACAAGAGTGGTACCGCGGACAGCATACACTGCCTCCGTCTCTTATTGAGACGGAGGCTTTTTGCGTTCTCAGCTAACGGCGGGACGGCGGCAGTTGGCAGTTGGCAAATTGGCAATTGGGAACGGCTGATGGGCGCATCCGCACCACG
>DHPY01000086.1:0-1847 GCA_002411015.1 Armatimonadetes bacterium UBA5352 | reverse complement strand
CATCCGCACCACGGGACGGCGCAGTTAGCCGTTCCCGATTGCCCATCGCCATTGCCAATTCCCGCCGTTGCTGATAAAGCAAACAAAGGAGGTGGCCGCATTGGACGATCCTGACCTTGATCTCTTCCTGCCGCAGCGGGCGGATGGCCCCGTGCCGCCACCCTCCCGCGCCGAGCCCCGGCACGAGCACGCGCACGTCACGCATCGAACGCAGGAGGACACGCAAATGCCCAGGACAATCCGCATATTCGACACGACACTGCGCGACGGCGAGCAGGCTCCCGGCGCTTCCATGGACCACAGCGCGAAGATCCAGCTCGCACGCCAGCTCGCGCGCCTGAACGTGGACGTCATGGAGGCCGGCTTCCCGATCTCCTCCCCCGAGGACTTCGAGTCGGTTAAGGCCATCGCCCAGGAGATCGAAGGGCCGACGATCGCCGGCTTATCCAGAGCGCTGCCCAAGGACATCGAGCGCTGCTGGGAGGCCGTGCAGCACGCGCGGAAGCCGCGCATCCACACCTTCATCGGAACCTCCAAGGTGCATGTGGAGAAGCGCTTCGGGAAGACGGAGGGCGAGGTGCTGAAGATGGCTGTGGACGCCGTAACGCTCGCCGCCAGCCTCTGCGATGACGTCGAGTTCTCCGCCGAGGACGCCATGCGCACCCGGCTGGAGTACCTCCGCGACGTCGTCGAGGCCGTGATCGAGGCGGGCGCGAACACCGTCAACATTCCGGATACCGTCGGCTACGCGACGCCGTGGCAGATGTACGAGACGATCAGCTACCTCTTCGAGAACGTGCCGAATATCGGCGGCACGGTCATCGCGGTGCATTGCCATGATGACCTCGGGCTGTCGGTGGCGAACTCCCTCGCGGCGGTTCGCGCCGGCGCGGGGCAGGTTGAGTGCACGATCAATGGCATCGGCGAGCGCGCGGGCAACGCGTCTCTCGAGGAGATCGTCATGGCTCTGCGCACCCGCACCGACGAGTTCGAGGCGGACACGCAGATCAGGACACAGGAGATCATGAGCACCTCGCGGATGGTCTCGAGGCTCACCGGCTTCGTGGTGCAGCCGAACAAGGCGATCGTCGGCGCGAACGCCTTCGCCCACGAGGCGGGGATCCACCAGCACGGGATGATCCAGGACCGCCAGACCTATGAGATCATGCGGCCCGAGGACGTGGGCCTCAGCGAGTCCGTCTTCACGCTCGGCCCGCGCTCAGGCAAGCACGGCCTGCGCAGCCGGCTCGAGAAGCTCGGCTTCGGGGTGCCCGACGAGGAGATCGAGGACGTCTACCAGCGCTTCCTCGCGGTCGCGGACCGCAAGAAGCGGGTCTACGATGAGGACCTCTACGTGATCATGCGGCAGGCGACCGAGGCGATGCCGGAGGTCTGGCACCTCGAGCGCGTGCAGGTCGCGACCGGCACGAACCTCGAGCCGATGGGCCTGGTGGTCCTGCGCCGCAACGGTGACAGCGTCACGCAGGTCGGCCAGGGCAACGGGCCGGTGGACGCGATCACCGACGCGATCCGCAACGCGGTTGGCATGCCCGACCTCGAGATGGCCGACTACAGCGTGCGGAGCATCACGAAGGGCCAGGACGCGCTGGGTGAGGCGACGATCCGCGTGCGTATCGGCGCAGAGGAGGCCGTGGGGCAGGACGCAGACCTCGACGTGATCCAGGCGAGCGCACAGGCCTACCTGAACGCGGTGAACTCGCTGCTGCTCCGCCAGCGCGCCCGCGAGCAGGGCGAGGTCGCCGACAAGCCCACGCTGTAGACAGGAGGGGCGGGCTTCCCTGCCCGCCCAATCAGGAGGGGCGGGCTTTCCGGTTATGTTCAGAAAG
>DHPY01000087.1:97511-99250 GCA_002411015.1 Armatimonadetes bacterium UBA5352 | reverse complement strand
CTCAGCGGGTGCAGCCTCTGCCGGCGCTGCCACCGGAGCCAGGTCGATGTGGCTCATGAGGTTGTCGGGCGAGAAGTTGCTGCCCGCCATCGGGAACGCGTAAACCTTCTGCTGGGTGCCGTCCGCGCCTTCGACGATCAGCGAAGTGGCATGCACGAGCCATGCGGGCTGGCCTGTGACGACCTCACCCTCGCGGGTGGTGACGGCCATCGAGGTGATCTTCCACTTCGGGTCGGTCTCGGTGCCGGTCTGCGACCAGACGACGTCTATCGCGGCGATATCGCCGGCGTTCACGCGTCGCTCGTCACCGTTGACCTTGACCGCGATGTAGCCGCCGTCGCGCAGGCGGGAGCCGATCTCGGCGCCGTCAACGATCCCGAGTTGCGCGGTGAGGATCACGCCGCTTACCTGCTGGCCGCCGCGAAGCGTCACGGTGCCATCCAGTCTCGGCCCCATGTACTCCTGTGCCAGGGCCCCGGTCGCGACCAGGCAGATCAGCAGGGCGATCGCCGGAAGCGTTCTCGTGGTGCGCATCTGACTCACCTCACTTGACTTCGCTGTGCTGCTGAATCGTGCTACTTTCAGGGCGCAGGCGGCGGTGCGGGCCGCTCCGACGCCGTCAGTGCCGTTTCCGCGCGACGAGTGTCTCGACGAAGGCCTCAAGGCGCAGGCGCGTACGCGCGTCCAGCCGCGCGGGAGCCTCTCCCTCGATGGTGAGCACCGGCAGCTTGAGGTGGCGCTTGAGCAGCAGGTCCTGGATCTGCCGGAAGCAGAAGGCCTGGGTGTAGTGGATCAGGCCGTCGATGCCGCGCAGGTCAATCTGCCTCTGGATGTCGTCCAGTCGCCCCGCAAGCTGATATGGGTAGGTGTAGCGCCGATACTGCTCCAGCAGGTCGCAGTCGAGGCAGTCGGCCATGGTGAACTGGCGCTGGATCTCGTTCAGGACGACGCTGGCGCCGAGCCCCTCGACGAACTCGTAGAGATCGCTGTAGATGGTCGGGACGCCCGCGACGCCGATCCGGACGACTCCTCTGCGCGCTGTGCGCTGCCGCGCCATCGCGAGGAAGTCGTCAAGTTCTGCCTCGAATCGCTCCGGATTGCCATTGAAGTCGCTGCAGCAGACCTGATGATAGTGGTTTTCCCGCCCGTTGACAAGGCCGTCGCGCCAGGTGAGGCGGTCGATCTCGGCGACCTTCGCGCGGATCGGCCTGAGGCGCTCGCGCTGCTCCTCGGCCTGCGCCCAGGTGACGCCGAGGTGGGTGCAGAGGCGCTCGATCTGCAGGCGCAGAAGCTCCTCATCGCGATCGTAGGGGTAGGCGAAGGGGATGATGCGCACGCCGGTCTCGCTGAGCGTCTCGATCATCGCGTGCGTCTGCGCGCAGTCGCCCTGCGTGACCGCGATGACGGCCTCGATGCCCGAGCGGAGCGTGGCGGCGTAGATGCCCTTGATCCAGCCGCAGGCGGTGCGCGGGTAGCCGTCCATCTCGGCCTGCGCGACCATCGAGGCTGCGTCGGGGCTCGCTATGAAGATGTTGTTGAGGTCCACCGGCTCGTGCCCGGCGGCGAGGACCGCCTCAACTGGAATCGTGGTCGTCATTCCGATCTTCATCTGATACCTGTTCGGATCCACGGATGACGGGCTGGAAGCCCGTCGCTACGGAACGGATACGGCAACAGCAGACGACCGCAGGCTGGAAGCCTGCGCCACGGATAGCCAATTCCCGCCGTTGCCGTCCCAT
>DHPY01000087.1:93652-97343 GCA_002411015.1 Armatimonadetes bacterium UBA5352 | reverse complement strand
TCCCATCACTTGAGTCCAAGCACTTTGTGTATCTGCGGCATGACGCGCACGTCGCGCAGGCGCTTCATGGCTATCGCGCGGAAGCGGATCAGCTCAAGGCCGCCGGGCGGTCTCGCGCCGGCGGTCGCCGTCACCGGCTGCAGGAAGACCGGGCAGGCCGGGTCCACGGCGGCAATCTGCGCGTAGACCTCCTCGAGCTCCTCCTCCGTTGCCTGGTCGGTGAGCACGATCTTCACGAAGACCCGCTTGTACTGCGCGAGGCGGAGGAACTCCCGGCGCGCGGCGTCGTCCATCGGCCGGCCCATGGAGCTGTCGAGCTTGTAGTCGGCAGCCACCCAGTCGATCATCCCGAGCACCTTCTGCAGGTCATCGGGGCGCTGCCCGTTGGTCTCAAGCATGATCGGGAGCTCCAGCGGCCGCAGCGTCGCCGCGAGCGCGGAGACATACTCCGGGTGCATCAGCGGCTCGCCGCCGGTGAGGGAGATCGAGTGGATCGCGTGCTCGCGATCGTGCTTGAGGATGCGCTTGACGACGCCCAGCACATCCTCGACGGCCGCCGGGTTGGGGATCGTGAAGCCGCGCACGCCCGGGCGGGCCTGGCACCAGACCTCCGCGGGAGGCTCGACACGTGCGTCGAGTGTATCGCACCACGGGCAGCCGAGATCGCAGCCGCAGAAGCGGATGAAGATCTGCTGCATTCCTGCGAAGAGCGCCTCGCCCTGGATGGAGGTGAAGATCTCGTGCAGAGGCGCCCGGAGGCTCATATCGGCCTCCTCTGCCATCCTCTGCTCCTCGCGGAACTGCGCCTCGATGGCCTCACGGGCCACCACGTAGGCGTTGAAGCCGTTCTCGCCGGCCTCCTCGATAGCCGCTTCGACGGCCTCTTCGTCGGGAGGCGCGTCATCGGAGCGCCTGTCGTCCACTGTCATCGGCTACTGAACTCCTCGAACCTTGCAGGTGGCAAGGTAGATGTCGGCATTCTCGGTGGCGTAGGCGCTCAGAAGCTCCTCCGCCAGCGCGTCCACGTCAATCCCCCACTCCGCCAGCCCGACCGCCGCCACGGGCGCGCCCGATGGATCCACGTTGATCCCGACGTGAATCAGTGTTGAGACGGGCGAGACGGTCGCGATCGAGACCGTCAGCTTCCGCTCGCCGATGTAGAGGTCGTCGCCATCGCGGCGAGGCAGCGGCATCCCCGGCACCCATTGCAGGCGCTCCGCGATCATGCAGATCAACAGGCGCTGGCGCAGCACCGCGCGGGTGAGATCGCGGTCGAACTGCTCGGCGATGAGGTGCAGCATCTCAGCCGCCCGAATGTCGGCGCCCGCGAAGGCGTCCTCGCGATCCACCATCTCGCTCAGCTCAACCCGGCAGGGGCCGCGGAAGGCCACGATCGCGTCTCCCTGGAGGCCGAAGATCTCGTAGATCCAGTGCGAGCGAAGCTGGTGGCCGGTGTAGGCAAGCGGCTCTGTGTGAAAGACGGTGTGCATCCCGCGCATGTTCCCCTCTTAGCTGATGTCTATCGCCGCGACGAACACCTCGGCGCGGTCGGAGGTGCCTGAGTAGTAGCTCAGCAGCATCTCGCCATTGCCGAGGTAGTGTGCGCCGCAGTAGGAGTTGTCGCCCGCGCGCTCGGGAGCGTAGTCAGGCGCAGGCAGCACCGCAAGCTCCTCAAGCTGCCAGTCATCGCCGACGCGGTAGAGGCGCGTATCGCGCCAGGCCCCGCCACCCTCGGCCTCGCTCTTCGGCTGCATGTAGCGGCCCGCGACGTAGAGCCGGCCCTCGGCCTGCGTGAGCATTGGGCCGCGAATATCGAGCGGCTGATCGTGCTGCTCCCACTGCGTGTGGGGCGGGCGCGAGGTCTTGAGGGGCGTCCCGGCGCCTCCGGCAGTCTCGCGCCGCACGAAGGCCACCAGCGTCCCGTCCGGGAGGAACTCGATGTCCGTCTCGTTCGCGCGTTGACCCTCGTGGATCACCGAGACCTCCTCCCAGCGCAGCATGTCCGTCGAGCGCAGCAGCGGCACGTAGTCCTCGCGCCCGTGCTGCGGATGGGTCATATGCGTCGCGACCCACATCGCCCCGTCATGCTCGCGCGGGCGCCAGAAGCGGTGGTGGATCGGGTCGAGGATCGTGCCCGGCGACCAGCTTTCACCATCGGCGCTGCTCCACGCGACGCTCTGGAAGTGGTACGGCCGCGATGCGCTGCGCAGTTCCTCCGGGAAGTTCGGCGTGCGCGTCGGGCCGAGCACCCACAGCCGGCCGCCGAACTCCGCCATCTTCGGGTCGCGGTCATCGAGCGCCGTGGACAGCAGCGCAACCTGCCGCCACTCGCGCAGATCGCTCGATGCCATCACGCGGATCTGCCCGTCGAGGCTCCCGTGCGAGGTGGCGCTGCGGAAGCAGACGTAGTAGCTCCCGCGGAAGAGGCGGATGTCGGTGAACGCGTTGTGCCGCCCGTCCTCGTAGACCGTCCGGAGCCACTTGATGCGCTCGCTCATGCCTCTGAGCCCCTCTCGCTGCGCTGCAGACAGACCGCTGCGGTCAGCGCGGACTCTTCCTCGTGGCGCGCGCGATACCTGCCCCGCGAGCAATGGGGTGGTGTGGGGGGTCTCCGAGGCTGCGTTGACGGAATGGGGGATCTCCCGCGTGATAGAGAGAACGTTCTTGCGTACGGCGGACGTCCGCTGCAATGGGCGGTGGAACCTCACACTGGAGTGCCACCACATGTCGGGAAGGGAGCCGTATCCATGAAGCGCGGCTTCACGCTCATTGAGTTGTTGGTCGTAATCGCGATCATCGCCATTCTGGCGGCGATCCTGTTCCCCGTCTTCGCCCGTGCACGGGAGAAGGCCCGCGCCAGCTCCTGCCTCTCGAACGTCAAGCAGATCTCGCTCGGTATCCTCATGTATGCGCAGGACTATGATGAGATGTACCCGATGCTGTACTCGAGGCCGGTTGAGCTGGGCCCATGCGGGATCGAGTTCATGGTGCAGCCGTACATCGCGAACTACCAGCTCTTCAACTGCCCAAGTTCGGATGTGAAGCGGAGTGAGACCTCGCGCTACCAGAGCTTCAGCTATGGCTACCATACCGGTATCTTCCGCAGCGAGGCCGGCCGCAATATTTCGGACGTCCTCCGGCCTGCCGAGATCGCGATCATGGGCGACGTGTGCCAGGACAACAACGTCCTCGGCCGCCTGCACCCACCGACGGCCGGCCCGTTCCAGTGCGACCCCGATGGCAGGAACTGCAATGTCTGCGGCGAGAGGCATAACTCCCGCTATGCATATCCATTGGGCAGCCACGCCACCGTGTACGATCGCCCGGGCTTCAACTTCCTCGAGCGCCACAACGGCATGGGGAACGCGGGCTTCGCCGATGGGCACGCGAAGGCGATGAAGCATTCGGACCTCTACAACTCGGGCAATCCGCATCCGTACTTCGACTACAATGCCTGAGATCGCCTCATCCCCGCAGTGCAAGCGGCGCCGCCAGTTCATGACGGCGCCGCTTCCTTTTGTGCCTTATGACGACAATCGCGGCAATCTGCCGGAGTCAAAGTTTTCTTAAGCATCGAGGAGGTATCGAGAGGAGGAAGCAGAATCAGGTACCGCACGAGCATAGATAGCGAGGGCTTCAGGGCATAGACGGCGACCCAATGGCACACACAGCATAATGTGTCGAGAGGAGG